>CAKNKX010000001.1 GCA_930987745.1 uncultured Clostridium sp.
TACGTAATAAAAAAATGGCGACCCGGAACGGGCTCGAACCGTCGACCTCTAGCGTGACAGGCTAGCGTTCTAACCAACTGAACTACCGGGCCGTAAAAAACATGGTGGTCGCTATAGGGCTCGAACCTATGACCCCCTGCTTGTAAGGCAGATGCTCTCCCAGCTGAGCTAAGCGACCATGTCCTTTCGACGAGATTTATTATACATATTTTTAAATAAATTGTCAATAGGTTTTTCCATATTTTTTTCATTTTTTATTATTTTTTTTATTTATCGCTTATTTTCTCTTATTTTTAGCTTCTTTTACAAGTTCTACAAACAATGGTGCTGGTCTATTTGGTCTTGATTTTAGTTCTGGATGAAATTGTGTTGCGATAAAATATGGATGTGCTTTTCTATCAAGTTCTACAATTTCTACTAATTCTCCATCTGGGGATGTTCCCGATACAATTAATCCAGCCTTTTCTAAATCTTGTCTATAACTATTATTAAATTCATATCTATGTCTATGTCTTTCTGATATTTCCTTTTCTCCATATACTTCTTTTGCGCGAGTTCCTTCTTTTAATATACAAGGATATGCTCCAAGACGCATTGTTCCACCCTTTTTAGTTACTTCTTTTTGTTCTTCCATTATATGTATTACTGGATTTTTTGTTTTTCTATCTAATTCAGAGGAATTAGCATCTTTTAAATCTAATGCATTTCTTGCAAATTCCACTACTGACATTTGCATACCTAAACAAATTCCTAAAAATGGTACTTTATTTTCTCTTGCATATTTTATTGTTTCAATTTTTCCTTCTATTCCTCTATTTCCAAATCCACCTGGTACTATTATTCCATCTAAATCGCCTAATTTTTCTTTTGCATTTTCCTTAGTTATTTTTTCTGAATCAATTAAATTTATATTTACCTTTAAATTATTTGTAAATCCTGCATGATGCAAACTTTCTATTACAGATAAATATGAATCTTCTAAAGTAACATATTTTCCTACTATTCCTATTGTTACTTGATTTTTATCATCAATTTTTCTTATTTTTTCTACCATTTCTTCCCATTTAGAATTATCAGGTATATATCTATCTAATTTCAAATAATTACATACTTCTCTAGCTAGCCCTTCTTCTTCTAAATTAAGTGGTACTGCATATAGACAGTCTGCAGTTTTATTTTCTATTACACTTGTTTTCCTTACATTGCAAAATAAAGATAACTTTTCTTTTACATTATCTGGAATAGGAAGTTCTGTTCTACAAACTAAAATATTTGGATTTATTCCTAAACTTTGTAATTCTTTTACTGAATGCTGAGTTGGTTTTGATTTTATCTCATTAGAACCACTTATATATGGAAGAAGTGTTACATGAATATATATAACATCTTCTGGATTTTTTTCTAATCCTACTTGTCTTATAGCTTCTATTATAGACGCTCCTTCGATATCTCCTATTGTTCCACCAATCTCTGTTATTACTATATCAATATCTGTATTTTCAAATTTGTATATTCTGTCTTTTATTTCATTTGTAATATGTGGGATTACTTGTACTGTTTTTCCTAAGTAATCTCCTCTTCTTTCTCTTTGTATTACACTTGAATATATCTTTCCCATTGTGACACTAGATGCTTCACTTAAGTTCTCATCTATAAATCTTTCATAATGCCCTAAGTCTAAATCTGTTTCTGCACCATCATCTGTTACAAATACTTCTCCATGTTCACATGGATTCATTGTACCTGGGTCTACATTTATGTATGGGTCAAATTTTTGGATTGTTACTTTATATCCTCTATTTTTTAATAATCTTCCGAAGTGATGCTGCTGTTATTCCTTTCCCTAATCCTGATACTACTCCTCCTGTTACAAAAATATATTTTGTATTCATTTTTCCCCCTTTTCTTCTTTTTTGCTATAAAACAAAAAAGATTTAAAAAAATCCTTTGAACTAAAAGTTCGGTTTTTTTTAAATCTATTTTTAGTTTAACACCATTTTTTTTATTTTGCAAGAGTTATTTAACATTTTTATAATATTTTAATGTAAAAAAGCTCCTATTTTAAGAAGCTTTTTAATTCATTTTAAGACAATTTAATTCTTAATGTTGGAATTACTATTTCAGAAATAGGTAAGTCTTTAATTGGAATATCAGATTTTAGAACTCCTACAGGTCGGACAGGCATCCCACCAGCATACCGGCAGCCACTAGAAACGAACGCGTAACCATAGCCTGAACAGACGCCACCAATAACAGCTCCCAGACCAAAGCCCGCACCACCGCTCGTGCCATGGACACCTGGAGAGGCCAGCCAAAAGCTTCCTTTTCTAAAGATAATATCTTTTTCTATTTGTTTTTCTTGTATAGATTTTTCTTGATAGTAATAGTAATTAAATTCTATTTCTTTATTAGCTTTTTCATACTCTCCTCTTAAATAACTTTCTGGTGAATATTCTCCTTCACCATATCGATATTTAAATCCAAGTTGTTTTTCCAAAGATATATCTTCATCTGAAATTTCTTTCTGAACTACTTTGTTATCTATAATTTCTACTCCTAGTACTTTGTTTACATCATCAATGTTTATACTACGAGCTTTTAGATAATCTGTTGTAAACAGGGTATCGCAAATGGTATTTAGTTCTTCTATATATACACAGCCTTCTGCCCCTTTTAATTTTAAATATCCAAACGGCTCTCCTATAACAAACATATTGTTATTTTCAGGTTCTAATGCAATTTCCCAAAAGTATTTACCTTTTGATTCTATCTCAAGTGATGTGAATATTTGATTTTTGTAACCGTTTCGTTCTTCCTTACTTACATATTCCCGTCCTTTTGGAACTTCCATATATAGCCTTGTCCCTATTCTTATAACTCCTTCCTCATATAATTGTCTTAATGTTTTGTTTGTGTCAATTTGCATATTGTATTCCTCCTTTGCTGTCTTTACTTAAAGCTAATTGACTTTAAAAGTAATAGTTGTTACTTTTTATAGGATTTCTGCTTTCCTATACAGGTTTCATTATACCACAAATTATGTTAATTTGCAAATTGCTAACTTTTATATATTTTATTACTAATTTTACTTTGTTTATGATATACTATTAATATCAAAAAATAAAGGAGTGATTTTTATGCCAACACCACATAATGAAGCGAATATAGGAGATATCGCAAAAACAGTTATTATGCCTGGAGACCCATTACGTGCAAAATATATTGCAGAAAACTTTTTAGAAGAATATAAATTAGTAAATGAAGTTAGAGGAATGTATGCATATACTGGAAAATATAAAGGAAAAACAGTTACAGTTATGGCATCTGGTATGGGCATGCCAAGTATGGGAATTTATTCATATGAATTATTTAAATTCTATAATGTAGAAAATATAATTAGAATTGGCTCTTGCCGGAGCATATGACCCAAATCTAAAATTGTTTGATGTTATTTTAGCTAATAGTGTCTTTTCTGAAAGCAATTTTGCTTTAACTTTAAATAATGAAATTTGTCATGTTGTAAATTCTAGTAATGAATTAAATAATATAATTGAAGAAGTTTCAAAAGAAGAAAATATAGAAATAGTAAAAGGAAATACTGTTTGTACAGATTGTTTTGATGTATATATGACAGATGTAAATAAATTTTTAGAAAGAGTGCCTGATGGATTTAATCCAATAGGTGCTGAAATGGAAGCTTTTGCTTTATTTTATGTAGCAAAAATGTTAAATAAAAAAGCCTCATGTTTGATGAGTGTCGTTGACTCTAAATATATAAAAGAAATTGCAACAACAGAAGAAAGACAAACAGGATTAAATAAAATGATAAAACTCGCATTAGATGCAAGCTTAAAACTTTAATACACATTTTTAACAATTATTTAAATTAGAAAAAAAAATCACCAGAGTAATTTTTCTTGGTGATTTTTTTATTGTCTTAGACATTATTTTATTAACTATTTTTTTATTGCAAGTATTTTATATTTCATAACTCCTGCTGGTGCATTTACTTCAACTACATGATTTTTCTTTGCTCCAAGTAAAGCAGCGCCTAGTGGTGATTCATTTGATATTTTGTTCTCTGCTAAGTTAACCTCTGTTGAACCTACTATTGTATATTCTATTTTTTCATCAAATTCCATATCTAATACTTTTACAATATTTCCTACTTGGACTGTTTCAGTATCAATATCTTTTTCATCAATTATTTTTGCATGTCTTATTTTATTTTCTAATTCTGCAATTCTCATTTCGTTTTCTGCTTGAGCATTTTTTGCTTCATCATATTCAGAATTTTCTGATAAGTCTCCAAATCCTAATGCAACTTTTATTCTATCTGCAATTTCTGCTCTTTTTTCTGTTCTTAAATAGTTTAATTCTTTTTCTAAGTTATCATACCCTTCTTGAGTTAATATTACTTCTTTTTCTTCCATGGTTATCTACTTCCTTCCTTTTGTTTACATTTATATTTTTTATTAATCTTTAGATTCACTTTTGTCTTTTAAAAAGACAGTTTATATATTACGGCAAAAAATGAAATTTGTCAAGCAAATCTCATTTATATTTTTTTACCTTATATATTTTTCTTTTGTAAAATATATATTAGTCTTTCATAAGCTTTTTTGCACCTTTCATATAATCATATCCAGAAAAGATTGTTGCTATAACTTGAATAATCATCATAATAGTTACAACTAAATTTAATATTAAATCTCCTCCTTGTAATACTCCTGTAAAACAATCTCCAAAGCTATTTAAATCTAAGAAAGCTAAAATTATTGCAATCATTTGAGTTACAGTTTTTAATTTTCCCCATTTTGATGCTGAAATTACAGTTCCGCCTTTTTCTACTGCAACTAGTCTATATCCTGAAACCATAAATTCTCTAGCTAAAACTATTATTGGTATCCAAGCTGGTAATTTTGACATTTCTACTAACATTATCATTGCTGATAATACTAATATTTTATCTGCTAAAGGGTCTAAAAATTTTCCAAATACTGTTATCTGATTATTTTTCCTTGCTAAATATCCATCTAATTTATCAGTAATTGAGGCTATTATAAATATAATGTCTATAATTATCCAAGATATTGGTATTCCTGCTACTCTTTCGTCAAGCCCCAAAAATGGAATGATTACCATTATTGGTACTAATATTATTCTAAATATTGTTAGTTTATTTGGTAAATTCATACTTATCTCCCCTTATTCTTACTTGTCAAAATTATTTTAATATTTCTATTGCTTTTTGTAATTGTGTATCTTCTTCTCTTTCTACATTTAAAATATTTTCTACTGTATCTGGCAATTCTACTGTTTCATCTGGTTCTATTCCTACTTTATTAATTTTAGTTCTATTTGGTGTTAGATATTCTTCTGTTGTAATTTTTAATCCACTTCCATCTGCTAAGGTTAATATTTGTTGAATAACACCTTTTCCATAAGTTTTTGTTCCAACTATCTTGGCTTTTCCTAAATCTTTTAATGCACCTGACAAAATCTCTGATGAACTTGCTGTATTTTCATTTACAAGTATTACTATTGGCATATCTATTATTTTATCTACTTCTGATTTTTCTTCTGTCTCATTTCCATCTTTATCTACTTCATAAAGTAAAGTTGTTCCTTTATCCACAGCATAACCTGCAATTTTTAAAGCTTCATCAACTATTCCTCCGCCATTATTTCTTAAATCTATTATAAGTGAAGTAATTCCTTGAGATTTTAATTCATTAAATTTATTTTTAAATTCTTCTGCTGTTCCTTCATCAAATGATGAAAATTCTATATAACCTATATTTCCTTCTAACACTTCTCCCTCTACAGGATTTACCTTAATATTTTCTCTTTTTATTTCAAAGTCTAAAGTTTCTCCATCTCTTTGTATTTTTAATTTTACAGTAGAGCCTTCTTCACCTTTAATTTTATTTGAAATATTAGAGAAATCATCTCCTGTGCAAGCATTTCCATCTACTTCTACTATATAGTCTCCTGGTCTGATTCCTGCTTTTTCTGCTGGACTATTTTTTATTGGAGAAAGCACCATTATTTGATTTGTTTCTGTATCTTTTACCATATATACTCCAATTCCAACAAAATTTCCCATTGTGTCATCCATATAGTCTTCCATATCCTCTTTAGAAATATATTCTGTATATGGGTCTCCTAATGCTTCTATATATCCTTTTATTGCCCCCTCTTTTAATGTTTCGTTATCTACTTCTTCTCCTAAGTAATATTTATCAATAAGTACTTTGTATTTATCTAAAGTATCTGCTATGTCATCTGAACCTGTATCTGTGCTTATCATAGCATTTCTAATTCCATCACCATTTGTAAAATATTGATACATTACAATTGATGTAATTAGAAATGTTACAAATGCTACAAGTACAACTAGCATTATAACTTTATATACTCTTAACCTCTTTTTTTCCTCCATTTTTTGCCTCCTAATTAAAAGTTTTTAATTTTCATAATGCAACAGGCGGATATTATCCGCCTTATAAATATACTATATGTTTCTTTTTTTATATTATACCTTACTAACTAAGGTAAATATGGAATTGGATTTACTCTATTGCTATATGTACCTGGACTTGTTCTTACTTCAAAATGTAAGTGAGGTCCTGTTGAATTTCCTGTATTTCCTACATTCATTATTTGTTGTCCTTGTGATACATATTGTCCTTCTGAAACTCTGATTGAACCCATTTGACCATGTGCATATAATGTATATAATCCATTTGAATGTGCAATTATAACATAATTTCCATAGCTTGTAGTTAATGCTTTTGCGGTTACAACAACACCATCTGCTACTGCATATACAGGTTGTCCATTTATTCCTCCTGAGCCAAAGTCAACTCCTCCATGATATTGTCCACTTGAATAATATAGTCCTGTTGTAATTCTTGCATATCCACTTGGTACTGGGTAAATAAATCCTGAATTACTTACTGAACCTCCACCTGTTGATGAACTACTTCCTCCTCCTGATGAATTACTATTTCCTTTATTTGCTTGTTCTTGTTGTTTTCTTAATTGCTCTTGAATTTGTTGTTGCTTTCTTAGGATTTCAGCATCTAAAGATTTATTTGCTTCTGCTAATTCGTCTATTTGTGCTTGTATTGCTTGTTCATCTTCTGAAAGCTTAGCAACTTTTGCATTTTTCTCTGATTTAGTTTGTTCTAATTCAGTTGCAACACTTTGTTTTTCAGCTTTTGATGTATCTAATTCTCTTTTATCATTTTCTAAGTCAGTTTTTGCTTGTTCTATTTCATTTTTTTGTTGTTCTATACTATCTAATAACTCATCATCAGTTGTTGCAATTTCTGTTACTAAAAAGTAATTAGAAATAAAATCAATTATTCCATCTGAAGATAGTAAAAAGTCTAAATATGAAGTTTCTCCTGCTTCATATGAAGCAACAAGTCTTTTTTCTAGTAATTCTTCTTGCTGTTTATAATCTTCTTCTGCTTCTGCAAGTTTTGCTTCATTTTCACTTATTTGTGTATTTAAATCTGCTATTTTTGTATCTAGCTCTGCTATTTGACTTTCATAACTTGAAATTTGATTAGAAATATCTTCTACTTCTTGTACTGTTTGATTTTTTTCTGCTGTTATTTCTTCTTTCTTTTGTTCACTTTCTTCTATTTTTTGTTCATTGGCTTCTTTTTGATTTTCCAGCTCTGATGTTGCACTTGCCGCCATTGACACTGGTGCTTGTAATAAAACTATCGATGCGACTATTACTCCAAATAATTTTAAAACTAATTTTTTCATAAATCTTCTCTCCCGTTTTTTATTTTATTTCTCTTATGCCTTTTATTCTGATGCTGTAGTATTTGTTTGTTCTGTATTTTGATTTTCAGAACTTGGAACTACTCCGTTTGTTATATATGGTAATGGGTCAGTAGTTACACCATTTATTCTTACTTCGAAATGTGCATGTGCTCCTGTTGAATATCCTGTAGACCCTACTTTTAAAACTACTGTTTCTCCTCTTTTTACTGTATCTCCTACATTTACTGTTATTTCTGAGCCATGTGCATATAATGTTTGGATTCCTCCACCATGGTCAATTATTACCATATTACCATAAGCTCCATTATATCCTGCTTTTACGACAATTCCGTCATTTGCAGCTACAAAATTTGCACCCATTGGCGCTCCTATGTCAACACCTGTATGAAGTTTATATACTCCAGTTATAGGGTGAGTTCTCATACCATATTTTGATGTTATTCTAGTATATCCTGGTACTGGCCAAGCAAGTTCTCCACCTATATACTGAGTATCAATTCCATCCATTGCAAGTTTAAGTATTTCTGCATTTACTTCATCAAATTGTCTATTATATTCATCTATTTGTGATTGTATTTGTTTTTCCTCTTCAGATAATTTAGCTATAAAATTTTCTCTTACTGTTTTTGTATTTTCTACAATTTTTGCAGTTTTTGTCTGATTTGCTTTTATTGTTGCTAATTCTTCTTGTTCATTATCTAGTTTTTCTTTAGATAACTCTATTTCGTGCTTTTTTTCACCCATATCTTCTAATAATTGTTTGTCATAATCTACCAATTCTGTTACCAAAAAATATGTTGATAAAAATTCTGACATATTTTTTGAGCTTAAAAGCACATCTAAATACCTAATTTCTCCTTCTTCATATATTTCTACTAGTCTATCATCTAATAATTTTTTTTGGCTATTATAACTTTCCTCTGCTTTTTGTAACTCTGTTCCTACTTGGTCTATAGAGGTTTGTAGCTCTGTTATTTTTGCATTTAATTCATCTAATTCTGTTTGTGAGCTAGCAATTTTTTCATCTAGTTTTTGTACTTGCTGTAAGTTTTCTGATAATTCATTTTGTACATTTTCTAGTTCTCCATTTGCCTCATCTATTTGATTTTGAAGTTCTTCTTGCTGTTGTTTTAGGATTTCAGCATCTGTTGTATTACTAGTATTTGTTTCTTCTGCTAACACACAAGTAAATATGCTAAAGCTACTTATTATAAAAGCTAAAACAATACATAAAATTTTACGCATGTTCGCTCCTTTACACTTTTAAATATTTTCTCATAGAGATTACACTTCCTACTGCTCCTATACCTATTCCAAGTAACATATATACAAATATTATTGAGCTAAACATATCATTAAATGATACTAAACTCATATTTATTACTTGCATAAATTCTGAACTAACCATACTTTGTACTATAAAATTATATGCTACTCCAACAATTACTATTGAAATTAAACTTGCAATTATTCCTATTATCATACCTTCTACAATAAATGGCCATCTTATAAATCCATTTGTTGCACCAACATATTTCATAATAGATATTTCTTTTCTTCTTGCATGTACAGTAAGCTTTATTGTATTTGCAATAATAAATACTGAAATTATAATTAATAAAGCTAAGATTACACCTGTTACAATTTTAATTCCATTTGCTAAATCAATTAATGTTGAAACTGTTTCATCTCTACTTGTTATTTTCTTCACATTTTCAAATGTTAAAATTTGATTTTGGATTTCTTCACTTCTTGTTAAATCTGTCATTGTTACAATATAAGAAGCTGGGAAAATATTGTTTTCTTCATATCCATCAAGTAAATCTTGTTGTTCTCCAAATCTTTCTTTCATTTGTTCTAATGCTTGTTCTTTAGATACAAACTCTACTGTGCTTACTCCATCTAGAGCTCTTATCTGCTCTCCTAAAGTATCCATTTGTTCTTGAGTTGCATCATTATTTATAAATACTTGTATTCCTTGTGCTGATTCTACTTCTGAAACAAAGTGATTTATATTTTCTCCTAAAATAAGGAATATTCCAAATATAATCATTGTTGCACACATTATCATAAGTGATGCACCAGTTGACTTTTTGTTTTTAAATACATTGCTAAAGCCTTCACCTATTAAATATCCAAATATATTATATTTCATAATCATACCCACCTTTTTTATCGTCTCTTACAATTTCGCCTTTATTTATATGGATAACTCTTTTCTTCATTTTGTTTACAATATCTTTAGCATGTGTTGCAACAACAACAGTTGTACCTCTCATATTAATATCATTTAATAAGTTCATGATATCCCATGCTGTTTCTGGGTCTAAGTTTCCTGTTGGCTCATCTGCAATTAGCATAGATGGATTGTTAACTAGTGCTCTTGCTAATGCAACTCTTTGTTGCTCTCCTCCTGATAGTTCATTTGGATACATTTTAGCTTTTCCACTTAATCCAACTAGTGAAAGTACCATTGGTACTTGTCTTCTTATATGTCTTGGTGTGGCTCTTACAATATACATAGCATATGCAACATTGTCATATACTGTTTTATCTGGTAAAAGTCTGAAATCTTGGAATACAACTCCCATACTTCTTCTTAGATATGGTATTCTATTTGGTTTCAAAAATGTTGTATCTTTACCATTTATAATAATATGTCCTGATGTTGGTTCTTCTTCTTTTAGAATTAATTTTATTAATGTTGATTTTCCGCTTCCTGATGACCCTACTAAAAATGCAAATTCTCCTTTTTCAATTAAAAAATTAGCATTTTTTACAGCTTTTGTTCCTGTATCATAGGTCTTTGAAACATTTCTAAATTCTATCATTTCTAAGCTCTCCTTAACTTTTGTTTTTCTTTTTTTAGTACATAATCCTTATCATATCCTATCATAACAATAAAGTGCTTTTTTTGCAATAGTTTTTTCCAAAAAAAATGATAGAAAATGTTGGTTTTTTTCGAATTTTAATATAGTTTTTAACTTTTTCTTAAAAAACAAAAATTCACAAAAAATTCACATAGATTTTGTTTATGTAATAAAATTAAAAAAGCACGTATTTTATTAAATTACGTACTTTTTGTTGTTTATTATCAAATTAAAATAACTCTACTATATTATTTGCGTTTATCTTATAATGACTCATAAGTTCATCTGCTTTTCCAGACATTCCAAATGTATCTTTAATTCCAAGTCTTGTTAATTTTACTGGATATTCATCTGTTAATACTTCTGAAATTGCTGAGCCTAATCCTCCAATAACATTATGGTCCTCAATAGAAATAAGTTTTTTTGTCTCTTTTGCACTTTTTATAATCAAATCTTTGTCGATTGGTTTTATTGTATGAATATCTACTACTCTTACATTTATTCCTTTACTTTTTAAAATCTCTTTAGCCTTTAGAGCTTCAGATACTGTAACACCTGTTGCAAAAATTGTTCCATCTGTTCCATCTCCTATTTGAATCCCTTTTCCAATTTCAAATTTCTGATTTTCATCATATATAACTGGTACCTTAAGTCTTGCTAATCTTAAATATACTGGGCCTTTGATTTTTGCAATTTCTTTTACTGCCCATTTAGTTTGTGTATCATCTGAGGTAGACATTACTATTAAATTAGGAATTGTCCTCATAAGTGAAATATCTTCTAACATTTGATGTGTTGCTCCATCCTCTCCAACAGTGACCCCACTATGAGTTGCACAAATTTTAACATTTAATTTTGGATAACATATACTATTTCTTATTTGGTCATAAGCTCTTCCAGCAGCAAATATTGCAAATGTACTTGCATAAGGAATTTTTCCACATGTTGAAAGTCCAGCAGATGTTCCTATCATATCTGCCTCTGCTATTCCCATATCAAAAAACCTATCTGGAAACTCCTTTGCAAAAAATTCAGTTTTAGTAGCTGTAGAAACATCTGCATCTAAAACCACCACATTTTCATTTTCTTTTCCAAGCTCTACTAAAGCCTCTCCATAACTTTGGCGTGTTGCTTTTTCCATACTATCTCCTTCCCGGGATTTGGGGACGTTCCTTTTTTCCTTCTTTTTAGGGATTTTAAAGTACGTCCCTTAATCCCTCTTCATATTCTTCTTTATTTGGTGCTTTTCCATGCCAACCTACTTGGTTTTCCATATATGATATTCCTTTTCCTTTTATTGTTTTTGCTATTATACAAGTTGGTTTTCCTTTTATATTTTTTGCAACTTCAAATGCTTTTAATATTTCATCTATATCATGTCCGTCAATTTTTATAATTTGAAATCCAAAACTTTTAAATTTTTCATCTATATTTGTAAGGCTCATTACTTCTTCGATTGAACCATCTATTTGCAAGTTATTGTTATCAACAATTACACAAAGATTATCTAATTTATATTTATTAGATGACATCGCAGCTTCCCAGATTTGCCCTTCTTCTATTTCTCCATCTCCTAAAATACAATAAACTCTATAATTTTTCTTATCCATTTTACCTGCTATTGCCATACCATTTGCAGCAGATAGCCCTTGTCCTAAAGAACCTGTTGTCATATCTACTCCTGGTGTTTTTCTCATATCAGGATGGCCTTGAAGCATACTCCCTATTTTTCTTAAAGTTTTTAATTTTTCTTTTTCAAAAAATCCTCTATTTGCTAAACAACTATATAAAGCTGGAGCACAATGTCCTTTTGATAAAACTAATCTATCTCTATCTTCCCAATCAGGATTTTTTTCATCTATATTTAATTCATTAAAATACAAAACTGTTAAAATATCTGCAATTGATAAAGAGCCTCCTGGATGACCAGATGATGCATTATATACTTCTTCTAGTATTCCTCTTCTTATCTCTTTTGCCATTTTTTCCAATTCATCTATTTGTTCTATTTTCAAATTTTTCCCTCCTTATATAATTTATTTTTCATTTTTAATATACCACAACATATATTTTTTTACCACATATTTTATACATTATTTTTTATTTCCTTATTAAATAGGTAATTTAATTTTTCTATTCATAATAAGAACCTTGTTGTCTAATACAATAAAAACCAGTTACTTGCTAACTGGTTTTTACTGTATTATATATTTTGTTTCATCTCTATTGATATATATAAAGTCCCCCGCCTTAGCCGTAAGAAGTATGGAATTTTTAAGGACCTGCTCCTAAAAACAGGTGGGTGCCTACCAAAATACTTATGGGCTTCTCACTATATAATGTGAGCTTGCACGCCATATTTATGAGATTGGCCCCTCTTAAAATTTGTTGGTTCTAAAAATTCTGTCTATACGCACTATGCAGGGAAAATTGATTACTTTTCTTATTGTGATTTTATTTTAGCACAAGCTTTTTTATTTATCAAATGTAATTTTTGGTATAAATGATATATTTTCTTAATTTTTATCGCTTTATCTCTTTTTTTATTGATTATTCTCTTTTAATCGCTCTTTTTTAAACTTTGCATATATTTTATTTTTATGTTATAATAAATTAACTTTGTGCTAAGGAATATATTTTTCTTAGCACTTTTATTTTATATAATTCTTTTGTTTAATATATTATACTACATTACATATAGTAATATACACATAAATTGCAAAAAGCTTCCTAATAATATAAATAAGTGAAATACAGAGTGCATCCATTTATGTTTTTTGCCAATTCCATAAAGAATAGCCCCTATTGTATATGCAATTCCTCCTAAAAGTAAAAGGATAAATCCTGCCATGCCTAATAGTTCTGGAAGTAGTCCTATTTTTACTACAATACACCATCCCATTATAAGATAGCAAAACATTGAGAATTTCTTAAACTTTTTTATATCTATTGAATTTAACACTATTCCAAGTATTGCAACAGCCCATATCACTCCAAATATCCACCAACCAGTAGCAGTATCATATTCTCTTAATGTGCAAAGTGCAAAAGGTGTATACGAACCAGCAATAAGCAAAAATATTGAGCAATGGTCTAACACTTGAAACACTCTTTTTGAATATCTTTTAGGACTTAATCCATGATAAATACTAGACATTGTGTACAAAACAATCATTGTTACTCCATAGATTGCTCCACTTACAACTCCATAAGTATTTCCATGTATAGCTGCAAATACTATGCAAAGTACTGTTGCAACTATTCCTAAAACTCCTCCTACTATGTGAGAAGTCATATTAAAAATTTCTTCTCCTTTTGTATATTTAGGAAGTATTCTATCTTTTAGTTTTGTTCTTGTCATATTTTCTCCTAACTTTTTTGTTTTGTATTATATCACAGATTTTATTTTTTTCAACTTTAATTTTCATTTTTACTGGAAAAAGAGAGAATCAATTACAATCAATTCTCTCTTGAAACATGTAACCAAGGCAGAAAAGTTTCAGTTTTTTATTTCTGAAACTTTTCTCATAACAGTCTCATAGACGGTCGCGACTTCTTTGCTTGTCATATTCCCACGAAAGATGGGACGACCATCACTATTGTAGACTCTACATGTATCCAGAGAAAATTCGTCAGCAAGAACGAGTTCTCCCATAGACTCGATGTCGAGTCCAAACTCGACTTTGAAATCAATCAATGTCAAGTCTATATTATTAAAAAAACGCTGAGCCACTTTGTTGATAATCTCAATATACTTCAAAATCTCATCAACATCTTGCTCTGTCACTAAGTCCAGAGCCACAGCGGCATCTGGTGTGATATATGGATTATGAAGTCGTTCATCTTTTACCTTGAACTCCACAATCACTGACTCCAGTTTTCTTCCAGGCTCTACACCATACCTCCGGCAAAAACTACCTTCAGTATAGTTCCTTACAATTACTTGCAATGGAATCATGTTGGCTCTTCCCACAATTTGGGAGGAGGCCCCAGAAGAATCAATATAATGGGTTGGTACTCCCCTCTCCTCAAAATGTTCGAAGAGAAGAGAGGAAATAGTCTTGTTCACTATTCCTTTTCCAGGAATAGTGATTCCTTTTAATCCATCTGTGAACTCAAGGTTAAGACTGAGTTCGTCTACTCCGTCAGAAATATTCTTGCTCATGTTTCATTTTTCCTCCTTTGGCGATAATTCGCCAGTTTTTATGCGTTCTTGGTTACATAAAACATTTTATCATATTCTGTATAAAACTGTCAATTAGATAAATATACTACTTAAGATGCAATCATAAATCCCAAAATTCCACAAAATATCGCAAGAAAAACATCTAATATTCCGTTCATGTTAGGAATTAAAACAAAAATAGAACCTAACGAAAAGCCCAAAATCACACATAATGTCTGAGAAGCATATCTTTCTAGTAGTTTTTTTGTGATTGCCATACATATAAATCCTCCAATTACAAGACCTATTCCCATAGGAATTAATACCGGAAAATATATATTAGCAAGTGATGAAAGATATATATTATAAACTCCTAAAAGCATTAATAAAATCGTGCTACTAACACCTGGAACAATCACTCCAATAGACATAATCATACCAGATATGAAGAAATAAATCGAATTATAGCTACTATTTTCAAATCCTGTCATATTACCTTCTAAAAACATTAATCCTAATCCAATTATCAACGATATAATTAATAATATATAATGTTTCTTTTTGAAATTTGGTTTTTCTTTTATATTTTTAAAAAGACTTGGCATAGTACCTAAGATTAACCCTATAAATAAAGATTTTGTTTGCAAAGGATATTTTGTTAAAAAGAAATTTAAGAAATTACTTACTCCTAAAACACCTACTATTCCACCCACTATTATTGGCAACAAAAATTTAAGGTTTTTCTTTACATTTTTAAAAAAGTTCAAAATACTATCTAATAATTTTTCATATAAACCAAATATAACTAGAAAAACTCCGACTACTAATTCCAGGCAATATTGCTCCTGCACCTATTAATATTCCTAATAAAAACAATTTTAAAAAATTCATATTTCACCTCTTTACATTTTATGAAGATTTTTATATGGTCATGCACTTTTATTTTTTTGAAACATATAATTTTTAATATGAGAAAATGGAGGTGCATTTATGTTTTCAGCACTTTTTGTTGGGGGGATTTGTGGTTTTTTAGAATTTTTAAAAACTGCAGTATTTACTGTTCGGATATATTCAAGGTGGAAGTCTATTTCCTGAACCTTTATCAAAAGAAGAAGAAAAAAATTGTTTAGAACAAATGGCCAAAGGAGATGAAGAAGCAAGAAATATTCTAATAGAAAGGAACTTAAGACTTGTTGCACATGTTGCAAAAAAATATAGTTCTTCTAAAGTCGAACAAGATGATTTAATTTCAATTGGCACTATTGGTTTGATTAAAGGAATTAAAAGCTTTAATGTAGAAAATGGTACCAGACTTTCTACTTATGTTTCAAGATGTA
This sequence comes from uncultured Clostridium sp., assembly GCA_930987745.1. GTDB lineage: Bacteria > Bacillota > Clostridia > TANB77 > CAG-508 > CAG-269. The sequence goes on from CAKNKX010000001.1 coordinate 16,182, forward strand.
TTGATAACGAAATTTTAATGCACTTAAGAGCTACAAAAAAATTAGGAGCCGAGGTTTATTTAAATGAACCTATCGGAAAAGATAAAGATGATAATGTCGTTACTCTTCAAGAGGTTTTAGAAAATGACGAAAGAAATATTGAAGATGAAGTTGATATAAAATTAAAAATAAAACTTCTCTATGAAAAAATGAAAGAAGTACTAAAAGACCGTGAAAAAACTATTTTGGAATTAAGATTTGGTCTTGGTGGAAAAAAGCCAAAAACTCAACACGAGATTGCTGAAATGATGGGAATCTCACGTTCTTATGTATCTAGAATAGAAACAAAAGCAATAAATAAATTATCTAAAGAAATTCAAAAATAGTAAAAAGCCGTACAATTAGTTTATAATGTACGGCTAATCTCTTATTTTCTTGGACAACAAGGTTCTTTGGTACTAGGTCTGCAATCTTTGATTGCTATGTCTGGTCAGGTTCTTATTTTTTTCTTCTTATTATCCAGTCTTTTTTACATTCTATTGGTAATTTTATCAATACTTTTTGCCCTTTAACTCCTGGGCTTATACTATCTATTTCTTCTCCAGTTTCATAATCCCATAATTTTTCAATAGTAAATTCTACAGGTGATAGTTTATATGGAACTAAAATTTCCATCTTATCTCCTACTTTTAATTTGTTTTTTATCTCAATAATAGATTTTTCTTCGCCAAATTCTACTATTTTTCCACCAAATTCGTAATTTTCGTTATATTGCCTTCCCCCATATTCTTGAATATCTTTATTTTCTCTATCATTAAAATAAAATGTTGTAAGTCCTCTTGTTTTTACTTTTTCTAATTCTTTCAAATATTTTTCATAATCATAATTTTCAGGATTTTTCTTGTAATCATCTATTGCATTTCTATATACATTTATTACACTTGCTAAATAATATTCTGTTTTTAGCCTTCCTTCTATTTTCACACTATCTATTCCCATATCAATTATTTCTGGAAGTTCTTTTATTAAGCATAAATCTTTTGAAGAAAATATACTTGTTCCATATTCACTTGTTTCTATTGGCATAAGTTCTCCAGGATTGTTTTTTTCTTCTGCATATAGATTGTAACTCCATCTACAACTTTGTGCACAATCCCCTAAATTTGCACTTCTGCATGCTAAAAAGTCACTTAAAAAACATCTACCAGAAAACGCAAAACAAATTGCTCCATGAATAAATATCTCTACTTCTAAGTCTTTTGGCTTGTTTTCCATTATATATTTTAATTGTTCTTTATTCATTTCTCTTGCCATAATTACTCTTTTTGCACCATATTTATACCAAAACTTACAATCTTCTAAACTTATTATATTTGCTTGTGTACTTACATTTATCGGCACACTTGGAGCATATTTTTTTAAAGTTTCAATTACTCCAACATCTGATGCAATTATTCCATCTGGCTTAGAAACTTCTAATCTTTTTGCCATATCTATTATTTCTTTGTATTTTTCATCCCAAGCAAAAATATTTAATGTTACATATACTTTTTTCCCTATTTTATGAGCATATTCTATTGTTTTTTCTAAATCATCATCTTTCATATCAGCTCTTGTTCTTAGAGATAGTGATGATGTACCACAATATACAGCATCTGCTCCATAAAGAAATGCTATTTTTGCTTTTTCAAATGACCCTGCTGGTGCTAATAATTCTATTTCTTTCATCTTCTTCCCTCTTTTCGTCTTATATTTTATCATATTTTGTCTACTATATCAACGAATTTATGTAGACTTTTTGTAGTTTTTATGATATACTTTAAGCTGTAATATTTTAAGTAAGGAAGTAATTATAATGGATGATTTTAAAAAGCAACTAGTTGTTAGTCCAAATATTATAAATCAAGGTATTTATGAAAATGAATTGTCTAGGTATGACTCTATTTTTAAAAATCCTGCAACTATAATTTATACATCACAAATTTCAGCTTGTATAAAAGCTGAAATAGAACATCATTTTCCTGGCACAGATTTTTTAATAGAATGTCGTGTAAAATCAAGGCCAAGCACAACAAAAAAATTAAATTCTGCTTTAGAAAACGCAAATAATTCGGGTAATCTATTACAGTCTCCCGTGTTATATGACCTTCTAGGAATGACTATCGTTATTTATGATATTCCCTCTAATTCCAACTTATTAGAAAATGAACGTATAAAACATTATATGGATATGCAAAAAAATATAAAAAAGGAAAAAACACTTTTTTCTAAATACAAAAATAATTCATTAAAAAAAGTCAAAGAACTTATGTCTGATGGAGGTTATACTCCTGAAAATCTAAACGATTTAAGTAAAATCGTAAAAAAAATATCAGGTATTGGTATTAGGGCTTGCAAAAATAATGTAGAAATAGCGCAAAAAGAATGTCGTGTAGAACTTGCAAAGGAATTAGAAATTTTAATAAAAGATAGATTAAACTCTGGTCAGTCTTATGATAAAATCGTTTCTGACTTACAAGATGAATATGAAGATTATTTTAGCTTTACTTGTGAAGAATTGGATTCTAATGATTTACATGATGGAAAAGGATATTTGCTGATAAATTCGCCTAATAATAAAACTTTAAAATTAGTTGTTGATTCTTTAGCTCCAATAGAAACTGAAGAAGATGTAAAAAATTTTCCAATGCCACATAATCTTAAAATTATGGAATATGTTGACAACATTAGAGAATTTAAAGTAGCAGAAAAACAAATTAATGATATATCTCAAAAAACAACAAATAATATCACTGTTTTCAAAAATAAATGTCCATTTTTCGACGAAACATTATATAAATTATATATAGATTTAGACAAATTATTTCCTATTGTCGAAAATGCAAATAGAATCAACTTAGAATTTGCAAAAGATGAATGTAACAGTAAAGCTAGTAATGATATCTTAAATTATTTAGTAAATGATTCTGAATTATTAACTAAAAAAATGGGGCTTACATCTATTCCTTCAAGAAGAAAACATATAAACAAAACAAACGGATATATAACAGAGCACTCATCAGTTTCTTCTTCTTTGTTGTCAAATTATATCCTAGAAATTTTGGCAAGGTCAGGTCATAGAAATGAAATAGCAAAAACCGGCTCTGCTGCTCATAGTAGCAGAGAAACTAAAAAAAGGTCTTTACCTGAGATTCCAAAGAACAAAAAGTTCTCTTCTTCGGCAATACAAGAACAACGTGACATTACTCCGGTATTTTTGGTTGTAAATTCAACATCAGATAATTATTTGACATCAGTTCCAGGATTTCTAGTAAGTCATTTAACATATTTTATTAACGAATTTGAACCTCGTGATAAACATGGTCATCCTTTAGAAGAAAAAGATTATTTCTATACTGAAGGTGATTCTACAAACTTGTATCCTAATAAGGTTGACCAATTCTTGGGAACTAACTTATATAATGAAGATTCTAGTTTTCAAGACCAGCATACCATTATAGCTAAATACATTAAAGATTATAACCATTCTGAAGAAGCAAAAAAATTTAATCAATTTTTAAAAGATTATTACTCTAAAAATCCTGTCGAACAAAAAACTCAAGATTCTGAAAAAATTGATGATTCTTCTGAATTAGAGCAATAATAATTTAAATTTTATATAAATAAGAACTTGACCCGACATAGCAATCAAAGATTGCAGACATAGTACCCCAGAACCTTGTTGTCTGAGACAATAAAAGGCATTGAAATCTGTTTAATTTCAATGTCTTTTCTATATTTATTTTCTATTTTCTTTTTTTCCTATGTTTCTACTTACAGCTAACCCATCTCCAACTTCTAATATGGTTGTTTCTAGTTCTTCATTTTCAGTTACTTCTTTTAAGTACTCTCTTAAATTTCTTACAGCAGTTCTTTGTTTATGTTTGTTATAATCACTTAAAACATATCCTTTATATAAAATATTATCTGCAAAAATAATACCATCTTTATTTAACATTCTTAAAGCTTCTTTTAAGAAAAATGGATATTTTCCTTTTGCCGCATCAATAAATACTACATCATATTTTCCATTTAAAGTTGGAAGTATTTCTACAGCATCACCTTCATATAGATTTATTTTTTCTTCCACTTCTGCTTTTTTGAAATTCTCCTTTGCTTCTTTAATCCTTTCTTCTTCTCTTTCAATAGTATCAATAGTTCCATGATCTGCTAAAAACTCTGTAAAACAAATTGCAGAATATCCGTACAGCTGTACCTATTTCTAAAAATTTTTCAGGTTTTTTATCTTTCAAATACTTTTCAATTACTTCTAAAGTATCATCCATGATAATTGGAATATGTTCTTCTAAAGCTTTTTCTTTTATTCTTGCTAACTCTTCTCTATTCATTATTTTTCTCCTTTTGAGACAAAGAGGGACGGAGCATTTTTGTCTCATCTTATTTATTTGCGTTTCTTGCTGCTCTTTCTCTTTCTTTTGTGTCTAAGATTTTCTTTCTTAGTCTTATTGATTTTGGTGTTACTTCTACTAATTCATCATCTTGTATAAATTCTATTGCTTTTTCTAAAGACATTTGAATTGGTGGAACTAATCTTAATGCATCATCCGAACCAGATGCTCTAGTATTTGTTAAATGTTTTTCTTTACATACATTTATGCTTAAATCTTCTCCTCTTGAGTTTAGTCCAACTATCATTCCTTCATATACATCTACACCAGGTCCTATAAATAACTCACCTTTATCTTGTGCATTATATAATCCATATGTTACTGATTTTCCATTTTCAAATGCTACAATTGTTCCTCTAACTCTAGCTTGAATTTCTCCTTTGAAAGGTTCATAACCATTAAATATATGGTTCATTGTACCTTCACCTTTTGTGTCTGTTAAGAACTCTGTTCTATATCCAATTAATCCTCTTGCTGGGATTTTAAATTCTATTTTTGTATGTCCAGCTTCTGCAGGTTCCATATTTACCATTTCTGCTTTTCTTCTACCTAATTTTTCTATAACTGTACCAACGCTATCATCTGGTACATTTACAACTAAGTCCTCTATTGGTTCACATTTTACACCATCAATTTCTTTAAATATAACTTTTGGACGAGATACTAAAAGTTCAAATCCTTCTCTTCTCATTGTTTCAATTAAAACTGATAAGTGAAGTTCTCCTCTTCCTGATACTTCAAAACTATCTGGTGAATCTGTTTCTTTTACTCTTAATGATACATTTCTTTCTAGTTCTTTAAACAATCTATCTCTAATATGACGAGATGTTATAAATTGTCCTTCTTTTCCTGCAAATGGTCCATTATTTACACTAAATGTCATAGATACTGTTGGTTCATCAATATCTACAAATGGTATTTTTTCAGGATGATTAAAGTCACAAATTGTATCTCCTATATTTATATCTGGAATACCTGCAAGTTCTATTATATCTCCTGCTTTTCCTTCTTCTACTTCTACTTTATTTAGTCCAACATGTGTATATACTTTTGCAATTCTACCTTGAGTTATTTTATCTTCTTTTCCACATATTGCAACTGGCATTCCTAGTTTTATACTTCCTCTTTCTACTCTTCCTACTGCAATTCTACCAACATAATCATCATAATCAATATTTGATACTAACATTTGTGCTGGTCCTTCTTCATCACAGTTTGGAGCATCTATTGTATTTATTATTGTTTCAAATAAACAATGTAGGTTATCTGATTCATCATTTAAATTCATTTTAGCAATTCCGTTTTTTGCTGAAGCATAAACAACTGGGAAATCTAGTTGTTCATCTGTTGCATCAAGTTCTATAAATAATTCTATTACTTGGTCTACTACTTTTTCTGGCTCTGCTCCTGGTCTATCTATTTTGTTTATTACTACTATTGGTTTTAATCCCAAAGCTAATGATTTTTTTAGAACTTCCCTTGTTTGTGGCATAGCTCCTTCAAAAGCGTCAACTAATAAAAGTACTCCATCAACAGTTTTAAGGACTCTTTCTACTTCTCCTCCAAAGTCAGCATGTCCTGGTGTATCTACTATGTTTATTTTTATATCATTATACATGACAGATGTATTTTTAGAAAGTATTGTAATTCCTCTTTCTCTTTCTAGGTCATTTGAGTCCATTACTCTTTCTTGTACTTGCTCATTTTCTCTAAATACATGACTTTGTTTAAGCATTGCATCTACTAATGTAGTTTTTCCATGGTCTACGTGTGCTATTATTGCTATGTTTCTTATTTTTTGATTGTTCATATTTTTTCCCTTCCCTTTTACATATATTATTTATATTTTTTACTTTTTTCGTAACTTTAAGCGTTTTTCAAACCTAATTCTTGAAAAACGCCTATTTCTCTTAAAAAACCTACATTATTATATACCTTTTCAGCCCCTTTGTCAAATATGTTTTTAGGACTCTTCTCCGATAATTTTGTTTACGTAAAATTAAAAGCAAATTTACAACTCATGTCTTTAGCGTGTTAGTTCTACTTTTATTGACATAACTCAAGTTATATGCTATACTTCATGCGATGAAGGTTAATTTCTTCAGTATAAAGGAGGGCTTATGTATATGAATAAGCAACAATTGAAACGGAAACGGCTAAAGCTTGTCCATTCTGGGAAAGTGAACAATGTCTATCAGACAGATGATCCTCTTTACCTGGAGTTGGAAGCAAGTGACAGAATATCTGCTGGTAATGGCAAAGAAACAGACAGCATTACCAATAAGGGAATCATCAATAATATGATTTCTTCTAAGCTTTTTAATATTTTAGAAGCAAAAGGCATACCCACGCATTATGTGGGCGAGGGATCTAATCAGGCCTCTAAATTTGTAAAGACCTGCAGAATGATTCCTTTGGAAGTAACCGGCATATTCGTAACCACAGGTAGTATCTGCCGTCGCTATGGAATTCCGAAAGGAATTTCATTTTCACCTGCACCATTCATTGAGTTTTTCTATAAATCGGATGAGGAAGGAGATTCGCCTATTGACAGGCGGACTATCACTACCTTCGACATCTTAACAATCGATGAGCTTCATAAAGTTGAAGCTTATGCAAGCAAGATAGGTCAAAGCCTATCGGAATTTTATAATTTTATCGATGTAGAACTCATCGACTTTCGGGTCAAGTTTGGCCATTCTAAGGAGAACGGCGAGATTTTGCTTGCAAGCGATATCTCGCCCGACACCTTCCAGTTAATTGATAAACAAACCGGCAGAAGTCTCGAGCATCGTCAGCTTTCTATGAAACTGGATCTCAATCTCAACTAAGCCCAGAAAAGCCTTCATACTTTTAGGAGGCTTTTCTACTTTTTAATTTACATATTACAATTTACATATGTTTTAAATTAATTTTTTCTTTCATAAACTATAAACTCATAATCTAAGTTGTTTTTCTCATTTCTTATTCCCTTTTCTTTTTTTATTTCTGTCCAATCACTTAAATCTATTTCAGGGAAAAACGTATCTCCATCAAACTCTTCATTTATATTTGTTATATACATTTTTTTAGCATATGGAAGTAAAAGCTTATATATCTTTTCTCCTCCAATTACAAAAGCTTCGTCTTTTTCCTCTATTATATCTTTTATATCTTCTACTTTATGTATTACCTCTACGTTTTTATCATCTATTTTAAAATCTTTATTTCTAGTAAAAACGATATGTTTTCTATTTGGCAAGACCCTACCTAAAGATTCAAATGTTTTTCTTCCCATAATTATAGTATGGCCTGTAGTTAAATTTTTAAAATTCTTTAAATCTTCTGGTAAATGCCATATTAGTTTATTATCTTTTCCTATTACATTATTTTTTGCTTTTGCAACTATAATACTTAGCATTTTTAATCTCCTTTTTTCGACAATATTGAAAGGAAAGACAACTTGCCCCTTCCCTATTATTCTGCTACTGGTATTTTTCCTAATTTTATTTCTTTGTTGTAGTCATATCCTTCTATTTCAAAGTCTTCTACTTTAAATTGATAGAAGTCTTTTGTTGGATTTTTAATAATTAATTTTGGATGAACATCTTCTGCTTTGGCTTCTATTAGTTTTTCTACTAATGGAATATGTCTATCATATATATGACAATCTCCAATATTATGTGTTAAAGTTCCAACTTCTAAGCCTGCTATTTGTGCAAACATATATTGAAGTGCTGCATATTGCATTACATTCCATCCATTTGCTGCTAGCATATCTTGTGAACGTTGATTTAAGATTAAGTGCAATTTTCCTCCTTTAACTAGCCATTGCGTTCCATACACACATGGTTCTAGTGCCATATCTTTTAAATCTTCATGGTTAAAAATATTTGTCATTATTCTTCTACTTGATTGGTCATTTTTTAATAAGTATAAAACATAATCAACTTGATCCATTTCTTTTATACCATCTTTTGTTTTAAATTTATATTTTTTCCCCATTTGATAACCATAGGCTTTTCCAATTGAGCCTGTTTCATCTGCCCATTGGTCCCAAATATGTGAATTTAAGTCATTTATATTATTTGATTTTTTTTGCCAAATCCACAACACCTCATCTATCGCTTTTTTTACTGTGTTTGTGTTATTTCTTAGAGTTATCATTGGGAATTCTTTTCCTACATCATATTTATTTGTTACTCCTACAATTGAAATGTAGTTTGCTTCCGCACCGTCTTCCCATCTAGTTCTTACTCCTGTTCCTTCTGATGAATACCCTTCTTCAATAATTTTTTTACATGTTTCTACAAAGTTTTTGTCTGCTTCTGTCATTTTTTTATTCCTCCTTTTTATATTTATTACCACCATTTAGGTACATACTCTTCTTCATGCTCTCCGAAGTTCTTGAATGAATCCATTTTCAAATTCCAATTCTTCCACGAACTCTTCTATTTCTCGCCATTCTTCTTTTGAAAGTTTTCTTCCTATTTCTTGATATTTTTTATCTTCTTTTGCTTTATATGTAGGAAAATATTGTGCCATTATACTTACATAAAAATCTTTTGGTATATTGTCAGATATCCATTTTAAAACTTTTTTACTATTTTCGACATTTTCTGGCAATACTAGATGTCTTATTATTACACCTTTTTTCATTATTCCATTTTCATCAAATTTTGGTTTTCCTACTTGTTTTATCATTTCTAAAATTGCTTTTGTTGCAATTTCAAAATAGTTATCTATTTTAGAATATTTTTTTGCTTTTTCATTTTCAGCATATTTTAAATCTGGTAAATATATATCAATAAATCCGTCTAACATTTTTATAGTTTCAACATTTTCATATCCATTTGTGTTATATACTATTGGAATATTCAGGCCTTTTTTCCTCGCTATTTTTAAAGCCTCAATTATTTGTGGTACATATGAAGTTGGTGTTACTAAATTTATATTTTCACAATTTCTTTTTTGTTGTTTTAAAAAAATTTCTGCTAAGTCCTCTATTGAAATTTCTTTTCCTTTTCCTATTTGACTTATTTCATAATTTTGACAATATACACAATTCATATTACAGTTTGAGAAAAATACTGTTCCAGAACCATTATTTCCACTTATGCACGGCTCTTCGAAATTATGTATTGAGTATAACCCAATTTTCACTTTATTTCCAGATTTACATCTTCCTACTTTTCCGTATATTTCTATTTATATTACAACTATGTGGACAAATTGTGCATTTGTTCAGGATTTCTAATTCTTCTTGTGATATCTTTTCCATTTTCTTATCCATTTTCCACCTTTTCTACTACTAAATTTTCTTCTTGTTTTAAATCTATATTCTTCTTCGTAAATCTATCTATATTTTTCTTTATTATCTCTTGTGCTTTTGTTTCACTTTCACTATTAGCAATTCTACCAATTTCTTCTCCTTGTAAATTTCTAATTACAATACTTGTACTTTCTCCATAATCTTCTAAGTATTCTACAATTTGAACCTTATACCCTCCATTTTCTTTTTCTATTGTATTTAACAGGAAACTATCCTCTTGCATATCCAGATTTGTTTCAGTTGCTACATATTTTCCTGTTTCTTCATTATATTCAAAACTTTGATTTCCGCTTTTAGGAAATTCTTTTGCAAAATTTTCTCCAAATATTTCTTTTGCTTTATTTTCAATTGTATTATAGTCCACCTCATATTCCTCTAAATTCTTTTTTACAACCTCCCAAATCCAGGTTTCGTTTGCATCATTTATACTATTAAAACTAGGCAGTGCTTCTCCTGTTACTTCTTTCCACATATATATTTTTCCTATATATTCTTCTATATTATTTATTTCATTTATATTTACTTGGACTTTATTTACTCCATTACTTCTATATACTAACATTCCTATGAATATAATAGCTAAAACTACTATAATGATGAGTAATTTTTTCATTCTCATTCCTCCATTTTAGCATTTCCCCTTTTTCTGTTTTTTATTTTACCATACCACTTTTTTGTGTGCAATAAATTTTTTATTAAATTAATTATTTTTGCTATTTTTTGAAAAAAACAGCGTAGAAAAATCAAATAAAAGCTATATAATAAAATTATATAACTTTTATAATTTTTTTCTATTCATTTATTAAAGGCTGTTTTTATCCTCCGTTCCAAAAAACATTTCTACTTTAAATAAGTCTCCATCTATTGTTATATCAAATGTTCCTTTTTGAAGTTCTGTTAGACTTTTTGCAATAGATAAGCCTAAACCGCTTCCTTCAGTAAATCTAGATTTGTCTCCTCTAACAAATCTTTGCATTAGTTCATCTGCTGATATATTTAACCTATCTTTTGAAATATTTTTAATACTTATTTCAATATTTTTGTTTTTCTTTTTAACATCTATATATACTCTTGTTCTATCTTGTGCATATTTTGTAATATTACTAAATAGATTTTCTATAATTCTATACATATATCTATTATCTGCTGTTATTTTTATATCTTCTTTAGGCATATTTGTTTCTATAATTAAATTTTTGCTTTCAAATTTATCTTTAAATTCTCCTATTGTTTGATTTATTAATTCTTTTACTCTAATATCTTCTAAATTTAATTTAATATTTCCAGAAGATGCTTTTGATGCTTCTACTAAGTCTTCTGTTAATTTTTTTAGTCTTTGCGATTTTTTATCTAGAATATCTACATATTCTTTTATTTTTTCGTTTTGTATGTCTTCTTTTTTTATTAAATCAACATAGTTTATTATTGATGTTAAAGGTGTTTTAATATCATGTGATACATTTGTTATTAATTCTGTTTTTAATCTTTCTGATTTTAAGCTTTCTTGAATAGCATTTGAAAATCCTCCTGCTATATCATTTATATATATTGCCATTCTTCTTAGTATTCCTTCTAACTGGGATTCATCAACATATATATCAGTTTTACCTTCATAAATATTTTTTAGTGCTTCTTCTATTTTAGCTTGTTCATTTACATATTTTCTTATTCTAAAGTAAACATATATCCAAAATGCTATAAGTAAAAGTAGTCCTAATCCTGTAAAAGAAAGTGCTGCTAATATTAAACTAATTACAACAAATGCTACATAATACCAAAAAGCTTTTTGTGATTCTTTTGTTTTATTTCTAAATGTTGCACTTAAGTTTTTAAATTTATGATAAAACCATCTAATTATTTTATATGTTGTAAAACTTCTTAAAAACTCTTTTGCTTTTATTCTTTTTATACTTGTAACTAACCAAATACTTGAAATCATATATGCTATTATATATCCAATAAATGCAAACAAAATTGTTATATAATTTAACATGCTTAAGGCTGCAATTGCAAGTGTTAAAAATGTTATGCTCATTCCTCCACATATTATTGTTATTAATTCATAAGACATTTTATCTAAACTATTTAATGTAATTTCTTCTTTTCCATCTTTATGACCTATTGCAAATATTAAATAAAATACGATTGCAATTAATAATATTGAACTTATTCCACAAGCATATATTGGAAGTGTTTTGTTTTCTATTAAAAAGTTCCAAATTTCTCTTCCACCTTGCAAATCAATTGCTTCATTTGCTGCTGTCTCATCATAGTATGTATAAATATTAAAATCATCTAGGTCTCTTGTTTCTAAGTCTCCATTTGCATCTATTACATTTACTTCTCTATTAGAATAATAATATGTGTAATTATATTTTATATTATCTTTATTTATATATTCTATGCTTGTATCTATATTAGAATCCACATATTCCCAATATGTAGAGTTATTTTTCATATTAGCTATTTCTTCACTATAATTAGTACTCCTAATATTTGTATACATTATATTTGTTTGTTTATCAACAATTATATATTTAATATAGTTTTCTATCCCTTGAAAATAGTCATATGAATAATTTGAGGAATCATAATAGTATAAATTACCATTTTCATCTTCTAATTCTAAATAATTATTTGATTCTTCTGAACTTACATTTTGGGCTCTTGTTACTTGGTTTAATACAAATCTAAAATACGCTGTTGAGAAATTTTCTGTTTTGGTATATTCTTTACTTTCATTTCCATATTCATGTAAAAATAGCATATGGAATATACTAAATGCAAGTATTAACACTAAAATTGGTATTAGTACAAATGAAATACCTTTAAGTACATTTGAACTTTTTATTTTATTCATATATTTCCTCCTATTCTTCTATCTTATATCCTACTCCCCAAATAACTTTTAAGTATCTTGGTTCTTTAGGATTTATTTCTATTTTTTCTCTTATGTGTCTTATATGTACCGCAATTATATTTTCTGCACCAAATCCTTCTTCTTTCCATACATTTTCATAAATTTCAGGTATTGAATATACTTTTCCTTTGTTTTGAATTAAGAATTTTAATATATTAAATTCTGTTGCTGTAAGTTTTACTTCTTTTCCATCTACTATTACTTTTTTTGTTTCATCATCTACAATTAATTCACCTGTTTGATATATTTTTTTATTTTCTTCTTTTTTTATTGAACCTAATTTTACATATCTTCTTAATACTGAATTTACTCTTGCAATTAATTCTAATGGGTTAAATGGTTTTGTTATATAGTCATCTGCTCCTGAATTAAGTCCACCTATTTTGTCATAATCTTCTGATTTTGCTGAAAGTAATATTACTGGGATTGATTTATCTTTTCTTATTTCTTCTAATGTTTCTAATCCATCTTTTTTAGGCATCATTATGTCTAAAATAACTAGATGAATCTCATTGTTATTTATTATATTTAAGGCTTCTTCCCCGTCATATGCTTTATATATTTTATATCCTTCATTTTTTAAATATATTTCTATTGCTCCTACTATTTCTTTGTCATCATCAACAACTAATATATTATACATTTCCTTTTCCCCCTTACGATATAAGTATAACACAGATTTTATTAATAAAAAATAGAGGAAATATTAAAATTTAATTAATATTATCCTCTATTTTCTTATTTAACTTCACTTTTTAATTTATTATGCACTTTCTGGCATTTCTCTTTTTTTCTTTCCTTGCTTTTTCTTTTCTTCTTTTAAATCATTTTCTACAACTTCTGGTTCTGCTTTTTCTAAAACAGTTTTCTTTGTTACAATACATTTTTCTATTTTAGGATTTGATGGAATATCAAACATGATATCTCTCATTATGTCTTCAATTATTGACCTTAAACCTCTTGCCCCTGTTTTTCTTTCTATTGCTTTATCAACAATTGCATCTAAAGCTTCTTGTTCAAATACTAGTTCAACTCCATCTATTTCAAATAGTTTTTGATATTGTTTTATTAAAGAGTTTTTAGGTTCTACTAAAATTTTTAATAATGCTTCTTTGTCTAAATCTTGAAGTGTTGCAATAATTGGAAGTCTTCCAATAAATTCTGGAATTAGTCCAAATTTTAATAAATCTTGTGGTAATAACTCTTTAAATATTTCAGTTCTATCTATTTCTTTTTGGCTCTTTATTTGTGTACCAAATCCAATTGCTTTTTCTCCAGTTCTATCTTTTATGATATTTTCTAACCCTTCAAAAGCTCCTCCACAAATTATTAATATATTTTCTGTATTAATTTGAATTAATTCTTGGTTTGGATGCTTTCTTCCACCTTGAGGTGGTACTGATGCAACAGTTCCTTCTATAATTTTAAGTAATGCTTGTTGAACTCCTTCACCACTTACATCTCTTGTTATTGAAGGATTTTCTGTTTTTCTTGTAATTTTATCTATTTCATCTATATATATTATTCCTTTTTCCGCTTTTTCGATATCCCCATCTGCTGCTTGAATTAATTTTAATAAAATGTTTTCAACATCTTCTCCAACATATCCTGCTTCTGTTAAAGTTGTCGCATCTGCTATTGCAAATGGTACATTTAATATTTTTGCTAAAGTTTTTGCAAGTAAAGTTTTTCCACATCCTGTTGGACCTAAAAGTAAGATGTTACTTTTTTGAATTTCTACATCATCTTTTTTCACATTTTCTTCATGTGCTATTCTTTTATAGTGGTTATATACTGCAACTGATAATGTTTTTTTAGCTTCTTCTTGACCAATTACATAGTCATCTAATATCTTTTTAATCTCTTTAGGACTAGGAATATTATTTAATTCATTTAAAGTATATCCTGCTTTGTCATCTTCATAAAGCTCTGCTTCAATTATACTATTACATAATTCTATACACTCATCACAAATATATACACCTGGCCCTGCAACTATTTTTCTTACATTTTCTTGTGCTTTTCCACAAAATGAGCATCTTACACTTTTAGGTGTACTATCATTTTTTGCCATAAATCTTTTCTCTCCTTCTTTTTTGAAAAACTTGAGAATTTTGGGGACGGGCTTTTTTTGTGTCATATTTACATTATTTGGTAAAGTGAGACAAAATTCCCCCGTCCCTCTTTTTCTCATTTTTTATTTTCTTTTGTCCATTATTCCATCTATTAATCCATATTTTAAAGCTTCTTCAGCTGTCATGTAGTTATCTCTTTCTGTGTCTTTTTGGATTTGTTCTACTGTTTGACCTGTTCTTTCGCTTAAGAATTTATTTAATTTTTCTCTTGTTTTTACTAGGTGGTCTGCATGTATTTTTATTTCGGTTGCTTGACCTGAAAGTCCGCCACCACCGATTAATGGTTGGTGAATTAAAATTTCTGCATTTGGTGTTGCAAATCTTTTTCCTTTTTCACCTGCAGCTAATAGTGCTGCTCCCATACTTGCTGCCATACCAATACAAATTGTTGACACTGGGCATTTTATATAATTCATTGTATCTATAATTCCCATTCCATCTGTAATTGAACCTCCTGGTGAGTTGATATATAGATTTATATCTTTATCTGGGTCTTCTGATTCTAAGAATAGTAATTGTGCTATAACTAAACTTGCTGTTGTAGCATTTACATCTTCTCCTAAAAATATAATTCTATCTTTTAATAATCTTGAGAAAATATCGTATGACCTTTCTCCTTTGCTTGTTTGTTCGATTACATATGGTACTAAGCTATTTTTTTCTAACATTTTAAATTCCTCCCTTAGATTTATATTATTTGTCATATTCATTATATACCATTATTTTGATATATAAACAAGTCTTTTTGCTATTTTTTTATAATTTTACTCATATATTTCAATATCTAAAAAGGGCCAAAGTCCTTTTATAGTCCTCTAAGCCCTTTTATTTCTTACTTATTTTATTTTTGCATTTTTTACTAAAAATTCTAATGCTTTTTCTGATTTTAATCCTTCTTTTATGTAGTTTGCTACATTCTCATTTTTTAAGAATTTTTCATCATTTTCTTTTCCGTAATTTTTAGCCATTTCTTTCATTTTCTCTGTAATTTCTGCTTCATCTGGTTCTATTTTTTCTGCTTTTATAACTGCCTCTAATGCTAATCTTGATCTAATTCCTTCTATTGCTTGAGGTTCATATTCTTTTCTTAAATCTTCTTCTGTTTTACCCATAAATTGAAGATATTGTTCTAAATTTAGACCTTGATATGATAATCTTTGTTCAAGTTCTTTTAACATATTATCAATTTCCATATTTATCATTCCTGATGGAATTTCAACTTTCATATTATCACATACTGCTTTTATTACAGCATCTTCTGTTTCATATTTTGCTCTTTCTTCATTTTGTTTTTCTTGTTTTTCTTTAATGCTTTTCTTTAATTCATCTAAAGTATCAAATTCACTAACATCTTTTGCAAATTCGTCATCTAATTCTGGTAATTCTTTTTTCTTGATTTCATGTAATTTTACTTTAAATGTTGCATCTTTTCCAGCAAGTTCTTTTGAGAAATATTCTTCTGGGAATTTTACTTGAATGTCTTTTTCTTCATCTATTTTCATTCCAATTATTTGGTCTTCAAATCCTGGAATAAAAGTATTACTTCCTATTTCTAGCTCGTGTCCTTCTGCTTTTCCGCCTTCAAATGCTTTTCCATCTACAAATCCTTCAAAATCAATAGTTGCAATATCTCCTTTTTCTACTGGTCTATCATCTATTGAAATTAGTCTTGAATTATGTTCTTGCATATGTGAAAGTTCATGTTCTATATCTTCATCTGTTACTTTATATTCTATTTTCTTTATTTCTACACCTTTATATTTTCCAAGTTCAGCTTCTGGTTTTGTTTGCATTGTAGCTGTAAATATTAAATCTTTTCCTTTTTCCATTTGTTTGATTTCAACTTCTGGTCTTGATACTATTTCTAAGTTGTTTTCTTTTACAGCTTCTTCTAATGCTTCATTTGCTGAATCATTAAATGCATCTTCGTAGAATATTTCTTTTCCATAATATTTTTCTACTATTTGTATAGGTGCTTTTCCTTTTCTAAATCCTGGTATATTAAAATATTTTGCACTTTTAAAATATACTCTTTTTATTGCTTCATCAAATTTTGAAGCTTCTACTGTTATTTCTAATTTTACTTCATTTGCATTTTTTGTTTTTTCTACTTTACAATTCATTTTATCCAAATCCTTTCTTTTCCTTTATAAGCCTATATATTATATCATATTTTTCTCATTTTGCAAGGAATTTTTTAAAAAAGACTTGTTTTTTGCAAAATTTTGTGATAGACTTATTTATAGTCAGTTTATTTAAGAAATTTAGGAGGTGCGATATATATGGCAAAATGTGCAATTTGTGATAAAACAGCAAGTCATGGAAATAAGCTTAGCATAACTCGTTCTCATATAAGTAAAAGAAGTCCTCGTACTTGGAAACCAAATTTAAGAAGAGTAAAAGCTGATATAAATGGTGAAGTTAAGAGAATTTATGTATGTGCTAAATGTTTAAAAGATGGAAAAGTAAAAAGAGCATAAGCTAATTTAAAGAGCAAGGCTCTTTTTTTGTTGGCTTTAATTTCTTGGCTATATAAAAAGAAGCAGTATCTTTTACCGCTTCTTTTTTAGTTTTATCATTTTTTATTTTTCTTCTTTGTTATCTACTTTTTCTACTTCTACTGCATCTTTCTTTTCTTTTTTAGGAAGTAAATTTGCAACTATTGTTCCTATTCCAAAAATTGCTGAAATGTAGATAATTAATGTTCCTAGTATTGGTATTAATCCTAGTAGCCAGAATATAACTGATGAAATTATTAACACTCCAAATATTCCGATATTTTTTTCAATTTTTAATTTATCGCAAATTAATTTATTTAGAGTAATTACAAATATAGGTGAACCTATCATGATTAATAAGACTAATACTGCTACTCCTATTACTCCAATATTTGATGTTACATTAACTAGTAATAATAATATTGGTACAATTAATAAAACAATTGGTGTTAAAATACCATATCCAATTACTGCACCAGTTCTTTTTGCCAATATTTCTCCTGAATTTTTTGTAAATTTTGGAGCTAACCATAATCCCAATAACCAAAGAATAATTACTGTTACAACAAATCTTCCTGCATACATTATATAATCTTGAATTTGTGCTCCATTTCCAATTTCAGAAGTAAAACTTGTTTCTCCTCCAATTACTCCTTCTGGGAAAGTAATCTCTTGTGATGCTGTATAATTTAAATTTCCAACTATTCTTCCTTGAGATGTTACTGTTGATTCTCCTTCTTCTTCTGTTTTTGTTTCGATAAAGTTAATATTTGAACAATCTACAAAAGCATTTCTTCCAACAACACCTGCTATATCTATTTTATTTGCAATTGCTTTTACATCTCTATATACATATCCTGAAATTTGCATTGTATTAGACATTGAATACATATCATATACAACACCATTTATATTTATACTATCTGCTACTGCAAATAAGTTACTAAAGATGTAACCTTGTTCTCCAACTGTCACTGTATTTGCTACTACAAATACATCTCCACCGATTTGAGAATTTATTGTAACATTGTTTGCTGCTACAAATACATTTCCATCTACAATATAATCAATTGTTACATTATCTCCTGTTAACCAAACATCTTGTTGTTTATATTCAACTTGTTCTTGAGTTGCAGTTTCACCAGAATTTTCTGTTGTTCCTACTTCTTCCTCTCCTTGAGTTGTTGTTACTGCTTCACCTTCGTTAGTCGTTGTTACTTGTTCTTCTTGAACTACTGCACTGTCATCATCGTTTGTATCTTGCATATCTTCTGCTTTTACTATCGGTAATGATAAAGCTATTATTACTACCATTAAAAATGCAATTATACTTAATCTCTTTTTTAACATTTGTATTCCTCCTACATATTTTCTTATACTTCAAAATATATACTTTTATTAAATTTTTGTCAACTGTTTTTTCTCTGTTTTTTATAATATTTGCAGAAATTATTTACCTTACATTTTTCGCACTGTGGCTTTCTTGCAATACATGTATTTCTTCCATGCCATACAAGAAGATGATTTATGTCTTTTAAATCTTCTTTTGGAAATATTTTTATTAAATCTTGCTCAATTTTTTCAGGTTCTTTTTTGTCTGATAATCCCATTAAATTAGATATCCTTTTTGCGTGAGTATCTACTGCTATCCCTTCTGCTTTTCCAAAAACTTCTAAAAGTATTACATTTGCACTTTTTCTTCCCACTCCTGCTAAAGTTATTAATTCTTCCATAGTATCTGGAACTATTCCATTAAATTTTTCTAGGACTTGTTTTGCACATAATTTAATATTTTTCGCTTTATTTTTATAAAATCCACAAGGATGAATTATTTTTTCTAATTCTTCTATATCAATATTTGCAAAATCTTCTATTGTTTTACATCTTTTAAAAAGCTCTGGAGTTGTTTTATTTACTCTTTCATCTGTACATTGTGCAGAAAGCATTACTGCAACTACCAATTGAAATGGAGTTTCAAAATCCAAACTACATGTTGCATCTGGATATGCTTTTCTTAAATCTTCTACTAATTTCACCGCATCTTTTTTGTTCATTTATTACACCTCTTTTTTAAGTTATTTTACTAAGTATTTTTACTTGTGTCAACAAATTTTTTCAGCTTTTTTAAAGGTTTATTCGACAATTATTCACATAATTAAGGAACAAATAATTCAAATTTTCATATTATATATAAAAAAGAATTGGAGGTAATAGGATGTTTTTTAAAATGCTCAAAAAAACACTTGCTGTTTGTTTAATAGGTTTAGGTCTAGGTATTTTACTTGTTTTATTGCTTCCATTAACAGGTTGGCTTTTTATCATTGGTGTAGCAGTAATTGCTTGTCGGCTTAATGTGGCTTGCATGTTAAATTATAAGGAGGGATACATATGACTATTGTTGTAAAAAAAGTTCCTAAATTTTTAAGAGGCTTTGTAAAATTTATATTTAGAATAAAAGATTAAAATGTCCAGTTGGGGACAGGTCTAAATGGAGATTTTTGTCCAATTAGTGACACATCTATATAATTTTTTAAAAGTCCAATTTAAGAAATTTTCTTAATTGGACTTTTACTTTTATTTTTTTAATTCATCTATTATTTCTTTATAATCTTTTGCAAGTAATATTGCAGTTCCTGAAACTAAAATATTTGCTCCTGCTTTTTTTACTTCTTCTGCTGTTACTAAATTTATTCCGCCATCTACTTCAATATCAATTTCCAAATTATTTTCATCTACATATTTTTTAAAATCAGACACTTTTTTTGTCATTTCTTTCAAATATGTTTGACCACCTTTTCCAGGTTCTACTGTCATAATTAGACATAAATGTACATATGGTAAAAACTCGTATACTTCTTCTAATTTTGTTTCTGGTTTTATTGATATTCCCACTTTACAATTATTTTGTTTTATATAATTAATCATGTTTTTAATTTCTTCTTTTTCTTTGAAAGCTTCTAAATGAAACGTAATTATATTTGGTTCTACTGCTAAAAATTCATCTACTGCTGTTTTTACATCTTCAACCATCAAATGTACATCTAGTGGTAAATTAGATATTCTTTTTATATATGAACTATATGAAAACATTTTGTCATATGTATTTTTTTTGACAAATTTCCCATCCATCACATCTATATGAAAATAGTCTGTTTTCGCCTTTTCTAACTTCATAAATGTTTCTGCTTCTTTTCCTTTTTCTACATTTAAAATTGATGTCGATACTTCTACCATTTTTTATTTTCCTCCCTGCTTTTTAGTTCTTGATAAATTTTGCAGAATCTGTCATATCTTCCTTGATTTATTTTTCCTTCTTCTAGTGCTTTTTTTACCCCGCAATTTTCTTCTTTTATATGTGTACATCCTACAAATTCACAATCTTTTATATTCTCTCTTATTTCGACAAAATATTTATCTAAATCTTTATAACTAATTTCTGAAATGTCAAATGTCGAAAATCCTGGTGTATCTGCAATATATGTATTATCTTGTATTTTGTATAATTTTACTGTTGTTGTCGTATTTTTTCCTCTTTTATTTTTCTTACTTATTTCTCCTTCTTTTGTTATATCTTTATTAAATATTGCATTTATTAATGTTGATTTTCCAACTCCCGAATTTCCTGCAAATGCATTTATATTTCCCATTAACAAAGATTTTAATTCTTCCACTCCCTCTTTTTCTTTTGCTTTAGTTTCTATTACTTTATATCCTATTTTTTCATAAACTTCTTTTATATCCTTAAAACACTTTTCCTTGTCTAAATCTGTTTTATTTAATACAATTATAGCTTCTATTCCTAAAAATTCAGCAAAAGCAAGTTGTTTGTCAAGCATTAATAAATCTGGCTTTGGATTTTTACTAGATACAACAAAAATAATTTTTGTTATATTTGCAAGTTTTGGTCTTTTTATATATACTTTTCTACTTTCTATTTTGTTAATCACAGCCTTTTTATTTTCATTATCTGTAATTTCAAAATCAACAACATCTCCCACAACTGGAGATATTTCATCTTTCTTAAACCTTCCTCTTGCATATGCTTCATAAACTTCTTGATTATTTTTTTCTTTGTTTTCGATTTTATATAAATTCGCAATATTTTCTATTATTAATCCTTGCATTTTCGCTCCTTCTAAATGTTTTTTGTATAGAAATATGATACTACATTTTTCAAAAAAACTCAATTTTTATTTTCAAATTTTTAATAAATTTTTTTCTACAAAAAACTTCAAAAAATTACATTTTCCCCTTGAATTTATTTAGTATTTAGTATAATATATATAGAAAGTAACAGATTACTTCCAAGGAGGATAAAAATGCCAAGAAAAACAAAAGAACAAGAAATATTAGAGAGTAACGAAAAAAAAGAAAAAGCAACTAAAACTACAACAAAAAAAGGCTCAAAAACTGTGACTACTGCAAAAAAGACTACTAAAAAGGCTTCAACAAAAAAAGAGCCTACAAAGACTGTAGCTAAAACAAAAAAAACTACTACTAAAACAGAAACAAAGCCAAAAACAAAATCAACTACTACTAAATCGGCTTCAAAAACAAAAAAATCGGATGTAGCAAATGCAGAAGCTAAAAAAACTACAAAAAAGGCTTCTACTTCAAAAACCAAAAAGGCAACTGTAAAAAAAGAAACTACAACAAAAAAGAAGTCAACAGCTAAAAAAACCACAAAATCAACAACAAAGAAATCAACTTCTAAGACAAGTACTACAAAAAGAAAAACGACTTCTAAAAAGAAAAAAGTCGAAATTTTAGAGTATTATGATTTACCTTATAGATATAATCAAACAATTGTAAAAGTATTAGCACAAACTCCAACTACATTATTTGTTTATTGGGATATATCAGACACAGACAGAAAAAATTTCGAAACTCAATTTGGAGAAAAATTCTTTGAACATACAAAACCTGTTTTAATTATATATAATGATACTTTAGGTTATAGTTTTGAAGTTGAGATAAATGATTTTGCAAATAGTTGGTATTTACATGTTGCAGATTCTAAATGTGACTACAGAATTGAACTTGGTAGACGTCCTATAAAAAACGAAAATAACACTAATATAGATGAAAAAATAACTACAGAATATATCCATATTTCGACATCAAATGAAATTGAATCACCAAATGATAGAATTTTATTTAACCCTTCTCAAAAAATGGTATATTTTAGAGATGTAAAAACAGGAATGACCACAGGAAAGCCTGTTAAGACTTTATCATTTATTAGAAGTATGGGAAAAATTTATGACATTTATGATTTATATAAACAAATATATCAAAATGAAAATATAGATGAGATTTTTGATTTATCAAATCCATCTTCTGGGAATCCTTCATCTGGAAACCCATCTTCAAGATTTAAATAAGAGACACTAAAGACCTGTCTCCAGTGTCTCTTTTAATTTTTTGCTTACCTATTTAGAAATTTATCTAAATAGATTTTATTTAGTTAAACATTTAGATATTTATCTAAATGACTTAACTATTTTTAATTAAAACAAATTTCGACAAAATGAGAAAAATGGCTCCGTCCCCATTTTCTCAAAACAAAGGAGAAAGATAATCATGCAACAAAAAAAAGGTTATGTAAGTTTTGTGCTTCATGCACATCTTCCTTTTATTCATCACCCTGAAAGTGATGATTATTTAGAGGAGTCTTGGCTATATGAAGCTATTTCTGAAACATATATTCCACTTCTTACTAATTTTCAAAAATTGGTAGATGAAGGTGTTAATTTTAGAATTACTATGTCTATGACCCCTCCTCTACTTTCTATGCTTGACAACAAGTTATTACAACAAAAGTATATTAATTATTTAAATAGACAAATTGAATTGTCTGAAAAAGAAATTAAAAGAACTGCTGGAGATAGCAGATTAAATAAGTTATCACATTATTATTTTGATAGATATTCTAACGATTTGCATTTATTTAAAGATGTTTATAAATGTAATTTAATTGAAGGTTTTAAACATTTTCAAGATATAGGTGTTTTGGAAATTATTACTTGTGGAGCAACACATGGATATTTCCCTATTCTTTATGTTAACGAAAAGACTGTTAAAGCTCAAATTGCAGTTGGTGTTCAAACATATGAAAGATATTTTGGAAGAAAACCTCGTGGTATTTGGCTTCCTGAGTGTGGATATGTTCCAGAAGCTGATAAATATTTAAAAGAGTTTGGAATTGATTATATTATTACTGAATCACATGGTATTTTATATGCAGACCCTACTCCTGTATATGGAACTTTTGCACCAATTGTTTCTCCTAAAGGAGTTATTGCCTTTGGTCGTGATATTGAATCTTCAAGACAAGTTTGGAGTTCTATTAACGGATATCCCGGAGATTTCAATTATCGTGAGTTTTATCGTGATATTGGCTATGATGCAGATTATGATTATATAAAACCATATATTGCTCATAATGGTGTTAGAGTTCATACTGGTATTAAATATTATAGGATTACTGGTAAAACTGAATTTAAAGATTACTATAATCTACAATGGGCAAAGGATTCTGCCGAAAAACAAGCAGGTCATTTCTTAGATTGTAGAAATGCTCAAATAGAACATTTATCTAATTACATGGATACTCCGCCAATCATCTTATGTCCTTATGATGCAGAACTTTATGGACATTGGTGGTATGAAGGTCCATATTGGTTATATATTTTATTTAAAAAGATTTATTATGATGATTGTAATTTTGAATTAATTACACCTTCAGAATTTATTGATAAATATCCAAATATGCAAGTTGCTTCTCCTTGTCGCTCAAGCTGGGGAGCTAATGGATATAGTGAGGTATGGCTAAATCCAAGTAATGATTATGTACATAGACATCTTCATGTTGCAGGTGATAGAATGTGTGAATTAGCATATCTATTCCCTAATGAACAAGATGAACTAAAAAGGCGTGCTTTAAATCAATGTGCAAGAGAATTACTTCTTGCTCAAAGTAGTGATTGGTTATTTATCATAACTAATGGAACTATGGTTGATTATGCTAAAAAAAGAATTAAAGACCATATTGGAAGATTTACAAGACTTTATAATGAAATTAAAGAAGATAAAATCGACGAAGATTTCTTAGAAGATATTGAAGAAAAAGATTGTGTTTTCCCAGATATTGATTATATGATTTATTCATAATTTATATAAAAATCTAGCTTTTACAAGTTGGATTTTTTATTTTATAAAATTTTATTAAACAAAATGGACAATTTACTTTATATATATTTTTTTCATATTATAGTGTATAAATTCAAAACATTTAGTAGATACTATTTATATTAGAAAGGGGTATTTTGTAATGATATCATTATGTATTAAGACTAATAATTTAGATTCAATACAATATCTATTAAATGAGTTAAGAACAATTGATTTAAATGATATCTGCTTTTCAAGCCGTCAATTTAAACATTATAAAAATGTCATAATTCACTATAACGGAAAGTCAAAAAATGACTTTATATCTAAAATTTCTTCTATTCTTTCTTTTTTAGTTATAGATAATTATGAAGAATACTTTTTAAAAAGAATTCTTTTATGTAATTATTTTTATTTTAATTCTGTCGAAAGGAATCAGATTTTAGATATTTGTTTTGATATAATGGCAGATAACTTAACTGAAAATTTTAATAGAAAATTCAAATTACTATATAATAGTTTTTTTGAATTTCTCCTTTCTAATAAATATTTAGTATTAGATGGTTTTTTAAATTTTAGAATAAAAGATTATATGGATATATTAGATGATATTGTAAATACAGCAACTAATCATTATATTGTGGAAAAAGAGTATTTGGAATTTATCTCTTTACTAAAACTATATATTAAATCTAGACCTGCTGAAACAAATATTGTTCATCTTATTTATTCTACAAATGAATCTATTTTATTGGATGAGAACAAAGAAATTATTCAAATAACTGGCGATTTTCTAAATGCTAAATACTTAAGTGATATTTCTTTTTCTTCTAATGATTATACATTAAATGCTCTGCTTTCATTATTACCTGAAAATATTTTTATTCATTTGATTGATAATTATGCTGATGAATTTATAAATACTTTAGAATTAGTATTTGAAAAAAGAGTTCATTTATGCACAAATTGTGACATATGTGAATTTTATAAATCACACGTGGATTATAAATAAGACAATAAAGACCCAGAAAACTTTAAATTGTTTAATCTAGGTCTTTTTTTCTTATTCACTTAATAAATTTATAGAATTAATTGTTTCTTGTAATCCTGGTAATAGTAAGTTCATAAATGTATCATTTATAACAACTTGCCAATTTCCATCTACTTTCATAAGATTTATTGTTTGTGTTGTTGTTCTTGTTGCAACACTTTCATTTCTTAATTCATCCATTAAATATGTTTTGTATTGTTCTTCACCTAAAGTTGTTCCAGTAAATGCTGCACTTATTAATTTTTGTGTATAATTTGTAAGGATTACTTGGAAATCTTTATTTGTAACTTCAACTTCAACTGCTGCATTATCTCCATTTATTTCTTCTTTGTTTATCTTCCATTCTAGTTTTTCAAATATTAATTTATATGCTTCTTCATCTAATTCTTGTCCACCTATTGACATATTTTGTTGTAATTGTTCTAAATCTGAATTTATATATTCACTTATCTCTTGGAAATTTCCGTTTTTTAAGTTTTTTAATAATCTATCTACTGTTGTTTCTGGAGTTGACCTTAACACTGAAAAAGCTATACCTGCTATAACTACTAATATTAATATAATTGTTACTATATATATTAATATATTGTTTTTAGATTTTTTCTTTGTTTCAACAGTTACTTTTCCTTTTACCTTTTCCTCTTTTTTATTTTCTTTTTTCTTTGCTTTCTCTTCTGCTTTTGCTTTTTCAGGTGTTACTTGTTCAAATTTAGCACCATCTTTTTTTGTTTCTTCTTTTTTAACCTCTTTGTTTTCTGCCATTTTTCTTCCTCCTTTTATTTATATTAATTATCATAAAACTTTCTAATGTGATTATATATTAAACAATTATTTTTTTCAACAAAATTTGATATTTTTCTTAAAATCATTATGTATTTTTCTAGCTATTTTCCGCCATCTCATGACAAACTCTTTAGAATTTTCTGAAATCATAAACATTGCAAAAAATGCTGCTAATATTATTATTATAAATAAACCATAATAACCAACTTTGATAGATATCCCTGTAAAATAACTAAACCATTTAATAAATGTCATATGTATTGAATTTAATCCTTTTTGAAAACTATTATTTTTTGCTTCTATTAATTTTTGACTACTTATTTTATATATTCCTGATAGTTTATATATAACATCTAAACTAGGATATTCTAGTCCATATTCCCATTTTTTAATTTCTTTGTCATTTACTGTGACTCCATTTCTTTGTAATTCTTCCATAAGTTGCAAATATGACCATTTTTTCTCTTGTCTTAAATCTTTTAATAATTCTTCTATTGTTCTTGTTTCTAGTTTTAATTCTTCTTTATTACCTTTTACGTCATTTTGATTTTTATCCTTGATTTCTCCTTTGTTATCTCCCATAAAAATCCCCCACTTTTATTTCCAACATTATTTTTTTAATTATATCAATATAGATATTTTTTAGCAAGAATTTTTTTATTTTTATGCAAAAAGATGCCTATTAAAAGGCATCTTAATTATTTACTTTTATTTTATTCCTTTGTAGTAATTATATTTTTTATAAGACACTACAGAAACTATTACGATTCCAATAATTACAGCGAAAACTGTTACTGTAATACCTGCTTTTGGAAGTCTACTAGGAAGTTTATTTGTATTATTTGCATTTGTTATATTATTTGCAATAGGTGTATTTACATTATTTGTTTGTCCATTTCCTCCTCCAAATTCACTCCATGTAAAATCGCTATCTCCTAACACAAATAAATACCATGAGCCGTCATCAAATACAGATGCGCGCCCTAAAGTCACACCTTCTACTGGATAATATTTTCCATTTTCATCATCAAGCTCTGCATACACATAATAATAAGCTTCATCTTCCAATTTTAAATCTATTATTGGTGCATCTTCATTGTTTTTATATCCCTCATCAAAAGAATAAGGACCGATTTTTGTAGAAGTTAGTTGATTATCATAAATTGCAGTTTGTGTTTTTCCATATTCCAATAATTCTTCAAATCCTGTAATATCATTATTTTTTATTTTATTTAAAATAGAATTGTCAGTAATTTTTCCTATTCTTAAATTGATTTTTCTAGTATTATCTCCCCATGGTACAGTAAACAGAAGTTGTGTACTATTGTGAGTAAATTGCGTAGCCCAAAAAACATTTGCATATTTAGGATATTCTGGTCTAGTTAGTTCTTTTCCTTCTACAACATATTTATAACTAAAATCTCCTTCTGTTTCATTATATTGCCTTTCAACAATCCATAGATTTAGTTTCTGATTTAATTGAACAAAAGATTCTGCTCCATAATATTCAAACTGATTATTACCAATTGAACTGAGAATTTCAAAATTAGAAGTAGGGTCTTCTGGATCAAAAACAGGTTTATTTTCTGATATCATAACATAATACGCACTATCAGGATTTTCTTTCACATTTGAAACTTTTAGATTAAGACTATTACCAGCACCTACTTCTTCAAAAGAAAATTCTGCATTTGAGAAATCTGTCCACTCAAGTTGACTTTCTTCTTCTGCAGCATAAGAATTTGTGGCTATACAAATTATTGAAACCATGGCTACTAGAATTATTAATAAAATTAATTTAAATTTAGTATTCATATTTATCCCCTTTCCATTTTCATTTTCATATTAAATTATATATTATCAAATATTATTTTTCAACATTTTTCACACGTTTTAATATTACGTTTGTATTACGTAATTGTTACAAAAATATTACAAGTGCATATACAAACCAACTACATATTTTGCAGTTGGCTTTACATAAATTCAAATTTATCTGAATTAGATTTAATACTATTTTCCTACATAGCTCCATTTATTCCAGCAGCTACTACTTTTGTCATATTTTCTATTAAATCATCAATTTCTTTTGGTGTTACTATTAAGTTATAGTCATTTGGAACTAAAGCTTCTTTTATTTCTTCATAATTATCTTCATTTTTTAGCTGATTTAAATAATCATTAGATTTTGCTTCATCTTGTAGCTTTCCAATAAATAAATCTAGGCAATCATTCACAAGTACAGCAGTTTCAACAACTGTTGGTATTCCTATTGCAATTACAGGAATACCTAATGTATTTATACTTATCTCATTTCTAGCATTTCCAACACCTGCACCTGGAACTATTCCTGTATCTGAAAGCTGAACTGTACTACTTATCCTTTCAATACTTCTAGATGCTAAAGCATCAATTACTATTACTAACTTTGGATTTATATTATCAACAATTCCTTTGACAATTTCCATTGTTTCAATTCCTGTTGTTCCCAAAACTCCCGGAGATATCGCACTAACCATTCTTGTTCCTTCTTCTACATATTGTGGTAGGTAATTTATAATATGTCTTGTAACTTCAATATCATTCACAACTTTAGGTCCTAAGCTGTCTGGTGTAACATACATATTACCAAGTCCTACTACCAATATTTCTCCTTTTTTATCAATATGTTTGTCAACTAATTTCACAAGTTCTTTTGATAAAGTTTCTCCTGCTAAATTTATTTCTTCTTCACTTGCTATTTTTAGTTTCTTTATATCTATTGTAATATAGTCTCCTACTGGCTTTCCAATAGCTTTTGCTCCTTCATCATTTGTTATTTTTACTCTCTCTACTAAAATATTTTCATTTATCTCCTCTTTTCCGTGTTTCTATTCCATCAATTTCCTCATTATTATTTGCTTTTTTATATAAATCTCTTCTTTCAGAAGCTAAATCAGTTCTAAAATTATACATTCCATTTCTCCTTTCTTAATTTTAGTTATGATTTTTTTATTTTTTTCTTTTTTAGTATTTGCAAAATTTCCTAAATAATTCAAAAATATTTAAAATTGAAAAAAAGAGGGACGAGCTTATTTTGTGTCAAATGACACAAAATAAGCCCGTCCCTCTTTTTCTCATCTATTGCTCTAAATATTTCTTTAAAAATTTTCCTGTATAGCTTCTTTCATTTGTACAAATTTGTTCTGGAGTTCCAACCGCTACTACTTCTCCTCCGCCGTCTCCACCTTCTGGTCCTAAATCTATAATATGGTCACATGTTTTTATTAAGTCTAAGTTATGTTCTATTACTATTATTGTATTTCCTGTGTCTACTAGTCTTTGTAATATATCTACTAATTTATGAACATCTGCAATATGAAGTCCTGTTGTTGGCTCATCTAATATATATAAAGTTTTTCCTGTTGCTCTTTTTGATAACTCTGTTGCAAGTTTTACTCTTTGTGCTTCTCCTCCTGATAATGTTGTTGAAGGTTGTCCGAAGTTTTATATATCCTAATCCTACATCATATAGAGTTTGAATTTTGTTTTTGATTTTAGGTAATTTTTCAAAGAATTTTAGTGCTTCTTCTACTGTCATGTCTAATACTTCTGCTATATTTTTACCTTTATATCTAACTTCTAGTGTTTCACGGTTATATCTTTTTCCCTTACATACTTCACATGGTACATAAATATCTGGTAAGAAATGCATTTCTATTTTGTGAACACCATCTCCATTACAGCTTTCACATCTACCACCAGCTACATTAAAGCTAAATCTTCCTTTTTGATATCCACGAAGTTTTGCTTCTTCTGTTGCTGCAAATAAGTCTCTTATTAAATCAAACACTCCTGTATATGTTGCTGGGTTTGAACGAGGTGTTCTTCCTATTGGTGATTGGTCTATATTTATGATTTTATCTATGTTTTGTAGTCCTTTTACACCTTTGCATTTACCTGGTTTTTCATTTGAACCATTTAATTCTTTGGCAATTGTTTTATATAGCACTTCATTTACTAGTGTTGATTTTCCGAGAACCTGATACACCTGTTACACAGTTAAATACACCAAGTGGAAATTTAACACTTATATTTTTCAAGTTATTTTCTGTTGCACCTTGTACTTCTATTACTTTTGATTTTAGAGCTTTTCTTCTCTTTTTAGGTACTGGTATTTTCTTTCTTCCACTTAAATATTGACCGAGTTACAGAATCTTCTACTTGTTTTACTTCTTCTGCAGTTCCGCTGTGCCATAACTCTTCCGCCATGAACACCTGCTTCTGGTCCAATATCTATTATCTGGTCTGCTGCATACATTGTATCTTCATCGTGTTCGACAACAATTAAAGTATTTCCTAAATCTCTCAATTTTTTAAGTGTTGCGAGTAACTTATCGTTATCTCTTTGATGAAGTCCTATACTTGGCTCATCTAAGATGTATAAAACTCCTGTTAGTCCTGAACCTATTTGAGTAGCAAGACGTATTCTTTGTGCTTCTCCTCCTGATAATGTTCCAGCACTTCTAGATAATGTTAAATATTCTAGCCCTACATCTATTAAAAATTGTAGTCTTTGGTCTATCTCCTTTAATATCAATTCAGATATCATTTTTTCTGTATTATTTAATTCTAAGTTATTTAAATAATCTTTTATTTTATTTATAGGCATTGCTGTTAATTCATTTATATTTTTCTCTCCAACTTTTATAGATAAAATCTCTGGTTTTAATCTTGCACCATGGCAGTCATAACATTCTGAGTTTGTCATATACATTTCATAAAAATCTCTCATTCCTTGTGATTTTGTTTCATTATGACGTCTATCTAAAGTAGGAAGTACTCCTTCAAATGGTGCTTTAAATTTTCTTACACCTGCATATGAAGAATATTCAAAATCTATTTCTTCATCACCTGTACCATAAAGTATTTTTTCCATAAACCATCTAGGTAATTCTTTTATCTTTTTGCCTCTAATATCAATACCATAGTGTTTTCCTATTGCTTCAAAATACATTTTGGCCATTGTGTCGCCTTTTTTCATCGTACTTGAACCAAATGCTTTTATTCCATCATATAATGTTTTGTTTTTATCTGGTACAATTAAGTCTTCATCCATTTTCATTAAATATCCAATTCCTGTACATGTTGGACATGCTCCAAAAGGATTATTAAATGAAAACATTCTAGGTGTTAACTCTGGAAAACTAAATCCACAGTCAGGACATGCATAATTACAGCTATATAATATTGGTTCTTTTCCAACTATATCTATTAAAACCATCTTATCTGCATGTTTTAAAGCAATTTCTACAGATTCTGTTAATCTACTTATAATATCTTTTTTTATTACTAATCTATCTACTACTAGCTCTATATTATGTTTTTTCTTTCTATCAAGTTCAATATCATCAGATAGTTCATAATTTTCACCATCTATTCTTACTCTTACAAATCCTTCTTTTTGATAGCTTTCTAATTGTTTTGTATATTCTCCTTTACGCCCGACGTACTACTGGTGCTAAAACTTGTATTTTTGTTCCTTCTGGTAGACTCATAATATTATCTATTATTTGGTCTATACTTTGTTTTTCTATTTTTTTACCACAATGTGGGCAATATGGCACACCAATTCTAGCATAAAGTAGACGGATATAGTCATATATTTCTGTTACTGTTCCTACTGTAGAACGAGGATTTTTTGATGTTGTTTTTTGGTCTATAGATATTGCAGGTGATAATCCATCTATTCTTTCTACATCTGGTTTTTCCATTAATCCTAAGAATTGCCTTGCATATGATGATAAACTTTCTACATATCTTCTTTGTCCTTCTGCATATAATGTATCAAATGCTAAACTAGATTTTCCAGAACCTGAAAGTCCAGTTATTACTACTAATTTATCTCTTGGTATTTCTAAATTTATATTTTTTAAATTATGTTCTTTTGCACCTTTTATAACTATTTTATCATTCATAATTTCCTCCATAATTAAAAACGGTATTTAATTTACTTAAATTACCGTTCCTATTATACTACAAACCAAATTTTAAAACAAGAGTTTGGTCGTATTTATTTTATCCGAAAAAACCTCTTTTTTTAATTGGTGGTTGCTCATTCATTGTTTTTGCAAGTTCTGTTAATAATTCTCTTTGTTCTTTAGATAATCTTTTTGGAGTTTGCACTGTAACAGTAAATATGAAATCACCTACACTATTTGAATTAATTGATTTAAATCCTTTATTTCTAATAGTGAATTTAGTTCCTGTTTGTGTTCCGTCAGGTATTCTGTAAGTTTCTTTTGTTCCATCAACCATTGGAATTTCTAGGTTTGCTCCTAAAGCTGCTTGTGTTATTGTTATTGGAACTTCACACATAACATTATTTCCACTTCTTGTGAAAATACTATGTTTTTTGATTTTTACAGTTATGTATAAATCTCCTTTTGCTCCACCTTTTTCTCCGGCTTCTCCTTCTCCTCTTAACACAACAGTTTGATTATCATCTATACCTGCAGGTATTTTTACTTTTATTTTAGGTTGTTTTCTTACTTTTCCTCTACCATGACATATTTCACATGGTTCGTTTATTATTTCACCTGTTCCATGACATGCAGTACAAGTTCTTCTTGTTTGTATTTGACCAAGGATTGTATTTTGAACACCAGTTACTTGACCTGTTCCATGACATACATTACATTTAACAGGAGATGTTCCTGGTTTTGCACCTGTTCCGTGGCAATTCTCACAAGTTTCATCTCTTGTAACTGATATTTCTTTTTCAACACCTAAAAAAGCTTGTTCAAATGTAATTTCAATTCTTACATTTAAATCATTTCCTTTTCTTGGACCATTATTTTTTCTAGCACCGAGAAGATCTTCCTCCAAATCCTCCTCCAAAGAATGATGAGAAGATGTCACCTAAATCTCCAAAGTCGCCAAAATCACTTGTTGTATATGAATAATATCCACCTTGACCACCAAATGGGCCTCCTGCTCCACCAAATCCACTTTGTGGGTCTGCTGTTCCAAATTGGTCATACATTCTTCTTTTTTGTGGATCTGATAAAGTCTCATAGGCTTCATTTACTTCTTTAAACTTTGCTTCTGCTTCTTCTTTATTATTAGGATTAGCATCAGGATGATATTTTTTTGCAAGTTTACGATAAGCTTTTTTAAGTTCTTCATCAGTTGCATTTTTATTTACACCTAATACTTCATAATAATCTTTTTTTCCTGCCATTACTTTTCCTCCTTAAGGAAATTTAGGGACGGTTTTTAAGGTCCGTCCCTTTTGTTTTTTATTTTTTGTCATCTTCTACTTTATAGTCTGCATCATATACATTTCCATCATTTCCATTTGCTCCGCTTTCTGTTCCTGCTTGTTCTCCATTTGCTGCATTTGGGTCTACCCCTGCTCCTTGAGTTCCATTTGGATTTGCGTTTTTATATAATTGTTCTGACATATCATAGAATACTTTTGTTAATCTTTCTGTTGCTTCTTTGATTTTTTCTGTATCGTTTGTTTCTAATGCTTTTTTAGTATTATCTATTTCTGTTTCAACTTTTGCTTTTTCTTCTCCGCTTATTTTATCTCCTAAGTCTTTTAGTGTTTTTTCACTATTGTAGATTAAGCTTTCTGCATTATTTTTAACTTCAATTTCTTCTTTCTTTTTCTTATCTTCAGCAGCATGTGCTTCTGCATCTTTTACAGCTCTATCAATATCTTCATCTGTTAAGTTTGTTGAAGCTGTAATTGAAACATTTTGTTCGTTTCCTGTTGCCATATCTTTTGCAGATACATGAACTATACCATTTGCATCTATATCAAATGTTACTTCGATTTGTGGTACTCCTCTTGGTGCTGCTGGAATTCCTGTTAATTGGAATCTTCCTAATGTTTTGTTATATGCAGCCATTTCACGTTCACCTTGTAATACGTGTACTTCAACTGATGTTTGACCATCTGCTGCTGTTGAGAATATTTGTGATTTTTTAGTTGGTATTGTTGTATTTCTTTCAATTAATTTTGTAAACACTCCACCATATGTTTCAATACCTAATGATAATGGTGTTACATCTAGTAATACTAAGTCTTTTACATCTCCTGATAAAACACCACCTTGAATTGCTGCACCAATTGCAACACATTCATCTGGGTTTATACCTTTATCAGCATCTTTTCCTGTAATTCTTTTTACAGCTTCTTGTACAGCTGGAACTCTTGTAGAACCTCCAACTAATAATACTTTGTGAATATCATTTGGTGTTAATCCTGCATCTTTTAAAGCTTGGTTAACTGGTCCTGCTGTTGCTTCTACTAAATCATGAATTAATTCTTCAAATTTAGCTCTTGTTAAAGTGATATCTAAGTGTTTTGGTCCTGTTGAATCTGCTGTAATAAATGGTAAGTTAATTTGTGTTTGTTGAACACCTGATAATTCTATTTTTGCTTTTTCTGCTGCTTCTTTTAATCTTTGCATTGCCATTTTGTCTGATTTTAAATCAATTCCACTTGATTTTTTAAATTCTGATACTAAGTAATCTATAATTGCATTATCAAAGTCATCTCCACCTAAGTGTGTGTTACCATTTGTAGCTAAAACTTCAAATACACCATCACCAATATCTAGGATAGATACGTCAAATGTTCCTCCACCTAAGTCATAAATTAAGATTTTTTGGTCTTGTTCTTTATCCATTCCATATGCTAAAGCTGCTGCTGTTGGTTCGTTTATAATTCTTAGAACTTCTAGTCCTGCAATTTTACCTGCATCTTTTGTTGCTTGTCTTTGACTATCACTAAAATATGCTGGTACTGTTATAACTGCTTGTGTTACTTTTTGTCCTAAATAATTTTCTGCATCAGCTTTTAATTTTTGTAAAATCATTGCTGATATTTCTTGTGGTGTGAATTTATCACCTTCTATATCTACTTTTTCATTTGTTCCCATTTTTCTTTTTATTGATATAACAGTATTTTCTGGATTTGTAACTGCTTGTCTTTTAGCAATTTGTCCAACTAGTCTTTCACCATTTTTTGAAAATGCCACTACTGATGGAGTTGTTCTGTTTCCTTCAGCGTTTGGTATTACAACTGGTTCTCCTCCTTCCATAACTGCTACACATGAGTTTGTTGTTCCTAAGTCAATTCCTATAATTTTTCCCATTTTTCATTCATCCTTTCTTTTAATAAAAAATTTGTATATATAAATTTAATAACACATTTACTAACAAAGATACTCCAAATTGTATGCCTATGCTTATTACTGTGAAAAATCCTCTTCCATAATATTCAAAACGGTCATACAATTTATTTAATATAAATATTACAAGTAAACCTACTATGAAATATCCTCCAAATGTTAATATAAATATTGCAGGTGACATATATCTTGTTAGTATCATTTGTTCTATTTCCATGCCAATTGCATAGACAAGTACTTTTTTTAGATAATCTACATCTGCATCCATTGCAGAATATATTATATTAAACATCAATATTTCTATTAATATTCCTATTACTATATTTAATATATTCCCACTTAAAAATGAAACATATAACATTTTCATTCCCCTTCTAATTTGCTACAACTACCATTGAATGTCTTATCACTCTATCTCCTATTTTATAGCCTTTTCTATATTCTTGTACTATTTCTTTTTCGCCTTTAGTATCATCTTGTACACTTCCTACTGCTTCATGTACACTAGGGTCAAAAGTTTCTCCGAATTGCTTTAATTTCTTTTACTCCTTTTGATTCTAGTACATCCTTAAATTGTTTTAATACCAATTCTATTCCTTGTTTATAGCTTTCATCTTTAGTTTCTGCTTTTGATGCATTTTCTAAGTTATCAAGTATTGGTAGAATTACTTCTATTACATCACCTAATATTGAATTATATAGGTTTTCTCTTTCTTTGCTACTTCTTTTTTTGTAATTTTCAAATTCTGCCAAAATTCTTTTATATCTATCATCTAATTCGTCAAAATCTTGTTTTGGTACCATATCTTTTACCTTATTTTTCTTTTCTTCTTTCTTTTCCTCTTTCTTTTCTTCTGTTTTCATTTCTTTTTCCTCTGCCATCATTTGCCTCCTTTACTCTATTTCTTTTAATTTTTTGTTTATGTATTTCATAACTGAAATTACTTTTGAATAATCCATTCTTTTTGGACCAATAATTCCTATTGTACCTAAATCTTTTCCATTTACTTTATGTTTAAATGTAACTACACTAAAATCTTTTAGCTCGTCTTGCTTGTTTTCTTCACCAATATATACATTTATATCTTCTGCAAATCCTGAGTTTAACATATCTGCAATTACTTCTTTAGTATCTAATATATTTACAAAGTTTTTTGCAACTTCTAAGCTATTAAATTCTGGTAAATCAAATGATTTATTAGCACCTTCTAAATATATTTTTTCATCTTCTGCTAAAACTTTTTTAATTTGCTCTATTACTGGTTTTATTACATTCACACTATATGTCATTTCATCATATAGATAATCTTCTAATGGTCTATCTATTGTCTCTAGAGGCTGACCTTTTAATTTGTTATTAAACATATAGTTCATTGTTTCTACTTGTTTTTGTGTTACATCTTCATCAAATTTAATAATTGTTTCTTTAACCATTCCTGTATCTGTTAATATTACAGCAAGCATCATCCTTGAACCTAGTAAAACAAATTTTATTTCTTCTATTATTTGACTGCTTGGTCTTGGTCCTATTGATACTGTTGTATAATGTGTTACTTCTGAAATTGTATTTGCAGCAATCTTTGTTAAGTCCTCTATTTCATTTACTTTTGTTTCTAATTTTTCACTTATGTATTTTATTTCTTCTTTGCTGATATCATTATCATTTAAAAGCTCATCTACATAGTATCTATATCCTTTTGCAGAAGGTACTCTTCCACTTGATGTATGTGTTTTGTCTAAATATCCATTTTTTTCTAGTTCTGCCATTTCATTTCTGATTGTTGCACTACTACAGTCTAATCCATGGTTTTTAGTTAGTGATTTTGAGCCTACTGGTTCTGCTGTGTTAATATATTCTTCTACTATTGCTTGTAGGACTTTTTTCTTTCTTTTATCTAACAATTTTTTCACCTCTTTTAATTGTTAGCTTTAGCACTCTTGATATTCGATTGCTAACTTCCTATATATTATACCCATATTTAGCACTTGTCAATACTTTGTGCTAAAATATTTTGTGAATTTTTTGTGAACAAATTTTATTTAAGATTATTAGTTTAAAATATATAAAGTAGCAATATTTTTTTATTGCTACTTTATATGTTTTTATTTTATTCAGTTACTTTTTGTATTTGGTCTTTATTAATATTAGATTTTAAAATAACTACTGGGCGAATACCTGCATAGCCTGAGTAAGGTCTCTCATCACCATTCGAATAGAAGTTATCATTTCCTAGGCCAACTACAGTCATACCATCTTGACTAGCAACTATCCCTGGACCAAAAATAGCAAAGTTATCATCTTTTGGGGCATTAATGCCATTAGAAGCTAACCAATAAGAATTTCCTGTCATAGATTCTGTATTATCAAACAACAAACTTTTTAATGTTTGATTTTCGATTGTTATCATTGGAAGATTTTCAAAATCAGGAGGGTACACTACTCCTTGTGTTGATATTCCAGTATTATCTCCTACTATATATGCATATCCTGTTATTTTATCTTCTGGCTTACTTCCTACACTTGATGTTGGCTTATCTTTTTTTAGCCAATCTTCTGGTGTCCATTGATTTTCAAATGGCCCATATTTTTCTCCATATTGTAGTGCTTTAGACATCGTTACTAAAATATTATATTGTTTTACTTTTTCCTCATCTAGGTTTCCATTTCCATCTGTCATTCCTACTGCTTCATTTATATCATTTATATTTGCACTTCTTGCTTCAACCGCATAATCATTATTTTTATATATTCCACTTATTTTATCCATTTCATCTGGTCCATATACGTATGCTGCTGCTCCTCCTATATCAAAATATAGAGTATTTTCGACAGGATTCTCCATTATATATGTTGTAGCCCCTTCCTCTTTTAAAATTGTTTCTGATATTAATTTTATATTTCCTGTTGTTTCATCTTTCCCTAATACTCTCCATTTTAAGTTACTATCTACATTATATGTTTGGTTCCATTCTACTCCTGTTTGTGCTGCATATGCTGTTGCTGAACCACTACTTGGATTTTGATAATTTACATAGTCCCCTATATGCAAATGTCCTTCTGGATTTGTACAACCTTCTCCTCCTTGGCATCCATCTGTTACTGCTAGATCATACATCTCTACTAGTGTTGCTACTGTTGGTACTTCTTCTTCTGAATCATATGGTCCTCTTATTGTTCCTACATTTTCTAATTTATACCATCTGCTTGTTCCATCTTCATCTTCAAATTTTACAACTATGTCTCCTGAAACCTCTGCATTTGTCACTCCATTTTGACTTAGCTGTGACTCTATATCACTTGCTGTTATTGCTCCTTGTGCTTGTTTTACTGCTGTTGCTCCATTCCATGCTAGTCCTATTTGTTCTTTTTCTTCTGCTATTTTTGTTTCTTTGCTTGCTTTTTGTGCTTGACTTAGTATTCCATTATTTCCTGTTAATGTTGCTATACTTACTCCTGCTAAAATTAACAACACTATTATCGTTATTACTAGTGCTATTAATGTTATTCCTCGACTTTCTAATAGTTTTATTTTTTCTAATTCTTTTTTGATTCTTGTTTTATGCATTTTTGCATCCTCCTTTTTTTCTTATGTTTCCTTTAATTTTCTTTTTTTATTCCTTTTATTTTATATTACAAATTATATTGTAATACATTGCTTTTGTCAATATTTTTGTCTCCAAGAATTTTTAGATTATATAATATTTTAAAAATAAGAATCTTGTTGTCTAAGACAATAAAATAACTTACCAATACTTTAACTTCTGGCAAGTTATTTAATCCTTATTTTTCTATTGTTTTATTTAACATCCATAAATGTTTAATGTATGAAGATATATAATTATCCATCAAACTAGATGTAGCATATTGTTTTTTGCTATCCGCTTCTTCTTTTATTTGTATTACTTTTTTATTTAAGGTTTCATAATCTTTTATTATATTGTTATAAATTTCACAATCTTTTATTCTCTCATTTTTTGCCTCTACAATACAAGTATTATTTAAATAATCTTGCATTGTTCCTAATGGGATTCCCCCTAGCATTAAAATATGTTCTGCTATTTCGTCAACTTGTTCATTAATTTCATCATAATATTCTTCAAGTTTTTCATGAACTACAAAAAAGTCTTTTCCATAAACATTCCAGTGATAATTTTGAAGTTTTCTATAAAAAACATTTAAGTCTGATAAAAAAACATTTAAATTTTTAATTAATTCTTCCATAATTTTATTCTTCCTTTCTTTTTATTTTCTTTTAAGTTACCCAAATCTTTTAAATTTATTCATTCTTATGAAAGGAAGTATATATATTACATAATTTATTCTTTTTTCTTTACATTTTTATTTTAATATATATATTTCAACAAAAAATCCTACTAACTTAAATATTAATAGGATTTTTGTTTTATTTAACTTATCTATCCATTTAATTTTCTATCTCATCTAGGTCAAATATATCTTCTCCTCCGATTACTTCGCCTGTTGTACAATACACAAAATATTTTCTTTTTTGGTCAAATGGTCTATCTTCATAACTAATTGTAACTACATATACTTTTCTCGCTCTTCCATTCATTTTATATGCATTATAGCTATATGTTGTTCCATCTTCCAAAGTTACAGTTTCATTTCCATTTGTTAATCCGTTTTCTTTTAAATAAACTTCAGGGTTTACTCTTTTTATTGCAAGCTCCGCTTCTACACTACTTACAATATAATTTTTAGAGTTTATTACTTTGTCTTTTTCTTTTGCAATATTTATTGCTTCTTCTTCTGTAATTACTATTTCATTATTATCAAATGGTTCATCTGTGATACTAAATGAAATCACTTGATTAACTTTAGGAATTATGGTCATACTTATTGATTGAGTTTCATTAAATAAGCCATCATATTGTTTTGAGAACCATAGATACCATAAATATGATTTTTCTTCATTATCTGATATATTAGACGAAATATATGATAATTTATATTCATCACTTATTCCATATTCTTTTAGTTTTTCTTTAGCTACTTTTATTATTTCTTCTTTTGAAGATGTCATTTTTTCTATTTCTTCTGTACTATAATTGTCATCTAACCAAAAACTTCTAAACTTTCCTTC
The DNA here is from genome assembly GCA_930987745.1 of uncultured Clostridium sp. Classification (GTDB taxonomy): domain Bacteria; phylum Bacillota; class Clostridia; order TANB77; family CAG-508; genus CAG-269. The sequence goes on from CAKNKX010000001.1 coordinate 56,770, forward strand.
AGTTGCATTAATAGAAATTTGTAAATTATTAGTTTTTATTATATAACTTATTTCGTCATAATTTGGTGCTTTTTGTAGTTTAGTTTCTACTATTTCTTCTTCTTTTAGTTCTAAACCATATTTTTTTACATCTTCTTTTGCAATATTAATTGCTTGTTCTTTTGATATTATACTTTTTAAATCTTCTTCATCTACTTTTAATTCTTCTATGTAGTTTTCTATTTTTTCTGGTTTTGTAAATATCTTTTCATAAATAACTCCACCTGCATATACCATTCCGACAGATACCCCTAATGTTAATACAAATGTTGCAACAAATTTTAATATATTATATTTCGACTTTTTTTCCAACCTTTCTTCTTTTTGAAAGTTTGATATTGCAATTTTTGTCTTAAATTTTTCTGAGACTTTATTATTTAATTCCTTATTTTCCATTATCATATCCTCCTTTAATTAATTCACTTTTTAATTTTTTTCTTATTCTAAATAATTTTGTTTTTACTTTTGATATACTAATATTTAAAATTTCAGATATTTCTTTTATGCTTCTAGAGTTATAGTAATAAAGTAAAAAAATTTCTTTATCCTCTTTTTTCATTTTTTCTAAAGCTAATTCAATCATTTTATTTTTTTCATAATTTTCATAAATTTCATTAATATCAAATTTATTTATTAAGCTATTTTCAAAATCATCTATATTAAGATTAAAATTGCTTTTCCTATATTTTAGTTTTATCAAATTTTTTGTAATTCCTGCTAAATAGCTTTTAATCAGTTTATTTTTATTAATTTTAAATCTATTATTCCAACACACAACAAATACATCTGATATAATTTCTTCTATATCTTCATTACTTAATGTCTCTTTTGTTATGTTTTTTACAATTACATAAATATATCCACTATAATCATTTATTAATTTTTCAATATTTATATTATTATTATCTAAATATTTTTCTATTGTATTTTCTGTCACTTTTATCCTCCTTGCTTTATTCTATATATATTTTATTATTTATATAAATAATATTTCCTTTATCTACTTTTATATTAACATCTTTTCTAAAAAGGTTACAAAAAAAGTAAGTAATTTTTTAAAAATTAAAATCACTTACTTTTTACTAAATTTATTTATTTTTTAACTATTATTTTGCTCTAACGCTTCTAAACTATATTCTTTATTTTCAATTTCATATCCGAAACTATTTATATCTGGAACTTCCACATCTTCATCTGTTACTGTTCCAAAACTATATTTATATTCTTGTATATTATCTCTTACTTCTTTTACCACATCTGTTCCTGGGAAGTGTTCTTCTACTCCACCTCTATTTATTGTTCTAAGTGGCATACCTGTTTCTTTATCAACCCATTCTTCCCATCTATTATTTGTTTCGAACTTATTTCTTATTACATAATATTCTTTTCCTATATCATAAGTATCTGTAGAAATTGACATTATAAATGCTGTACCTAATTTTGCTGCAAAACTATTAATTGTAAATGACAGTCCTCCACCTTTTAGAGTGCTTTCAGTATTTGACAATTTTGTTAAATCACCATGTTCTAATATTACTTTTTTATCTCTATCTGATATTGTAATTCTCTTATCAGTATTTGCTGTTGCATACATTGTAGATAATATTTCTTTTCCATCATCACTATATATTTCCCATATTTGTTTCCATTTTCCATCTTTATAGTATGTTTTAATTACAGAAGTTTCTCCATCTCCCACAATTGTTGAAGATTCTTTATAAAAGTTATTTGATTCTAAACTTTTTTCTGATTTGCTTACCATATCGCTTATTATAATAAATTTATATAAATATACTATAAAAAATACTAAAGCAACAATACCAATAGCAATTAAAATAGATTTTATTCTTGATTTTCTTCTTATTTTTTTTAAATAATCAATTTCTTTTTTTTGATTAGTTTCATTTTCTTTCATATCTTGCTTTATTTCTTCTAATCTTTTTTGACAGTTTTTACATTCTGATAGATGTTTTTCGACTAATTTTTTAGATTCTTTATTTAAAACTCCATCAATATATCCAAGTAATAAATCTTGAACTATTTCACACTCAGTTTTCTTTTCCATTTTTATTTACCTCCCTTATTTTTTGCTTAGCACGATAAAATGTAACTCTTGCCCAATTAGGTGTTTTTCCCAGCACTTCTCCTATTTCAGTAAAATTTAAGTTCCCTATAAGTCTTAAATACATTACTTCTTTTGATTTTTCATCTAGTTTTTGCATACTTTTAAATAATTTTAGCTTATCTTCTTTGTCACAAATTATTTCTTCTATGCTTTCATCGGTAGTTAATTCCTCATTCAAATCATTTATAGAAACATTTATATTTTTCTTACGTTTTTTTAATTCTTTATACCATAAATGTTTTGCTATTTGACAAAGCCATACAGATATTTTACAATCCCCTCTAAATTTACTGATTTTATTTATTGCAATCGCAAAAGTTTCTTGTGTTAAATCTTCAGCTGTTTCTTCTTTACCTGTTAAGCAGAATAAATATTTAAATACTGTATTTGAATATTCTTTATATACTTCTTCTATATTCTGCATAACTTTTACCTCCTTCTATTAAGTAAGAGAGTTTTTTTATCATTTTATTACAAGATTTTTAAAATTTCTACAATTTTTTTAAAGCAAGTAACTTTTTTAAATTACTTGCTTTTATTTTTATTATTTTATTGCATCTCCTCCTAAAATTTCTCCTGTTGTACAATCTACAAAATATGCCTCTAAATCTTTAAATAAATCATTATTATATTCAATTTCTACTCTCCAAACTTTCCTTACTAAATTTTCTGTTCTATATCCATATGTATTATCGGTAGATTGAATGTTTGTTATATTGTCATTATTGTTTGATACATTATTACTAATACTATTTATACTTTCTTCATATACTTCTTGTGAATATACAAATGTATTCATTTTTTCAAATTTTAATTCTGCTGTTATATTTTTAATGTTATTTTCATCTCTTCCTAAACTTATTGATTTAGCTTTTACAATTTCAATTGCTTCATCTTTTGATATTTCTATAGGATTATTTTCTGTTTTAGTATTAAATATATTTAAGCCCCATAAATGTTTTATTTCAGGAATTATTGTTAGTCTTATACATTCATATTCATTAGCTATTCCATCATATACTTTACAAAAATCGCCTTGCCATAAATTTGTATCATCTGTGACAGCATATTTTTGAAGATTTGTTAATGTATATTCGTCAGGATATCCTAAATTTTGATACATCTCTTTAATTGTTTTTTCTACATTTTCTTTACTCATTGTACTTGCTATTTTTGTATCATCTATACTATTATCTGAATATGAAATTAGCTCTCCTGTATATGCATCAAGATTTACTGATATTTGCTCATTTGTTTGGATAAACCATTCCATTTCTTTATCATCTGGATATTTTATTAGTTCTGCTTTTTTTATTGTTATTTCCTCATTATTTTTTAGTTTTTTGATTATTTCTATTGCTATATTTTTTGCTTCTTCTTCATCCAAAGCATTTTTTCTATCTTCACTTGTTACTTCTTTTTCTTCAGTATAATTAAACTTTTCTGGCTCTTTCCATATATATTTTTTATATATTGTAACTCCTGCATAAACTATTCCTGACATTACAATAATGCTTGTAAATATTACAAGAAGAAGTCTAATTATTTTATTTTTATTTACTTCTATTACTTTTTCTTTAACTAATAATTCTTTTAGTTTCTTTTTACTATTATGCGCAAGTGTTTTTATTTGACTAGGTGTTTTTTCCATTATTTTTCCCGTTTCTTTATATGATAGTCCTTCTATCTTAGTTAAATATATTACTATTTGATAATCTCGTGGCATATTATTTATTACTTTTATAATTTTTTCTTTTCTTTCATTTGAAAAAATTATATCTTCTACTAATTTTTCGTCTTTATATGTATCTTCTAATCTTTCTTGTTTTTTATTTTTCTTTAAGTAATTTAATGATTTTGATTTTGCTATTGTATAAAAGTAAGTTTTTAATGAATATTTCGGATTATATTTTTCTTTATTTTCCAATATATACATAATTACATCTTGAAATATATCTTCTGCAATTTCTTTATGTTTTACATATCTAGTTATGAAATATATAATATTATTTTTGTATTTATTTATTAACTTATTAAATGCTTCTTCATTTCCATTTAAAAATTCTTTGTATAATTTTTTATCTTCTTCCATAGACTTTTCCCCTTTGTTTTATTCTTATTTATTATACAATTAATTTTATAAAAAGTTGTAACAAAAAGAAAAAAAGATATAAGTAAATAAAATTTTCACTCATATCTTTTTAGTTTTTTATCTAATTATTTCATTGCTTCTTCAACTGCAACAGCTACTGCAACTGATGCTCCAACCATTGGGTTATTTCCCATACCAATTAATCCCATCATTTCAACATGTGCTGGTACTGATGAAGATCCTGCAAATTGTGCATCTGAGTGCATTCTTCCCATAGTATCTGTCATACCATATGAAGCAGGTCCTGCTGCCATATTGTCTGGGTGTAATGTTCTTCCAGTTCCACCACCTGATGCAACTGAGAAGTATCTTTTACCTTCTGCTAATCTTTCTTTTTTGTATGTTCCTGCAACTGGATGTTGGAATCTTGTTGGGTTTGTTGAGTTACCAGTAATTGATACATCAACATCTTCCATCCACATTATTGCTACACCTTCTCTAACATCATTTGCTCCATAACATCTAACTTTTGCTCTTTCTCCATTTGAGTAAGCAATTTCTTCTACTACATTTACTTTTCCTGTGAAGAAATCAAATTCTGTTTTTACATATGTAAATCCATTGATTCTTGAAATTACTTGTGCAGCATCTTTTCCAAGTCCATTTAAGATTACTCTTAATGGTTCTTTTCTTACTTTATTTGCTGATTTTGCAATTCCAATTGCTCCTTCTGCTGCTGCAAAAGATTCATGTCCTGCTAAAAATGCAAAACATTTTGTGTCTTCTGAAAGTAGCATTGAAGCTAAGTTTCCATGTCCTAATCCTACTTTTCTATCATCTGCAACAGAACCTGGAATACAAAAAGCTTGTAATCCTTCTCCAATTGCTTTTGCTGCATCAGCTGCTTTTGTACATCCTTTTTTGATTGCTATTGCTGCACCTAATGTATAGCCCCAAGCTGCATTTTCAAAACATATTGGTTGTACTCCTTTTACTATTTCATATGGATTAAATCCTTTGTCTGTACATATTTTTAATGCATCTTCAAAATCTTTTATTCCGTATTTTTCCATTACTGGTTTTATTTGGTCTATTCTTCTTTCATAACTTTCAAATGTTACTGCCATTATTATTCCTCCTTAATTAACACTTTTTATTACCATGCTTGTATGGTCTTGTTTCATTGTATTCCATCTTTTCTAGAATAATTTTCTCTAAATCAATATTATTTCCTCCACAGAAGTCAAATATTCTTATTATAACATCTGCTAACTCTGATGGTATTCCACAAGGCTTTTTTCCATCTTCATAATATGTTTCATTTATTTGTTTTCCTTGTCTATATTCTTCAAAAGCTTCTGATAATTCACTATGCATTAATGCAATTACTTCTCCAAAATTTCTGTCATCTTGCCAAAATCCATGTTTTACACTATTATCATGTGCTCTTTTTACTAAATCATTTATCATAATTAACCTCTTCTTTCAATTCTATTGTTTTCTAGGGTCAATTTTCTTAACAGCTTCATCAAATCTTCCATATGTTCCAGATGCTTTCTCAATTGCTTCCATTGGGTCCATTCCTTTTTTGATGTTATCCATCATTTTTCCCATATGTACATATTTATATCCAATTATTTGGTCATCTTTATCTAGACCTAATTCTACTATATATCCTTCTGTTAATTGTAGATATCTTGGTCCTTTTAATGTACTAGAATATATTGTTCCAACTTGTGATGTATGTCCTTTTCCTAAGTCTTCAAGACCTGCTCCTACTGGAAGTCCTCCTTCTGAGAAAGCTGTTTGTGTTCTTCCATATACTATTTGTAAGAATAACTCTCTCATTGCTGTGTTAATTGCATCACATACTAAGTCAGTATTTAATGCTTCTAATATTGTTTTTCCTGTTAAAATTTCTCCTGCCATGGCAGCTGAATGTGTCATTCCTGAACATCCTATTGTTTCAATTAATGCTTCTTGAATAATTCCATCTTTAACATTTAATGTTAATTTACAAGCTCCTTGTTGTGGTGCACACCATCCAATTCCATGTGTTAATCCTGATATATCTTTTATTTCTTTTGCTTTTACCCATTTTCCTTCTTCTGGAATTGGTGCTGGTCCATGATTAACTCCTTTTGCGACTGTGCACATTTCTTCTAATTCTTTTGAATAAATCATTTTAATTGCTCCTTTCAATACTATGTTTTGTTCTTTATTTTATAGGATTTCTCCTAAATTTAAAAACAGAAATTTGATTATCCCCTATTTTATTCTTTATTTCTTCTCTGTGTTTCAATTTCTTCTGCTGAGAATAAAATTTGATTTTTCATTTTATTAATATTTTTTGTTTCTTTTTCTTCTTGAGGTTCTTGGATTTTATCAAATCCATCTGTATTATATTCTACTAAGTTTTTCACATCTCTTATATATATACCTGTTTCATATGTTTCATGTCTTACTAATTTTTTTGGTAAACTAGCATATTTTTTTACTGCTTCTTTTTCTTCTTTTGTACATTGTTCTGGTGTTATCCCTAAATATTTAATTCTCCAAAGCACATGTCTTTCATAGCTATTAAAATCACTATTTTGAAGATCGTCATAATCATAGCTTACCTTAAATCTTGTTCCTTCTATTAATATTGTAATATTACTCCATAATTCTTTTGATTCTGATTTTCTAAATTCTTCTCTTAATTCTTTTATTTTTTCAAATAGTAATTCTACTAACTTTAAGTATTGTGTTTCATCTATATTAAATTTATTTGGGATTTCATATACATTTATTGGTCTTTTTTTCAATATTCCTTTTGGGATATAGTAAAAAAACAATTCTCCAGTTTTCTCATTTTTTGATTTATCAATTACTGAACTGTATAGATATAGTTTATCCCATTTTTCAGGTATCATATAAAATAACCTTTTTTGTATTTCTTCATATATTTCTTTTATCTTTTTCGTATGATTTAACATATCTTTCTATTCCTTATCTAATAAGCTTTCTCCTGTCATTTCCTCTGGTTTTTCTAAATTCATTAAATCAAGCATTGTTGGTGCTAAGTCTGCTAGTTTTCCACCTGATTTTAATTTCAAGTCTTTATTTGGTGTTACTAATATGATTGGTACTGGATTTGTAGTATGTGCTGTATGTGGTTCTCCAGTTTTATAGTCTATCATTTGTTCTGCATTTCCATGGTCTGCTGTAATAATTAAGTTTCCTTGTTTTTCTTCTACTAATTTTACAACTTTTCCAACACATGTATCTACTGCTTCTACTGCTTTTATTGCTGCATCTAAGCTTCCAGTATGTCCTACCATATCTGTATTTGCGTAATTTAAGATTATGCTATCATATTTATCTTGTGATATTGCTTCTAATACTTTATCTGTTACTTCATATGCACTCATTTCTGGTTTCATATCATATGTTTCTACCTTTGGAGATGGTACTAAGATTCTATCTTCTCCAGGATATTGTTTTTCTTCTCCTCCATTGAAGAAAAATGTTACATGTGCATATTTTTCAGTTTCTGCAATTCTTAATTGTGTATAACCGTTTTTGCTTATATATTCTCCAAATGTATTGTGTAATGGTTCTTTCTTAAATGCTATATGAACATTTGGCATTGTTTCATCATAATTTGTAAAACATACGAAGTATAAACTTAAATCTTTTTTAGTTTCAAATTCATTAAATTCAGTATCTACTAATGTTCTTGTTATTTCTCTTGCTCTATCTGGTCTAAAGTTAAAGAATATAACTGAATCATGTTTTCCAATTGTTGCAATTGGTTCTTCTCCATTACATATAACAGTAGGCTCAACAAATTCATCAAACACTTCTTTTTGGTATGAATCTTCTATTGCTTTTATTGGATTTCCAGCTTTTAAACCTTTTCCATTTACTAGAGCATCATAACATTTTTGAACTCTTTGCCATCTTTTATCTCTATCCATAGAATAGAATCTACCAGATAAACTTGCTATTTTTCCTATTCCTTTTTCTTTCATTTTTTCTTGAAGTTTTCCGATATACCCCTCAGCAGATGCTGGTGGAGTATCTCTTCCATCTAAGAAACAGTGTACATATACATTTTCAAAATCTCTTCTTTTAGCCATTTCTAATAATCCATAAAGATGACGATTATGACTATGTACTCCTCCATCTGATACTAATCCTAATATATGTAATTTAGAATTGTATTTTTTACAGTTTTCAATTGCTGCTATAAATTCTGGATTACTAAAAAAGTCTCCATCTTCAATTGATTTTGTTATTCTTGTTAATTCTTGATATACAATTCTTCCTGCTCCAATATTTGTGTGTCCTACTTCTGAATTTCCCATTTGTCCTTCTGGCAATCCTACTGCTAGTCCACTTGTAAATATTTCTGTATTTGGATATTTTTTCATTAGTTTATCAATATTTGGAGTTTTTGCTAATTTTATTGCATTTCCATCTTTGTTAGGGTTGTCTCCAAACCCATCTAATATCATTAGCATTGTTAGTTTATCTTTCATTTTTCTACCATCCTTTTGTTTTTATTTGAATTTTAACAAATAGCTATTTGTCATAATTTACTATTTTGCTAAATTCATCTGCTTTTAGGCTTGCTCCACCAACTAAGCCACCATCAATGTCTGACATAGAAAATAATTCTTTGCTATTTGTTGATTTTACGCTTCCGCCATACTGTATTATAACTCTATCTGACACTTTTTGTCCATATATTTCTTTAATTTTATTTCTAATTTCTTTAATTGAATTGTTTGCATCTTCACTTGTTGCTGTTTTTCCTGTTCCAATTGCCCAAATTGGTTCATATGCAATTATTGTATTTGCAACTTGTTCTTCTGTTAATCCTTCTAATGCAAGTTCTGTTTGTTTTGTTATTATATCTGTTGTTTTTCCTGCTTCTCTTTCTTCTAATGTTTCTCCAACACAAACTATTGGTTTTAAACCATATGTAAATGCTGCTTTTAATTTTTTATTTACTGTTTCATCTGTTTCATTGAAATATTGTCTTCTTTCTGAATGTCCTAGTATTACATATTCTACATTTATTGCTTTTAGCATTTTCCCTGAAACCTCACCAGTGTAAGCTCCTTTTTCTTCAAAATGCATATTTTGAGCACCTATTTTAATATTTGTATTTTGTGCTGTTAAAAGTGCATAAAATAAATCTGTATATGGAACACAAAGTACTACCTCATTTTCTGTATCTTTTACAAGTGGTGTAAGCTCCTCTATAAATTTTATTGCTTCATCTGGAAGCATATTCATTTTCCAATTTCCCGCTATTACTTTTTTTCTCATAGATTTTCTCCTTTCTAATTTCTATTTACTTTTTAATTTTTCTATTATTTCGTCTATACTTTTTTGTGGAGTTGAAGCTCCTGCCATTATTCCTACTCTTTCAAAATCTCTAATAGTATTTTTATCTATTTCTTCTTTTGTTTCGACAAAAATTGCTTTTTTACAATTTGCTTTTGCTATTTCATATAATTTGTTTGTGTTAGAACTATTTTTCCCTCCAACAATTACCATTAAATCTACTTTTTTCGACATACTTTTTGTTTCTTCTTGTCTTAATTCTGTCGCTTTGCAAATTGTATTTTTGATTTCTAATAAAATATTTTGTGGTAGATTTTCTTTTATTTTTTCTACAATTTCTTCAAATTCTTTCTTACTATATGTTGTTTGCACTATTATCAAAGTTTTATCTAAATTTGTTTTTGAAAAATTTTCAAGTGCTTTTTCGACATCTGAACTTTTTGATATTATACAAGAATTTTTTCCACAAAAACTATATGTTCCTATTGTTTCTGGGTGTTCTTTTTTTCCTACTAAAAATATATAATAGTCATTTTTTGCATATTTTTCTACAATTTCATGAATCTTCAATACACTCGGACAAGTTAGATCTATTAATTCTATATTTCTTCTTTTAGCTTTTTCATATATATTTTTTTCTATTCCATGTGCTCTTATTATTGTAGTTTTCTTTGCTTCTTCAATATCATTTACAAATTTTATGCCTTTTGCTTTAAAATCATCAATTATTGTCTTATTATGTACTAATTCGCCTAAACAGTAGATTTCATCACTTTTATTATCTTCTAATATTTTTTCTGTTTTTTCGATTGTAGTTTTAACTCCATAACAAAATCCACTTGTTTTTCCTACTATTATTTCCATAGTTCACCTTTATATTATATTTTTATTCTACCATTTTTAGTATTTCTTCTTGTAATGTTTTTACTAAATCTTCTTCTTTTACTTTTTTTATTATTTCACCTTTTTTAAATAATAGCCCTTCTCCTATTCCTCCTGCAATTCCTATATCTGCTTCTCGTGCTTCTCCTGGACCATTTACAGCACATCCCATAACTGCTACAGTTATGTTTGAATTTATATTTTGTAAAAATTCTTCGACTTTTTTTGCAATTGGAATTAAGTTTATTTTTGTCCTTCCACATGTAGGACAAGCTATTAATGTTGGAGAATTATTATATAAATTACAATTTTTCAGAATTTCCTTTGCAACTTTTATTTCTTTTACAGGATTATCTGATAGTGAAACTCTTATTGTATCTCCTATTCCTTCTTTTAGCAAAATTCCTAATCCAATACTTGATTTTATTGTTCCACTAAATTCTGTTCCCGCTTCTGTTATTCCTAGATGTAAAGGATAATTAAATTCTTTACTTGCACATTCATATGCTTTTATACATAAATCAAGATTTGATGCTTTTAAAGAAATTGCTATATCGAAAAACTCTAACTCCTCTAAGATTTTCACATGTCTTTTTGCACTTTCTACCATTGCTTCTGCTGTTGGCTTACCATATTTTTCTAGCAAATCTTTTTCTAAAGAACCTCCATTTACTCCTATTCTTATAGGAATATTCTTCTTCCTGCAGGCTTCTACTACTTTTTTTACATTTTCTTTTTTTCCGATATTTCCGGGGTTGATTCTTATTTTATCAACCCCACTTTTTATCGCTTCTAATGCAATTTTATAGTCAAAATGTATATCTGCCACAATTGGTATATGGATTTGTTTTTTTATTTTTTCGATTGCTTTTGCATCTTCTAAATCTAAGCATGCAACCCTTATAATTTCACAACCAGCCTTTTCTAATTCTAAAATCTGATTTACTGTTTCTTTTATATCTTTTGTTTTTGTATTGGTCATCGATTGTATTACTACTTTATTTTGTCCGCCTATTTGTACATTTCCTACTTTAATTGGTCTTGTATTTATTCTTTCCACAACTTCTCCTTTATTTATCTTGTAAACATTCGATTCCTGGCAATTTCTTACCTTCTAAAAATTCTAGTGATGCTCCTCCACCTGTTGAAATATGTGTCATTTTGTCTTGTAATCCTGCTTTTTTAACTGCTGCTGCTGAATCTCCACCACCAATTATTGTTGTTGCATCTAATTCAGATAAAACTTTTGCTATTGCATTTGTTCCTTTAGCAAATTGAGCAAATTCAAATAATCCTAAAGGTCCATTCCATACTACTGTTTTTGCTGATTTTAATTCATCAGAGAACATTTCTATTGTTTTTTCTCCAATATCAAATCCTTCCCAATCGTCTGGAATATCTGTCCATGCAACAGTTTTACTTTCTGTATCTTCTTTAAATTCTTTTCCTACAACTGTATCTACTGGAAGCATTAGTTTTACACCTTTTGCTTTTGCTTTTTCCATTAATGATTTTGCTAAATCTAATTTGTCTAATTCACATAGTGAATTTCCTACTCCATATCCTTGTGCCTTAAAGAATGTATATGCCATTCCTCCACCTATCATTAATGTATCTACTTTTTCTAATAAACTATCTATTACTCCAATTTTATCAGATACTTTTGCTCCACCTAAAATTGCAACAAATGGTCTTACTGGATTTGATATTGCATTTCCTAAGAATTTTAATTCTTTTTCAATTAAAAATCCTGCTACTGCTGGTAAATATCTTGTTACACCTTCTGTTGAGGCATGTGCTCTATGTGCAGTTCCAAATGCATCATTTACATATATTTCTGCCATTGATGCTAATTTTTTGCTAAATTCTTCATCATTATCTGTTTCTTCTCTATGAAATCTTACATTTTCTAGTAATAGGATTTGTCCTGGTTGTAATGCTTTAGCTTTAGATGTTGCATCTTCTCCTATTACATCATTTGCCATTATTACTTCTTTATCTAATAGTTTTGATAATTCTTCTGCTACTGGTTTTAATGAAAATTCTGGTTTAAATTCTCCTTTTGGTCTTCCTAAATGTGAGCATAATATTACAGCACAATTCTCCTCTAGTAAATATTTTATTGTTGGTAGTGCTGCTACTATTCTTGTATTATCTGTAATATTTCTTTCTTCATCCATTGGTACGTTAAAGTCACATCTAACTAGTACTTTTTTCCCTTTTAAATCGATATCTTTTACTGTTTTCTTATTCATTTTCGTTTCCTCCTTAAATATTTTTCAATTAGTCTTATTATATACAAATTTTACCTTTGTATAAGACTAACCCTATTTTATATCAAAAAAGAGCACTTTTCAAGTACTCTTTTTAATTTTATACATCTAATATATATGGATTATCTTTTTCTCCGTTTCCATTTGTAATTTCTACCCCTTCTTTTAGTATAAAAACAGGTCTAAATCCTAATCTATTTGTATTTCCATTCATAAGTTCTCTGTTTCCTAAACTACATAACCCATATCCAACTTCAGTAGTTCCATTTGCTAATTCTCCTGCTGAAGTTACAGAACGTACACAAAATTCTGTATTCATTGGATATGACAAGATTGTACGAGATGCCAACCAATACTCAGATGTTGCTCCTGCTATTCCTAGACTAGTCATTTGGTTATAATCAGTTTCATAATTTGAATCAGCTACTTTTAATGCATTATTTTGTGTATGTGTATATCCTAAAGTAAACATTTCTTCTGTATCTATATCTGGACTACCTGGATTTGTTCCAACACATCTTGCATCATTTGCTATATTTGTATTTAAAAGATTTCTTGCCACATTTTTTAATGTTTCTATTGCACCATTATATGATGTTTTTGAAGCAGTATAATCTGCTGAGCCTAATAATACTGTATCTACTGAATCTGTTGATATTATTTGCACTCCATAATTATAATTACTATCGTATAAAACAACACACTCTATAGTTTCTCCAGATTCTGTTGTATAGCTTACATAATTTCCTGTTTTTAAATCGCTTACAGTTTAATTTTCCCAACCTGATATTTCATCATATTGAATCTCAAATCCACCATCTTTTGTAATAAAACTATCTTCTCCTAGTTCTCCTTCATTATATCCATTTTCTTCAATTATATCTTTTAATGTATTTTTATTTGGATTATCTCCTGTCTTGGTTTTTTCAACTAATAAATCTGCTTGGATTTTTTGAATTATGCTTTCTCTTTGTGCTTGGTCAGCTGAGTTATGAGCTTCTTGAATAAGCCCTTTTCTATTAGTTAGTGCTCCTATTGAAACTCCTGCCAAAATAAGTAACACTACTATTGTTACAATTAATGCTACTAGTGTAATTCCCCTATTTTCTATTCTTCTACGATATAGCTCTTTAAGGTTAGTTACCTTTTTATTTTCCTTTCCTATTCTCAAGACATTTTCCTCCTTTGTATTTTTTACAAATATATTCTATACAAAAAAGAATACTTTTTCAAGTATTCTTTTCAAATAATTTATGTATTTTAATTTGTAGATTTAAAGAGAAATAACTTCGTTCCCAAAATCCCTTTTTTAGTCTCTGCTAGCAATATAGCAAGCAAGGTCTACTAATTTGTTTGAATATCCCCATTCGTTGTCATACCATGCTACTAATTTAACAAATGTATCTGTTAGCATTATTCCAGCTGTTGCGTCAAATATTGATGTATGAGCATCACTTAAGAAGTCTGAAGATACAACTGGTTCGTCTGTATATTCAACTATTCCTTTTAATTCTCCTTCAGCTGCTTTTTTAACTGCTGCACATATTTCTTCATATGTTGTTGGTTTTTCTAAGTTACATGTTAAATCAACTACTGAAACATCAACTGTTGGTACTCTGAATGACATACCTGTTAATTTTCCATTTAATGTTGGTATAACTTTTCCAACTGCTTTTGCAGCTCCTGTTGAAGATGGGATTATATTTGCACTAGCTGCTCTTCCACCTCTCCAATCTTTTTTAGAAGCTCCATCAACTGTTTTTTGTGTTGCAGTTGTTGAGTGAACTGTTGTCATTAATCCTTCTTTAATTCCAAAGTTATCATTTATAATTTTAGCAAGTGGTGCTAAACAGTTTGTTGTACAAGATGCATTTGAAACTATTTTCATGCTTGGGTCATATGTTTCGTTATTAACACCCATAACAAACATTGGAGCATCTTTTGATGGTGCACTAATTAATACTTTTTTAGCTCCTGCATCTAAGTGAGCCCCAGCTTTTTCCATTGTTGTAAATACTCCTGAACATTCTAATACATAATCAACTCCAATTTCTCCCCATGGAATGTTATGTGGGTCCATTTCATTATATACTTTTATTTCTTTTCCATTTACTACTAAATTTCCATTTTTTTCTTCTATTGTTCCTTGAAATCTTCCATGTACTGTATCATATTTTGTCATATAAGCCATATAGTCTGCTGTAACAAATGGGTCGTTTACTGCTACTACTTCAACTCCTTCTTTTCCTAAAGCTGCTTGGAATGATAATTTTCCTATTCTTCCAAATCCATTGATTCCTATTTTTACTGACATATTTATCGTCCTCCTTAAAAATATTTTATTTGCCTTTTTATGGCAGTCTTATTGTATAACAAAAAAAAGCACTTTTCAAGTACTTTTTTTGTATATTTTACACTTTTTTAATCAGAATGAGACAAAGGGGACGGGCTTATTTTGTGTCAAATGACACAAAATAAGCCCGTCCCCTTTGTCTCAACTATTTAATATTTTTTCTAAAACTATTATAAACATTGCGTGTGACCAACCGAAGTCCTATTACCCAGCTTGGTTTTAATGTGTTATTATCTATTTGTTCTCCAAGTAAATAATGCTTTCCTGCTGTTTTTACTACAAAGTCAAATGTTTCTTTTGCTTTTTTCTTTTCTCCTGATTCTAGATAGTATAGTGTCATCCAAAGGTTTGCAATTGGCCATGGATTTCCATTCATATAATGGTCATTTTCAAATCTTTGATAACCACCTGTATATGTTCTTAAATGTAAGTTTATGTTTTCTACTGTATTTTTTACTTTGTTTTCTTTAGGTTTAAATACATTAAATGGAACTACTGCACCTAAAATGCTTATATCCATTTTTCTATCTGTTAAGTTTCTTACATAACATTTTTTCTCTTCGTCATATAAATTTTCTTCTATATATTTCTTGATTTCTACTTGTAGTTTTTCTAATCTTTTCTTTGTTTTTTCAATTTTTTCTTCTTTTAATCTATTATTTTCAAATTCTGAAACATTTTTTCCAAGTGCATTATATATTTTTATCATACTTTCAAATGCAGAATAGATACTTGATAAGGAATATAAATGAACTCCTTCATTCATTTCCCATAAGTCATAACTTACATGATATTTATGTTCTCTTCCTAATCTTGCTTGAGTTTCTTCTTCTATTTCTTCTTTTACAACATCTTTGTCTCTATCTTCTATTCCTTCAATATTTAGCCAATCTTTTACATATTTTTCCAAGAAATCTACTGCTTTTTCACACATTTTCAAATTATCTTTTAAGAACTTTTCCTGTTTTGAATGTTTATAGTGTTCATACACTCCATAAACCACACTTGCTGTTTCATCTACTTGATATCCCCAGCATGGAGCTAGTTTTCCATCTGTGAAAAATCTTTGTTCCCACATTCCATTTTTACTTTGTGTTTTTTTACAAAAGACTTTGAAAAATTTATCTGTTTCTTTTTCCATTTTTAAAATATCCATTGCTTTTGTAATAAATACAGCATCTCTTGTCCAACAATATGCATATCTTCCACATTTTGTAAAGTTTTCATCTATTTCTGGAGAAGCTATTATTCCACCTGTTTCTGGGTTTGTAAACAAAGGAAATAGTAAAATACTTCTTCTATAGATTTCATACATTCTTTCTTCATAGCTGTTTTCTGGTTCTTTTAAATTTAAACCATTATGTGATTTTACATATTTTCTCCAAAATGTTTTTGTGTTAGTATATTCTTTTTCTAAGTCTAATCTTCTTACTCTGTCTATTTCATCTTCCATTTGTGATATATTATTATTTTCATCTATTTTTATTATTAAATATATTTCCTTTTTTTCGTTTGGCTTCAAATTACCTATTTTATATCCAACACTAGAATCTTTAGACATTCCTATATAGTCTTTATCTTGAATTTCTGCTCTTTTTATTGTTTCTTTACTTCCATTTATTTGATGTTTAAATATAGGGTAGTCTTTTGCCACAGTTGCAACATAATAGTCATGTGCATATTGTAACATTCCATAATCTACTACTTTACAACCAACATGATTATTATAATCTGATAATAGTTCTGAATGCACATAAAAGCTTACATCTAAATCAATTGTCGCATCATTAAAAAACACATATTTTTTTACTAATATATTTTCTTTTAATGGACAAAAATCTGTCTGAAGTATTTTTAAATTAAAGTAAGTATTTGTTATTTCTGTATTTAATATATTTGTGTCTGGTTCATAATATTGTTTATAATTATTATTTATATCTTGATGTAAATATATCAAATCTGATTCGTTTATTTTTACTCCTGTATGAAAAAAGTTTATATATTGTCTATTATCTTTAGCTGGAAAGTATAATCTTTGTAACTCTCCTTTTTCTGTAAATGTTACAAGCATATTTTTATTTCCTATTATAGCTTCATTTAAATATTTGTTTTCCATTCTTTTTCCTCTCTTTTTCTTAAGTTTTATCCTTCTACAACATTTGCTATTTGTTTTTCTAAATCTTTTATTTTTTCATTTATTCTAAATATATCTTCATCTCTTAAGTTTTCATTAGCTATATCTTCTCTTATATATTTTTCCATTTCTTCAATTTCTGGTTTTAATTTTGTTAATCTTTGAGAAATTTCATCTCTTAAGGTTCTTACTACTTTTCTTTCTATTTTATTTGTTAGTTTTACTTCTTCGGAAGTAATCTCATAAGTTTCTCCAAACTCTGGTATTGAAACTGGAATTTTGGTTTCTTCATCTATTTTTCCTTTTAATACATCTTGAGATTCTCGCTCTCCATGTACTAAGAAGATATGTTTTGGTTTTGTTATAAATGAATATATAAAATTCATAAGACCTTCTTGATCAGCATGACCTGAATATCCTTCTATATATTCAATTCTTGCATTTACAGCAATTTCTTCTCCAAATATTTTTACCTTCTTTGCTCCATTTACAATATCATATCCTAAAGTTCCTGGGGCTTGATAACCAACAAATAAAATTGTTGAATTTGGATTCCACAAATTATGTTTTAAATGATGTTTTATTCTTCCTACTTCACACATTCCACTTGCTGAAATTATTATACTTGCATTATCACTTTCATTTAAAGCTTTGGATTCATCAGCAGTTCTTGTGAAATGTAATCCTGGAAATTCAAGAGGATTATCGCCTTTCATTATTTCTTCTTGTACTTCTGGTTCAAATAGATTAGTATTTTCTCTAAATACTTCTGTTGCTGATATTGCAAGTGGACTATCCACAAATACATCTGCTTTCATTAATGTTCTATATTTTTCTTTGAAATCTTCATCATCTTTATGTTCATCTTTTAATCTATTTATTTCGTATAATATTTCTTGAGTTCTTCCCACGGCAAATGATGGTATAACCACTGTTCCTCCATTATTTAATGTTTCTGAAACAATATTTAAAAACATTTCAGCTTTTTCATTATTTCTTAAATGTAATCTACTTCCATAAGTTGATTCCATTACTAAATAATCTGCATTTTCTATCATTGTTGGAGAACTAAGAAGTGGTATATCATTATTTCCTAAATCTCCTGTAAATACTGTTTTTGTTTCTTTTCCATCTTCATTTACCCATAATTCAATTATACTAGACCCGAAGCATATGACCTGCATCATTAAATCTTACATGAATATCTTTTGTTATTTCTATTATTTCATCATATTGAACTGGTTCAAATATTTCTAAACATTTTAATGCATCTTCTGCTGTATAAATTGGTGGTAATTCTTTTTCTCCTTTTCTTTTCCTTTTTTTATTTTTCCACTGACTTTCCATTTCTTGAATATGTCCGGCTATCTGGAAGCATTAAAGTACATAAGTCACAAGTTGCCTTATGTGCATAAATTTTGTTTTTAAATCCTTCATTATATAGTTTTGGAATTCTTCCTGAATGGTCAATATGTGCATGTGTTAATAACATAAAATCTATATCTCTAGGATTAAACTCAAATTCTTCTGAATTTTGTTCTTCAATTTCAGCTTTTCCTTGCCACATTCCACAATCTACTAAAAATTTTTTTCCGACAAGCCTCTACTAAAAAGTTTGAACCTGTAACTGTTCTAGTCGCACCTAAAAAGGTTATTTTCATTGCCATTCCTCCTTATTAATTTATGAAAATATTTTTATCTTTTTACCTATTTTTAAAGCAAGTTCTTTTTTATTTATCATTTCTAATGTTTCTAATTCTATTTTTTCTTCTGCTAGTTTTTCATCAAATGTTTGTAAAAAATATCTGTCTTTTTCTTTTATAATTTTTATATATAGTTCTTCTAAATTAATACTTCGTGTATCAAATACTTTTTTTATTATTTTATAATTTACATCCTCATTTTTTGATATTTCTTCTAGTGCTTTTAATTCATAAGCTTTTTCTATCAATTTCCTACTTGTTTCTTCTATTTTGCTTTCCAATCCTTTGACTTCAGAAATGTTCTTTCCTTCTTCAAAAGGTAATTTATTATAATATCTAAATGTTTTTACTAGTTTTTGAATCTCTTGTTTAGTCTTTATATTTCTTATTTGAATTTCAACACATTTCAAAAACGTTTTTTGAAGTTCTATAGTTTTATTAGTTATTTCTTTTTCTAATTCTTTTGTTTCTAATAATTTTAAGTATTTTTCTTTTTGTTGTAATTGTTGTTTATATTCTATAAATTTTTGCGGAATTAGCAAATCATTTAATCTTTCTATTTTACTTATCTTATTTTCTCTTTCTTCTATCATTAGTTTTGATAAAATCCTTAAACTAAAAATCTTTTCTTCAAGTGGAAGATTTTTATTTCTTTCCTCATATTCTTCCTGTAAAAGGTCTTTATTATTTAATGTTTCATCAATTCTCTTTATTTCTTCTGTAATTTTTCTTTTTTCTCTTGTTATATTTTCGACAAACTCTGCATTATCTTTTATTTTATCTAATTTTTCTTCAACTTGTTCTTTCATTTTTATTAATTGCTCTTTTGTTTTTTTGTCATATTTCATTTCTAACAATACTGATATCTCTTTTAGTTTTTCTATAAATTCATCTGCTAGCTTTTCTCCATATTCTATCTCCATTTTATTTATAAAACGTTCCATATAATCTATTATAAATTCATGATTATTTAACCATTTATTCAAAAATTCATTTCCAAGTAAAATTCTCAGATTTTGATATATTAAATTATGTTTAATACTTTCTATTTCTCTATCTATGGTAGTCCATGAATAACCATTAAAATCTCTTAACGGCTCTACCATATTGATATTTGCACCTGAGTTTATCAAATCTGATAATGTTTTATTAATTATAGGATAACTGTCTTTTATTATTTTTGTTCTTCTACTGATTTTTGCAACACAATAAAGTAGCTTTCTTTCAATTGGATAACATATTATTCTTTTCTTATTCTTTTCTACCAAAAATGTCTTATTTCCTAACATTTCACTTTCTCTAGAATGTAATTTTACAAGTTTTATATCATCACATTCAAACTCTATGCTGTCTAAAAAATGTTGAATATATTCTTCTTTTGAATCAACATCAACCTTTACTGTTTCATAATCTTTATATGCTGCTTCTATTTTATATAAAATACTAAGGAGAGTACTTTTTACATTTTCTTCAAAATATTTTTTTTCCAAAATATCTTCTAACTCAGATTGATAGTTTCTTTTAACTATTTTTTCTATCAAATTTTCCTTTTTCTTTTGCATTTCTTCTCCTTTCTTGAGACTTTCGGGGACGGAGCATTTTTGTCTCAAATCGACTTTCAATTTGCTTTTAAGTTAATTCTTAAAAGTGAGACAAAAATGCCCCGTCCCTCTTTGTCTCATCCTTCTTTTGTTGCCTCTTCACTTGTTCCCATTTGTAATTCATGTAATTTTTCTAGAGTCATTAACACTTCTCTTGGTTTACTTCCTTGGTAACCTGATATTACTCCTCTTTCTTCCATTTGGTCTATAATTCTTCCTGCTCTTGCATATCCTACTTTAAATCTTCTTTGTATAAAAGATGTTGATGCTTGTCCTGTTTCTACAACAGTTTTTATTGCATCCATTAAAAATGGGTCTGTATCGTCATCCTCACTACTTTCTGCTATTTCTTTATCTGTTTTATTATTATTTTCAATTGTTTCTAATATATCTTCACTATATGTTGCTGTTCCATTTGATTTTATGAAATCTACTATTTTTTCTACTTCATCATCTGATACAAATGTACCTTGAACTCTTGAAGGTTTTGGTGCTCCAGATGGGAAAAATAGCATATCTCCTTTTCCTAATAGTTTTTCTGCTCCTACTGTGTCTAAAATTGTTCTTGAGTCTACTTGTGATGATACTGCAAATGCAATTCTTGATGGTACATTTGCTTTAATTAATCCTGTAATTACATCTACAGATGGTCTTTGTGTAGCAATTACTAAGTGCATTCCTGCTGCTCTTGCTTTTTGTGCTAAACGGCATATTGCATCTTCTACATCGTTTTTGGCAACCATCATTAAGTCTGCAAGCTCGTCTATAATTATTACTATTTGTGGTAATTTTCCTGCTTCATTTTCTTTTTCTATTGCTTTATTATATCCTTTTAAATCACGAACTCCCTTACTTGCAAATTTGTTATACCTATCATCCATTTCTTGTACTGCCCATGCTAAAGCTCCTGCTGCTTTTTTAGGGTCTGTTACTACTGGAATTAATAGATGTGGTATTCCGTTATATACTGATAATTCTACAACTTTTGGGTCTACCATTACAAATTTTACTTCACTTGGTTTTGCATGATATACAATACTTGTAATAATTGTATTTATACATACACTTTTTCCTGAACCAGTACTTCCTGCAATTAAGACATGTGGCATTTTTCCTATATCTGCTAATTGAATATTTCCTGCTACATCTTTTCCAAGTGCTATACAAAGTTTTGATTTACTATTTTTAAATTCATCACTATCTAAAACTTCTCTTAGATGAACTACTTCTTTTTCTTTATTTGGAACTTCGATTCCTACTGCTTGTTTCCCTGGAATTGGAGCTTCAATTCTTATAGTTTCTGCTGCTAAATTTAGAGCAATATCATCTGCTAAGTTTGCAATTTTACTTACTCTTACACCTTCTGCAGGTTTAAGCTCATAACGAGTAATTGCAGGTCCTACAGATACATTTTCTACTTTTGCAGATACTCCAAAACTATATAGTGTTTTTTGTAATTTTGTTGCTGTATCTGTTAGGGCTTTTGCTCCACCTTTTAACGTCTTTTTAGGTGATTTTGCAAGAAGTTCGATTGGTGGGTATTCATAATGTTCATCTTCAACTACAACACTATGTTCTAATTGTAGAACTTCTTTTTTCTTATCTTGTTTTTCTTCTTCTACTTGTCTAAATAGATTGTTTTCCAATACATCTGGTTGCATTTTTTCTTTTGATTGTTTTGTTAATGGTTCTAAATCATCTTTACTGTGGTCATATTTTTTTAGTCCTTTTGTTTCTTCTTGACTATCTAATAGTCTGCCCCCGAAGTTTATTTTTATTTGCTCACCTGCCATTTGATCTTTTTCTTGATTTAGTTTTTCCATTTCTCTTTGGACTTTTCTTTCTTCTCTTTCACGTTTTCTTCTTTGTGCTGGTGTTTCTTCTATTTCATCTATTCTCTGTTTTCTTATTTCTTCTCTATGTGCTTTTCTTTCTTCTTTTTTATCTTGCATATTATATGCAAATTCTTGTATTAGTTCAGACATATTGATTCCAAATGTGAAAACTATTAAAACTGCTGCAACACCAATACATAGAATAATTGCTCCTACTTCTCCGAAGTAAATTTGTTAGTGGAACTGCTGCAACTGCTCCTATTGCTCCTCCACCTCTACTTTGAGTACCAATAGAATATGCATCTTGTACTACCTCTGATAATTCTTTATTTGTTTGCAATTCTCCTCCTGCTATTTGGAAAAGACTAAATAATACTGATAAACTAACTATTAATATTAAATATTGAATTATTTTAGATTTTAATTCATCTTTTCCATCACAAGCCATTTTTATCGCTATTGCAAATATTCCTATTGGCAATACATATTGGATAATTCCAAACATTCCTCCACATATTTCATTTAGTTTTGTTCCTATTATTCCTGATTTTGTATATATAAGTACTGCAAAAAGTACACTTATAACTATTAATGCAATAACTGCTACATCAACTTTTGAAGCTGTTTTTCTTTTTTTATATCTTCTTTTTTTTGCCATTTTTCCACCTTCCATTAATCCTTAAAAAAGTCAGATGTTTAGAATCTGACTTCTTCGCTTTAGATATCATCATTTATTTTAGTTCTTTTCTGCTTGTTTGTATTGTTTTTATTGTATCTTCTAAAGATATTTGCATTAAATTCAAAGCTTCTGTCATATTTTTTCCTAGCTTATTTAATGTTTCGTTTAATACATCTTCTGTGTTTGATAATATACTATCAGCATATTCTTTTGTACCTGTTGAAATTTCTCTAGACATTTCATTTGCTGTTTCAATTATTTCAGTTTTTTGTTCGTAAGCTTTTCTTGTAATTTCATGTTCGTCTATCATTGCAATTATTCTATTTTCTGCCTCTTTAACAATTCCATCAGCTTCTTTTTGAGCCTCGACTAATATACGTTGCCTTTCTTCTTTTACCCATTTAGCTTGTTTTAGCTCGTCTGGAAGTTTAAGTCTTATTTCTTTTATTAAATCTAACATTTCATCTTTATTTACTATACTTTTTTCTGAAAAAGGCAAGTTTCTGCTTCTTTCTAATAAATCTTCTAAAGTTTCTAATAATGTAAAAATTTCCATGGTTTACCCCTTCCTTTTCCCATTATTTCTTTTTTAGAAATATGAGATATGCACGTCCATATTTTCTTAAGTCTATTTTTTCTACTTCTAGTTTTTGTATTTGTTTTTCTATTTTTTCTATATCATCTGTTTCTATAATTATTAAAGTATCTTTTGTTAATAAGTCATTTTTTATTATTTGTTTTGTTGCCAAATACGCAAAATCCGTATCATATGGTGGGTCTAAATAAATTATGTCTGGTTTCTCTAAAAAATCTTTATTTAATAAATCCTCATAATTATTACAATATACTTTTGTAACTTCTTCTAGGTGTGTCTTTTCTATATTTTTCTTTATTATATTTACTGCCTCTTTTGCTTTATCACATAAAATAACTTTACTTGCTCCTCTACTTCCAGCTTCTATTCCTATCGCTCCACTTCCTGCAAATAAGTCTAAAAAAACACATCCTCTTATTTCTTGACTAATAATGTTAAATAAAGATTCTTTGACTCTATCTAATGTAGGTCTTGTAAGTGACCCATCTAATGTATATAGTTTAGTTCCTCTTGCTGTTCCACTTATAACTCTCATTTTATTACCTTTCTATCACACACCTATTTTATTCTTTTTTCTCTTAATGGTCAATACTATTCATATAAATGTAACATATATTTAACAGTTCTGTAATATATTTACTCTTTTGTAACATTTTTCTTTGAATTTCGCTTTTTATACGACAAAAAAACTATCTACTTTGATAGATAGTTTTCTTTTGTATATTGAAAAATTAAAATTCATTATCTTCTTTTTTATTTATATCTTTTAATAACTCTAATTGTGATATTAATAATGATTCCATTTTTGCTTTATATATATCAAATTGTTTTTTTATGTCTTCTAATTCTTTCTTTTTAGCAACTATTTCATTATCTAAATCATTTGCTTGTTTTTGAGCTGCTCCTTTTGCTTCATTTATAATTTGATCTGCTTGTTGTTTTGCTACATTTTTAACATCTTCTGCTGTTTTTTGAGCCATTAATAGTGTATTTTGTAATGTATCTTCTATTGTTTTATAGTGTTCTAAGCTTTTTTCCAATTCTTCAACTTTTGTTTTTAATTCTGATGTTTCTTTATAGCTTTTTGTATAGTCAACTGTTAAGTCATCTAAAAAATCGTCTACTTCTTCTACATTATATCCATTTACTACTTGCTTAGAAAACTTTTTGTTTTCAATATCTAATGGAGTTATCATTGTTTTTCCCCCTTATGTTAGTTAAATCTTAATTGATTCCATTGTTTTTTAACCATGAAACTGATAATTTATTTTTCATTTCTTCTCTTGCCATTTCATTTGTAATTTCATAATTTGATGGTGCTACTAAAAAGATTGAATTTGATACTTTTTGTATATATCCATCTAATGCATAAACTCCACCACTAATAAAATCAACTATTCTTCTAGCTACTTCTTTGTTTACATATTCTAGATTTACAATAACTGATTTTCTTTCTTTTAAGAAACTACAAATTTCATCTGATTGCTCAAATGATGTTGGTTGTGATATAACCATTTTGATTGCATTTGGTTGACTTTGCGCTTGTTGCATTTGTACTACTTTATTTTTTCTTCCAAATATTTTTTTATCTTCTACTTCTGGTTCTTCATCTTCTAATTCTTCATCATAACCATATACATTTTCTTCCTCTTCTTCAGGTTGAGCTGAATCCATTCCAAATAAATCCCAAACTTTATTCATTAATGCTCCTGACATAAAAAAACCTCCTAAATTTTCTTTCCTTTGCATGGTATAAGTATCTTATTTTTTTCCAAAAAAGTCAATATTTTTTATTAATGTTATATAAATTTAATATTTTTGTAACATTATTGTAATATTGTAAAATATTAAATCATTCTTCTGCTTTACTTAAATCTGGATTTAGTATTATTTCATCATAAATTGATATTTTCCTATAATTTATAATTTCATCACTAGAATATCCTAATTCTTTTAATTCTTCTGTATCATATGGTTCAACAATTGAATATTTATCTCCTCTTCTTGTTACTTTTACTAATAATTTATTTAAATATCCTGCCCTATTTCTAACAACATAATCTTTATCATCTTGAGTAACAATTGCTACATTTGGTACTTTTAACCCTGTATCACTCCACCAGATTAAATCAAAAGATATTTTTCTATAATTTATCAATTCTTCTATTTGATTTGTTAATTTCAAAATTAACAATACTTCTCCATCATCTTCTTTTACTATATTTGTTATTTCTGCTGATGGCTCTGTATTATTTGATAATCTCACATTTACTTTGTCTCCTACTTCTGCTTCTTTTGCTTCATCAGAAGTTGCAACTGTTGCAATATAACAAGCAAAATTATCTATAACCTTTCCCGCTTCTTCACTTGTTGCCACCACTTTTCCTGTTTGCAAATTCAAACTTTCTAAATATTCTTTATTTAATTCACTAAAATTGTTTGGTGTAAGCACACTTTCTAATCCATCTACTTTATATGACACAATTCCACTAATAGGTGCTGTTACATATTCCGCTCCAGAATTTAACTCACTTTCATATCCTCTTCTTTCTTCTATTAATTGATTTAAATATGAACCTTGTGGACTAGAATCTCCTGCAATCTTTGCTTTTCTTGATACTAATTGATCTATTTCTTTTTTATATTCTGTTAAAGTCTTACTATCTGTTATTTTATTAATATTTTCCATCTTTTCATCAATTTGATTTTCTAATAGTTTCATATCAGATGATGAAGCAAGGTTAGCATCACTAGTCATTGCTTCTTGTATTTTATTATCTAATTCTGCAATCTTTTGTTTTAGAGATTCTTCATTTGTACTATAATATCTAAAAATATTTTCACCTTTAGAAGCTCTTTCTCCTTCTGACTTTATCTGTTCCATTCCATTTTTATAATTTTCACCTTGTACTACATGTTCATCTCTTATAACATAACCAATTAAAGTTTCTTCTTGTGTAAGCTCTCCTTCTTCAACTGTCATAATATTTGTAGGATCTTTTATTAGTAAATAAATTGTATATAATATATATACTATAATTGCTAAAATCAATATATATATTATTATTTTCTTTACTTTTTTGTTTTTTCCTACTTCTTTATTGGTTGATGTTTGCTTTTTTTCTTCTCTATGTTTTTCCAAATTTATCCCTCCAAAATAATTCTTATATTATTTTGTATTTGTTCTTCTCCATCTAACCATATAGTTTGCTTATTTTTTCTAAACCATGTAAGTTGTCTTTTTGCATATCTTCTTGTTTCTTGTTTTATTTTATCTATCATCTCTTCTTTTGTTAATTTATTTTCTAAATATTCTACTACTTCTTTATATCCGAAGTCCTTGCATAGCAGTTGGAAATTTATCATATTTTTGGTAAATATTTTTCACTTCATCTATTAATCCTTGCTCAATCATTATATCTACTCTTTTTTCTATTCTTTGATATAATTTTTCTCTATTCCAATTTATCGCAAAAACATGATAATCAAATTCTGGCTTATTTTTTCTTGATTCTATTTCTTGCTCAGTTTTATTTTTTCCTGTTGCATGATATATTTCTAATATTCTTAAAATTCTTTTTTTATCATTTTTACTAATTTTCTCTATAGCTTTTTCATCAATATTTTTTGCTTCTTCATAAAGTTTATCTAATCCTTCTTTATCTACTCTTTTTTCTAGCTCTTCTCTATACTTTTCGTCAAATTCAATTTCAGGATACTCTATTTCATAAATTAAGCTATCTACATATAACCCTGTGCCACCAACAACAATTGGAGTTTTTCCTTTTTTTATTATTTCTCTTATTGCTTTTTTCGCATCTTTTTTATAATCTGCAACACTATATCTTTCATCTGGTGAAACAAAATCTATTAAATAATGCTTTATCCCTTGCATTTCTTCTAGTGTGGGTTTTGCTGTTCCTATATTCATGTCTTTATATATTTGCATTGAATCAGCAGATACTATTTCACCATTTATTTTTTTTGCAAGTTCAATTGATAAAGCTGTTTTCCCTGATGCTGTTGGACCACATATTACAATTACTTTTTCTTTTTTGTCCATTTTATTTTCTACTTCTCCTGTTCTAATGTTTTATATGTATTAATTATTCCTTCTTGAGTAGTTTTCATATATCCACATTCTATAAATGTGCAAATAATAAATATTACAAAAATTATGATAAATCTTTTTGATACTACTTCTTTTTCTATCTCATTTTCATTTATCTTATCTAAGTTTTTTGCAATTATTGGCATTAATATCAAACCATTTATTCCAGAAAAAATTGCAACTATTGCATTTCTTATTTGTTTTGCAATTTCATCATTTGGATATGTAATATCTCCTTTTGATATTTGGAATATTATTTGAGTTATTATATATGTTATTATTATTCCTATTACAATAAATGCAATTTTCTTTGTTTTTTCTATAAAACCTAAATTATGCCAAGTCCAAACAATTAAAATTATATATACTAAAATTGTTATAAGTACAACTAAAGCCATTTTCTTCTTCCTTTTCTATTTTCTTGCAAATTTTCTTTCAATATCATATTTAGACATCTTTATTACAGTTGGTCTTCCATGTGGACATGTAAATGGATTTGGTAAAGCAAGTAATTGGTCCATTAAACTTTCTACTTCTTCTTTTGATAGTGCCATATTTGCTTTTACTGCTGCTTTACATGCTACTGTGGCAATGAACTTTTCTTCTTTTTCTTGTTTTGCTGTTCTTGCAACAGTATTTATTTCATCTAAAGTCTCTAAAAATAGTTCTTTTGTATCTAAATCTATACATACTGTTGGAACACCTGTCAATTTAATTGTATTATCACCAAACTCTTCCAAACTAAATCCTGCTTTTTTAAACATTTGCATATTATCTTTTGCAATGTCCATTTCTTTATGTGTTAAAGTAATTATATCTGGTAATAATAGCATTTGCGAATCTTTTGACTCATCACTATAGTAATTCTTTTTTACTTTTTCATACATAATTCTTTCATGTGCTGCATGTTGGTCTAAAATATACATCTCATTATTCATTTCTAGAATTATATATGTTTTAAATACTATTCCTATAAATTTATATGTTGGTTTTTTTAATTCTTCTTGAGTTTCAAACATAGATACATTATCTTTTATGATATCTACTGCATTTGTTTTATCTTGTTTTTCATCTTCTGGCTTATCCATTATTGGAGCTCTACCAAATAGTTTTGCATACATCTCATTAAAATCTTCTGAAACAACTTTTGGATTTTCATTCAAATCTTTTATTTTTTCTTTTACTTCATCAAATTCTTTTTTGACTTCTGGATTTTCTATTGTTTCAATAATTGAATGTGTATCTTGAACAGGTTCTTTTTTATCTTCTTCTACTTTTTCTTCTGTTTTTATATCTTCTTTTTCTTCACTTTCTTCAATCTCTCCACTGTTTTGTTCATATTTTTCATCTACATCTGATAAACCACTTAATGTATTTGGAGTAATATTTTTTTCTAAAAGTTCTTTTTCTAAGTTTTCTTTCATTTTCTTAAGCTGATTTAGAACATCATTTGTGTCTATTGTAGATACAGTATCTTCAACTTTTTCAGGTTCTTTAGTTTCATTTTCTTTTTTATTATATATATCTTCTATTATGTTATTTGTTTTAATTTTACTTTCTTCATCATTATACTCTTCTATTTCTTTTTCATTTTGTTTTCTAAAAGAAAATAAGCCTCCTGCTTGACTATTTGCTTTTTTTGTTTCTTTTAGTTTTCTTAATCTCTCTTCAAAACTAACTGCACTTCTATCAACATAATTTACAGTTTCAGGTGTTTTCGTTTTTTCCGTATCAGCTACAAGCTCATTTTTTAATAATGTATTTTTTATGGCATGATAAATTGATTGAAATACCTTATTTTCTTCCTCAAACCTAACTTCTAATTTAGCTGGATGAACATTAACATCAACTTTTGCAGGGTTTATTGTTAAATTTAATACTACAAATCCAAATTTTCCAATTGGAATTAAACCTTTATACCCTTGCTCTGTTGCTGCTGTTAGAGTCTTATCTTTTATATATCTTTTATTTACGAAAAATAGTTGATTAGACCTGTTTGACCTTGCTATTTCTGGCTTTCCTATTACTCCATTTATTTTTATATCTTCATAAGTGTAATCCACATCTATTATGCCATTTGCAATGTCCTTACCATAGATGCTATATATTACACTTTTTATGTCTCCATTTCCATTTGTTTGAATTACAGTTTTCCCTGTATTTATCAATTTTATTGCAATATTTGGATTAACAAGTGCAATTCTTGTAATTGCATCTTCAATATATCCTGATTCTGTATAATCTTTTTTCAAGAATTTATATCTAACTGGAGTATTAAAAAATAGATTTCTAACAGTAATTGATGTTCCTGTCCTACACCCAGCTTCTTCTTTTTCTAGAATATCTCCTCCTTCTACAACTACTCTATATCCAATTTCTTGCTCAGCAGTTTTTGAAACTAATTCCACATTGGCAATTGCTGCAATACTTGCTAAAGCTTCTCCTCTAAACCCCATAGATGTAACTGTATCTAAATCATCAGCTGACCTAATTTTGCTTGTTGCATGTCTTTCAAATGCAATTTCTAAATCATCTTGGGCAATCCCTTTTCCATTGTCTGTAACTTTTATAAATGAAATTCCTCCATTTTTTATCTCAACAGTTATATTTGTTGCCCCTGCATCTATTGAATTTTCAACCATTTCTTTAACTACAGATGCTGGTCTTTCTATTACTTCACCTGCTGCTATTTTATTTATAGTTAACTCATCTAACAAAACAATATTACCCATTTTAATCCTCCGTATTTTAACTTTGTCTTTGTCTCACATTATATCATTAAATTTTATTTTTTGTATAGTTTTTTTCAAAAAAATTGAGAATTTTGGGGACGGAGCATTTTTGTCTCATTTTTGTTAAATTTTTTCTTTTTAGTTATCTAAAAAAAGAGAATTTCAGGCATCGGTCTTAATTGTCTCAAATGAGACAAAAATGCTCCGTCCCCAAAATTCTCAAAATTTATTTTTTCTTTTCTTCTTCACTTACTTTTGTTTTTAATTGTTTTTCAAAACTTGTTGTTAAACCAATTAATGTTAGTAAGTATACTCCTAAAACTAGTGGAATAGTTACTCTTCCGATTGGGATTCTAGCTATAGCAATTATACTTAATAATATAGCTTGCATAAGTATAACCATTCCTAAAGTTTTTAATATTGTTTTTGTACTTCCAATCTTTTTATATCTAAATGCCATATATACTAAAATTATAAATGTTGCTAAAGCAAATGGTGCAATATATGGTTTTACAATGTCTCTTCCTCTTGTATGAGGTATTGTTTCTATCTCTACAGAGTCAGCTTCTATTTCTGCTGATTCATATTTTTCATTTATTTTATCTATTAAGCTTTGTTTTTGCTCATCTGTTATATTTGTTGTCCTGATACTTACAGCATCTTTAAACACTTCCACTGTTTGAATCATTACTTTTTGTCCTGAAAATACTTCATCTGTAATTTCTTTTATATCATTTTTATTAAATTCAGTTCCTAAATTTAGTTGTATTTGTTTTGTTTCTTGATAATTCAAATCAAAATTTAATCCTATTGTTAATGTTATTGCTATACCTGCAATTAATATAATTGCAATTAATATTCCTATTATTATTTTTTTATTCTTCTTTATTTTTTCCATTTTTCTTACCTCCTATTTTATTTAGCTTTTAATTTCAATAAATTATTTGTTATGACAACATTATATCCTGCAATTAAAGCTATTCCCCAGAACATTGTCATTCCAAAGCTACTAATAGGAATGAAATTAATAAAGCAGAATGTTATTACTGTTATACAAATTGGTACAATTTTTATAAAAAATTCTTTATATGTTTCATTATTTGCAATTTGTACAGTAGTTTTGTCTAATTCTTTATTTTTTCCTTTTAGTTTTGATAAGAATTTATTAACAAAAATGTAATTTAATATCATTATTATTACAATTCCAAGTATTCCTTCCATTGATAACACGACATTTGCATATCTAATAACTAGTAAAAATACTGAAACTAATCCTATATATGAAATTGCTCCAAATAATCCTAACATTTTATATCTGATTACCATAACAATTAATGCTATTAAAGCTATTGCTAAAATCACATACATTCCTACTTGTATTTCATTTTCTGTTATATCTGAATATATAAATTGGTTTTCATCAATTGCATATTGTATAGGCATATTTCCAGAATCTAATACAGTTGCAATAGTACTTGCTTGTGATATATTTTCTTGGAATGTTTCTTGGTCTGTTGTTGCTTGTCCTATTGATAGTTGCATTCTTCCATTTTCTATTGGTTCATCAAAACTTTGAGTCATGATTTCTTCGCCATCTATTCTCATTGTAATTGTTTTTTCTGTAGTTTCTGTACTATCTTCTGAAGTAGTAGTATTTCCTGTTGTGTTATCTGCTACTGTATTATCTGTAGTTGTATTTTCTGATGTAGTATTTGTATTTTCTACTGCTTTATATTCATTTGATACTTGACTTAGTTTTTCAGTTCCTTCTTTTGTAAATTCTATGTCTAGATACACACTTGTTCCAGTTGAAGTTTGTGATGTACCATAAACTGCACTTACACTTTCTATATCATCATTATTTAATAAAACTTCGTTAGTTTCTGTATCTAAAATTTCAAATGTTCCTTCTGAATCTAGCATACTTACTATTGCGTCTGTTTGACTATCTTCTGTTATTTCTATAATGATATCTCCTGTTGTAGAATCTAATTTTACAACATAATTTGAAACATTTGCATTTTGTAATCTAGTTTCTATTATTTTTTTTGCTTTTTCATAATTTTCTACTGTTAAATCTTCACTATTATTTACTGGTGTTTCCTCTTTTGTATACCCTTTTTCAGTTATTTCCTCATCTGTTAAAGATGACCCATCTGCAACTTCATTTCCATCTGCATCTTTTACAATAGTTTCAGTAGTTTCATCTGCTTTTAATCTTATAACTCTTGCACCATCTAAATCCATTGCATAAGAATATCCTTCTACTTTGTTTTCCATTCTATTTTGTACTTTAAAATATACTCCAAAAAATGCTACCATTGTAACTAGGATAATTAATAATATAATTGTTAATATTTTTACTTTTCTCATTTTTATTCCCCCACTATAATAACTTTGTGCCATTTATGATTAATTCGAACCAAATTTTTAAATATTTTGCTGCATTTTTACTCATCATTGTTCTTTCCATAAATATTTCAAAATAATCTAATACTGGACATATTTTTGTATCAATTGTTAAATTTAAAGTAATTTTTCTTTCTTTTTCATCTAGTGTTAAATTAGCATTTGTTACTGCATAATTTACTCTGTCATGAATATCAAAAGTTGACATATTTTGATTTGTTACTCTATCTCTATGAACATCTGATTTATCAGCTAAAATTATTGCTGCTGATATATCATTTATTGCTGTTCCTGTTTTCTCATCATGATTTCCTATTGCCATCATAATTTCTGTTCTTTCTTCTACTGGCATTCCCATATCTTTTAAAATGTTATATGCAATTATTGCTCCACTGTGTGCATGGTCTGTACGATTAACACAGTTTCCTATGTCATGTAGATATCCGAGCAATTCTAGTTAGCTCTACTGTTCTTTCAGGATAGTTTAATTTTTCTAATATATCTCCTGCTCTTTTTGATACAATCGAAATATGCCTATGGCTATGTTCTGTATAACCGAAGTCCATCCATTTGTTTTTGTGCACCAATAATTAGTGCTTCAACTTCGTCATTTTCCATTACATCTTTTAAAGTTACCACTAGTCTACCTCCTTATTTAGTCTTTTTAGATTTTATCCTAAAATGAGAAAAATATCAACTATTTTTATAAATTATTTTAGATTACTTACCATTCCAAGTGTCTAATACATATTGTTTTTCAGTTTTAGGTACTAATGTTACTCTAAATGCTGTAATCGGCTTTGTATATGAATACTTTGCTTCTCCTCCATCTAACACTGCATTTTGCCAACCATAACCATTTACCCAAACTTGATAAACAAGATTATAATTATCATTATTTTTCAACTTTATTTTTATACTAGAAATCCCATAAAGATATTGCTTTGCTATTGATTCTGGTATTGGCTTTCCGGCCCAGTCCATCATTATTTGCAAGATTAACTCCATCTCCACCTAGTATCAAGTTTTTGTTTCCATTTAAATTCACATTTGGCCCTGATTTGATTGAAGCATAGGAATTTTCTGAAGGATTATACCCATAATAAAATCTGTTTTCAAATGACATACCTATCGCTTCTATATTTTTTCCCCAATATGTATAGCTATATGCTTTCATCTGTAAAAAATCATCTTCTATTTCTCCTTTTTTATAAAATGTAATCATTTCAGTTTTACATATAGGATTATTTTTCATTCTATCTTCTCCTACAATGCATTTGTTATTTATCATATCAATAGTAGCCCTATTATTTTTCACACTTACAGCTCCAAACCCTAATGTTATATATGTTGCATTTTCAACTTTTACATTTGCTTTAGAAGTATTTTCTGCATAATCTATTATTGGCAAATCATAATTTGTTATAGATGGAAATTCTTTTATTAATGTATCTTTGTTGCTACCTAAACTCCAAGCATTTACTGGCCTTAACTTTTCATTTGAACTTATTGTTACTTTTGATTTTCCATTATGTAACTTTTCTTCTTTTGCATTACTTTCTGGTGGAATGTTATCTATCGTAATATTTAGAACAAATCTTGTTGATATATTTTGGTTTCCATA
This sequence comes from uncultured Clostridium sp., assembly GCA_930987745.1. Classification (GTDB taxonomy): domain Bacteria; phylum Bacillota; class Clostridia; order TANB77; family CAG-508; genus CAG-269. Next base: position 91,297 of record CAKNKX010000001.1, read on the forward strand.
TTTGTCTATTATTGCTCCTTTATTTATTCTAATTGATAAATCTCCATTTCCGTCTATTCCGCTTAATTTTAGGTTATATACAATATAATCATCTTTTCTTTCTAGTTCTTGTATTTCAAATACTCCAACATTTTGTGCAACTCCATTTACTAATATTTCTATATAGTTTTTATTAAAATTATTTGTTTTTATATTTTGTTCGATTACTTTTAATTTTACATTTACTATATGTGTTTTATTTGCATAAGCTTCATATCCAGTATTTGAATTTGTAACTCCCATAAATTTTATTTCAGGTGGTTTACTTTCAACATTTACTTTTGCTATTGTAAAAATACTATTTGTTATATATTTTCCATAAACTACATTTCCTATTCCAATTACTATAAAAAAGATAATAGGTAACATTATTGCTTTTCTTTTATGCATAAGAAAACACCTCTACTTTCTTCCTATTGTTTCAATAGTAAAATTATAATTTACTAATTTTTCTCCATCTAAAGTATCTTGTATATCTTCTCTTTCGTTTATTTTATATTCCCACTCCCATTTTATTTCTATATCTATTGTTTCCTTTTTTCTGATTTCTCCTATTAAATCTTTTTCTAATTCATCTAATGTTTGATATTTATTATTGTTATATATAAATGTTAAATTTTTAGGTTTTTCATTTATACTGTTAAAATACACTTCATAATACATATCTTCATTTGAATTTATTCTTATTACAAATTCTCCTTTTGTTCCTGGCGCTACTTTTTCTTTTACTAATGTTTTATTATCTACAGTATCTAATAAATCAACACCTTCAAATCTTGTGCTTTTATATGATACGTTAAATTCATATACTGGAAGGTCTATTTTTGTTTGATTTAAATTTTCTTGATTAGAATCACTAGTATTCGCATTTGAAAATAACTTAAAAAATATAAAATCATCTATAAAATCAATTCTATTTGATTTAAATATAAAAAAGATAATAAAAATTATAACAACAATAATCAAGATATATTTTACTTTTTTAGATTTTCTTTTTATTTTTTCTTGTTCCATTTTTCCTCCTTTTTAAGTCTTTTCCTGTTCTGAATGTACTTTAATTTGTATATCTTGAATTATCTCTTCTATTGATATATTTTTATCTTTATTATATGTAATTTCCACCTTGTAAAAATCCTCTTGTTTTATACTATGGCTTAACCTCATCTCCTCTGTTTTGTTATTTTCGAGTTTTAACTCTTGGTCTTCTTTATAGATTTTTACATCTATTGTTTCATTTAAATTTGATATAATTTCTATATTATAAAATAGATTTGCTTCATTTATTTCGCCTTGTTCATTAAAGTTTCTAACTGAAAAATCATAAACTCCTTTATTTTCCTTGTTTGTTATTTCTATTTCTTTGCCATTGTTGACTTCTATAATAGGCTTTGCAATATCTGCTGTTCCATTTATTACAGTTTTAGAAAAAGCTTTTCCCATACTAAAACCTATTAAAAATAATATTAAAATTATTGCAAATATTGATATAATAATTATTTTCTTTTTATTTTTCATTAAATCCCATCCTTTTTTAGTAAATAAGATGAGAGTTCTCCCCTCATCTTATTTACAGAGGTTTTACATTTTCTCTTTTCTATAATTGTAAAAACTAATTTGATGTTGGTTCTACCTGTGTTCCAGATACAACAACATTAAATGTATAATTACTTAATGTTGTTCCATTTTCTGTATCAATAACATCGTTTTGAGAAATTGAATTTTCATCTGAACCGGTTTCATATTTCCATTCCCAACCAATATTAAAAGTTTTTGTTTTGTTTTCATCATTTGCATTAATAATGCCAGATAAATTATTTCCTAATTCTTCAATAGATTGATATTCTTCATCATTATAAATAAATTTTAGATTTATTGGCTTATTTGCTTCATCTGAGAAGTTTATATTATAATTTATACCTACATCAGAATCAGTTGCATCAATTACTATATTAAAATTCCCCTTTGTTCCTGGTGCTATTTTGTTATCAACTAATGTTTCATCATTTACAGTTGAAGCGAGATTGATACTTTGAACTTGCTCTTTTTCTCCATTTACTTTAAAACTCCATGTTGCTATTTCTGCCATTCCTGTTCCTTTTACTTTTGTAAAGTATTTAGCATAAGCTTGACCTCCTACAAATGCAAGAATTATAACAGCTAGAATAGCAAGCACTATTACTACTTTTTTCTTTTTACTTAAAATACAACATTCCTCCTTAACTTTTTTTGATTTTTTTGGATTTTGTTTCTAGATTCCTAAAATATTTTTTAGGCAATTGAATTAAAAATATTTAAACATTTTAAAAATTATAGAAATTTGAAAATGTAACTAGATTATAATTACGATAAAAAGAATTGTCAATATTTTATTAAAACTTTCCTCAAGTTTTCATCGCAAAAATTGACAATTCTTGACTTTATTCTTTTTTATTCTACTTTATTTCTTATTAACTCCTACAATCCCCCCTAATATGCCAAACAACATTCCGCTTATAATCATAATAATGCTTTGCATATTTAATCCGAACTTCCAATTTAAAAGACTTGAAATTAAATATATAAGTAAAATATATCCTCCTCCAATTAAAGCTCCATTTAGCAAACCATTTTTCTTTATAGACATATTACCAATAGAACTTCCTATCAAGATACTTATACATGTAACTATTATAACTACAGGAGTTATAGTATTTTCATTAACATTTGTATATGTTAGAATTACAGAAAATATAAATAGTAAAATTACTGTTATTAAAAAAGATATCCCAATTCCTTTAATTATATTTTTCCCTGCTGACATAACTTCCACCTCTTTTTTATTTCTTAATTTATATATATGACTAAAAAAAAGAAATAGAACTTTTATAACTCTATTTCTCTTAATTTTTCAAGTATTTTTATTATTATTTCTTCACGGTTAAAATCTTTCTTAAATTCTTTCTTTAATGAAGTTGCAATATCTTTTGTCTCGCTTGAAAAAAAATCTTCATTTACATTAAATCCAAAACTTATTAACAAATAATTTATTTTTCCTCCGAATAGTATTTATTTCTGTTAATATACCACATATCTTTTTATTATTTAGAATCAAATCATTTGGTTCTTTAATTTCTAAATTGTACCCATATAGCTCATATATTGCTCCTTTTATTTTACTTGCAATTTCTACTGTTAGTCCTTCTAATTTATTTATTTTACAATCTGGATGTAAAATAATTGTCATTGCAATATTTTTTCCTTTTCCTGTATACCAATTTCTTCCCTTAGTTCCAATACCTCCTGTTTGTTCTTCTGCAATTAGTATTTTATCTTCTTTTTTTCCTGCTATTTTTTTTGCATATAAATGAGTAGATTCAATTTTTTCATAATATTCTACTTTTACTTTTGCTTTTTCTTCTATTTCTTTCAAGTTCAATTTTTACTCTCCTCCATGTATTTAAGGAAATAATATCATCATCTCTTATTTTTTTATTATTTTTAAACAACATTCTAACTTGTATTTTCTTATTAGTCAAGTGTCTTATATCATCATCACATAAAAGAAAAATATTATTTTCATTGCAAATGTCTTGTTTTTCTTTTCCTGTTGATGATATCACTTTTGTTATATCTTTTTCTATATTATACTTTTTTAACCAACTCTCTATATCAGGAAACATTTTTTCAGGCCTTGCTGTAATTATATATATTTCATATTGTTTTGATAGTTTCTTTAAAATTCTTACTGCTCCTCTAACTGGCTTAGTTTTATCTAAAACCTCTTTTGTAAAAATATCTTTTGACATTTTTTTATATATTTCATCAATTCTATTTTTATCCATATTTGGGCCTAAAATATTATATATGCTAGTTTTATCTGATGTTTTTATTTTTATATTTCTCTTTTTAAACCATTTAATTTTCATTTTTGTAGTATTTGCTATTACTCCATCAAAATCAAATGCTATTTTATTATCTTTCAAACTCTTCCTTATTACTGGGAATTTTTCTGTTTAATTCTATAAATAATTCTCTTACTTCGTCTGGAATCATTAAAGTATATCTTTCTGGTAATTCAACATCTCTATCTTTATTTTTTATAATATAGTCTCTTACATCACTAAAGTCTATATCTCCTTGTTTAGACATTAAACTTAAGAAACCTTCTACTGGGATTTCAATTATTGCTGGTAAATCATTTGGTTCTAGGCTATCTTCTTTTTTGATTTCCACAACATAAAAATCAGCATTCATTTGTAAATCTGATTTACTTTCATATCTATTCATTTGCCTCATCTTTAATGATTTGTGGAATATAGGTTTACTAGTTATTCTCATACTTGAAGAATCTAAGTCTTTTATTTCTTCTTGTAACTCCCTTTTTAAGGCTTCTCTTGAACTTCCTTTATCTTCTTCTTCTATTGCTCCACCAATTGTTTTTATTATTCCAACTTTTTTATGGTCTAATAAATGATACCATCTTTTTTCTTTTTGTAATCCTAAAACCACATTACCATTATGTACAACAATTCCTTCTGAACCATGAATTTCCTTATATTTATTATCTGTCACCATTAAATTCCAATTCCTTTCCATCAATTTGCAATGTTGCGCAAATTTTACAATTTATTTTGTTATTTCCCATGCTACTTTTACAATGTACACATCCGCCTTGCTCTTCTTGTTTAAATTCAAAATTTTTACTATATATTTTAAATAAGGCATACTCAAATTTATTTTTAAATTTAAATATATTATTACAAGCATTATTAAATTCTTCGTCTGTTATGTCATTTCCTATACTTTTTATTGTGTCATATATACCTGAACCAGTGAAAGCCATAGTTTGAGGTCTTACTATACAATCTTTTGGTAAAATCTCCTCATATGCTTTTCTTAGAGGATATTTTGATGTTATCTCTCCTTCTTTTTTCATTCTTTCTTCTATTGGAATACTTAAGATTTCCTTTTTTACTTCTTCATTTTGAAATGGTGCAATATATTCTATACCTACATTTTTAGCTATTACATCTGACATTACAACAATTTCACCTAATCTGTCTTTTATAGCTTTATCTAAAGATGCATAGTCTCCCTTCCAAGCTCTAAAAAATGGAAAGCTTCCTAATAAATCATCTGCTCCTTCTCCACTTGATATACTTTTTAATTCTTTATGTTTTGCATACATTGTTCCAAGTAAAAGTGTAGTTGTAGAACTAATCCATTCTGGATTAAATGATTTTAAAATTCTAACAGATGTTTCTACCATATCTTTTACTTGATTTTCTTCTACATAATATATTCTATGATTTTTAATTCCAAGTTCTTTTGCAACCATTTTACTATATTCTATATCAGATGTTTCTTTTCCTTTTACACCTACTGTAATCCCCATAACATCTGGATTATATTTATGTGCAGTATATAGTACTACTGAACTATCTACTCCTCCTGAAAAAAGTACTGAGTCTGGTGTGTTTTCTTTGATTGCTTGGTCAATTTTTCCTTTTAAGTTATTATACATTATTTTTCTCCTTTTTTAAAGTATTTTTTCAAAATTTTCTGTGTCATAAATTAGTTTCAAAAAGTCTCCATATTTCAAATCCGGAATCCCTTCATAATACGTTCTTTTATCATATTTTGATATCTGTTCTGAATTCATATTATGGTTCATTTCATAGAACGGAGTATATGCTGTAGGCCTAATTTTTACATTGTTTTGTTGCAGAAATTCTAATGTGTATTTTATATTTTCTTTTGTCTGATTTGGCATTCCAAACATAACTAATGCTTTATACTCTATTCCATATTTATGTAATAGCTTAATTCCATTTTCTACATCTTTTCTATCATATTTTTTATGTATATTTTCTAAATCCTCACTTTCTATTGATTCTATTCCTATCGCTATTTTATAACATCCGAGATTCTGCCATTTTCCTTATTAGTTCCTCGTTTTTTAACAAATCCGGTCTTGTAGTACATGACCATTTCATTTTATATTCATTTTTTATCAAACCATCTACTAATTCCATTGCTTTTTTCTCATTTAAAGTAAAATCTGGTGCAAAAAATTTATAATATTTACATTTAGTTTTATTAATATAGTCTATTATACTTTCTACTGGTCTCCATCTTTCTTTTCTTCCATAATATAAAACAGCATTACAATATGGGCAGTCAAAAGGACAACCTCTTGCAACTGTTAGAACTACTTGCTCCTTTTTTTCCATTTCAAAATATTTATCAATAGGAACTTTTTTTAAATCTGTAAATCCCCATTTAGTAGGTTCTAAAAATTCTCCTTGTTTACACTTTACCAATTGTCTATCTTTTATTAATATTACACCTCTTTGTTCTTCTTCTTTTAATTCTCCTAAACTATATTTAAAAAAGTCTAAAATCGCTATTTCTTGGTCACATTTTTTTGAAACAATAGCATTAAAATTAGTTTTCTTAAAATATTTTGGTAAATATATTGGCATTTCTCCATATGCTATTGTTTTACAATTTGGAATTACTTCTTTTATGTAGTTTTGTAATTTTATTGTATTTTCTAAGTTTTCTGTATTAACATAAAATGTAATCGCTTTATAGTTTCCTTTTATTATTTTTTTCATTATATCTTGAAATTCTGTTGCTTCAGCTTCTATATCTAATAAATCTATTTCTTGGTTCATTTCATTTTCTAAATAATTAATTATCTCACCTACATGCACAAAATGATATGGTGCATTCACATGGTTAGACTTTGTAGATAGTCCACTATCTGCCCAAATAAATAAAAAGTTAGAACTCATACTTTTTTACTTCCTTTCTAATATTTTCACACGCTTTTTAAAATATCATCTAGGTTTTGTAATGTCAATATTTTCCATTTATATTATTTTTTCTTATTTATAAAACATATTTAATTATATATAAAACCTCCTTTCTATATATTTTTTTACATTTCATAAAACGGTTTCAAATAAAAAATAATCATATAGCAATTTCTTACTATATGATTATGCTTGTATAATTTTGTATATACCAGATTTTATCTAATAAAATTAGTGAATTCTGTTTCTTCTTGTTTTGGTAGTTCTATTCCTTTTTCTTTTCCAGCTTCTATACATTTCAAATAATATGCCATATTTCTTCCAAGAATCCTCATTATTTGCATTCCTTCTTTATCTTGTTTTACATCTTCTGGCGTTGCTCCATGTACCATATTCCAATATCTTGAAGAAATAATAGGCATTTGAGTTATTCCAAAATATTTATTTAATTGGTCATAAGTAGCTGTTGTTCCAGCCCTTCTTGCTGAAATTACTGTTGCTGCTGGTTTAAATAAAAATCTATCTCCTTTTCCTCCATTAAATGCTGAATAAAATACTCTATCCATAAATGATGTTATTGCTCCTGTCGCTCCTGCATAATGTACAGGTGAACCAAATATAAACCCATCTACATCTTTTGCTTTTTCTACAAATTCATTTACAACATCATCAAAAACGCATTTATGTGTTTTAACACAATTTTTACATGCTATACAACCTGCTATTGGTTTATTCCCAATCCAAAATATTTCTGTTTCAATTCCTTCTTCATTTAAAGTTTTTGCCACTTCTTCTAATGCTGTATGTACACAACCATTTTTATGTGGCCCTCCATTTACTAAAATCACTTTCATCTTAAACACTTCCTTTTTGTTTTTATTATATATATATTATATTATATTTTTCTAATTATTTATACCCTATTTTCTTTTTAACTTATATTTGTAGCTCATACCTAAACATTTAATAATGTAGCAATTTTTAGGCTAATTTAAACATTATTTTTAGATTTAATAATGTTTATTAACTTTTGGATTTATTAAGATTTGGTTAGACATTTGTTAGAACTAAAAATATTTAATAAATAACAGTAGTCTATCTCATGATGTAAAACATCACTAAATCATTAAAATTTTTGTTTTCTATTGACTTTTTTCAAAAAAAGTTTTATAATGAAAATGCCATCAAAAAGAGGCGCTTTTGTTAACAAAGGAGGAGCATCATGGAAAGTATAAAACAACAAATAGTTAGACAAAAACTTACAATCATAAAAAAACTTGTAACAAAAGATAAAAATGGAGATAAATTTATACTGGTAAATAGAGATAAGAATAGAAATTTTATGCTTGAATATGGTTTATTAACTAATGATATAAAGGATATTATATTAAATCTAGAAGTAGATGATTATTATAGAGGACCTGAAGAAGATGATGCAGGTTTTGAAGGTGAAATATGGATTTTCACTCCTACATTTCAAAACATCAGATTGTATATAAAAATCAGATTAGCTAATAATACTTTAGTAATATGTATATCTATTCATGAGTATGGTAATTTTATTTAGGAGGTGCAAATATCATGAAACATTATTGTCCTTATTGTAATAGTGAACAAGAATATTATATTGACAAGAGAATTTTTAAAAAATACAAAGGTGTTGACGTTAATGTAGAAGAAAATGTACCAATTTGCAAAAAGTGTAAAAATGAATTAGTAATTAATGATATTGAAGATGAAAATCTAAAAAGAATTTATAACAAATATAGAGAAGTTAAAAACATTATTACTCCATCTGAGATAAGAGATTTAAGAGATAAGTATGATATTTCTCAAAGAGAATTAACTGCTATTTTAGATTTTGGTAAAATGACTATTAATAGATATGAAAATGGTTCTTTACCATCTAAATCTCAAAGTGATTATCTAAGGTTAATTTCAAAAGACAAAAATGAATTTTTTAATAAAGTAAAAGAAGCTTATTATACTAATAGAATTAGCAAAAAAACATTTTCTAAAATAGAAAATATAATTAATAAACAATCTGTTCATGATAACAATTATGAACTTAAATTATATATTGAAAATGAATTAAAGATATCACCTAATATATTTAATGGTTTTAAAGTTTTAGATTTAGAGAAATTACAGAATTTAATTTCATATATAGCAAGTAAAACCAAATTATATTTAACTAGTTTGAATAAATATTTATGGTTTATAGATATGATTTCATACAATAAAAGAGCTGTTTCTATCACTGGACTTACTTATGTTCATGAACAATATGGACCTGTAATTATAAATCGTAAATATGAAGAAATATCAAAACTAGATGAAAAATATAAAAGAGAAGATAAAGAAAAAAATGATGGTAGTATTCAATCTATTATTACTAGCAACGGCAATTACGACTTATCTTCTTTTAATGATAAAGAAATCAAGATTATAGATTATGTTATTGATTTACTAAGTAATAAATCTGTAAAAGAAATCTCTAATTTGTCACATAAAGAACTTGGGTGGAAAAATACTGAAAGATTTGAAAAAATTTCTTTTGAATATGCCGATAATCTTAATATATTAAAATAGACTTTCGAGAATATCGAGAGTCTATTTTATTAGCTATATATAGAACTTTAAAAGTTCATATAATATTTACTTAGCTTCTTCGCAAGAGATATTTTCGAAAAGTCTATCACAAATTTGAAATAAGTATAAATAATTTTATTTTACTAAATTTAAATCTCCATTAATTACTATTGGAGAAAATCCTGATATTTCATCATTTTTAGTATAAACAGTATTTTCAGCATCTAATCTACTTTATAACTTTAATAGAAACATTATTTTAATATTTTTCCTATTTATATCATAGAATTGTTATAAATACAATTCTTTTTCAGATATTGCTTTTAAAATTTAATTATAACATCAATAAGGCATTTTTAAGTAAGAGACATTATTTTAGTTTAAGCTTGTGTAAAAAAATAACAGATAATTTCTTATCTGCTATTTATGGCTGGGCTGGCTAGATTCGAACTAGCGCATGCCAGAGTCAAAGTCTGGTGCCTTACCGCTTGGCTACAGCCCAATATTTAATTAACAACTGGGGTGGAAGATGGGACTCGAACCCACGGTCTCCAGTGCCACAAACTGGCGCGTTAACCAACTACGCTACATCCACCATAGTTCTTTGTGCGCTTAAGTATGAGCACAGTTAATATTATAACTAATTTCCACCCCGTTTGTCAACCATTTTACTAATTTTTATATTAATTTTTGCTATTTTTTTATTTTTAGTTTCCTAAAGCACTTGGATCTATTCCATATTGACTATATAACCAAGTCATATAATCAAATGGTGTTAAAGTTTCAGGCAACTCATAATCTGTTCCCATTGTATCTACTGAAATAGATGAAATTGTAATTGTATTTACTGGTGTACTTACTTCTGTATTTCCTGAAGTTTCACTATCATCTGCAGCTTTTACTTCTACATTTTCTATGTTATGTACTACATCCATTCCTTCTGTTACTTTACCAAAAGATGTATAATATCCATTTAAAGAACTATTATCAGCTGTCATTATAAAGAATTGTGAGCTAGCAGAGTTATATGATTCTTCAGTTAATGATGGTGAATAACTTGTGTAATCATTTCTTGCCATACCAATTACACCTTCATCAAATTTTAAGTTGTTATCCACTCCATTTGCAATAAATTCTCCTTTTATTGAATAATCTGTATCTTCTCCATCATCTCTTAAATCAGAAAGCTTTGCTCCTCCTTGACCTGTTCCTTCTGGGTCTCCACCTTGTATCATAAAGTCTTTTACAACTCTATGGAAAGTAAGTCCATTATAAAATCCTCTATTTGCAAGTGTTATAAAGTTAGCTACTGTTTCTGGAGCTAATTCAGGATATAACTCTACTTTTATTGTTCCATAATTTTCAATTTCTATTGTAGCTATTGGATTTTTTACTTCCATAGTAGCATTTCTGTAATATCCATATGCAATTCCTGCGATTAGTACTATTAATACTATTAGTGCTAATACCCATAATATGTTTTTAAATTTTTTCATCATTATCAACCTTTCTTCTTATCTTTATAGATTATATCAAATTATCAAATACAAATTGTTCTTGCATTCTTTTTAATGATTGTTTAATTGTTCTTGCTCTTACTTCACCAATTCCATCAACATCATCTAAGCTTTCTATGTCTGCTGCTAATATGTGTTGGAATGATTTAAATGAATCAACTAAGTTTTCTACAATATTTGATGGCATTCTCGGTACTTTATTTAAAATACGATATCCTTTTGTATATACTCCAACCTCATCATAATTATCAAAGTTTTCATATCCTAGTAATTTTGCAATTGAAGATTCTTTTGTAAGCTCCTCATAATTTAACTCTTCTAGTTTTTCTATTATTTTCTCTGGTGTTATTTTCTTTCTTCCTGGAACTAAATAATCTTTTATAATTAGCTCTTCTTCTTTTTCTAAACCACCAATTAATTCTTCTAATTGCATTTTTACTAGCCTTCCATCATCACCAAGTTCATATATCTGCCTTTGTATTTCTTCCACAATTTTCATTACCATTTCTGCTCTTTGAATTGCTTCAATTACATTTTTTAAAGTTACTATATCATTAAATTCATATTCATTTAATATATTTAATTTATTATCAAATACTTTTTTATATTTTTCAAGTGTTTGGATTGCTTGATTTGCTTTGTTTAGTACTGATTCTGTATTTTCTAAAATATATCTGTCATTGCCTTTAAATATGGTTATTATATTTCTTCTTTGTGAAATACTAATTACTAGCTCTCCTGTTTGTTTTGCAGTTCTTTCAGCAGTCCTATGTCTTGTTCCTGTTTCTGACGTTATAATTTCATGTGATGGAATAAGTTGTGCATTTGCATATAATATTTTCTTAAAATCTCCACTTAAAACTATTGCTCCATCCATTTTTGCAAGTTCATATAATTTTGATGATGAATACTCTTCATTTATTGTAAATCCGCCATCTACTATTTCTTTTAATACTTCATTATTATCTGTAATTAGTAGTAATGCTCCGAGTTCTTGCTCTTAGTATATTTTCTAATCCGTTTCTTATAGGAGTTCCTGGTGCTATTAATTTCAATATTTCAGTAATATTGTCCTCTTTGCCCTTTCTCAATTTAAGACTCTCCTTTCTTAAAACTTCTAAGATTGATTATTAAAAATAGCATTCATTGCTTGTTTAACATTCCTGATAGCTATTATATCTAATTTATATTTATCTTTCAAGTCTTTTTTGTTACTTTCTGGAATTACACAAGTTTTAAAACCTAATTTTTCCGCTTCTTTTAATCTTTTTTCTATTAAATTTATTCTCCTTACTTCACCTGTTAAACCAACTTCACCTAAAATTACCATGTCTTTTGGAATTGGTATATTTTTAAAACTTGATACAACAACCATCATAGTTCCTAAATCTATTGCAGGTTCATTTACTCTTAACCCACCTACAACATTTAAATAAACATCTTGATTTCCTAAAGCAATTCCTGCCTTTTTTTCAAGTACCGCAATTAATAGTGATAATCTGTTAAAATCAACTCCATTTGCAGCTCTTTTAGGATATCCAAATACTGTTGAAGAAGTTAATGCTTGAAGTTCTACTAAAATAGGTCTTGTTCCTTCCATTGTAGCTACAATACAAGAACCAGCTGGATTATCATCTCTTTCCGAAATTAGCACATCTGATGGGTTAAGTATTTCACACATTCCTTCTTCTCTCATTTCAAACATACCAATTTCATTTGTTGAACCAAATCTGTTTTTTACTCCTCTTAAAATCCTGTATGAAAAATATCTTTCTCCTTCTAAATATAGCACAGTATCTACCATGTGTTCTAACACTCTTGGTCCTGCAATATTTCCTTCTTTTGTTACATGTCCAATTATTATTGTTGTAATTGCTCTTGATTTACAAACTCTCATAACTTGACTAGTTATTTCTCTTACTTGACTTACACTTCCAGCTGCAGCTGATAGTTCATCTGAATACATTGTTTGAATTGAATCTATTATCACAAGCTTTGGATTTATATTTATTATTGCATCATTTATTACATCTATATCTGTCTCACCTAAAAATAAAATATCTTCATTATTTATTCCGGAGTCTATCTGCTCTTAATTTTATTTGTTCTGCTGATTCTTCTCCAGATACATATAGTACTTTCCCTTCACCTTTTACTTTATCGCAAATTTGCAAAATTAAAGTTGATTTTCCGAATACCTGGCTCTCCACCTAGTAATATCAAAGAACCTTTAACAAGTCCTCCACCTAAAACTCTATCTAATTCTGAAAATCCTGTTGAACTTCTTATAGTTTCTTTTGCTTCATAAGAATTTAGAGTTTTAGGTACATTATTTGACTTTTCTTTTACCTTTCCACTAGAACTTTTAGTATCTACAACTTTTTGTTCATAAAAAGTATTCCAACTTCCACAAGCAGGACATTTTCCTAACCATTTTGCAGATTCATTTCCACATTCACTACATACAAAAATCGTTTTGCTTTTAGCCATTAAAATTTTCACTTCTTTCTTTTTGCCATATACAAAGAAAGTATAGCATATATATAAATATTTTGCTATACTTTTTAAATCTTATTTTTAATTTACAGGACACAATTAATAAAACGTATTTAAACGTAAACTTAAATTATGCTTGTTCTTTCTTTTTTCCAAAGCTAATTTCTTGGAATAAGAAGTCATGTACTTTTTCCCATGTTACTTCTTGGTGTAGGAATTCATTGATTTCATCTTCTACTTTTTGTTGATATGGTGTTAATTCAACTTTGATTTCTTTGTTCCAATCAATATCTTGTAACCAGAATGCTTTGAATTTGTTCCAGAATCCAGTTTTAACTGGTAATTGATTATTTCTGATTGTTCCAGCGTTTTCTGGAACTTCATTATTTGCAATATTTTCTACATTGTTATTATTTCCCTCAAATTCTACTCCACCAAATACATTTTTTTCTTCACCTAATTCAGCCATTTATATTTCCTCCTTTGTAATTTTTACACTTTTATTACTTTATTTATACTATATATTTTTTTATTTTTCAAGTATTTTCCTATATTTTAATATTAAAAATTCGTTACACATTTGTTACATATTTGTTACATTATTTATGATTATTCCACAATTATGCATTCTTTTCCGATATCTATACATTTCACTTTTATAATATTGTTTTCTATTTTTTCTTTTTCAATATTGTTATTTACCTTTAGTTTTCCTAATATATAGTTATTTGTATGTCCTTGAAACACACCATTTTTTTCTTCTTCAAATAATATTTCTACTTCTTTTCCTATATATTTTTTATTATAATCATCTTCATTTACATCTGACAATTCAATTAGCTTTTGACTTCTTCTTTCTTTAATTTCTCCTGGTATTTTATTTTCCATCTTTTCGGCTTTTGTTCCTTTTCTTTCTGAATACTTAAACACATGAGTTTTATAGAATTTTATTTCTTTTAAAAATTCATAAGTTTTATTAAATTCTTCTTCTGTTTCTCCTGGAAATCCTACAATTATATCTGTTGTAAGCATTACGTCACTATATGCATTTCGAAGTAGTTTTACAATTTTCTTAAATTCCTCTATAGTGTATCTTCTGTTCATTCTTTTTAAAGTTTCATCACATCCACTTTGTAGTGATAAATGAAAATGATGACATATTTTGTCTAATTTTTTTAGTCTTTCTACAAATTCTTCTGTTATTAATAGTGGTTCTATTGAACCTAATCTAATTCTTTTTATTCCCTCTATCTTGTTTATTTCTTCTAGTAAATCAATTAGCCTATATTCTTCTTTGAAATCTTTTCCATATGATGCAATATGTATCCCTGTAATTACTACTTCTTTTATGTCATTTTTTGCAATCTTTTTAATTTCAGATATTATACTTTCTGGCTTTCTACTTCTTACTCTTCCTCTTGCATAAGGTATAATGCAATATGAGCAAAATCTATCACATCCGTCTTGTACTTTTATTACTGCTCTTGTTTTTTCTGAATATGTCACATCTCCAAAATCAACAAATTCTTTTTTATACATTACATCTTCTATTTCTTCTTGTCTATTTTTGTCATTTAAATAGTTTTCTACATATTTTACTATTTCTTTTTTCTCATTATTTCCAAGTATTATATTAATTTCTTCTATATCTTCTATTTCTTTTTTTGATACTTGCACATAACAACCTGTTGCAACAACTACTGAATTAGGATTTAAGTGTTTTACACGTCTTAACATTTGTCTTGATTTTCTATCTGACATATTAGTTACTGTACAAGTATTTATTACATATATATCTGCTTTTTCTGTGTGTTCTACTAACTTATATCCATTTTTAATAAACTCTTGTATCATTGCATTTGTTTCATATTGATTTACTTTACAACCTAAAGTTATAAATGCGACAGTTTTCTCCATCTTTCTTCTCTCTTTCTTCTACATATTTCTACTAATTAAATTCCATTTTTCTCTTATCTTTTATTATACAATAAAATATTATAATAAATTATAAATGTCGCAAGTAAACAAACTCTTGCGACAAATATATTATCTTCTTGCTTTTCCTTCTAACGCATCTAAATTATCTAGTGCTTTTCCTGTTCCTAATGCTACACATGAGACTGTATCTTGTGCTATCATAACATTTATTCCGGTTTTTTCTTGCAAAAGTTTATCTAAACCATCTAATAAACATCCTCCACCTGTCATATATATTCCTTTATCACTAATGTCTGCTGCAAGTTCAGGTGGTGTTCTTTCTAATACAGAGTGCACACTATCTACAATCATCATTGCTGGTTCTATTAGTGCTTCTAACATTTCACTAGAATGTATTGTTAATGTTTTTGGAAGCCCAGTAACTAGGTCTCTTCCTCTTACATCCATTTCTGTGTCTTGGATTTTAGGAAATACACATCCTATATTTACTTTTAAGTCTTCTGCTGTTCTTTCACCTATCATAACATTATGTTTTTTCTTAATATATTTAACAATATATTCATCAAATTTATCTCCTGCAATTTTTAAAGATGTACTTACAACAGAGCCTCCAAGTGATATTACAGCAATGTCTGTTGTTCCTCCTCCAATATCTACAACCATATTTCCACATGGTTTTGATATGTCTATTCCAGCTCCAATTGCCGCTGCTATTGGTTCTTCTATTAAATATACTTTTCTTGCACCTGCTTGTGATGCAGCATCTATTACAGCTTTTTTCTCTACTTCTGTTACTTGTGATGGAATACAAATCATAATTCTAGGTGAAAATATGAATTTCCCACATACTTTGTTTATAAAGTATTTAAGCATTTTTTCTGTAACAGTATAATCAGAAATTACGCCTTCTCTTAAAGGTCTTGTGGCAATGATATTTCCTGGAGTTCTACCGAAGCATTCTTCTAGCTTCTTGTCCAACAGCCAAAACTTCACCTGTAGTGCTGTCCACTGCAACTACTGATGGTTCTCTCAACACTATTCCCTTGCCTTTTACATAGGCAATTACTGTTGCTGTTCCTAAATCTATCCCTATATCTTGTCCCAAACCTAATTTAAACATCTTTATCTTTCCTTCCTACTCCTTTTATTTCTCATTTATTACAATTGTATTACGATTATATTACAATTCATGTTTTTTATCAAGACTTTTGATTGAATTTTTCACATTTTTATATTATAATATAAATGCTAAAAAAAGTATATAAGTTTTTAAAAAAATATAAATTTGAGGAGGCTTTATGAAAAACTTTAAGATAATTTCTCATAATGAAAATGAAACAAAAAATTTCGCCCAAAACTTAGCTTCTAAATTATCTAAAGGTGACATTATTGTTTTAACTCGGAGAATTAGGTTCTGGAAAAACAAAATTCACAGAAGGTTTTTTGTCGTTTTTTGGCTTAGAAAATGAGATATCTAGCCCTACTTTTACAATTGTAAATGAATATTCAAATGAAAAAACAAAAATTTTTCACTTTGATGTATATAGATTAGAAGATTCTTCCGAATTTTATGAAATCGGTGGAGAAGAATATTTCGAAAAAGGTATTTGTATCATTGAATGGGGAGAATTAATTTTAGATGCTTTACCTAAAGAATATATTCATATTACATTTAAAAAAGATGATAATGATGAAACATTAAGAACACTTAATATTAATTCATATGGAGAAAAATTTGATAAAATTTTAGGAGGTTTAATTTGAAAGTTTTAAGTATAGATAGTTCAAGTAACATTTGTGGAGTTTCTATTTTAGATGATGAAAATTTAATTTGTAATTTAGATGAAGATACTGGAAGAACTCATTCTGAAAATCTAATGCCTATGGTTGACAATGCTTTTAAGAAAAGTAATTTAAGCTTAAAAGATATTGATTTAATTGTATGTGATATTGGGCCTGGTTCTTTTACAGGCATTCGTATTGGTGTTGCAACAGCAAAAGGATTTCATGATTCTTTAAACATTCCTTTAGTAGGAATTAACTCTTTAGAAGCTTTAGCATATAACTTAAGAAATGATATAGATGATAATAGTTTAGTTTTAAGTATAATAGATTGTAAAAATGAAAACTGCTATTTTGCTTTATTTGAAAAAAATGTCGAACTTTTCAGAACTCTAATAGAACCTCAATCTGACTCTATTGAAAGTACACTTTCTATTTTAAAAACTTATATTGAAGATAACTTCTCTGCCATCCCTCCAATTTATGTAATTGGAGATGGAAGTAAAATTTATGAAGATAAAATAAAAGACTTTTTTGAAAATTCTACAATTTCTAACATTAATTTTGCAACTGACAAAAACAATTTGTTAAATTCTTATTCTTTAGGAATTGCAGGAATTAAGCATTTTTCTAATTATTCTTGTGAAGAGGAAGTTTTACCTCTATATTTAAAAAAGCCTCAAGCTCAAAGACAATTAGAAGAAAAAAATAAAAGTTAATTTTATTTTGAAAGGATTTATATGAATACTAAAAATTTTGAAATTTCTAAGATGAATACTTTAGATTTAGATAGTATTAAAGATATATTAGAAAAAGAGTTTGACGATTTTTGGAATTACAGTATTTTAAAAGGAGAACTTCTTTCTCCATATTCTTATTATATTATTGCAAAGGAAGATAAAGAAATCGTTCGGCTTTGCAGGTTTTAAAAAATCTTTAGACACAGCAGATATTATGAATATTGTTGTTAGAAAAAGTTTTAGAAATAAAGGTGTTGGAAAAAAATTATTAGATTTTCTTCTTAAAGAAGCAAAAAAAGAAAAGATAAAAGTTGTCTTTTTAGAAGTTAATAAGGATAATTTACCTGCTTTGAAATTATATAAAAATTTAGGATTTAAAGAAATTGGTATTAGGAAAAATTATTATCAAAATTCTGATGGAATTAATATGAAAATAGAACTAGACTAATCTAGCTCTATTTTTATTTCTCTTTTATATTTTAATTTTATTTTACTATATTTTACTTTGCATTCATCAAATAATTTTCTAGAAGCAATATTGTTGTCTGAGTTAGCATATTTATCTGATAAATATACTACTTCTTTTATTCCTGATTGGATAATTATTTTTGCACATTCATTACATGGAAATAAATCAACATATATTTTAGCATTTTCTAAATCTTTTTTGCTTCCTCTATAATTTAGTATTGCATTCATTTCTGCATGACATACATATGGATATTTTGTATCTAGATTTTCTCCTTCTCTTCCCCATGGGAAATTATCATCATTAAATCCATTTGGTGCACCATTATATCCTATTGATAAAATTCTGTTATCATTACTTACAATACACGCTCCAACTTGGGTTGATGGGTCTTTACTTCTCATACTTGAAAGTTTTGCAATTGCCATAAAATATTCATCCCATGATAAATAATCATCTCTTTTTTTTCCACTCATATTACTTCTTCCCTTCACATATTAATTTTGCCATTCTAATTCCCAGTCATCTAAAATAACAGTATCTCCATCTTTTACACCCATTTTACGTAATTCGTCATCAACTCCCATTTTACTTAGGTTTTTTTGTAAATAATATATTGACTCATTATCTTCTATATTTACTCTTCCCATAAGTCTTTCAATTGCTTTTCCTGTTACTTTAAATACTCCATCTTCTTTTACAATTTTCCAATCATTCTTTTTATCATCTTCTAATGTATATACTTTTTCATCTACTATATCTATTAGCTCTTCTTTTGGAAGTGTTTTTAGAGTTTTATCTACATAATCAATTAATTCTTCTACCCCTTCATTTGTTACTGCAGATATTTTATACATTTCTAAATTTTCTTTTTTAGCTAATTCTTCTACTTTTTTAAGCAAAGTATCATCTTGCATAATGTCTATTTTTGTTGCAACAATTATCTGTTTTCTTGTGGCTAATTTTTCACTGTATTTTTCAAGTTCTTTATTTATTGCATAAAAATCTTCTACAGGGTCTCTTCCTTCAGTTCCTGATACATCTAAAAAGTGAAGTAAAAGTCTTGTTCTTTCAACATGGCGTAAGAACTGAAGTCCTAGTCCTACACCTTCACTTGCTCCTTCTATTATTCCCGGGATATCTGCTATTACAAATCCATCTCCATTTTTAGTTTTAACAACACCTAAATTTGGTTCTAATGTTGTAAAATGGTAATTTGCAATTTTAGGTTTTGCATCTGTAACAACTGATAAAAATGTTGATTTTCCGACATTTGGGAAGCCTAATAACCCTACATCTGCAAGTAGTTTTAATTCTAGTATAAGTTCTTTTTCTTCTCCTTTTTCTCCATCTTCTGAAAATCTAGGAGCTTGTCTTGTAGATGTTGCAAAGTGTGAGTTTCCTCTTCCTCCTCTTCCACCTTTTAAGATTAATTCTTTTTGTTCTGGCTGAGAAAGATCAGCAATTACTCTTCCTGTTTCTAAATCTTTTACAACAGTACCTATTGGAACTTTTATAATTAAGTCCTCTCCATATTTACCATTACAATTACTTCCACTTCCATTTTCACCGATTTTTAGCTTTAAATTTTCTATTATATCTAAAATCAATTAATGTATTTTTATCTTTGTCTACTTGGAAATATACATTTCCGCCATTTCCGCCGTCTCCTCCGTCTGGTCCACCTGCTGCTACATATTTTTCACGACGGAAACTAACAGCTCCATTTCCACCGTCTCCTGCTTTAATTATTATTTTTGTATAATCTGTAAACATTTTCTCTCCTTATTCAAAATAATTTAATTTCATTGCTTTTTTAACTTTTTTAATTGTCTCTTTAGCAGTTTTTCTCGCTTTTTCAGTTCCTTCTTTTAAGATTTTATCTACTATTTCTGGATGTTCTTCATAATATGCTCTTTTTTCTCTAATTGGTCTTAAAAATTCTATAATATTTTTTGCAAGTTGTTTTTTGCACCCAACGCATCCTCGTTTACCTTCTCTACATTCTCTGCAAACTTCTTCTACTTCTTCTTCTGAACTAAATAGTTTATGATAATATGCTACCATACATATATCTGGATTTCCTAAGTCGTCTTTTTTTATTCTATTTGGGTCTGTTATAGCACTCATTACTTTTTTTGTTATTTCTTCTTCACTATCTGACAAATATATTGCATTTCCTAAAGATTTTCCCATTTTGTCATTTCCATCTAATCCTTTTATTCTTTTTCCTTCTGACAAAACGATTTGAGGCTCTTTTAAAACATCTCCATATATATTATTAAATTTTCTAACTATCTCTCTTGCTTGTTCTATTAATGGCTCTTGGTCTTCTCCTGCCGGTACCAACTCTCCTTCAAATGTTGTTATATCTGCTGCTTGACTTACAGGATATCCTAAAAATCCATATGTTACACTTTCTCCAAACAATTCTTTTTTTTGTGCAATTTCTGTTTTTACTGTTGGATTTCTTTGAAGTCTTGAAATTGTAACTAAATTTGAAAAATATACAGTAAGTTCTGCTGTTTCTGGTATCATTGATTGAATATATATTGTTACTTTTTCAGGGTCTAGACCGCATGATAAATAATCAATTAGCAGTTCTCTTACATTTTTTCTTACTTTTTCTGGATTATTAAAATTATCTGTTAGAGCTTGAACATCTGCAATTAATATATACATATCATATTTTCCAGAGTTTTGCATTTCTACTCTTTTTTTGATTGAACCAAAATAGTGTCCTATATGTAATTTTCCTGTTGGTCTATCACCTGTTAAAATTCTTTTCTTTTCCATAGCTCTCCCCTCATTATTCTAAAATCTATCCAAAATTTCCATAGATATTTATTTTAGATTAATCTTTTTGTCAATAATATATTGTGGTCTTCCTTTTGCTTCATCATATATTCTTCCAATATATTCTGATATTACCCATAATGAAAGTAATTGTACTCCAGCAAAAAATGTTATTGCCACCATTATTGATGTCCAGCCAGCTGATAAATTATTTAGTTTAAATATATATGATATTATTGCATATACTAGCAATATTATTGAAATAACAATTGATATTATTCCCAATGCTCCAACTAATTTTATTGGTTTATTTGAAAAACTTATTATTCCATCTGATGCAAGTTTAAGCATTTTCTTTAATGGATATTTTGTTTTTCCAGCAAACCTTTCTTGTCTTTCATATTCATATGGTTTTTGTTTAAATCCTACCCAGCTAAATAATCCTCTTAAAAATTTATTATGTTCTGGAAGAGAGTTGATTACATCAACTACTTTTCTATCTACTAATCTAAAGTCACCTGTATCCTTAGGAATTTCAACATCTGATAGTGCATTTAAAGTTTTATAAAACATTTTTGCTGTAAGTAATTTAAATGCTGATTCTCCTTTTCTAGTTTTTCTTTTACCATAAATTACTTCATTTCCTTCTTCCCAAAGTTTTAACATATCAGGAATTAGTTCTGGTGGGTCTTGCAAATCTGCATCTATTATTACTATTGCATCTCCTGAAACTTCTTTTAATCCTGCTGTTACTGCTGCTTGATGTCCAAAGTTTCTTGAAAATGATATAATTTTTACTTTTTCGTCTTTTTTTGCTATCTCTTCTAATATTTCTAGAGTTCTATCTTTACTTCCATCATTTATAAATATAATTTCATAATCGTAATTTTCCAAACTCATTAGTATTTTACTAACTTTGTTATAACATTCATTTGCAACTTCTTCTTCATAATACATTGGTATTACCATTGAAATTTTTTTCATTTTTCTACACCTCATTTAAGTTCTATATCTAATTTATCTTTCTTTAGTTTTTCTGTCAACTTATTAAACAAGTTGGTTATTCCTATACAAGCAACTGGTATTATTATTATAACATAAGGCAATATATATCTTGATTTTGTTTCCCACAATAAATGAAATCCAAATCCTCCTAAAAATATCAAACATAATAACATAATTTCTTTATCAAGCTTTTTCCTATTTTGAAATATTGTTATTAATGTTCCTGCAAATATGAGTAAATTTAGTGCTTTTTGATATAATTTTGTTTCTTCATATATTTCTCCATATAACATACTATATAATACTGGATTTTCTTCTTTGTTTATATCACCTTCATATAGTTTATTATAAAAATTATATGCCATTGAAGGTTCTGCCCATGTACTAATTAGCTTATTTTTATAAAAATTAATTGCATATATTGGATTTTGTATAAAATATTCTATTCTTTCATTTAAAAGTTCTCTTGTTTCTTCTTTTATTTGATTTGACTGTTCTGTATTTGAATTTATAATTTTTTGCACTATATTTTCTATTTCTATACTATACCAGCCATTACCAGTTTCACTTTCACTCATTCCCATATATAAATATGGAACTATTGAAAAAGAATTTTCTTTTGATAAATTATGTTCTTCAAAAAATGCATCTTTAATTAATTTACTTGGTATTAATATAATTAATATTGATAATATTGTAACAAATAATATTTTTATAGTTTGTTTTATTTTTTCTTTTTTGATGTCTATATAATTAATTATCCAATATATTATTATTGCAATAAAAAATATTATATAATTCATTCTAAGTAAGTAACTAAATGAAAGTAACAAACCAGTTATAATTGCATATCTTATTTTATTTGTCTCTACATATTTTATTGCAAAATATACTCCCCATATTGATAATGCAAGTCCCATAATATCACCATAGACATATGTTACTAACATTATTAATGGTATAAATGTTAATGTAAGCATAAAAAACAAAACTTCATTTATTTCATATTTTTTAGATAGTTTTTTTAAAATAAAATATAAACCTAAAAAAGTAAATATATTAAATATTACATTAATGTATTGTATTAAAATATAATCTGTTGTATTAAAAATTTTAAATATTATTGCTATTATTGTAGCTAAAGTTAATTGTTGAGGATAATATTCAATATAATTAAAAATGTCTTGTGTCCATTTAGTATTCCCTGTTATACATTTTGCTATTTCTAGTATTTCTTTTGAATCAGCACGAGGAGTCATTAGTGAAGTATTTATCCACATTATTTGTATCACTGCATATAAAATAATTGATAAAATTATTAAAACAATTTTTAATGTTTTTGGTATTTTTATTTTGTTTGCTAAATAACACAAAATAAAAACTTCACATATTATTATAAAAGTAATAATTGCTTTTTCTAAACCTAAATATTCACTACTAGATACTTCTCCCATAGATATATTACTAATATAAAAAACATTTAACAAAGTTACTATTAATATTGCAATAAAGACTAATATAAATATGCTACTTTTTAAACTTCTATTTATCATTCTTTGTCCTTTTATTATTTTTAAAAATTATAAATTTACTAAATATGTAGTTTACAATTACAACCATAACTTGTGTTACAACTTTAGCTATTATATCATTTATTTTAAATACTTTTACCATAACAGCAAAAGTTCCAACATCACATAATATTCCAGATAGCACTCTTGCTAGGAAAAATGAAATACATTCTTTTATTAATTCTTTTTTTGTTACAGTTTTACTGTCAAATACAAATAGTTTATTTGTTATATATGCAAATAAAACTGAAGCAAACCATGATAATCCACTACTTATAACTTCATCTATTCCTATTATTCTTGCAAATATATAGTATGAAACAAAATTAACTACTGTTGCTAATACTCCAAATACTAAATAATTTATTATTTCTTTATAATTCCTATATAAACCTTTTATTGTTTCAATATTTATATTTTTTATATCTACTTCTTTTAATGATATTTTTTCTTTACTCATCTTCTTTTCCTTTTTCTTTTTTTAATTCTTCAAATTTATCAGTATATTGATTTAATTTAAATTCAAAATCTTGTTTATTTCTTTTTGCAATTGTTTGTAATATAAGTCCACCAAAAAATGATTGTATGCTACAAATAAAGAAAAATACACTTGCAACAAATGATGGCATTTTTGGAACTAACCCTGTATTTATATAATCAATTAATACAGGAATTAAAAAAGCTAGTCCAATTAAAAATAATATTACTGAAATCCAAGTAAAAAATGAAAATGGTCTATAGTCTTTGTATAATGTTGCAATAGTTTTTATTACTTTAATTCCATCAGAATAAGTATTTAGTTTTGATTCGCTTCCTTCTGGTCTATCTTTATAGTCAATAATTACATTTTCAACTTTCATATTTTTATCTAATGCATGTATTGTCATCTCTGTTTCTATTTCAAATCCTTTAGAAAGTATTGGAAATGTTTTTACAAATTTATAACTAAATGCTCTATAACCTGTCATAACATCTCTAATCTTACTTTTATATATTAAATTTATTAATTTTCTAACTAACACATTTCCCGTATTATGAAATAATCTTTTATTTTCAGTGAAATATGTTGATGAAAGTCTATCTCCAACTACCATATCAGCATTATTTTCTAATACACATTTTACCATTTCTCTTGCATGTTTAGCAGGATAAGTATCATCTCCATCTATTACGATATAACACTTTGCATTAATTTCTCTAAACATTGTTCTTAGAACATTTCCTTTTCCTTGCCTTGTTTCATACCTAACTACTGCCCCTGCTTCTTTTGCAATTTTATCTGTTCCATCTGTTGAATTATTATCATATACATATATAGTTGCTTCTGGTAATTCTTTCTTAAAATCTTCCACAACTGTTTTTATTGTTTTACTTTCATTGTAACATGGTATTAGAACTGCTATTTTATCCATATCTATTCATTCCCTTCTTGTTTTTCTTTTCCTGCTTTATTTATTTTTTCTTTTGTTTTTAAATCAACAAATTCTAACATTATACATAATACTCCAAATATTGCTATAGCTTGTATTCTATATGTGAAAAATGCATGAATAGTAGAGTGCCCTGCAAAAACCATATACCACACATATGGATATATTGAAATAATTAACAAAATTAATATCTTTTCCCAATTGATTTTATTTTTTCTTGTTTTTATTAAAGCAATTATCCATCCTATTATAGTAACTATACCACATGCAAGTAATACATTATTATATAAATAAGTAAAGTTCTCTACGATTGCTCCTATTTTTGTTGCTGGATATTCTTCACTTCCATTTGTTCTAAATAAAATTTGATTTATAGCAACTGTAATTAAATCTTTTTGCATAATCAAAGAAGCTATTACCCATTTTGCAAAAAATATTGTTCCATATGCTATTGCCCATAGTATAGATAATTTTATTATTTCTAAAAAGGCCTTTTTTATGCTTAAGCTTTCTTCTCTGCTTCTTAATAATACTTCTATTATAAGTGGAATACCTAATGTAAGTAATGGTGCTGTAAGCAAATCAAAAAATGTTGTAAGCCCACCTATTATAAAAAACAAATATGGTATAAATTTTGCTTTTTGTTTTTTATGTAATAAATTAACTATAATTACTGCCAAAAGTGTAATTATAAATATTGCTGAATATTGAATTGACATTGGAACTATAAATATACATACTGCAAGCATTGATACTAAAAATGCCATTGAATGCATACAGCTTATATTTTTATTTATCAATAAAAGTGATATTCCAAGTAATACAAATATTAATAGCATAAATATATATCTTATTTCTTCATAATTAAAAAATAATAATAATGGTCTTATTATAGTTTGTATTCCATGCCAGTACCTTGAATATTCTTGATTATTATGAATATCTGGATTTTCAACAGTTTCTTGTAATGAAGTATATGAATTATCTTCTTCATTATTATATCTTGAATTTTCAAATGCTCTTATAAATACACTTTCATCTTCTGTTTTTCCTTTATTCATCGCTGTATTCATTATCAATAAATCTGTAAATACATCTAGATTTGCCCCTTTTATATAATCAGTAAAAAGTGGATTTCCATTTTGATTTATTAATAATTCTTTTGATTCAGCAATATGTGCTCTTATTCTTTCATTTGGTAGTAAGTATGTTCCTATCATTGCTATAGAAAATACTACTACCATTATTAAAAATAAAATTATATATGAAGATATTTTTTTAATTATGTCTTTTTTATTCATCATTTGTTATCCTTTCTATAATTGTTCTGCAAAACCTTTTTGTAATTTATTAAATATAATATAACCAACTATGCAAAGTATTATTGATATTCCTCCTAATATTAGTAATGCTTTAACATCAGGCATTGTTTGGTCATAAAATATATTTCTATATCCTGTAATTATATATGCCATTGGGTTTAAATCTAATATCCATTTAAAATTAGCTGGAATAGATTCAGGTGTATAAACTATTGGTGCTGCATAAAATAATAATTGAAGCGCTACTCCTATTAAATGTTGTAAGTCACGTACATAAACAGATATACTTGAAACTATTAGTGATATACCTATTAAAAATAAATATTGTACTAATAAAACAAGTGGATAGAATAATAAATACCATGTAACACCAAGTCCAAATATAATAACAAATGCTAAAATTATTATTGTTGATATTAAAAAGTTTACTGTTTCACTTGTTACTACTGAGATTGGCAATATTTCTCTTGGAAAATATACTTTTTTTAGAATGTTCCCGTTTTCCACCATTGTAAATGCTGACCTAGTCAATGCTGATGAGAAAAATGTCCAAGGTATTAATCCACAACAAATATAAACTGTATAATTGTCTTTAGTACTTTTTAATATTAATTGAAAAACTATTGAATATACTAATATTTGTAACAATGGATTTAAAAATGACCATAATACCCCTAAAAAGGAACTTTTATATTTTCCTCTTATTTCTTTTTTTACGCTTGTTTTTAATAATTCCCTATAATTATATAAATTTTTAAATACATTTACCATTATATAAACTCCTCATTTTACATCATTTTCTTTACATTTTCTTTTAATTTTGATTTTTTAATCAATCCCATTATTCCTGTTTTTTGTAGAAATTTAATAAAACCTCTCCATAAAGGATTTTTCCATAACATTCCTTTTATTCTTCCTATTTTGTATTGTTTCTTTGTATCTAGTGCTGTATATTCCCCTCCTTCTTGAGGAAAATAATTTCTTATATCTAGTTGATTATACATTACTAAATATTGTTTATATAAATCTTTATTTACAACACTTCTAGGGTCAATTTGACTTTTATTTTTAGCAAATTCTTCAAATTCTTTTTCAAATATTTTTGCCATATTGTCTAAAGTATAACCATCTAAGATTTTCTTTCTACAATTTTCTTTTAAGCTATCATCTTTTAAAACTTCTTCAATCGCTTTTACGTAATTATTTATTTCTTCTTCACTATAATCTCTGTTAAAATATCCATTTTTAGCAGTTTGAATATTTTTTACAACTCGTCCACATGTATTATCTACTAATTCTTTTTGTCCTCCAACATCTGCAGTTACTACTGGTGTTCCCATTGATAAAGATTCATAAGTAGTAATAGTTAATCCTTCTACTAATGAACAGATTACACTAACATCTGCTACTTTATAAAATGGTTTAACATTATTTTGCATTCCGAAAAATATTATATTATCAGTTATTCCCATTTTTCTTGCAGTAGATTTCATTTCATCTAATTGTGGTCCATCACCTACAACTAATAATATTAAATCTTTGTCTTTTTCAAGTAATTTTTTTAATACATGTAATATGAATATTGGCCTTTTTT
This sequence comes from uncultured Clostridium sp., assembly GCA_930987745.1. Classification (GTDB taxonomy): domain Bacteria; phylum Bacillota; class Clostridia; order TANB77; family CAG-508; genus CAG-269. The sequence continues at coordinate 119,388 of CAKNKX010000001.1, forward strand.
CTTCTGAAATTCTACATAAAAATAATATAGATTTTTTGCCTTTTAATTTATCTAGTTGTTTTTTCAAGTCCTCATTATCTTCTACATTAATTTTATTTGCATCAAATTCTTTTTCATCTACTCCAATATATACAGTTTTTACATTATCAATAGTTCTTCCCATATTTTTCTTCATAGATTCTCTTAATACTTTTGTGCAAGTATAAGTTCTATCTAAAAATCCATCTATTGCAGTAGAATCTCTAGGATATTCTCCATTCCTCCAACTCCAGTTTTCACTATGTAAGTAATCTGTAAATACTACTTCTGGAAATTCTGCTTTAAGCCATGGTATTACATAAAATCCAAAATAACTATTTGATTGCATAACTATATCTATATTTCTAGATTTCATTAAATAATGAATAAATGCTGGCCAATCTTTTCTATGTAAGAACGTAGTTAAATCAAAAAATTCTCCATATTGTTCAAATTTTTGTCTCCAAACATAATCTGAAGTTTCTGTAGTTACAATTGTAATATCAAATTTTTCTGGGTCTAATCTTGATATTAAATCCAAGTTAAATTTATCTGCTCCTCCAACTTTACACCAAGGAAAAATAAATAATAATCTTATTTTTTCTCCTTTATTATTTATTGGTTTTCTATCCCAATTAAAAGTATATGGATAAGAATCATAATTTGAGTTAGTAGTTGTTGGAAATTGTATTGCATATACTTTATTTTTTACTTTTTTTGCTTGTTTTGCAATTTCTTCTCTTGCATGTTCATCTCTTTTTTTGTCATTATTTATACTTTGTAGTATAGAACCTTCTCTTTTACGATACCAAAATCCATAATAGTTCATTCTAATTGGAAAATATCCTTTTTCTAACATTCTAAGCCACATATGCCAATCTTCATGAACATCATCATCTACAACTCCAAACCCTCCTACATCTAGTAAAGTTTCTTTTCTTATAAGTGAACCAATAGGAATTATATTTTCTTTTTTCTCTATATCAAAATCAAATACTTTTTTCCATAAAAATTCTTGTTTATCAAAATTAACTAAATCACAATATACCCATGATGCTTTTGGATTTGTCATAAGAGACCAATAACTACATTCTAAAAATGTTCTATCTAATACATCATCAGAATCTAATATATATATTAAATCACATTTTGCTTTAAATATCGCGAAATCTCTTACTAAAATTCTTCCTCTATTTTTTTCATGATATATTTTTATTCTATCATCTAATTTTTCTATTTCATCTAAGATTTCTTTTGTTCCTTCTTCTGTACTTCCATCATCTACTATAATCCATTCCCAATATGGAAACGTTTGATTTATAACCGAATTTGCTGTTTGTCTTATGTATTCTTTACAATTATAATATCCTGTAATGATACTAATAATCGGTTCTCCATCATTTATAGATTTATTTTTAACAATTTCTTTTCCAGGTACTAAATTGTAATCAAAATACTTTTCTTCTTCATTCATAATCTCAAAACTCCTATCTTGTTTCTTTTATGTATTCTTCAACAACCTTATTTGTATCCCCATCCATTCTTATTTTTCCATTTTGTAACCATATTGTTCTATCACATAATCTTTTTACAGATTCCATACTATGTGTTACAAATACCATAGTTTTTCCTTCATTTTTTAATTCTAACATTTTTTCAAAACATTTATTTTGGAAATGTTCATCACCAACAGATAAAATCTCATCTATTAATAAAATGTCAGCATCCACATTTATTGCTATTGAAAATGCTAGTCTCATATACATTCCAGAAGAATATGTTCTTACTGGATTATCAATAAATTTTTCTAATTCTGAAAATTCAATGATTTGTTCAAGTCTTGCATCTATTTCTTTTTTTGTTAGTCCAAACACTGCTGCATTAAAATATATATTTTCTCTACCTGAAAAGTCAGGGTGGAATCCTGCCCCCAACTCTAGTAATGAAGTTAGTTTTCCGTTTGTCGTTATTTTCCCTTTATTTGGATATATAATCTTTGTAAGTAATTTTAATAGTGTAGATTTTCCGGCTTCCATTTGTTCCTATTAAAGCCACTACTTCTCCTTTTTTTATTTTAGCATTTATTCCTTCTAAAACTACTCTTTTTTCTTTTCTATTTCTTGAAAATAAAAATAATAATTTTTCTTTTATAGTATTTGCTTTATCATAATATACATTAAAAGATTTATAAACATCCTCAATTATTATACTATATTCTGTATTTTCTTTCATTATAAAATACGTCCTTTCTTGCTATTATCCCGTTAATTATACCATAAATAAACATATTGTAAAGTTTTTTAAGCTGTTTTTAAGCAAAAAAATTAGTACTTTTAAGAAGTACTAATATGAATTTAACCATTTTTCAAATTGTGAAAATTGTTTATTTGATTCTTCTGCAATCATATTTAATTTTTCTTTATCTATTTTTTCAAAATCTGTCTTTTTTAATATTATATCATAATTTAAGTCAGATATATCATCTAATCTTCCTGGTACTTTTAGTTCATCTTTAACATTATTTGTTTTTTTACTATATGATAAAGTATATATTTTTTGTCTTAACATAGTTGATAATATCATTGAATGAAATCTTGTGCAAACCATATATGTGTTTTTACTATATTCATTTAAGAAATTTTCTATGTTACCATCATAATTAACAACTTTAATTTTTCTTTCGTATTTTTTTGGAATCATATCTTTTATTTTTTTTATTGCTTCAAGGTCTTGTTCGAACTCACAAAAAGATATTAGATTTACTGTATATCCTCTTTTTGCAAACATAATAGCTATTCTTTTTATATAATCATTATATATTTCTTCTTTTCCTTTTAAATTTTCTCTTATGCTTAAATCAATAACTGAAATTCCTACTTGTAACATTTTTTTATTTTTTATATATTTGTCCACATTATATGCAAATGCTACATCTGGTGCATATGAAATATTTTCTTGAGATTTAAATAAATCATATGATTTTAAGTCTCTAAAACATACTCCTTCACAATTTTGAAATAGTTTTTTTGCATTTTCTACATATTCTTCATGATAATATGGTCCAAAATTACATGTCATATAAAAAAATGGTTTATTTTCTTGTTTACATTTTTTTGTAAACTTTGTAAATTCACTCATTTCATTTATTGAATATTCGGATTCAATAAATATAGAGCCACCAATATAAATAAATGCATCAAAATCTGACAAATTGACTTCATCTACATTTCTATCTGTTTTAACAAATTTAACATTTTCTAAGTTTATAAATGGCTTTTTATATTTTTCTTCTTTTATATGAATATAAAATTCTACATTTTCATATCTTTTAGCTAAAACATATATAAAAAAGTCATCTCCAAAATTTGCTCTTGAATAACCAAATAATAATACCTTTTTTCTCATAACTTCCCCTTGACCTTTTTGTTTTAGTATATACTATTTTTTTCTTTCTAGTCAATAGTTAATAATATTTTAACTAGCTTCAAAGTTACCGCAATATAATTTAAATTTCAAAAAACTCTATAGATTATTGACTCATATTTTTAAAAACTATATAATAGAAATAATCTTATCATATACAGCATTTCATAATTTTATGGAGAGGTGGTGATAAAATGAATATAGAAATTTATGACATCAACGATGCAAATGAACCTAGTATCGTAGTCATATGTGCTAAATATAATGATAAATTTGTTATGTGTAGACACAAAGGTCGTAAAACTTGGGAAATTCCAGGTGGGCATATCGAAAAAGGTGAACTTCCTGAATCTGCAGCCAAAAGAGAATTATATGAAGAGACTGGAGCTACAGAATTTGTTATAGTTCCAGAATATAAATATGCATTCGAAACAAATGGAAAAAAAGTCTTTTCAATTATGTACAAAGGAACAATTAGTAAAATGGAGCCGTTACCAGATTTTGAAATAGAAGAAATTAAGTTCTTCGATGAAGTACCACAAAATGTAACATATCCAGAAATATATGAAAAAATATTGAAAGATTAGAGGTCATAATATGGAAAATATATTCGAAAATCCACAAAAATACATTCAAAAGTTGAGAAATATTCACTTAATAGATACCAAAAAAATTAAAGATTTTTCCGGAAAATCAATAGCCGTTATCTTTTTAACGAAATACTGTAATGCAGATTGTAAATTTTGCATATATAAATCTCCAAGAAAAAAAAACAAAAATGAATCAACAAATAACGAACTAACTGAAATCGGAATACAAAAGTGTATAGAATTTATCAATAATTCTAACATAGGGTATTTATTAATATCAGGTGGTGGAGAGCCCTTTTTAAAGCTTAGTCATATTTTTAATTTGATAGAAAATGTAAAAACAGAAGAAATTGTTATAGTTAGTAATGGTTTCTGGGGAGCTAATCTTGAGAAAGCACTGGAGATTCTAAATAATATGGAAAAAATACAGAAAAAACGTCATATAAAAATTACAATAAGAATTAGTGTTGATAAATGGCATACTGAAAAATTAGGAACAAATCATATTAAAAATATTATAAATATATTTTCTAAGAATTATACTTCGAATAAAAATTTTAAATTAAAAATACATACTATTGCTGATGACAACACAATATTAGACATAATAGGGAAATATAACTTTAATATAAAATCTCAAAAAAAATATTCATCAGATAATGAGGTCTTAAACAAATCTAATAGACATAGGATGATAATCGAACTTATTAATGGATATGAACTGGAAATCGAATTTGCTAAGTTATTTCATCCAAATTTAGAAGTAAATCTAAATAATAATATCAATGAACAATTGAAAGTATTTAATGAGGATTTAACCCAAAGTCAAGCAGGAAATTTTTCAACTGTTCTAAATTCAGATAATACAAAAGGCTTAGATTATTTAATTAATTACAATGGCAATATTTCAACTTGGGCAAATTACCAGACATACAATTCACCTAATATATATTATGATAATCGTAAAGATATAATAAATAAACTTTATGGTGATATTATAAGCTATTCTTTTTTGAAAGAACCTTTGAAATTTATTATAAAAGTAGTAGAAGAAGTGAATCCTATTGCTGTAAAGAGGTCTATTGGCATTAATATAAGAGATTATTTTGGAATGTATTTATTATATGAACATAAAACCTTATTGTATTATTATGTCAAATTACTCAAAAGATACCTATATAAAGATATATTAATAAACTTAAATAAACTTCCAATAGAGATAAAGGAAATAATTAAATTAGAAGATAAAAAAATAATCGAACTATATAATAAATCCGAATATAATATTTTTTCTCAATATAAAGAAAAAAAATTTAGTGAAGAAGAATGGGAAGATTTATTTTTTTTAATAGATAAAGGACACTTTCCAATTAATAAAATGCAAGTTAAAGAAGGTTTATGTTATTATAATAAACATACTGAACAAAAATATAGCACATACAAAGATATAATAAAAAAGTGTAATATTAATAATCGATATGAAAGATTACTTAAAATGTTTAATGTCTAAAGAAAAGAGGAAATCCTTATTTTAGGTTTTCCTCTTTAATAATAGTATAATACTATATTTTATTTGAGGTGGGACATAATTTCCTTACATATGTCTTCGGTCGACTTTTGAGCATCAATTTCAATGAATGGAATATCATAAGTATGACAAAACTCAATGATGCCATCTAAGTTCTTCTGAAAGATATCATATCTTTTCCGTATTGCATAAGGGTTGTCGTCAATTCTAACAGTTAGGATAGAATGGCAGTGTCTGCAATAATAGATTCCATTATCCAAAATTGCCGTATTTCGATTATATGTTGCCTGACATAAAGGATTACTGCATACTAAACGATTTTTAACTCTAGTAAGAAGTGTTTTATATGGTAAATTTAAATAAATCATAGAATTTATACGCTCACCTGATTTAATAAATTCCACTCCTTGCTCAGCTGTACGTGGAAATCCATCATGAATAATGGATTTTGTACTTTTTTTCATCTCAGTATAGATTAATGATAAAACAATTTTATCATTAATCAAATTCCCATCTGCAACGTTTAGTCCAGCAGCTCGGATTAGTTTACCTGACGAAATACAATCATAATTGTCGGTAGACAGCAAAGAAATGCATGTAGATTTACCAGCCCCTAAAGGACCAATAATACAGATATTTTTCCGCATAAAAAACCACCTTTCTAAATTCTTATAATATTATATTAATATAAAATATCTAAAGAGTCAATATTTAATTAAGTAGTATCAAATAAAATTTTTTTCTTAATTTTACTATGTTTTTGCTTTATACTTTTTTTATTCGTTACTACTAACTATTTAACCCCATTCTTATTATCTCTAATAAAAATGGGGCATTTATAATAAATTATTAATTTTATTTTTTAATAGTTACTTGCACTTTCTTTGTATATGAACCATCTAGTGATTTTATTATTAAATTTGTTGTTCCTGCTTTTAAGCCTCTCATTCTATCCCAATATACACTTAAGATACTTGGGTCTTCTGCTGTCCATGAAAAATCTTCTGCTTTCAAGCTAGTTGGTGAATATGTACAAGATAAATCTATTGCTTGATTAACTTTTAATGAATATGAGCTTTGTGATAATGAAACTGATATACTTTGTGCTTTTACTGTTACTGGTATTTTCTTTGTATAACTTCCAT
>CAKNKX010000002.1 GCA_930987745.1 uncultured Clostridium sp.
CAAAAAATATAGATAAAACAATGATTCAAATAAAAATGTTAAATACATCTAAAGGTCCAGCTGTACATTCCTTAAGAGCACAAGCAGATAGAAAAAGGTATCAGGCAGAAATGAAACATACTTTAGAAAAACAAGAAAATTTAGAAGTAAAACAAGGTGAAATAGTAGATATTATTGTAGAAGATGGAAAAGTAAAAGCAGTAAAAACTGATTTAGGCGCAATATATAATGTAAAAGCAGTAATTGTTGCAACTGGTACATATTTAAAAGGGAAAATATTTATAGGAGAATATACTAAGGAAAGTGGTCCTGACGGAGTAGCCGCTGCAACTAAATTGTCAGATGCATTAAAAAGATTAGGAATAGAATTGGTAAGATTTAAAACAGGAACACCTGCTAGAATAAATAGAAGAACTATCGATTTTAGCAAAATGGAAGTACAAAAAGGAGATAATGGCATAGAAGCTTTTTCTTTTGAAGATGAACCAAAAGACTTTGAACAAGTAGATTGTTACCTTACTTATACTAATGAGAAAACTCATGAAATAATTAGAAAAAATCTTCATAGATCACCCTTATTTTCTGGAACAATAGAAGGAACAGGACCTAGGTATTGCCCTTCAATAGAGGATAAAGTGGTTAGATTTAGTGATAAACCAAGACATCAGGCATTTGTTGAGCCAGTAGGCTTAGATACAGAAGAAATGTATATACAAGGAATGAGCTCTTCACTTCCAGAAGATGTACAAATAGCTCTATATAGAACAATACCAGGCTTAGAAGAAGCAGAATTTACAAGACCTGCTTATGCAATAGAATATGATTGTATAGATCCATCAAATTTAAAACTTTCACTAGAATATAAAGGAATTCATGGATTATTTATGGCAGGTCAAACAAATGGAACATCAGGCTATGAAGAAGCTGCAGCACAAGGTCTTATTGCAGGAATAAATGCAGTAAATCAAATAAAAGGAAAAGAGCCTTTAATATTAGATAGAACTCAAGCCTATATAGGAGTATTAATAGATGATATTGTAACAAAAGGAACAAATGAACCATATAGAATGATGACTTCTAGAGCTGAATATAGACTACTTCTAAGGCAAGATAATGCAGACTTAAGATTAACTAAAATAGGGCATGATGTAGGGCTTATTTCAGATGAAAGATATGAAAAATTCTTAAAGAAAAAAGAAAATATAGAAAAAGAAATAGAAAGATTAAGAAAATTGACTGTAAAACCAGATAAAAATGTAAATGATTTCTTGAAGAACAAAGGTACATCAGAGCTTACAACAGGTACAAAAATGGCAGAATTACTAAAAAGAACAGAAATAAAGTATGAGGATTTAAAAGAAATAGATAGTAATATGCCAGACTTAACAAAACAAGAAAAAGAAGAAGTAGAAATTCAAATAAAATATGAAGGATATATTAAACTTCAAGAAGCTCAAGTAGAAAAATTTAAAAAACTAGAAGAAAAAATATTACCAGAAGATTTAGATTATGAAAAAATAAAAGGAATAAGCCTAGAAGGAAGGCAAAAATTAAATAAATTCAAACCTCATTCAATAGGACAAGCATCTAGAATATCGGGGGTTTCACCTGCTGATATATCAGTACTTTTAGTTTATTTAAAACAAAAAACAAATAAATAGAAAGGGTAAATATGGAAAAAGAAGAATTTAAAAAAAGTTTAATCGAAAAAGCAAATAAAATAGATGTAGAATTAAATGATAGACAATTAGAAGAATTTTATTTATATATGAATTTATTATTAGAATGGAATGAAAAAATAAATTTAACAGCAATTACAAAGCCAGAGGAAATTATTTTAAAACATTTTATAGATTCTTTGACAATTTGTAAATATATAAAACAAGAAAAAAGTTTAATAGATGTTGGAACAGGGGCAGGTTTTCCAGGAATACCTTTAAAAATAGTAAACAAGGACATAAAAATTACTTTATTAGACTCATTAAATAAAAGAATTAATTTTTTAGATGAAGTAATAGAAAAACTAAACCTAAAAAATATAGAAACAAAACATGGAAGGGCAGAAGAATTTGGAAAAGATAAAAGTTATAGAGAAAATTATGATATAGCAACATCAAGAGCTGTTGCAAATTTATCTACATTGTCAGAATATTTGATTCCTCTTGTTAAAATAGAAGGAAGAGTGATTTCAATGAAAGGACAAGAAGTTAAAGAAGAAATTTCTAATGCAAAAAATGCAATAAAAACATTAGGTGGAAAAATTGAGAATATAGATGAATTTTATTTGCCAGATTCAGATATAAAAAGAAATATAATTATAATTAAAAAAGTAGAAAAAACACCAGGAAGATTTCCTAGAAAGCCTGGAACACCAGCAAAAGAGCCAATTAAATAAAAAATAAAAAAACTTTAAAAAAAGTCAAAAAAATGTTTAATTTTTATTGACTTTTTTTTAATATTTATATATTATATTAGTGAACAGAAAAAAGAATTGATGAGTAAATATTAACTAGTAAAAATGGAGGCGACGACGTGGGAAAAGTAATATCATTAGCAAATCAAAAAGGTGGAGTTGGAAAAACAACTACAACTGTTAATTTAGGAACAATTTTGGCAAAAAAAGGTAAAAAAGTTCTTTTAATTGATGCAGACCCTCAAGGAAATGCAACAAGTGGATTAGGTGTAGATAAAGAATGTGAACTTTCTACTTATGATATATTAGCAAATGATACAGAAATGGAAGAAGTAGTACAAGATACAATAATTAAAAATTTAAAATTATGTCCTGCAAATATGAACTTAGCAGGTGCAGAAGTTGAATTAGTATCTATGATGTCAAGAGAACAAAGACTAAAAGAAAAATTAGAAAAAGTAAAAGATAATTATGACTATATTTTAATCGATTGTCCTCCATCATTAGGTTTAATTACATTAAATGCATTTACAGCTTCTGATAGTGTGCTTATACCTGTACAATGTGAATATTTTGCATTAGAAGGGCTAGGACAACTTTTAAATACAATAAATCTTGTAAAAAAACACTTAAATAAAGAAATAAAAATAGAAGGTGCACTTCTTACAATGTATGATATAAGAACGAATTTATCTAATCAAGTTGTTAAAGAAGTTAAAAAATACTTTGAAAATAAAGTATATAAAACAGTTATTCCAAGAAATGTTAGACTAAGTGAAGCGCCAAGTTATGGAATGCCAATTACAGAATATGATCCTAAATCAAAAGGAGCAAAGAGCTATATGAAATTTGCTAAAGAATTTTTAAAAATAAATGAGGAAGAGAAAAAGGCAAAACATATGGCATAATTTTGAAAAAGAAAGGAAAGTGGTATAAATGGCAAAAATGACAGGACTAGGGAAAGGATTGGATGCATTATTTGGACCAGCTCCAGAAGAAGAGCAAATGCAAGAAAATGATGTATTAAAAAACTTAAAAATTACAGAAATAGAACCAAATAAAGGACAAGCAAGAAAGAAATTTGACCAAGAATCATTAGAAGAACTTGCAGATTCAATAAAAGAATATGGTTTAATACAACCAATAGTTGTAACTAAAAAAGATGGATATTATAGCATAGTTGCAGGAGAAAGAAGATGGAGGGCATCTAAAATAGCAGGTTTAACAGAAGTACCTGCAATAATTAGAGAAGATAATGATAAAGTAAATTCAGCGATATCATTAATTGAAAATATGCAAAGAGAAAACTTAAACCCAGTTGAAAAAGCATTAGGAATAAAAAGTTTAATTGATAATTATGGAATGACACAAGAAGAAATTGCAAAAAAATTAGGAAAAAATAGAACTACTATTACAAATACACTAAGGACATTAAATTTAGAGCCAAGAGTGTTGGAGATGGCAAAAGAAGGAAAATTGACAGAAGGGCATTGTAAAGCATTACTTGCAATTACAGACCCTGAAAGGCAATATTTGACAGCAGTACAACTTATAGAAACAGGCGCAACAGTAAGATCTATAGAAAAGAAGAGCAAGATAAAAGAAACAACAGCAGAACAAAAGAGAAATCACATATTATATAGAAATATAGAAAATACTTTCCAAAGCTTTTTTGGTAGTAAGGTAAAAGTTGATGCCGGAAGAAGAAGAGGAAAAATAATTATTGAATATACATCAAATGATGATTTGGAAAGAATATTAGGGCTAATAAAATAAAAAACAAGAAATGAGTTGATAACATGGACAATATATTAGAATTTTTAAAATCAGATATGTTTTTAATTATCATATCTGTTGTATGTATAGTTTTATTTATAGGACTAATTGCGTTAATGATAAAACTTTCAAAATTAAATAAATATTATAAAACATTTATAAATAAATTAGGAAATGGCAATAATATAGAAGAAGATTTAGAAACTTTTATGTATAGAGTTGAAAAAGTAGAAAAACAAAATGGAGAAATTAATGAATTTATTAAGACTTTGGATAATGACTTAAGAAAATGTATTCAAAAAATAGGAATTGTTAGATATAATGCTTTTAAAGATACAGGGAGTGATTTAAGTTTTACACTTGCATTATTAGATGAAAATAATAATGGAGTAGTTTTAAATGGTATTTATTCTAGAGAAATGTCAAATATTTATGCAAAACCTGTAGAAAAAGGTGAATCTAAATATACATTGTCAGACGAAGAAAAAGAAGCTATATCAAAAGCAATGAGTTCTGGAGAAAATATAAGGATGTAAGAAAATTTTAGTTTTTAAATCTAATAAAAAGTAAAAGCTTGAAATTTGCGGAAAATTATTTGAAGAAAAAACAAATAAACTATTGACAAGCGACAGTTTTTTATGCTAATATAGATACTGTCGCAAGACAAATGGAGAGGTGGTCGAGTTGGTTTATGGCACCAGTCTTGAAAATTGGCGTGCGTTTGTAGCGTACCGTGGGTTCGAATCCCACCCTCTCCGCCAAACAACTTTAGTTAGATATTTAAACTAAAAAATATCTAACTTTTAATTTATAAAATGGAGATGTACCCAAGTGGTGAAGGGGACTGTTTGCTAAACAGTTAGGTCGCGAAAGCGGCGCGGAGGTTCGAACCCTCTCATCTCCGCCAAATAAACCTTATGGATATATGATTCATAGGGTTTTTTATTAGGCTTATTATAATATATTGATTTAAAAGTTTATTACAAATAAAAGACAAAAACATTAAATTTTTATTACATATTGCAAAAAAATAAAAAATCATGTTATAATTAAGCAGAAAACTTATAAAAAATTGACATCATAGGTTAAAAATGCTATAATTATAAGTGATTAAGTTAATTAGTTATTAAGTTTTTAAATTTAATATAATTAAAATGAAAGGAAGGAAAAGGGTATGAATAAAAAATTAAAGATGTTTTTAAGTGCAATGATGGTTATAATGATGGTAACTGTTATGTTTTTAAATGTATATTCATATGCTGCAACAGCAGCACCTAACCCAGGACAAGTTGTAACAGGATCTTCAGATGCTGACACAACAGGTATCCAAAATATTGGTAACCAAATAGTTACTATAATAAGTACAATTGGTTCAATTGTTTCTGTTATAGTACTAATTATATTAGGTATCAAATATATGATGGGTAGTGCTGAAGAAAAAGCGGAATACAAGAAAACTTTATTACCATACATAATTGGTGCAGCACTAGTATTCGCAGCATCAGCAATAGCTGGTATAATCTTCGGATTTACTCAAGGATTAAGTGGCTAGAAGTAATTAAAGTAAATCAAAATCCTCCAGAAATGGAGGATTTTTCATACCTATAAAAATCATGATTTTAGAAGTTAAAAATGTTGAAAAAGAAAGATTTATAAGTTATAATATAATAAAAGGAAGAAAGAGAGAAAAATTATGAGAAAAATTAATATATTTAAAATTTTAACTTTTATTTTTATAATAATTATGCTGATATTCACAACAACAAGTCTGTCATTAGCAGCAGAGGCGGCAGAGGCAGAAGATGATGGGGCAAGAATAAATTTTGATCCTAACAAAGAGATATGGAAACCATCTAGTACAACTTCAGCTCAAGGTGCAGATAGAGTTCTAGAAATAGGAAATGATATCATAGGTGTAATACAACTTGTGGGTTCACTTATATCAGTAGGTGTATTAGTTGTAATTGGTATTAGATATATGATGGGAAGTGTAGAAGAAAGAGCAAGCTATAAGAAAGCAATGACACCATATCTAATAGGGGCTGTGATGTTATTTGCGATAACCAACATACTTGCAATTATCGTAAACTTAGTAAAGGATGGTGGATTATAATGAAGAAAATAATAGCTATTCTTTTAATATTAATATTTTTAATTTGTATAACCTCCAGTTTGAATTTTGTATATGCGGTAGAAGAAAGTTCAGAAGAATCAACAGTTGATGATATTTTTGATCAAGCAGATGACTTTATACATCAAGGAGAAGAGCAATTATCTGCAACAGGAGGGATAGATGAAACACTATTAAGCAATACAACAGATTTTTTGTATAATCTACTTTTGGCTGTTGGGATAGTATTAGCAGTTGGTGTAGGTTCAGTACTAGGTATTAAATACATGATGGGAAGTGTAGAGGAAAAAGCAGAATATAAACAAACATTAGTTGCATATTTAATATCTTGCGTTGTGGTATTTGGAGCATTTGGGATATGGAAATTGGCAATCAATATATTGTCTGGTGTATAGGAGGAAAAAATGAAAAAAGTAATTAAAATATTAAGTTTTTTTGTAATTTTATTATACATATTAACATTTATGGTGAATGTGTATGGATTTTCAGTAGAAGATGTAACAGGAGACAAGTTAGATTCAACACAAACAATAAATAAAGTAGGAAATACAGCCATAACAGCCCTATCTACAATAGGCTCTGTTGTATCAGTTATTGTTTTAGTTGTATTAGGAATAAAATATATGATGGGAAGTGTAGAAGAAAAAGCAGAATATAAAAAAACTATGATGCCATACTTGATAGGAGCAGCATTTGTATTTGCGGCATCTGCAATAGCTAGTATAGTATATAATTTAGCGATACAATTATAAAAAAGAAGTAGACCCTACTTCTTTTTTTGTAATATAAAAAATGTAAAGAAAATATATAAAAACAGACAAAAAACTATATCCGTAAGCATTTTTGAATAATTAATATTACAGTATTGTTACATTTTCGTTAAAATTAGAAAAAATGCACAAAAATAGTCGATTTTGTGTATTTTTTCTGATATAATATATATATGTGATAATAGGGTATAAATAGGAGGGAAAACTAATGCAAATTCATGAAATTCCAAGAAATTATAAAGGAGAAAGTAGAATATTATATATTTTTTCTACAAAGGCTTTAATTTGGACAGGAGCAGTAGGTGCAGTAGGACTATTATTTTATTTTATTTTTAATCTAATAGGATTGCAAATAGTAGGAATAATAATTGCTGTTATTTTTGCTGTTATAGGTTTTTGCATTGGAACCTTTAAAGTACCAGATACGAAAAAATTTAAATTTACTGAGTCCACTGGTGGAGAGGCAATTGACGACGTTATTAAAAGATGGGTAAAATTTAAAAGAAATAAAAACAAAATATATGTGTATTTAAAGGAGGAAACAAAAGATGAATAATGATGAAATAACAACAATACTTACAGCCGTTTTAATTGTTTTATTTATAGTTTTAGTTGTATTATTTGTTATATTTCTAGTTGTTAGAAATAAAGTAAAAGGACCTAAAAATAGTGGTGAGAAAGTAAAAGGAAAAACTAGCAGTAAGAAAGGGCAAATAGAAAATCCACAAAATACTGTTACATATAATAAGCAATCAATATTTAATTTTATGGAATTTGATAAAATCGAAGATAATATGATTGTAAAAAAAGAAAGACAAAAATACTTAATGGTTATTGAATGTCAAGGTATAAATTATGATTTAATGTCAGGACTAGAAAAAAATAGCGTAGAACAAGGTTTTATACAATTTTTAAATACACTTAGATATCCAATCCAAATATATGTACAAACAAGAACAGTAAACCTAGAAAGTGGACTAATTAAGTATAGAGAAAGAGTAAATAGAATAAGAGATAGACTTGCAAAAAAACAAATGGAATATAATAGACTAGTTTCTTCAGGATATAGTAGAGAAGAAATACAAAAAGCAGAATTAGAAGTTGTAAGGGATAGAAACCTTTATGAATATGGTGTAGATATTATAAATAATACAGAAAGAATGAGTTTAAATAGAAACATCTTAAGAAGAAACTATTTTGTTATAATTTCATATACACCAGAAGAAGCAAATGATGAAAAATACTCAGCAGAAGAAATTAAAAATATGGCTTTCTCCAATTTATATACAAAAGCACAAACAATTATAAATTCATTAGGGGTTTGTAGTGTAAGTGGAAAAATATTAGATTCAGAAGAATTGGCAGAATTGTTATATATAGCATATAACAGAGATGACTCAGAGATATACGGATTAGATAAAGCATTAAAAGCAGAATATGATGAACTATATTCAACAGCACCTGACGTTTTAGACAAGAGAATGAAGGCAATAAATCAAAAAATAGAAGAAGATGCAACTAAAAAAGCAAATGATTTAATTTATGAAGCAATGCAAGAATCTGAAAAAGAAAGACAAGTAAGACAAAGAGAAGAAGAAATGGATGACTTGATAGACCAAATGGCAGAATTGATAATAAAAGAAAATCAAGAACTAGTAGGTGCAGAAGTTGCTAAAAAAGCAAAAGAAAAAATAACTAAGAAAAAGGAAACAACAAAGAAAGAGGCTACTAGAAAGACAAAGGAAAAGGAGGGTAAAGATGAGAAAAAATAGAAAAGAAGAGCAAACAGAAGTAAAAAAAGAAGAGCAAGAAGTAAGTTTTTTAAAAAGAAAAACAATTAAAGATTTAATTGCTCCATCTGGAATAGATGCTTCAAAAATAGACCACTTGGAGATAATTTCAAATACAACAAGATATGCTAGAAGTTTTTATGTTTCTACTTTACCTAGAATGTGTACTTTCCCAGAATTATTTAGGGATATGTATTTATTTGGAGATGTTAATACATCTATATATATAAATCCAATAAAAGAAGAAAGGTCTCAAAACGAATTAAATAGGGTAATAAACGAACTAGAAACTGAAAGAATTGTTGCGGCAGATAAGGGAAATATAAACAGAGAAAGTACAATTTCTCAAAAAAGAGTGGAAGCAGAACAATTAAGAGATGAAATTGCTGCAGGATTTAATAAATTATTTGAGGCAACTATTGTTTCAACATTATTTACATATAACATGGAAGATTTGGATAGACAAACAAAGATGCTTGCATCAGATATGTCTAAAACATTAGTGGGAATTAAAAGTGCATGGGGAATGCAAGAAGAAGCATTTCAATCTAATTTACCATTAATGGATAATAAAGTAAATAAATCACATACATTTGATAGAAATTCAATGGGAACAGTATTTCCTTTTACAACATCAGAAGTTGGACATCCAGAAGGAGTACCTTTAGGATTTAATAAGCAAACAGGAACACCAATATTATTTGATAATTTTTCAAGTTCATTATCAAATTACAATATGGTTATATTTGCTAAATCTGGTGCTGGTAAATCTGTTACAATGAAAACATTAGTATCAAGGTCATCAGTACTTATGGGAATTGAGAGTTTAGCATTAGATGCAGAAGGAGAATATACAATAGTTGCAGAAAGCCTTGGTGGAATAAATGTAGTAATTAGCCCAACATCAAAAACAATTATAAATATATTTGATGTTGAAACAGAGGTTATAAAGGATGAAATAACAGGAAGAGATAGAACAGTTTTAAATATAGAAAACAAAGTAGAGGACGTAACACAAGGTCTTCTTACAATGGCAAAAGGTAGTACACAAAGCCAAGAGGTAAATGAGCTTACAAAACAAATCATAGCAGAAACTGTAGCAGAAGAATATGCAGCTTTAGGAATTACAAGTAATCCTAATAGCTTATATCAACAAAATACAACAGGTATGCAAGGTGGAAATATGTTAACAAGAAGAAAGAAAAATATGCCAACAATAGGTAGCTGGTATAAAAGACTTATGGCAAAAGCTAAAGATAATACCAACCCAGATTATCAATTCCACTATAGTTACTTACTTAAAGTTATGAAACAATATATAAGAGAATATGATGGACAAATGGCATATTTTGATGGACAATCTACTTTTGAACTTTTAGAAGGAGCGCCATTTATAAACCTAGATATTTCTCAACTAGAAGAAAGATTTGCAAGACCACTTGCACAACAAATACTTCTTTCTTGGATTTGGGAAAAATTTGTTAAGAAAAACAGTGAAGATAGAAAAAAGGCTACGCAAAAAAGAGTTTTAGTAGACGAGGCATGGATGTTATTACCATACCCAGAAGCTGTAGATTTCTTAAATAAAATGGCAAGACGTGCAAGAAAAAGAAATGTTTCTTTAGCAATTATTTCACAAAGATTCCAAGACTTTTATGAGAAACCAGAAGCACAAGCAGTTTTGACATCATCTGATACAAAACTATTTTTAGCACAAGATAAATCAGAGATTCAGTATCTAAAAGAAGTTTTCAAACTTTCAGAAGGGGAAGCAAACTTCTTAGTTACTTGCCAAAGAGGAGAAGGATTACTTAAAGTAGGAGCAGATACAGCTATTTTAAGAATCACACCAACGAGAAAAGAGTTTGAGTTTGTTGAAACAAACTTAAACCAATTAGCAAAGAGAAGAAAGAACTAGAATTTGGAGGATAACTTTATGAAGTTTTTTACTAATAAAAGTATATGGGCAAAAATGCTCATTATATTTGCAATTGTATTATTATTATTTTTTTTAATAGCAAAACCAGTGCATGCAGAGGAATCGTCATTTGTGCTGAATGGATTTGGAAAATTAATTCAACCGGTGGTATCTCTAGTAGTTACATTGGCTGATACAATAATGAATACAATGCAAAGTGCTATAATGGGAATACAGGTATCCATGATACCAATAGATTTAAATACTAGTATATGGGATGTTGTTTTATCAGTTATACTTGTAGTAGCAACAATAATAGTTGCTGTTTGTGCTGTAGTAGGTCTTGTTGCATCTGGAGTGGGAATACCGGCTTTGATAGCAGGTATTGCAAAAATAATAGTAACTGCTACAATAGTTAATACAATAGGAGTAACAACAATAAGAAATGTTGCTGATTCAATGAATGTTGCTTCTAAAGATCTTCCTGACCAAGTAAGTATAGCAAGTTATACCAATGAATTACAATTGCCATCTACTCTTTATTTACCAGCTTTTGCGATAAGTCCGGAAGAAATTTTTCAAGGAAAAATTCTATTATTTAACATAGATTTCTTTGGAGAACCTACAAAGATATATGCTAAAGGTACTGATGCTGAGGGAAATGAAGCTTCAGCTCTTACAACTGATGAAGATGCAATGAGTGAATTAAAAGACATAGAATATTATTATTATAATGATACAGATTCTGAAGGAAATACAGTTGAAGTTAAAACATCTAAACAAGATATAGCAGCTGATTTAAGCAGTACAGTTAGTAGATGGTATGTTGCAATACGTAACATAGTACTAGTTTTAATGATGATAGTACTTCTTTATATAGGAATAAGGATGCTACTTTCAACATTGGCTAATGACAAAGCAAAATATAGACAAATGCTTATGGATTGGTTTGTAGGACTTTTGATATTATTTTTTATACATTATATTATGGCATTTGCAGTTACAGTTGTTCAAAATATTACAGATGTAATTTCTTCAAGTATTGATAGCAAAATGTATTCTGTTATGATACCAGCTGATAAAGGTGGAAAGATGGTTGATTTTCTTAATTCAGAGCCACATGATCCAGAATTGCGTTCAATGGCTTTAGATACAAAGGGAAATAAAATACTAATAAATGGAGATGAAGAAATAACAGATCAGAATTTTGGATATTTATTATATCCTACAAACCTAATAGGACAAATAAGGCTTCAAGCACAATTAGCAAACTATGGAACAGAAAGTATAGGGTACTCATTATGTTATTTAATACTAGTGTTATTTACATTTTTCTTTGCATTTACGTATTTAAAAAGGGTACTATATATGGCATTTTTAACATTAATTGCACCAATAGTGTCATTAACATATCCGATTGATAAAATAAACGATGGGCAGGCACAAGGATTTAATAAATGGTTTAGAGAATATATCTTCAATCTGTTATTACAACCACTACACCTATTATTGTATTATGTATTGGTAGCATCAGCTTTTCAACTTTCATCAACAAACATAATATATTCAATAGTTGCAATTGGATTTATGATACCAGCAGAAAAAATACTTAGAAGTTTCTTTGGATTTGGAAAATCAGAAACAGCCGGAGCCTTTGGTGGAGTTGCCGGAGCTGCTGTTGTAATGAGTGGATTAAAAAATATTGCTTCAATAGGAAGAAGAAAAACTTCAACAGATAATAAAAAAGAATTAGGGGATAATAATAAAATTAGAGAAAATCAACAAGTATCAGGAAGTGATGATGTTGATGAAGGAGAAGTTGCAAAGAAAAGTTTCGGACAAAAAACTGGAGAATTTTTAATGGAACATGGCGAAGGAATCTTAGATAATGCAGCAGGAGCAGCCACTGGTGCTGTGGCTACAGCTGCTGGAATGGCTGGAGCAATTGCAACTAGTCAAGCAAATGATTTGCCTAACGAAAATGCAGAAACTGCAAATATAAGAGAGGCAAATAGAGAATTGACACCAGAACAAATAGCTGATATGGAAAGACAAGACCAATTAGCAAATCAACCATTCGGTTTAGGTGAAATTGAAGCAGATACTAAAAGAAAAATAAAAAGTCAACCAAAATCAGAAAGAGCAAAGAAAAAAGTCTATAAAATGGCTCAAGTGGTATCTAAGTATGGAGTACCTACTATAAGAGGTGCCGGAAAAGTAATCGGTACTGTTGGAGGTGCGACTATAGGTATTGCTGCAGGTGTTGCAACAGGAGATTTAAGCAATGTTGCTACATATGGAGGAGCAGGAGCTGTAGCAGGAAATACAATTGGTAAAAATGCATTTGATCTTGAAGATGGTTCAGCTGCAGGAAGGGCTAAATTAAATAGAGCATATCAAAGACTGATTGCAAGAAACGAAGGATTTAGAGAGGCAGAAAATAATAGATTAATAAAACAGAAGATAAAAGAGGCTCAAGAAGTATTTTTAGATAATGGTTATGATAAAGATATGGTAGAGCAAATGGCATATGATGGTACATTAGGTAGATATGCTGCAAATAATATAAGTGCAAAAGATATGGTAACAATAGAGAATATGAAGAAAGAGATGAAAAAAGAAAATAAAGTATTGTCAACAGAACAAGGTATCGCAATAGCAAAATTAAATCAAAAATATGGAGAAGGGTTATCAACACCTGGTTCAAGAAAGGAAACAAGGGAAGCTATTGGAGAATACTTTAGAGAGAAGAAACAAGCAACTGCTGAAGAAGCTAAAGCATTAGAAAAAGGAACAACAGATTATATAGATAAATTCAGAAAACAAGGCAAGAAAGTAACAGATTTAGGAAGTAAATAAATAGAAAGAGGTAATAATTATGATGAATAGCTTAAAAAGATTTTATAATCAAAATACAAAAGGGATTTGGTTAGTTATCATAGTTATTGCCCTTTTTATTGTAGTTTTACAATTAGCTAATTCATATATAGCAAATAGGAATGAAAATAACACAAATTCATTAAATTTCGCTTCACAACAAATAAATACAGGAAATAAAAATATTATAGTAACATCAGAGAATACGACAGCTTTGGGAGAATCAGTATCTAAAGATAGGGTTACAGAAGATTCTCAGTTAATTACAACATTTATTAATTACTGTAATGATGGAAATCTAGAAGGGGCATATAATATGCTAACAAACGAATGTAAAGAAGAGATGTTTAGTACTTTAGATGATTTCAGGACATATTATTATGGAAATATGTTTAATGAAAGTAAAGTAACATTTGAAATAGAGAACTGGGTAAATAATACATATAAAGTAGATATCATTCCAGACATGTTAGCTACAGGGAAGGCAAATAATACAGTGAAACAAGATTATATTACAATTGCTAATGAAAACGGAGAAGATAAATTAAATATAAACAACTATATAGGTAGAAGTAATATAGAAAAGTCAGAAGAAAAAGATAATGTAAAAATTACAGTAAACTATAAAGATACATATATGGATTATGAAAGATATAATATAACGATTCAAAATAATGGAAATACAAAAGTAATATTAGATAGTTTAGAAGATTTAAAAACTATGTATATAGAAGATAGAAATGAAATTCAATATAGTGCATATACACATGAGATTACAAATGAACAAATGGCTATAGATGGAGGAACAGAGAGTACTATTGAAATAAGATATTATAGTACATATGTATCTACAAAAGAAATAACTAGATTAGTATTTTCAGATTTTAATAATGGAAAATATGAAAGTGAATCAGAAGAGTTTATTATAAATATATAACTTTAGGAGAAAAAAATGAACAATGATTTTTTAAAAAAGGTAGGAAAAACAGCATTAAAAGCAATAGGTTTAGTTTTAGCTCCACTATTTATAATTGGTATTGTTATTGTTGTTATAATAATGTTAATAAGTAGTTTTGTTTACTTCTTGACAGTAGATGATGGAACATATAAAGATGAGGATTGGACAAACCCAGGATTTGTTACTGCACAAAATACAAAATCGGCTACAATATCACCTGAAGGGACATTAAGTACATCATATACAGCTAAAGAATTATGGAATAAGATGGTAGAAGAAAATAGTAGAGTTGATGAGTATTTAGATGGACCAGAGGAATTAGCAAAATTGATGAATGCAGAGGTTATTACACAATATCCAGACACGAGAGCAAATCCTGATGAAGAGATAAATTGGGATGAAATTTTAGATATAAATAGTAATGATAAGTTGCAAGGAATAATAAAATTTAAAAGAAATTTAACAACGGGTACAACTGTTTTGTCTAATGAAGAATTAACAGCGATGGAGACAGATTATGAATCTTATCAGGATGCATATAAAACAAAAAAACAAGAAGAACAAGAAAAAAATGAAGATAGTCAGGGAAATGAGCAAAATGATACTACAACAGAAGGATTATTATCTTTTGATGACTGGATGAAAAATAAAGGATATACTAAAAATACTTCAGGAGCATGGCAAAGACAAGGTGAAAAAATAACTATGAGTTATGTATCACCTGAGACTTTTGAGGAATATGTAGAGCAGTATGTAAATACAGGTACAGAAGAGGCAAGATTACAATTAATAAGTCATTTTACTTTAGAGAAAAATACTTATTATTCTAAAAAAGAAATATCAAGAGAAAATTCATTAGATGGATTTTTATTTTTAGGAGATTCAAATACTGTAAGAATAAGAGACCGTGATAGTTTAGGAATCAATTTAAGCGATGAAAATGAAACGGCATTAGAAGGTGTTACATATAGAGCAGAGGTAGGCGTTGCTGCAGACTATTGGATAACAAATATAAATCAATTACCTTCATCTAGTGAAGTAAACGGAGTATGTGTACTTTTAGGGATAAACAATATTGAAGATACAACAAGTATGAAACAATTGATTGACCTTTTAGCAGAAAGATATAGTGGAAAAAATATATATATCGAAAGTGTTTTACATGTTGGAGAAGCCTATACAACAATTGATGCTTCAACAATGAATTCTAAGGTAGATGAATTTAATAAGGAAATCGAAGATTATTGTAAATATAAAAACAATGTATATTATATAGATATAACAAGAGGATTAGAAACAAATGATGGTTATTTAGATCCTAGTATAACAACAGATGGGTTACATCTAAATTTGTTAGATACCTTAATAGAAAATATTAGAGGATATATAATAGATACTGATGACTATGATGAAGAAAGTAGTACATCAGGAGAAAAAACAGATTCAGAAGAAGAGACAGAAAAAAATGAAGAAAAAGAAAACGCAGAAAATGAGGCTTCATTATTAGCAGAGCCGGATTTAACTAGTGAAGGTTATCATGCACCTTTAAATCCTTACGATGCATCAGGATACTGGGGACAATGTACATGGTTTGCATGGGGAAGATTTTATGAAATATATGGTTATAGTCCGGGGTTTGTAAGTTCAGGTAAGTTCTGTGCTGAAGAACTAGTTAATGCACATCCAGATGAATTTGAATTAAGTTCTGATGAGCCCAAAGCAGGAGCCATATTCTCTTGTGGAGGAGGAGGAAGAGCCACAAGTGCTCAACATGGACATGTTGGAGTAGTTATTTCTTATGATGGTAATACAATTGTTACTGATGAAGGAAACGTATCTGGAAGTGATTGGAAAAGATTAACTTATACTATTGAAGAATTTAGGGCAGCTTATCCAAATGGATTGGTTTTTGCTAATCCAAAGAATTCACCTTCTATAAGTTCAGCTTCAACACAAAACGCAAAATACTATGTTAAAATTGCTACATGGAGTGAAACAACAGATGTATATACTACTAATGACGAAGAAGAGGAAGGGTATACTATTGGCCCAGTATATGAAGTTACGGAAACAAAAATAAACTATTATGATATGGTTAAATCTTATACAATGCCATTTGATTATTTATGGGCCTTGATGGTAATTACTGAAGATAGAGATTTTGTGTTAGGCCTTGCAGATTTAGTATATGGCAGTGATATGGAAATAACTATTAATGATAATTTAACCGAAACAACAACGACAAAAGATTATACTTATGAAAAACAGACAGAAATATATTCTGAAGTTGATGTTAGAGAAAGTGAAGCTAGACAAAAAACTGATACTATCAGTGCTCCATATACAGCACAACTTAAGACTACTACAAGAACGAACATAATAGAAGCAGCTTTAACAAGAGCAAACACATGGATTGTTGATTACACAAGAGATTATATATATCAAGTTCCAGAAACAACAACTCCACAAAATAAAGAGGAAAGAGAAGCAACAGAAAAAAATGAGACGATGCCGTCTGATTATGAAAGAACTGATAATACAGAAGACCCACTGGGATTGAGAGCAGAAGTGGAAGAGGAAGGAAAAGATGTAATAAGTATTACAAATAGATACAAGTCTGCAAATATTAATTGGCAAGAGGTAACAACGACTACAGTTGTTAAAACGAAGTATCTTGGAAAAACTGCAGATATAAGAGAAAAGACGAGCAAGTTGGAAAAAGAGGGAGAATTAGAAAAAAACGAATTTATATATAAGGAGAAAAACTTTGTAACATTGCTAGCATCAAATTCAAAAGCAATGTCAAACATATCAGATGTTTCATCTTGGTTATTTGAAATATTAGAAAACAATGATAGTACTGCCGGAATGATAGATTTAACAAAATATTTATTATATAAAACTACGGGAAATGATGTTTATGGAGTAAGTGATTTTGACTTTAGTATATTTTCTCCAGGAGCGTTTAATAGTGTTTCAGATATACAAGGTGGGAATGCTCAAGAAATGGTATGGTATGCTCTTAGAAGTGCCGGATATAGCGAAATAGCAACTGCTGCTGTTATGGGAAATATCGAAAATGAATCTGGATTTAGGTCTGATGCAATAGAGAGTGGAAATGGAATAGGACTTGGTTTATGTCAATGGTCTTTTGGAAGGAGAACATCATTAGAATCATATATTTCAAGTAAAGGCACAGATACTTCAGACATAAAAACTCAAATTGAATTTTTGTTGGGTGAGTTAAATCCAGCAGGTGGAGCAGATGGATATGCTAAATTCCAAATGTCAGGAAATTCATCTTCTGCATATAATGGAATTAGTTATACATATAATGATTGGAAAGATGCAACAGATGTAGAAGATGCAACATGGGCATTTATGACACTTTTTGAAAGACCAAGCTATGACCCAGGTACTAACCATATAGATAGAAGAATTGAGGATTCAAAAAAATATTATGAAATGTATTCTGGAAGAGACCTTGACTCATTTAAAAAAGCAGAAGATGATTCAAAAGAATCATCTGAAGATTAAAACTTTTAGTTGGAGGGAAAATGGAATATTTAAAAAGAAAAAAAACATTAATATTGTTAATGATAATAGTTGTTATAATTATTATTTCAATAGTAGTAGCATTATTACTCTTAACTACTAGCAATAATGGAGAAGTTGCAAATAATAATACCGTTTCTGAGGAGAATAATAATGAAACTGAAGCCGAACCACAAATAAATGAGAGTAAATATTATAATATTACAAATGTAGTTAGAACTTATTTAGGTGCATTAGATAAATCAAAATATATATTGTCTGATGGTACAAATTATAGTGAAGATGAATCAACAAAAGAAAGTATATACAACTTATTAAGTACAGAGTATATAGAAAGTAACAATATAACTGTAGAAAATGTATATGACTATGTAAAAGATGTAAATGAAAATATTACTTTTGTACCATTAGATATGAGAATTTCACAAGGTCAAAATGTAGATAAGTTCTTGGTATATGGTAATATTGTGTATATGGATTCTCAAGATTTAGAAAAAGTTTATGTTATAGTTAATATAGATAATACTAATAATACATTTTCAATAGAACCTATAAATAGTGAAGAAATATCAAATATAAATGATTTTAAATTTGAAAGTACTTTGAATACTATTGAAAAAAACTACAGTAATACTTATTTAAATAATAATATGTCAGATGAAGATATATCAAAAGAAAAATTTAACAACTTCAAATTATTAATATTAAGGAAAAGTGAGGATTTATTTAATTTATTAAATGAAGAATATAGAAATAAAAAATTCGGCGATTATAATGGATTCTCACAATATATAGATAGTAATTATGACAGATTAAGAACAATAAATCTTTCAATGTATCAAGTTACAGAAGAAGATGGCTATAAACAATATGTATTACTAGACCAAGATGATAGATATTATATTTTTAAAGAAACTTCTGAAAATAAGGAAGAGATATTTTTAGATACTTACACAGTTGATTTGCCAGAGTTTTTAGATAGATATAATGGAGCTGACGATGAATACAAAGTAGGATATAATGTAGAAAAGTTTATCTCAGCGATAAATGATGGAGATTATAAATATGCATATAATTTATTAGATGAAACTTTTAGAAGAAATAATTATCCATCACAAGGAGATTTTGAGAATTTTGTAAAAACGAACTTCTTTGAAAATAATGAAATTCAACATAATAATGTAGAAAAACAGGGAAATCAATTCGTTTATGGAATTACAATTATAAATAAAGATAATGAATCTGAAAGAAAAAATATAACAGTAATTATGGAATTAGGAGAAGAAACAGATTTTGTAATGTCATTTAGTATAGATGAATAGTATTGAAAAAAAGGAGAGAATGTGATATTCTCTCTTTATATATTATATATGATGTGTGGAGAAAAATATGAATAAAATAATTAGTTTGAGCAAAGTGTTTACAAAGGAATATGTAAAAAATTTAAAAATATTTAAACAAGGAAAAAATGGTTCAAATAAAAAGTCTCTTTTATTTTGGATTATTGTAATAATAATAATTGCGTTAACATATCTTAGCCATGAAGTCATTGATTTTTTAGTACAGGCTCGGAGCACCACAAATATTTTTGAACTTTTATATGGTGATTATGGCAATATTTTTGCTTTTTCAAACATCAATGACAGCAATTAATGTGTATTTTTATTCTAAAGACTTAGAATATATTCTTCCGTTACCAATAAAACCGAGAGAAATATTAATTGCAAAACTTAATACATTATTAGTTATAGTTTATATTGGAGAAATTGTACTGGGCTTTATACCTTTAATTATGTACGGACTCATGGTAGCACAGAGTCTTGTATATTTCATTTTTATGATAGCAGTTTTAATAGTTTTTCCTTTATTAATAGTAATACTAATAAGTTTTGCCACAACTATTTTAATGAAAATTTTTAATTTTATAAAAAATAAAAATATCTTACAACTTGTTGTTACTGTTATTTTATTATTAGGGATATTTTATTTAGAAAATTATTCAGTAACAAATTTTACTTCAGATATGGAAGAATTAAATAACATAGAGAATGTACAAGAAAAAGAAAATGCTTTGCAAGAAAGTTACGAATCTTTAGGAAATAATTTTATTATAGTAAATCCATCAATTGAAGCCTTAAATAATACAAATGGATTTTTAAGTAGCTTTTTACAAATACTTAAAATAGTTGCTTATAGTGCTATATCAATGGTAATATTTGTACTAGTTAGCAGTAAGATTTATTTAAAAATTATACTTTCTAATGTAACGAGAACTAAAAGAAAAAGTAAAAATGTAGAAAAAATAAAACTAAAAAGTTCTAAAAAAGGAAAAGCATATATAAAAAAAGAAATTAAAATGCTATTTAGAAGACCGACATTTTTTATGCAGACAATATTTCCGGTAATATTTATACTAATTACAGTAATATTAATAGTAAGTGTTTTTATACCATTAATAGATAGTGCAATCCAAAATGACGAGGATATAAGGGAAACACTAGCACAATTATCTTTTAATATGGAAGTAGCATGTTATATACTAATTGCTTTGCAAGTACTATTTTCTATATCAACAGTATCTTTAACTGCAATTTCAAGAGAGGGAAAAGATGCGATACTAATAAAATATGCACCAATAGACTTATATAAACAGTTCTTATATAAAAATGTGCTACAATTTATTTTAAACATTATAGTCTCTGTTGTAGTATTAGGATTACTTTTATATTTAATACCAGACATAGGAATAGTAAATACAATATTAATATTTTTAATATCAATTTTTACTAATTTAATCAATAGTTATACAATGCTTTTAGTTGATTTAAGAAAACCTAATATAAATTGGAATTCAGAATATGAAGTAACAAAAAACAGTGATAAAAAATCATTCCAATATGGATTTATGATAATTATGGTCTTAATTTTATTATATATTGGAAGATTATTAGAAAATTTAAATATAGTATTAGGATTAACGATTGAGATTGCCATATTTGCAATTATATTTATTATATATAATATTATTCTAAAGAAGAAAATTAATAAAGTATTTAATAAAATAATGTAAAAATAAATAGGATATATATATTATATTATTATATATCCTATTTATTTGGTCCAAATAAGTTTGAAAATATGTCTACAATTGCTTTTACAAATGGGTTTGTGTTATATAATTCAGTAAAAAAGTTTTTCACAAATGGTATTTGATATATTAAGAATAAAATAGCAATAGTAATTATTAATGCTAAAAAGTTTTTAAAATAGCCTTCTAATTTTTCTTTGAATACATCTTTTTGTGTTTTTGTATAATAAGTTACGTGAGGAGTACTTCTAGCTTTCTCAATAGGAGACGTGTAAATGGAATTTTGTGCGTTATTAGATGTGTTATTTTTTAATTTATCTATCTCATTATGCAAAATTTGATTTTCTTGATATAGTTTGTTATACTCATCCTCTGAAATAGAGTATTTTTTTAATTCCTCATCATATTTTAAACGTAATTCAGAATTAGATAAAGTATCATAAGCTTCATTTATTAATTTAATTTTTTCTTCTGCTAAAGCCTTATTTTTTTCTTCTTGTAAATCAGGATGATATTTTTTAACTAAAGCTTTATATGCTTTTTCTATTACTTCTGCAGAAGCATTTTTATCAACTTCTAATATTTCATAATAATTTTTGTTCATAATTTACCCCTTGTTTTTAATATAACATAAAAGTAAAAAGGCTTCAAGTAAATACTTTAATTTTGTATTTTAATAAAAAATAAAACTAAAAAATAGGTAAGACAAAAAGAGGTGAATTTCCACGTTTGTGGAGATTTACCTCTTTTATAATATTTATATTGTATTATAAATGTGTTTTTATACTGTTTGATTTTCTTTGGTTTCATTTAAATTGTTAACTTCATTTTCCTTATCAATTGCTTTTTTACGATTAATCTGTGTTTCAAGATTATCTTTTGCAACTGTCATTAGAAGTTTAATTCTATTTGCTTGGTTTGTTTCACTAGCTCCTGGGTCATAATCAACAGGAGAGATGTTTGCATCTGGATACATACTTCTAATAGTTTTAATAACACCTTTACCAACAACATGGTTTGGTAAGCAAGCAAATGGTTGAACACAAACTATATTTGGTATTCCATGCTCTATATATTCAATCATTTCAGCTGTTAAGAACCAACCTTCACCTGTTTGGTTACCAATAGATAAAACATCTTTTACTTTGCTTTCTAAATGCCATATATCACATGGTGGTAAGTAACCTTTTTTAGAATTTGCAAGAGCTATTTTTAAGTCTTTTTCTAATATATCTATTAAATTAATTGCAACTTTCATAATCTTAGAAGATGTTTTATTTGTATTTAAAAGTTTATTAAATGTTATTTTATGAGTTGCCATAAATTTAACAAATCCCATGAAGTCAGGAAGTATTACTTCTGCTCCTTCTTTTTCAAGTAAGTCTGCAACATAATTGTTTCCAAATGGATGATATTTAATTAAAACTTCTCCAACAATTCCAACACGAGGTTTTTCTTTAGATGTATCTAACTCTATTTTTTCAAAGTCATTTACAATATCATAAATACTTTGTTTAAATTCTTTATTAGAAGATTTATCTAATAATTTTTTACATTTATCCATCCATTTATTAAATAGTGCTTCTGTTTCACCTTTATTTTTCTCATAAGCTCTGTTCTTTGTTAGCATTTTTTGTAATAAATCACCATATACTACAGTTCTTAATAATTTTTCAATTAAAGGAACAGTAAGTTTAAATCCTGGCATTTTTTCCATACCAACAATGTTAAATGATATAACTGGAATATTACCAAAACCTGCATCTTTTAGAGCTTTACGGATAAATCCAATATAGTTTGTTGCTCTACATCCACCACCTGTTTGTGACATGATTAATGCTGTTTTATTTAAATCATATTCTCCTGATTCAAGAGCTTCAATCATTTGGCCTGTTGTTAATATTGATGGATAACAAGCATCATTATTTACGTATTTTAGACCTGTTTCAACTGTTTTTTGTGTACAGTCTCTTAAAAGTTTTACGTTATATCCACAAGATTTAACGGCTGATTCTAATAATTCAAAGTGAATTGGTGCCATTTGTGGTATTAATATTGTATAATCTTTTCTCATGTCTTTTGTAAATATCTTTTTATGTATTTCATAATTACCATCAGCTTTTTCTTGTTTCTTTTCTTGTTCACGTTTTTTCATACTAGCAAGTAATGAACGTATACGTATTCTTACTGCACCTAAGTTATTTACTTCATCAATTTTAATTAAAGTATACATCTTATCATAGCTAGATAGAATTTCTTCTACTTGGTCAGTAGTTACAGCATCAACTCCGCAACCAAAAGAATTTAATTGTACTAATTCTAAGTTGTCATGTTTTCCAACAAAATCTGCTGCAGCATAAAGTCTTGCGTGGTATACCCATTGGTCAACAACTCTAATTGGTCTTTTTACTTCTGTCTTATCAGAGATACTATCTTCTGTTAAAACAGGTAATCCTAAAGAAGTAATTAAAGTATCTATACCGTGGTTAATTTCAGGGTCTACATGATAAGGTCTTCCTGCTAAAACAATTCCTTTTAAATTGTTTTCTTCTATGTATTTAACAGTTCTTGCTCCTTCTTCTCTTATATCTTTTTTACATTTTTGATATTCTTCTTCTGCTTTCTCTGCTGCTTCCATAAGTTCAGCTTTTGTAAAATGATAGCTTTTAAATTCATCTAATTCTAGCATTTTCTTTACTAAGTTTTTCTTATCAAAAGGTAAGAAAGGATTAATAAATTTAACACTAGGGTCTTTTAATCCTTCAACATTATTTTTAAGTACTTCAGAATATGAAATTACGATTGGGCAGTTATAGTGGTTATCAGCTTTTTCATATTCTTTTCTAGAGTATGGAATACAAGGATAAAAGATTGTTTTAATTCCTTGTTCTAATAAGCTTTCAATATGACCATGAGAAAGTTTTGCAGGATAGCAAACTGATTCTGATGGCATTGATTCCATTCCTTTTTCATAAGTCTTACGAGTACTTTTTTCTGATAAGATTACTCTAAAACCAAGACTTGTTAAGAATGTGAACCAGAAAGGATAATCTTCATACATATTTAAAACTCTCGGAATTCCTATTGTACCTCTTGTTGCATATTGTTCATCTAATGGTTTGTAATCAAATAATCTTTTATATTTATATTGTATTAAATTTGGTAATGGTTTAGATTTTGTAACAACACCAGCACCTTTTTCACAACGGTTACCAGATACATGTATTTGACCATTACTAAATTTATTTATTGTTAATTTACAATGATTTTCACAGTTATTACAACGAGCGAATGTAACTTTAATTTTTAAATTATCAATTCCTTCTGTATCTAAAATTGTAGAAGTATATTCCATATCTAAGTTTGCTTCATATTGTTCTTTAGAAAGTAGAGCCATACCATATGCACCCATAAGTCCTGCAATATCAGGTCTTACTACATTTTTTCCTACAATTAATTCAAAAGCTCTTAAAACTGCATCATTATAGAATGTACCACCTTGTACAACTATATGATTTCCAAGTGTTTCTACATCTCTTACTTTCATAACTTTTTGTATTGCATTTTTTATAACTGAATAAGAAAGTCCAGCAGAAATATCACCAACTGAAAATCCTTCTTTTTGTGCTTGTTTTATTTTAGAGTTCATAAATACTGTACATCTTGAACCTAAGTCAACAGGTCTTTTTGATTTTATTGCTTCTTCGACGAATTTAGATATTTCAATATTAAGACTTTTTGCAAATGTTTCAATAAAAGAACCACAACCAGAAGAACAAGCTTCATTAAGTAAAATATTATCAATTGAACCATTTTTCATTTTTATGTATTTCATATCTTGGCCACCAATGTCAACAATACTTGTTACATCAGGTTCAAAAGTTTTAGCTGCTGTATAGTGAGCAATTGTTTCAATTTCATTTAAATCTACATTTAGGGCTGTTTGAATTAATTTTTCACCATAACCTGTAACTCCGCTATATCTTAATACTGCCTTTTCAGGAAGTTCTTTATATAATTTTTTTAGCATGTTCATAACACTTTGAAGTGGATTTCCTTCATTACTTCCATAATCTGAATATAGAAGTCTTCCATCATTATCTATTAAAACAATTTTAGTTGTAGTAGAACCAGCATCAATTCCTAAGAAACAATCTCCCTCATAACCTTCTAAACTTGCTTTTTCTACCTTATCTTTTTCATGACGTTTTTTAAATTCTTCATATTCTTCTTTATTTTTAAATAAAGGGTCTATTGGGTTTGATGTATTATCATGAGAATTTTTTAAGTTCTCTATTTTTTGTTCTAATCTATTTGGTGTTATAACTTCAGAATTTAAAGAATCCAATGCAGCACCTTTTGCAACAAGTAAATGAGCTTCTTCTGGTACTATTATTTCATCATCTTTTAAATTTAAAGTTTCAATAAATCTTTTTCTTAATTCAGATAAATAATTTAAAGGACCACCTAAGAATGCAACATTTCCTCTAATTGGTCTACCACAAGCTAAACCACTTATTGTTTGGTTTACAACAGCTTGGAAGATAGATGCTGCAATATCTTCTTTTGCAGCACCTTCATTTATTAAAGGTTGCACATCAGTTTTTGCAAAAACTCCGCAACGAGATGCAATAGGGTATATTGTTTTATATCCTTTTGCAAGCTCATTTAAACCTGCTGTATCTGTATGAAGTAATGATGCCATTTGGTCTAGAAATGCACCTGTTCCACCTGCACATGTTCCATTCATACGTTGTTCTATTGATTGGTCAAAATATATAATTTTTGCATCTTCTCCACCTAGTTCTATTACAACATCAGTTTTTGGTATATATTTTTCAACTGCTCTTTTACAAGAAACAACTTCTTGTATAAAGTTTACTCCTAAGAATTTTGCAGCTGACATTGCTCCAGAACCTGTTAGAGCCAAAGTAAAAGAATAGCTTGGATATTTTTTTAGTAATTCTTCTAACACATGACATACAGTATTTTTTGTATCTGAATAGTGTCTTCTATAATCTTCATAAATAGTCCTTTTGTTATCATTCATAACTATAATCTTTACAGTTGTTGAACCAACATCAAGACCAACATGTAATATTTCACTCATGACAAAATCTCCTTTTTTGTTCATTTTTTAACATAAAAAATCATCTTAATTTTATACGGAAATTAGGGTTTTGTCAAATGGAAAAATATGTTAAACTTTGAGTTCTAAAAAGGACAAACAATGAATAAAAATTATAGTAAATAATTCGTTTGAAGGAGGAAAATATGAAAAACAAAAAGATAGTTTTAATATTTATAATTTTATTAAT
Source organism: uncultured Clostridium sp. (assembly GCA_930987745.1). GTDB lineage: Bacteria > Bacillota > Clostridia > TANB77 > CAG-508 > CAG-269. The sequence goes on from CAKNKX010000002.1 coordinate 26,595, forward strand.
TATAGTGATAGTAGGTGGAGTTATTGCAATTAGTATTGCTAAAAAGAAAACAGAAGAAGAAAATATAATAGAATATACTCCAGAAGAAGAAATTTCAGAAGAGCAATTAAGGCAAACAATAGTAACCTTATATTTTGTATCAAATGAAACAGGCGAGATAATGCCAGAAGCAAGATTAATTGATATAAAAGAAATAATTTCTAGTCCTTATGATAAATTAGTTAATTTATTAATAGAAGGACCTAAAAATGAAAAAGCAAGAAGAGTTATACCAGAAAATACTACTCTTTTAAAAACATTTTTAGAAGGAGATTCAATAACACTTGATTTTTCAAAAGAATTTTTAAATTATAACAAAGAAGAAGCAACAGAAAAAGATAATTTAATTAATACTATAGTAAATACTTTAACAGAATTAACAGAAATAAATAGTGTTAAAATATTAGTAGAGGGAGAGCAAGTAGAAGACTTTCCAGAGGTATATACAAGAACTATATAAAAAATAATTTATTATTTCATTATTTTATATAATTTAATATATTTCATAAAATGTTTAAAATTACATAAAAAATGTTCAACATCATAAAGAGATTTTATTGTATTATCTTTACAACATTTAAAATCAAAATGTTTTTTAGGAGGTGGATTTTTTTCACCTCTATTATTTTTTTCTAAATTAGTTTTATTATTTAAATTATTGAAATTATTCATTTAATCACCTTTATAGTATTTTGATTTTTGCAAAAATACCCTTTTTGTTATATAATATGGTTAAAGTTTATTTTTGTTAATAACATTGATTTTGAAAAAATTAGAAAAAAATAGAAATAAATTCTAAAAAATAGTAAAAAATAGAAAATAAAAGAAAATATAGTGAAAATGAAGTCAGAAAGGTAATAAAAAATGATTTTGAGGGAAAATGAAAGAATAGACGACTTAGGAATAAAAAATTTAAAAATAATCCAAAACAAAGAAGGTTTTTGTTTTGGAATAGATAGTGTTTTATTATCAGATTTTGCAAAAGATATTAAAAAAGATAGTATGGTTATGGATTTAGGAACAGGTACAGGAATTATTCCTATTTTATTATGTGGAAAAACAAAATTAAAAAAAGTAATTGGTGTAGAAATACAAAAAGAAGTATGTGAAATGGCTAAAAGAAGCATTGAATTAAATAATTTAGAAGATAAATTTCAAATATTAAATGAAAATATATTGGATTTAGAAAAGATATATAGTGAAAATACATTTGATGTTATAGTAACTAACCCACCATATAAAAAGATGAATACAGGTATCTTAAATGAGAATGAGAAAAAGTTGATATCAAGACATGAATATAAAGCTAATTTAGAAGATTTTTTGAAAGTATCAAAAAGACTTTTAAAAGATAAAGGCGAATTTTATATGGTACATAGACCTGAAAGATTAGTAGATATATTATTTAATATGAGAAAATATAAAATAGAACCTAAAAATATAAGATTTGTATTTTCAAATAAAAATAAAGAACCTAAATTAGTTTTAATAAAAGGAATAAAAAATGCAAATCCATTTTTAAAAATAGAAAAAAATTTATATATTTACGATGAAGATGGAAATTATACTAAAGAAATAAATAATATATATAATATCAAAAATTAAAAAAAATCGAAATAAAAAGACAAAAAAAGAAATAAAAAGCTATAAAGAGAAAAAGCTATATAATTGGCACATAATCGCCTGTAAAAAATCGAGAAAAATAATAAAAAATAAAAATGATTAAAGGAGAAAAATATGGGAGAATTATATGTTGTTGCAACACCAATTGGAAATTTAGATGATATTACATTAAGAGCAATAAAAATTTTAAAAGAAGTTGATGTTATTATAGCAGAAGACACAAGACATACTTTAAAGCTTCTTAACCATTTAAATATATCTAAGCCACTTATCAGCTATCATAGACATAATGAAGAACAAAGAAAAGAAATGATAATAGATAAATTAAAAAATGGAGAAAATATTGCAATAGTTTCTGATGCGGGAACTCCAGGAATATGCGACCCTGGAGAAGTGTTAATATATGAATGTATTAAAGAAAATATAAAAGTTGTGCCAATCCCTGGGGCTTGTGCAATGATAAATGCACTTATTGCGTCTGGAATTTCAACAAAAGAATTTACATTTTTGGGATTTTTACCTTTAAATAAAAAATTAAGAAAAGAAAAATTAGAGTATATAAAAAATGAAACAAAAACAGTAATTATTTATGAAGCACCACACAAATTAAAAAGTACGCTAGAAGATTTAAAAGAAATATTAGAAAAAAGAAAAGTTGTAATAGCTAGAGAATTAACAAAAATTCATGAAGAATTTATAAGAGGAACTATAGATGAAATTTTAGAAAAAGCAGATAGCCTAAAAGGTGAAATTGTTTTAATAATTGAAGGAAATAAAGAGAGTAATCATCATGATAATAAAAATAAATTTATTGAAATGTCATTAGAAAAACACTATGAGTATTATGAAAAACAAGGTTTCTCAAAAAAAGAAATAATTAAAAAAATTGCTAAAGATAGAGGATTAGCAAAGAATGAAGTATATCAGCATTTTATTAAATAACATTAAAAGCCATATATTTTAAATAATATATGACTTTATTTTTCATTTGAAAAGACGGCTATTTGTCTTTATTAGAACTTAGATTTCCAATTTTTTTAGCACAATCTTTGCAGATTAATTTATCATTATAAGATGATAAATCCTTTGTGCTTCCGCAGAAAATACAATTAGGTTCAAATTTCTTTAAAATGATTGAAGAACCTTCAACATATATTTCAATTGGGTCTTTTTCAACAATATCAAATTGATTTCTTATTTCAATTGGAATTACAACTCTTCCAAGTTCATCTACTCTTCTTATTATTCCTGTTGATTTCATAAACAATCCTCCTTAAAAGTATGTATCAATCCATGAACATACTATATCACAAATAGTTAATAAGGTCAATCAATTTGTACTAAAATTTGTACTTTAGAATAAAATTATTTAGGTGATTAAAGTTGTTAAATATAGTTTGGCCAATTTTTATTATTTTATCATTTTCTTATGCAATTTTTTCTGGAAATATTGAAGAACTTAATTTAGGTATTTTAAATAGCAGTAAAGATGCAATTACACTTACAATTAGTTTATTGGGAACAATGTGTTTATGGAATGGAATTGTAAAGATTGCAATGAATACTAATCTTATAGATAAATTAACAAATTTTTTAAAACCAATAATTTCATTTCTTTTTCCAGATTTAAAAAAAGAAGAAAATATAAAAAAAGAAATATCTATGAATATGTGTGCAAATATTTTAGGACTGGGAAATGCTGCTACACCATTAGGTTTAAAAGCTATGAAATCAATGCAAAAAATAAATGATAAAAAAGACAGATTATCAGATTCTATGATGATGTTTGTTGTAATAAATACTGCATCAATTCAAATAATTCCAACAACTGTAATAGCAATTAGAAATTCTTTAGGTTCTGAAAACCCAACCTCAATTGTTTTTCCTGTTTGGATTGCAACTATTGCAGCAGCAATATTTGGAATAATTGCAACCAAAATAATAATTAAAATAACAAAAAAGGAGAAGTAAGATGCAAGTTGTAACTTTTCTTTCAAATTTAGCAATGCCGGCAGTAATTTTATTAATAGTTTTTTATGGATTAAAATCAAAAACAAAAGTATTTGATTTATTTTTAGATGGGGCAAAAGAGGGGTTAGAATTAACAATAAGTATTTTTCCTACCTTAATAGGTCTATTTGTTGCAATAGGAGCATTAAGGACATCAGGTATTATTGATATGATTACAAATGTTATTAGTCCATTATTAAATATAATACACTTCCCAAGTGAATTAATGCCACTTGCAATTTTAAGACCTATTTCTGGAAGTAGCTCAATTGCAGTTGCAACAGATATAATGCAAAAATTTGGTGTTGACAGTTTAATTGGCAAAATGGCCTCTGTAATTATGGGTTCAACTGAAACTACCATATATACAATTGCAATATATACAAGCTGTATAAAAGTAAAAAAAACCAGAAATGTATTAGTTGCAGCACTAATTGCAGATATTGTTGGAATGTTAGTTAGTGTCGCAATATGTAGTTTTTTGTCGTAACTTTATGATTGACATATAAAAAAATAGATAATATAATAAAGAAAATTTGAAAATCAAAAAAATAAAAAAGGACTGATTTAAAAAATATGCTTATAAATATTATAAAAATTGTTATTTTCATTATATTATTTTTAGTAATAAGAAAAATTTTAATCATATTTTTAAGTAAAAAATTAGAAAAAATTATTTCAGAAAAATAGTATTATAAAATTTAAAATCGAATTAATGAATTTTCAAAAAATATATTAATTATTAATTAAGTTATTGATTTTGTAGGAAAAACTCAAAAAACATCACCTTTCAATAGTTAGCCCCTATATCGTGAATTATATTGAGTTATTTCCTACATTAATATATAAATAAAATTCTAACGATGATATGTTTCACCATTAGAGATTTTAAAAGCTCTAAAAATTTGCTCTAAAAGAAATACTCTTATTAATTGATGAGGAAAAGTCATTTTAGAAAAACATATTTTTTGATTACATTTATTTAATAATTCATCTGTAAGACCTAAACTTCCGCCTATTATAAATGTGATATGACTATTTTCCATAGAGATTTCTTCTAAGTTTTTAGAAAATTCTTCAGATGAAAATTGTTTACCTTTTAAATCTAAAGCAATAATATATGAATCTTTTTTTAGATGATTTAAAATGTTATTACATTCTTTACTTTTTACTAAATCCATTATATTATTATTTATTTTATCAGGTATTTTTTCATCTGGAAGTTCTAAAATATCTAATTTTATGTATTTAGAAAGCCTTTTACTGTATTCTAAAATAGCTTCTTTTAAATATGTTTCTTTTAATTTACCAACACAAATTATTTGAATAGTTAGCATATTTTCTCCAATCTAAATAATAATTATACTTACAATTCTATTATTTTACTATGTGTATCTCTAGAAGCAACTAAAACAGATAAAGAATTTTCATCATAATTATTAGATATTAATTCATCTAATACTGTTTGATAAGCAAGTTCTGGGAAATTACTTTCTTTACTCAAATGTCCTAGCATTGCTTTTTTAAGACCAGATTTTAATAGATATGAAATTGTTTTTCCTGCCATTTCATTAGATAAATGGCCAGTAGGTCCAGCAATTCTTGTTTTTAAATTAAAAGGATAAGATGAACATTTTAATACTTCTGGGTCATAGTTTGATTCTAATAAAACAAATAAACTTTCTTCTAAGTTTTTTACTATAGAATTTGTCATATGGCCAATGTCTGTTGCAATACTTATCTTTTTATCATCTTTAAAAATACTAAATCCGCAAGGATTTGCTGCATCATGTGGTATTGAAAAAGATTTTATATCTAAATCATTAATAGAAAATTTATCATTAACTTTAAATGTTTTTATATTTTTCTCTGGTATTTTATCTTTTTGTTTTGGCATAGCATCTAGTGTTTCTTGATTTACAAAAACAGGTAAATCAAACTTTCTAGAAAGTGTGCCTAGACCTTGTACATGGTCTGAATGTTCATGTGTTACTAAAATACCATCAATTGTAGATGGGTCAATATCTATGCTTTTTAAAGCAGTTTCGATTTTTTTGCTACTTACTCCAGCATCAACTAACAGTCTAGTATTTGGAGTTTCTACAAATAAACTATTTCCACTGCTTCCACTATATAAACTACAAAAATTAAACATATAATTCCTTCCTTTGTTTGCTACTCTGTTACTCTTTTGATATTAGCTCCTAAACTTCTGAATTTGCCTTCTATATTTTCATAACCTCTATCAATATGTTCAATATTATAGATGTCAGTTTCTCCTTCAGCAACTGTTCCTGCTATAACTAAAGCAGCTCCAGCTCTTAAATCTGAAGAATAAACAGGAGCACCATAAAGTTTCTCAACACCCTCAAAAAACGCTGTTTTACCTTGAGCTGTTATTTTAGCACCCATTTTATTTAGTTCTTCGGTATATTGAAACCTAGACTCCCATATGCTTTCATTTATTATGCTTGTACCATTAGCAAGTGATAGAACAACTCCCATTTGAGGTTGTAAATCAGTTGGGAAACCTGGGTATGGTAATGTTTTAATAGAAGCTTTATTTGGTCTTTTATCACACCAAACTCTTATGCTATCTCCATAATCTTCTACATTTCCACCAACTTCTCTAATTTTTGCAATTATAGAGTCTAAGTGTTCAGTAATACAATTTTTTAATGTAATATCTCCTTTTGTTGCAAGTGCTGCAAGCATAAATGTTCCTGCTTCTATTTGGTCTGGAACAACAGAATAAGTGCAATCACCATGTAATTTTTCAACACCTTTTATTTTTATTACATCTGTTCCGGCTCCTCTAATATTTGCTCCCATTGTATTTAAGAAGTTTGCAACATCAACGATATGTGGTTCTTTGGCAGCATTTTCAATGATTGTAGTTCCTTCTGCTAAAACTGCAGCTAGCATTACATTAATTGTTGCTCCAACAGATACAATATCCATATATACAGAGCAACCTGTAAGTTTATCAGCTTTTGCATATATTGTACCTTTTTCAAGATTTACATTAGCACCTAATAGCTCAAATCCTTTAATATGTTGGTCGATTGGTCTTGCACCTAATTTACAGCCACCTGGCATACCAACTTCAATTTCTCCTTTGCGACCAAGCATTGCACCAATTAAATAATATGAAGCCCTGAATTTGCTTGTTAAATCTAAAGGCGCTTTTGTTGTAAAAATGTTTGTAGTATCAATTGTGATTGTATTTGTATCTTTCCATGTTATTTTTGCACCTAATTTTTCTAATATTTCACAAGATATTTTTATATCACTAATATTTGGTAAATTTTCAATTGTACAAACACCATCTATTAAAAGTGTAGCAGGTAAAATTGCAACAGCAGCATTTTTTGCACCACTAATTGTAACCTCACCTTCTAGTCTAGTGGGTCCTGTAACTACTAATTTTTCCATTTAATTCCCTCCATTTAAATTAAGTATTTTTATTATTTATTTTAGAATAAATTTTTATCATTAATCCATAAATTTACGTTTAAAATATACCATAAAAATATTAGTAATGCAAGCTATTTTTTAGCAGTTATAAATCCACTATTTGTGAAAAATTCTAATAACTTAAATTTAAAGTTTATCTCTGTACTGGAATCGTCTGAAACTAAGGCATATTCTTCTTCAGAAAGATTATCTTTCATCACTTCTTTAGATTCGTCTGGTACAACTCCAGAAGATATATCTACAAAACATAAAGGTGGAAACATGACACACCACCAGTTTTGACCTTTAGCTTCTCCAATTTCTACGCGAAGAGCATCATAATATCCTGCTGGTAGAGAAATATCACCATAATTTTTTGTTGGAAACTCAAAATTTCCAATATTTATATTAACTGAGTAAGAATATCCTTCTTCTTTTATAGTGTTTTCTGCAATTTTTTTAAATTCTTCTTTATTTTCTTCTACTAAAGAAATTGCTTCTGATTTTGAGGTGCAATCTTTACAAATAGTATTCATATATTCTAATAAATTATCACGGACTTTGTATTTTAAATCCTGGTCTTCTTTAGAATCACTATTGGCAATAACATGTAAACGAAAAACACTATTTGCTATATCTGTTGAAACATTTTGTGCATAAGAAAAAGCACAGATTCCAGAATATATAAAAATTAAAATAGCTAAAATAGAAACCATTTTTATTTTGGGATTTTTTAAAAAATTTAAAAACTTTTTCATATGTTACCTCCAATAAACAAAATTAAAAAATAATTCATGTATAATTGAATTATTACCAATTCTGAGAAAAATATACTTTTGCGAAAAAAGTCGATAAATTTTCATGAAATTTATATTGACATGATATAAAAAGAATGGTAAAATTTACCAGTAAACAGATAAGGACAAAATATCGCTTTCCGTAAGAGTTAAAAAGGATGAAAGGGCGGATTTTTAATGAATAAAATTTCAAATACAAAAGAAAAAACATGTGCATTTTATGTAAGTGATTATCATTTTGAAATGATAAGTTTACCATATATAGAAAATAAATTAAGAGCAGATAAAAAAGTATTTATATTAACTGAAAATAGTTTGCAAAATACTATAAAAACATTAATTGAACACATAAATTTAAGTGATAAAAAGAAAGAAAATATATTAAATTTGGATTGGAATAATAATGATGAAGAAAAATATAAAAATATAAAAGAAAATATTAAAAATGGAGAGGATGTAGTAATATTTGTAAAAGGAAAAACTAAATATATAGAAGAAGCAAATAAAAATATAGAAAAAATAAATGATAAAAATAAAAATATAAAAATTATAGATTGTTATAACATAGATGAAATTGCTCATAATATGCAAGAAATAGAGAATAATTATGCAAAAATTTTAAATACTTCTGGAGAAAAAATTTTAGAAAAATAAATAAAAGTAATAAAGGCTTGCAAAATTTTTAAAAATAGTATATAAACATATATAGATTAAATCATTATAAAAAAGGAAGAAATACTATGGAAGAAAGATTAAATGAAATCAAAGCCGTTTTAAAGAAATATGGGCAAGAACAATTGTTAAATAATTACGAAAGATTAGATGATACAAAGAAAAAAGAATTATTAGACCAAATAGAAAATATTGATTTTGAATTAATAAAAAGTTTATATGATAAAACAGAGCAAGAAGAAAAACATTCTCAAGATGTTATAACTCCAATAGAATATCTGGATAAATATAAACTACAAGATAAATATAAATATTATGAAAATATTGGTAAAAAGGCAATAAAAGAAGGAAAACTAGCAGTTGTTACTATGGCGGGAGGTCAAGGTACAAGACTAGGACATTCAGGACCAAAAGGAACATATGATATAGGGTTAGACTCTCATAAATCTTTATTTGAACTTTTATCTGATGGAATAAAAGAAGAAGAGAAAAAATATGAGGTTATAATCCCATGGTTTATTATGACAAGTAAAGAAAATAATAGAGATACAATAGACTTTTTTGAAAAACACAAATATTTTGGTCGCCAAAAAGACAAAAATATATTTTTCTTTGTACAAGGTCAATTACCAATGGTAGATACAGAAGGTAAAATTTTAATAGGAGAAGATGGACTTATTAAATTAGCAGCAGATGGACATGGAGGAGTTTATGAATCTCTTGTTAAAAATGGAATGACAGAAAAAATGAAAGAACTTGGAGTGGAATGGGTTTTTGTTGGAGGAGTAGATAACTGCTTAGCAAAAATGGTAGACCCAGTCCTTATAGGAATTGCAATAGATAAAAAAGTTACAGTTGCTTGTAAATCTGTTGTTAAAGCAAATCCTAAAGAAAAAGTAGGGGTATTTTGTCGTAGAAATGGAAGACCAGGAATTGTTGAATATACAGAAATAACAGAAGAAATGGCAGAAGCAACTGATAAAGATGGAGAATTGCTATATGGAGAAGCAAATATTTTAGCTCATTTATTTAGTGTGGATGCAATAGAGAGAATGGGAGCAGAGCCACTTCCTTATCATGTAGCATATAAAAAGGCAAAATATATGGATAAAGATGGTAATATAATAGTTCCAGATTCACCAAATGCATATAAATTCGAAGCATTTTTGTTTGATTCATTTAATGAAGTAGATGATATGGCAGTACTTAGAGTCAAAAGAGAAGAAGAATTTGCACCAGTTAAAAATTCAGATGAAGCGGGTGTAGACTGCCCAAAAACAGCAAGAGAATTGTATAAAAAATTTTATCATTTAGATTAAAAGAAATGTCGCTTATTGATGTTTCTCATAAAGCTTTTAGTTAAAATGAGAACATTTTAAGCGACTTTTTTATGTTATATGATATGTAAGGAGGAATAAAAATGGATTATTTAAAAGAATATCAAAGATGGTTAGAAAGTGATGAATTTGATGAAGAAACAAAAGAGGAATTACTTTCAATAAAGGAAAATGAAAAAGAAATAGAAGATAGATTTTATAAAGAATTAGAATTTGGAACAGCTGGATTACGTGGAGTTATAGGTGCAGGAACAAATAGAATGAATAAATACACAGTAGGAAAAGCAACACAAGGTTTAGCAAACTACATATTAGAACAGGGAACTGAAAACAAAGGAGTAGCAATCAGTTATGATTCTAGAAAAATGTCAAAAGAATTTAGTTTGCAAACAGCATTGATTTTTTGTGCAAATGGAATAAAAACATATTTATTTAAAAATTTAAGACCAGTTCCAGAACTTTCATTTTCAGTAAGAAACTTAGGTTGCACAGCAGGTGTTATGATTACAGCAAGTCATAATCCACCAAAATATAATGGATATAAAGTATATTGGGATGATGGAGCTCAAATAAATTCTCCAAGAGACAAAGACATAATTAAAAAAGTAAGAGAAGTTAAATCTTTTAATGAAATAAAAACAATATCTGAAGAAGAGGCAAAAGAAAAAGGATTACTAAATATTATTGGAGAAGAAATGGATGATAAATATTTAGGAGTACTTAAAAGTTTAGTATTAAATCCAGAAATAGTAAAACAAGAAGGAAAGAAACTAAAGGTTGTATATACACCATTACATGGAACAGGAAATACAGTTGCAGAAAAGTTATTAAAAGAACTTGGATTAGAAAATGTATATGTAGTTCCAGAACAGAAAAATCCAGATGGAAATTTCCCAACAGTAGATTATCCAAATCCAGAGGATCCAAAAGCATTTAAATTAGCATTAGAACTAGCTAAAAAAGTTGACGCTGATGTAGTTCTAGCTACAGACCCTGATGCAGATAGATTAGGAGTTTTTGCAAAAGATAGTAAAACAGGAGAGTATATGAACTATACTGGAAATATGTCAGCACTTTTAATTGCTGAATATAGAATTTCTCAAATGAAAGAAAAAGGAATTCTACCAAACAACGGATTTTTCGTAACTACTGTAGTATCTTCTGATTTAGCAAAAGCTATTGCAAAAGAATATAACTTAAAATGTTATGAAGTTTTAACAGGATTTAAAAATATTGGTGCTGTTATGAGAAAAGCAGATGAGAATAAGGATGGAAAATATGTATTTGGATATGAAGAAAGTTATGGTTGCTTAATTGGTGATTATGCAAGAGATAAAGATGGAATATCTGCTGTAATGTCATTATGCGAAGCTGCTTGCTATTATAAATCAAAAGGAAAGACTTTATGGGATGCAATGCAAGACATTTATAAAAAATATGGATATTTTAAAGAAACTCAAGTATCAATTATAAGAGAGGGAGCAGAAGGAGCAGAGGAAATAAAACAAATGATGACAAGTACAAGAAATAAAGATATTAAAAATATTGGAAAATATAAAGTTATAACATTTAAAGATATTGAAAAAGATTTAGTAAAAAATATGGAAACAGGAGAAATTACAAAAACAGGACTTCCAACTTCAAATGTTTTATATTATGAATTAGAAGATAATAACTGGTGTTGTATTAGACCATCAGGAACAGAGCCTAAAATAAAACTATATATGGGAGTAAAAGGAGAAAGTAATCAAGATGCAGAGGAAAAACTAGAGTACTTAAAAAATGCAATGTTAGAAGTTATAAATGGAAAATAAAAATAAAGCAATTTAGAAGTTAATTCTAAGTTGCTTTTAAAATTTATTATGTTTTATTTTATTTTCCAATCATCTAAATTTCTTTGTATTGCACCAAAAAGATTAGCTCTAATCATAGGGATGTTTTTAGATAAAGTATAAATTAGATTTTTCATATCTTCCCTTTTAGAAGTTCCATCCATTGGGCATACTTTTGGCATTACTGAAATATTATTCTTCTTAACAAATCTTTTAATTTCCTTTTCAGGTGTATATACTAAAGGTCTGATTAAAGTTATTTTACTTCTATCCATATAACTCTTTGGAGAAAATGTTCCAATATTTCCTGTATAAAGGAGATTTAACAAAAATGTTTCTAAAACATCATCTTGATTATGACCAAGGGCTATTTTATTACAACCTTCTCTTATTGCAACAGAATTTATGACACCTCTTCTTAAATTAGCACATAATGAACATGGATTTTTTTCTTTCCTTATATCAAAAACTATTTCTTTTGCATTACTTTTTTCGATAAACAAAGGGATATCTACTTCTTTACAAATGTTTTTTAGAAAATCTGTATCAAAAAATTCAAAACCTGGATTCACACTAACTGCTATTATTTCAAATTTTTTTGGATAAAATATTTGAAGATTTTTAAAAGCTTTAAGCATTGTAATTGAATCTTTTCCACCTGATAGACAAATTGCAATTTTATCTCCTTCTTCTATCATGTTATATTCTTCTATTGCTTTTCTCATATGACTTAATATTCTTTGCATAAACTTCCTCATTTCTTTCTAATTTAATATTTAGGTTTTATTTTATTTTTTCTATTACTAAAATATTATATCATATTTTGTCAATATTAATTTATGAAAAGCTTTATATAACTGTGCTTTAAAGAAAATGAGGCAAGGAAAAACTTTACAAAGTTACATAAATGTAGTATAATATATATAGTGCTTATTTGAAAGAAAGTAAATGTTGATGCTTACTTATAGCGTCAATAATGAAGCTTTCAAAGCACTTACATTTTCAAAGGAGGTATACAAAATGAAAGACATCGAAAATGTAAAACAAGAATTGGAAGAGATGATTACTCGAGGAGTGTCAACATCGACACCGTTAGAGGAGATTCTTGAGGAGCGGCTAACCATAGCCAGAGCTCCGGGCTTGAGAACTTTGCTCAACGAGCTGGACTCGTTGGCTCGTTCCCATCACATTACTGTGATGGGGGGAGAATCATTCACCGACATTTCTTCTCTTCTTCATAAGGAGGAAGAATTGAAATCTCTCAACGCCTTTCTTGATAAGGTGGGAGAGAACGAGATGATTCTCTTCGGATCAAAGAATTCAAGAGAAATCCAGAAGATTTCTTTTGAAGGAAGAATGTTCCTTGCAATTCCTGCAGAGTGAGGGCCAATGGCCCTCTTTCTGTTATAAATATGTTAAAAATATTAAAATCCTTGTTTCTGTAACTTTTAGAAAATGTTATACAATTTGTAAATAGTATATTTGATTTTATTTCCTAAATATATTATAATATCTTTGATAGTAATATGTGCCCATAGCTCAGCAGGATAGAGCAGTTGCCTCCTAAGCAGCCGATGGGGGTTCGAGTCCCTCTGGGCATACCAAATAAAACCGTATAGATGTTTTAAATTTAGCATTTATGCGGTTTTAAATATTTTTTAGATATATAAGAAAAGTGGTTTCGCCACATGTGCAGATTGCTACACAATCGCACAGACATAGGTAATAAAAAACCGGACATAAAAAGACATGTCCGGTTAATAGGATTGTAAAACAGTTGGATAGAGTTGGCTTGCCAAATCCAACTGTTCCTCCAGTTCTATGCTAGTCTCGTCATATAGACTAGCATAGACATTTCGAAAGATTATAACCGACTTTTCCAAGTCGGTGGTCTGTATCCAGTCATCGACTGTGTACAGTCCAAAATCCTCAAGAGCATAATAATTGCTCTTAGGAGAAAGTTCCTCAATGAGGAACTGAAGCTGTACCTCAAGGCTATTTATATCGCCATAACCTGAGGCGAACGCTTCGAGATTTTCGAATCGTTTATATGTCCATTGACACAGGCCGAAACCCGCACCGGACATATACGTTGGCGAAAAGTCTGATTTGACACCCACAAATGACAGGACTGCCGTCATTTGTACAGGTGTTAAATCTGTTCGATAACATAGAATATCTATACAATATTCTATGTTTTCATCTCGAGACTGTACTTCTGGAGTTGTACAGCCCGAAATGAGCAACATAAATGTTACAATGACGATTACTATTTTCCGCATATTTTTCTCCTCTCTATCCTATATACAAAATAGTCTAATCATATTATACAACGAAATGGAGATTTCATCAAATTTATACTAGGATTTCATATAATTAGATACAAATTTGCAAAAATTATGGAAAAAGTGTATAATCAAAAAGAAAAATAACGAATTAGTTAGGAAGAAAATAAATGCAAGAACAAGAAAGATTTATGAAAGAAGCTTTAAAAGAGGCAAAAAAAGCTTATGACAAATTAGAAGTTCCAGTAGGAGCAGTAATTGTAAAGAATGGAAAAATAATTGCAAGAGGATATAACCAAAAAGAGACAAAAAAAGATACAATAAAACATGCAGAGATAATAGCTATTGAAAAAGCAAGTAAAAAATTAGATTCTTGGAGACTAAACGATTGTGAAATGTATGTTACATTAGAGCCATGTCCTATGTGTGCAGGAGCAATTATTAATTCAAGAATAAAGAAAATATATATAGGAACATTAGATGAAAAAACAGGAGCAGTAGGTTCTGTTTTAGACTTATTTTCAGATTACACATTTAATCATAAAGTTGAAGTAGAAAAAGGCATAATGCAAAAAGACTGTGAAAAAATATTAAAAGATTTTTTTAAAGTTTTAAGAAAAATAAAAAAAGAAAACAAAAATAAATAATCGGAGGAAATATGATAGAAAAGATAAAACGATTTGTACATACAAAAGCATTTCATGTATCTATATTAATCTTCATTGTAGTAATGATACTTTTTGCTTCAGGATTTGTAGTATTAAGATATCAAGTAGAAGGAGAGAGTAATATGCCTTTTAGCTTGACTAAAATTACTGTAATAAGTACTGGGGAAGGAAGAGATAAACAAGTAGAAGGTTTTAGATGGGCTTTTGATGTAAGCCAAAATAATGATATATATTTATACATTGAAAAAAATCAAAATAATAGTAAACAAGAAGTTATAAAAAGTATATTAATAGCTGATTTACAAGTACAAAAACAAGTAGAAAAAGGAACAGTAAAGCTATATAAACCAGCAGATAGTGAAGATGCTACTGTTTTTGTAAATGAGGAAGATAAGGAAATTCAAAGTATAGAATATCAAGGAGATTTGCAATCAGATTTAAAAAAGCAAAAAGTGGGAAATCAAGGTGGAATTATAGCATTTAGATATGCAAATAATAATTTAGCAGAATTAACTTCAAATGATGAAGTGATAAATCATAATGAGTTATTAAAAAAAGCAAATATAAATGAAGATGACCTAAAAGCAACTTTAAGCTTTAGAATAACAATAGCACTTGAATCTGGAAAAGAATATCAAGCAAATGTATCTTTAGATATGCCAATCGAAGGTGTAGTAGAAAATGGAACATCATCTAGAGAAATAACAGATTTATCAGATGTAGTATTTAAAAGAATAAAAAATTAAAAAAATATATAATATTATGAGATTTTGTATTGATAAAATATGAATTTCATTATATAATACAAATGGTGTGAGCTTAATTTCTGTATGGAGAGTATTTCGATAAAGACCTATGAATCTTGTCAGGTCCGGAAGGAAGCAGCAATAAGTAGTAATCTTTATGTGAGATACTTTCCATAGAGAGATTAAGTGTCAGCCATTTTTTAAAATTGAAGGATGTGAAGAAAATGGGATATATTGCTCTTTACAGAAAATTTAGACCACTAACCTTTTCAGAAATAGTTGGTCAAGAACATATTACAAGAACACTAAGAAATCAAATAATAGCAGGAAGAGTTGGTCATGCATATTTATTTAACGGTGGAAGAGGAACAGGAAAAACATCTGCTGCAAAAATATTAGCAAGAGCAATAAACTGTTTAAATCCTAAAGATGGAGAGCCATGTAACGAATGTGAAATTTGTAAAGGTGCAATATCAGGCTCTTTGACAGACATTGTAGAAATGGATGCAGCATCAAATAATAGTGTTGAAGATATAAGAAGTATACGTGAAGAAGTGAATTTTTTGCCAACAAAAGCAAAATATAGAGTATATATAATAGATGAGGTTCATATGTTATCAACAGGTGCTTTTAATGCATTGTTAAAAACTTTAGAAGAGCCACCAGAACACGTAAAATTTATTTTAGCCACAACAGAGCCTCAAAAATTACCAGCAACAATACTTTCTAGATGTCAAAGGTTTGATTTTAAAAGACTTTCACCAGAAAATATTGTAAAAAGACTAAAAATAGTTTGTGAAAAAAGTGAGATAGAGGCGACAGATGAAGCATTAAACACAATAGCATCATTATCAGAAGGTGCAATGAGAGATGCTTTATCAATTTTAGAAAGATGTATTCAAGATGGAACAAATAAAATCGAAGCTGATAAAATAAAAGATTTAGTAGGAATCCCAAAAACTACATTTGTAAATAAAATAATAGAAGGAATTGTAGAATATAATATAGAAGAAGTTTTATCTAGCATAGAAGAAGTTCTGCAAGAAGGAAAAGATATAAATAACTTTTTATGGGAAATGATAAAATATACAAAAGATGTATTAGTTTTTCAAACATCAGGAAAAGTAGAATTATATTCAGAAGAAGAGAAAAAACAAATAGAAGAAATCTCTAAAAAAATAGAAAAAGAAAGATTAATAGATTTAATATATAGTTTATCAGAGTTAGAAAATGATATGAAATGGTCTACTCAAAAAAATATAGTTTTTCAGGCAGGTTTAATAAATTTATGCAACAAAAATAGAACAGAAAAGAAAAATTTAGAAGAAAGAGTCGAAAAAATTGAAAAATATCTAAAATCAGGGAAATTAGGAATGGACTCAAAAATTCCTTCTGGATCAGTAAATGTAGTAACAAATGCAACAGGCTTCTCAAGAAGTAAGGAAGTAACAAGGACAGCTAATGTACAAACTAATAATATTGCAAAAATGAATAAATCAGAAAATACGACAAAGAATTTAGCAAAAAAATATCCAAATAAAGCAGAAGAATTTTGGCCAGAGATAGTAAGTGATTTAAAGCAAAATGGAAAAATTGTTTTATATACAAATTTAATCAATACAAAAGCAGTAGAGCTAAATGATATGACAATAGGGATTGAATTTCCAAAAGAATTAACACCATTTGGAAAAACTATATTGGAAAAACAAGAGAACATAAGGGAAATATCAACATTAGTATCAATGGCTTGTGGAAAAGAAATGCAAATAAAATATATAACACCAGAAAAAAAACATGAATTAACAAGAGAAGAAAGTTTAAAAAATTTGACAAATGGTTCAGATATATCATTTAATATTATTGAATAAAATTTAAGAATAAATAAGAAGGAGGAATATAAAATGGGAAAAAGAGGAGGATTTCCAGGAGGAATGGGAGGCTTTGGAGGTATGAATATCAATAGCCTTATGAAAGAAGCCAAAAAAATGCAAGCAGATATGCAAAAATCACAAGAAGAATTAGCAATAAAAGAATTTGAAGGAACATCAGGTGGAGGAGCTGTAAATGTAAAAGTATCTGGTGAAAAACTTGTTAAAGAAATAAAAATAAAGAAAGAAGTAGTAGACCCAGATGATGTTGAAATGTTAGAGGATTTAATTCTAACAGCAGTAAATGAAGCTCTTAAAAAAGTGGATGCAGAACAAGCAAAAGAATTAGGAAAATTTAATATTCCAGGATTAGGAATGTAATTCATAAAATCTACTAAGGGAAAGTATAAGAAGGAATGTCCCCAAATCCCTAAAAAGCGGAAATAAAAGGACCGTCCCCTAAATCCCTAAAAGGGAGGAAATATGTCACTATATTCACCATCAATTGAAAAATTAATCGAAAGTTTTGAAAAATTACCAAGTATAGGTCACAAAACTGCAGCAAGACTTGCTTTTTATATTTTAAATAGTTCAGAAGAAGAGACAAATGAGTTTGTGTCTTCTATTCTTAATGCAAAGAAAAATTTAAAATATTGCAGTATTTGCTATAATATTTCAGATACAGACCCATGCTCAATCTGTGGTAATGAAAAAAGAGATAAATCTGTAATTTGTGTAGTAGAAGATGTAAGAGATATTATTGCAATGGAGAAAACTCACGAGTTTAAAGGTGTATATCATGTATTACATGGTTCTATTTCTCCTATGAATGGGGTAGGACCTGATGATATAAAAATAAAAGAATTGTTATCAAGACTTATGGATGGTACAGTAAAAGAAGTTATTTTAGCAACAAATCCAAGAGTAGAAGGTGAAGCAACAGCAATGTATTTATCTAAATTAATAAAACCTTTAGGTGTTAAAGTAACTAGAATTGCACATGGTATACCAGTAGGAGGGGATTTAGAATATACTGATGAAATTACTCTTACAAAAGCACTAGAGGGAAGAAGAGAAATATAAAATTGAAAAAAGCAGGCTAAATGACCTGCTTTTAACTTTTATGGAACTAATATATTACAAATATCTTTAGTAGAATTTGGTTTTGCAAGTTTAAAAGTATTTTGTTTCATTTGTCCTAATTTTTCTTCATTAGATAATAAATTTTCTATTATAAAGTAAGGATTATCCATTTTTTTAATCCATACTGCAATTCCTTGTTCTTCTAGAAACTCGGCATTTTCTTCTTCTTGCCCTGGTATTGGATTAATAACAAGCATAGGAATGTGAGATGCCAAACTTTCAGAAGTAGTAAGACCACCTGGTTTGGTTACAACTAAATCTGAAATAGCCATAAGTTCTGGTACATGGTTTGTGAATCCTAAAATCCTTGTTGTTTCTTGCTTTTTATATTCATTCATAAGTTCTTCAAAACTTGCTTTCATTTTCTCGTTTTTTCCTGAGATTGCAATTACTTGTATTGGTTCATTTGATTTCATAAAACTTTCAAATATTTCAACAGTTCTGTTCTTTCCAAGACCAAATTCTCCACCACCAAAGAAAAGAATAGTTTTTTTATTATCATCTAAATTTATTTTTTCAAAAATTTCTTTCCTATTATATTTTTCAAGAAATTTATTAGAAATTGGAATTCCAGTTACAAATATTTTTTCTTCAGGAATATCTTTACTAATTAGATATTCCTTCATTTTATCATGTGCTACAAAAAAGTAATTTGTATTTTCATTTTCAACAAGCCATTGGTCATGTGGAGCAAAGTCTGTCATAATTGTTGCAATTTTTGAAGTGATTTTTCCTTTCCTTTTTAAATAGCTACACATCTGACTTCCAAATGGATGTGTTGATATTATTAAATCAGGCTTTTTTTCTCTTAGTAATTTTAAAAGTTTTATTGCCAATATTTTATTTGACCTAGAAGAAATATGTGCTAAAGGCCCTTTTTGGGAATCTGAATAAATTCTTCCCCAAGCCCAAGGCATTTTTTTTGCCATTTCTCTATATGCAGCAGTAGTTACTTTTTCTATTGTTTTATTAACATATTTCATACAATCTATTAATTCTATATCAAGATCTTTGTCTTTTTTAGAAAGCTCTTCATATATAGATTTGGCGGCATTTAAATGCCCACCACCATATAAAGCATAAAAAATTAAAATTTTCATAAACATCTCCTTAAAGTTTTGTTATGGCAATATTGTAGCACAGAAATAAAAAAAATTCAAAAATTGGAATATTTTTTAATAAAAAAATACAAAATAAAAGTATAAATAAATAGAAGGTGATTTTTTGAAAAATAGATTTAAGATTTTATTACTTATTATATTTTTAATAACTCTAATTATTACAATTTGTAATATGTTAGATGTATTTAAATCAAATGAAACTTATGCTGCAACATCTCGGAAATTCAGACCTTCAATTAATGGCAAGAGCAATAAACCGGAGAAGCAAGAGGAGAACCATATGAAGGACAAGTAGCAGTAGGGGCAGTTATATTAAATAGAGTAAAAAGTTCACAATTTCCAAATTCAATTGCAGGTGTAATTTATCAAGAAGGAGCTTTTACTGCGGTTTCAGATGGGCAAATTAATGTACCAATAGATGAAGGGTCAACTGTATATAAAGCGGCAAAGGATGCAATGAATGGTTGGGACCCAACAGGTGGATGTATATATTATTTTAATCCAAATACTGCAACAAATAAATGGATATGGTCAAGACCTCAAGTTAAAACTATAGGAAAGCATATATTTTGTAAATAGGGAAAGGAAAAAATTATGAATAAATTAGTTGATTGGAAAAACAGGTTAAAAAAGGGGCATATGTTAAGTGTAATCTGTGTTTTATTAATTATTGTAGGTGTACTTGGCTTTATATTATATAGTAAGCAAAGAGAATATAGACAAGCTTCAGAAAATAGCTATAATCAAGCTTTTTATGAGTTAGTTGATTATGTGCAAAATGTAGAAGTATATTTAGCAAAATCCTTAATTTCTACAACACCAGAACACGGGGCTGAAACATTAACAAATGTATGGAGAGAAGCAAATCTTGCTCAAAGTTATTTAAGTATGCTTCCTATAGAAAGTCAAGAATTAGAAAATACTGAAAAATTTTTAAATCAAGTTAGTGACTATAGTTATTCACTATCTAGAAAAAACATATATAATGAAAGTTTATCAGAAGATGATTTAAAAAATTTAGAGGAATTACATGGATATAGTGTAGAACTTGAAAATACTTTAAATCAATTATCAGATGATTTAAATAGTGGAAGATTTCAGTGGGGAGAATTAACTAAAAAAGGAACAGTTGCATTTGCTCAGCAAGTAGATAATATTTCAAAAGAAAGTTTTAGTAATTTAGAAGAAAACTTTCATGAATATTCAGGTTTAATTTATGATGGTGCATATTCTGAACATTTAACAGGAACAGAGAAAAAAGGATTAACAGGGGATGACATCGAAGAAGATGAAGCTAAATCTAAGGTAGAAGAATTTATTGGAAAAGATAATATAAAAGAAATACAAAGTTTAGGATTTTCTGAAAATGCTACAATACCTTCTTACGATTTTTCAGTGCAGAATAATAATGATGAAACTATAAATATATCTATTTCTAAAAAAGGCGGACATATAATATATATGAACTCAAATAGAAATGTTAATGTAGAAAGTATTTCACAAGAAGAAGCAAATGAAAAAGGAAAGAAGTTTTTAGAAGCAAAAGGTTTTAGCAATATGAAAGAAACTTATTTTCTAAAACAAGAAGGAATAGTAACAATAAATTATGCATATACACAAGATGATGTAATAATGTATGCTGATTTGATAAAAGTAAAAGTTGCATTAGATAATGGAGAAGTCTTAGGAATAGAAACTACCGGGTATTTAAATAACCATGCACAAAGAGATTTAAGTAATATAAAAATAACTCAAGAAGAAGCAAGAAAAACAATAAATCAGAATCTAGAAATAGAAGCAGAAGGAATGGCTATGATTCCAACAGAATGGCAAACTGAAATTCTTTGTTATGAATTTAAAGGAAAAGTAGATGATAGAGAATTTTTAGTATATATAAATGCAGAAAACGGAAGAGAAGAAGACATTTTAATAATAACAAACACACCAAACGGAACTCTAACAATGTAGATGTTTTTTGGGACGGAGGAAAAAAACAGCCCTATTTATGTAAAAATAATGAAAAAAAGGCACCTTTAATTAGTGCCTTTTATATGTATCTTTTGACATAAGTTCTCTTGATACTTCTTTTCCATCTCTTTTTAAAATTTTATATGCTTCAGAATAAATTGCTGTTGATGTTCTGCCTGTTTCATATGATACGATTTGTACTTCATAATCATCATCTTGTTTTAATCCAAAAATTTGGAATTGTGCAATACCACCTGAAACAGAGCAAACTATCTTAATTGGGTAATTTCTGTTATTTTTAAATTGGAAATCTATTGCACCATAAACAACTGTTGCATCTCTACTTGCTGTTACATAAGAAGGTACAAATTGGTGGTTACTTCTTTCTGTTACTTCTAAATTTGCATAAACAACGGCATTATATAGTGTTGAAGTTATTTGACAAATTCCTCCACCTAAACCATCTACAACTTCTCCATTAACATATATAGGAGCTTCTTTATATCCTGCTGCAATTGTTCTAGCACCTACAACTTTGTTATATGAGAAGGTGTCTCCAGGCATAAGTACTGTTCCATTAATTTTATTTGCTGCTAAAATTAGGTTTGTTGTTCTATCTCTATTGCTAGCTGCATATTTAGTAGAATAGCTAGATAATAAATCAGGAAAAGCTTCTGTTCCTATCATATTAGTTGTAACACTTGGATAAAGAACTTTAAGAGGTATTGTATATTCAGCTTCTGTTCCATCACCTATGATATTTTTTGCTTCATCAATAGAAATATTAAAATCTAATCCGTTTTCAGAAGGATAAATTGTAAATGGATTTTGAGTATAATATGCATCAACAGGTTCTTTGTATATTTCATTATGTATTTTTTCTATATCAATAGAAGCGGGTGATTGCTTTTTTACTGTAATTTCTATAGGATTATTTATTATAGAAAAATCTGAAAGAGCATTTTTTATTGAACTTATAGTTGCATCTGTATCAACAACATTTCCTTCTTGACCAGTTGTTACTACTAAACTGTTTCCTTCTACATAATAGCTACTTTCTACAACTTTATCAGGTAATTGTGCTGAAATTTCATTTAAACTTGTAGCAAGTTGTTCTTCATCTAGATTTAAAGTTGGCTCTAAATTTACTTTATTAAACATTGTAGATAGTACATTATAATTGTCTGTAAAAATATTTCCTTCTCTTCCTATACGATATGCAGAATCTACTACTGATTTAGTATCAAATTCGACACCTAATTGTTCTAAAGATAAAGTGGTTTCAAAATCACCATGTTTTAATTTTATTTCAGTTGGCATATTTGCTGTAATGTAGTTATCTAATTGATATCTTGCATCAGACCTACTAAGATTTGATACATCAACACCTTTTATAGATACACCATAGGCAATGTTTTGATTTAGTAAGTTATATGCTGTAAAAACTAAAAAACAAATAACAACTATACAAATCAAAATTAAAACTAATATACCAAATATTTTTAATCCTTTTTTTTCTTTTTTGGGTTCAGAATCTTTATCTGGAAGTGGTTTGAATTTTGGTTCATCTTTTGAACTTATTTTTTCCTCTTTTGGAGCATTACTTAAAATTTCATTTTTTATATTTTCGTTTTTTTCTTTTTGCTCTACTCCCTCTAAAGGAGCAACATTTTTTTCTTTTTCATCTTTTAATTCAATATCTTTTACGCTCATAAAAAACTCCTTTTAGTATTTATCCTTTTTATTATATCATAGAATTTTGTCAAAAAAAATATAAAAAAACAAAAAATTGTCAAAATAAAAAAAGAAAAATTACACATAATAAAAACATAAAACTTAAGTTAAAGTTTTATTATCCTAAATTAAGAAATTTTTTATTAGAATTTCGAAAGGGAGGAAGTCAAAATGAACAAAAAGTTAATGTCAGAAAATTTAAAAGAGGAAATTGCAAAAGAATTAGGAGTGTATGAACAAGTAAAACAAGATGGTGGTAGTTGGGCAAATGTATCATCAAAAGATTGTGGAAATATAGTAAAAAAGGCAATAGAGATTGCAAATAGAAGTGTAGAAAGTAAATAGCGAACAAAAAGAGGGTTCCGATTTTTAAAATGGTACCCTCTTTAAAAATTAATTTTCTTCTTTTGAAACTTGTTCTATTACAGAAATATAATCTTTTAATTTTTCGTCAAGTCTATTTTGACATTTAGTAAATACATCTATTAATGGATTCACATTATTTGTTGATTGTGCTACATAAAGAGCATTTTTATATTCTTTATTATATTCATCATCTATTGCAATTAAATCAATATTATTTTCTATACATTGTTTTAAAATTATGAATCTACCGATACGGCCATTACCATCTTGAAAAGGGTGGATATGTTCGAATCTCTGATGGAAATTTGCTATTGCTGATAAGTCCTTTTTGCTGGCTTTCCAATCTTCCAATAAGTTAAATATACTATTTTCAACAAGATTTGGCTCACACAATTTCAAATCTGTATTTAAGAGCTTATTTTCATATTTTTTCCATTTACCTATATTTCCAATTTCATCATCAACACTACCTTTTTTTAAAATCCTATGCCAATTCCATAATAGGTATTTGTCTAAGGGTTCACCTAAAGTGTTAATAACTTCATCAAATAACTCAAGAGAGTTTCTTGTTTCTATAACATCATCTAAAAAATGTTCTCCATTAACCTTTTTAGTTTCTAATAAATCAATTAAATTTTCTTTACTAAAAGTGCTTCCTTCAAGTTTGTTTGAATGATATAAATACTCGATTTTTATAGCATCATAAACAGAATTTTTTATTTTTGATAACTTTTTCATACTTGAGGTAGATATTTTCATAAAAAATCCATTCCTTTCCTTATATTACTTTGATAATTTTATCACATTTTTTCTTATATTACCACATATTAAACTATTTTTTTAAAATTTATAAGTTGCAAAATATAGTAAAAAGACATATAATTTAACAGAATAAAAATACCTTTAAAGGAAGGAAGAAAAATGAAAAATTTAAAAATAAAAGATATTTTAAAAGTGACAAATGGAGAACTTGTAGTTGGAAATGAAGAATATGAATGTCAAAGTTATTCAAAAGATACAAGAACAATTGAAAAAGAAGATTGTTATATAGGAATAAAAGGTGCGAATTTTGACGGAAATTTATTCTGGGAAAAAGCATTAGAAAATGGAGCTTCCACAGTAATTGTAGAAAATGTGGATTTTGAGAAAGAAAATATAGAAAAATGGGAAAATAAAAATATAATTAAAGTAGAAAATTCGTTAGATGCTTTATATAAAATTGCAAGTCTAAAAAGAGATTTGAATAAAATTCCAGTTGTTGCAATAACTGGGAGTGTAGGAAAAACAAGTACAAAAGATATAATTGCAAATGTGGTTTCTAAAAAATATGAAACATTAAAAACAATTGGGAATAATAATAATAATATAGGTATGCCACTTACAATTCTAAGATTAAAAGATGAAGAAGTAATGGTATTAGAAATGGGAATGAACCATTTTGGAGAAATTCATTTATTATCTGAAATTGCAAAGCCTAATATTTGTGTAATTACAAATATAGGAACATCACATATTGGAAATTTGGGTTCTAGAGAAAATATATTAAAAGCAAAATTAGAGATATTAGATGGAACAGATAATCCAACTGTAATTATAAACAATGATGATGATTTATTACATAAATGGTATTTAAAAAATAAAGAAAAATATAATATTATAACTTATGGAATAAAAGAGAAAAGTACATATAATGCAGAAGATATAAATTTAAAAGAAGAAAGCAGTAGTTTTAATTGTAAAATAGATGAAAAAACTATTAATTTTAATGTACCTGTTGGCGGAGAACATTTTATATTAAACAGTTTAAGTGCAATAGCTGTAGCTAAAACTTTAAATATAGAAAATGAAAAAATAGTAGAAGGAATAAATAATTTTAAATTAACAAAAAACAGGATGGATATAACAGAATTAGAAAATGGAATCAAAATTATAAATGGTGCATATAATGCAAGTTTTGAAGCAGTTCGAGCAACATTAAAAAACTTAGGAGAATTCCATGAAAATAGAAAAATTGCAGTTTTAGGAGATATGTATGAATTAGGGGATTTTTCAAAAGAATTGCATGAAAAAGTAGGAATTGAAGCATATAATGACAAAATAGATATTTTAATTTGTAGTGGTGAATTTTCTAAATATACAATAGAAGGTGCAAAAAAAGCAGGTTTTAATGAAAATAATTTATACTTCTTTGAAAACAAAGAAGATATCTTAGAATTGTTAAAGAAAGTTTCAAAAAAAGGAGATGTTATTTTATTTAAAGCATCAAATTTAACAAAATTTTATGAACTTGCTGAAAAAGCAAAAGAGGAATTAAAAGAAAAATAAAAATTAGAGGTGATATGATGGCAAAACTAAAAGTAGGAGTTATGTTTGGAGGAATGTCAACAGAAAAAGAAATTTCAATTCTCTCTGCTAACTCTATTTTAGATAATTTAAACAGAAGAAAATATGATATATTCCCTTTATTTATGGAAGACGGAAACACATGGTATAGATATAGAAAAACTAAAGATATAAAATTGGGAGATAAATTAATATTAGATGGAAAAATTGAAGATATAACAAGTTACTTAAAAAAATTAGATGTAGTAATTCCAGTATTACATGGTTTATATGGAGAAGATGGAACTGTTCAAGGACTATTAGAAATACTAAAAGTTCCATATGTAGGTTGCAAAGTTTTAGCATCAAGTATAGGAATGGATAAAGTATATACTAAAATAATATTTGAAAAAGCAGGTTTAAAACAAGCTCCATCAGTATATGTAAGGAAAAACAAAGATAAATATATTTACATAGATAAAGAATTTAATGAGCAGAATTTAAGTTTAGATGAAATTGCAAAAAAAGCTTCAAAATGGTTAAAGTTCCCTATGTTTGTAAAACCATCTAATTCGGGTTCAAGTGTTGGAATAACAAAAGTAGAGAACGAAGAAGGACTAAAAAATGCAATTGAATATGCAGGAAAGTTTGATAGTAAAATAATAGTTGAACAAGGGATATTTGGAAGAGAAGTAGAGTGTGCAGTACTTGGAAATGAGGATGTTATAGCCTCTTGTGTAGGAGAAGTAAAATCGGCTGATGAATTTTATAGTTATGATGCAAAATACAAAAATCAAGAATCAAAAGTAGAAATTCCTGCAAAGATTTCTGAAGAAAAATCTATTGAAATAAGGAAAAATGCAATAAAAGCATTTAAAGCAATAGATGGAAAAGGTCTATCTAGAGTAGATTTCTTTATAGAAAATGATACAGAAGATGTGTATATAAATGAAATAAATACTTTCCCTGGTTTTACAAGTATTAGTATGTATCCTAAACTTTTTAATGAAGCAGGAATAAGCACAGAAAATTTATTAGATAAACTAATTGATTTAGCATTAGAAAAAAATAAATAAAATAAATGATAAAAATCAATGAAAAATCCATAAAAACTATGGATTTTTTTTTGATTTATGATATAATGTCTATACCTGATTTTAGGGAGGATGTCAAAAATGGTTGTCAAAAATTATTATAAAATACTAGGTTTAGAAACAAGTAGAGTATCAATAGAAGAAATAAAAACAGCATATAGACAAGCAGCTAAAAAATATCATCCAGATTTAAATGTGGGAGATAATTTAGCAGAAGAAAAAATAAAAGACATAAATGAAGCATATAGAACATTGTCAGTTCCATCTTCAAAAAGAAAATATGATAGAATGTGGAATTCAAAATTTGGAAAAGGAGAAAAGGCATTTACTGGTAAAAATGACAAAGGGGCAATTATAAATATGTTCCTAGGAAACATCGAAAAAGAAGAAAAAACTACTAAAAAGAAAAACCCAGTAAAAGGTGAAAATGTAGAAACAGAGATTCATATTAGTATATTAGAAGCCTTTTTTGGATTAGAAAAGAGAATTTCAATAAGAGATACAGAAGGAAAGATAAAGATATTTACAATCACAATTCCAGAAGGTATTTTAAATGGAGAAAAAATAAGATTAATAGGTCAAGGCAAAAAAGGTAAAAATGGTGGAAAAAATGGAGATTTGTTAATACAAATAAAAATAGATAATGATAGGAAATTTAGACTAGAAGGACCGGATGTTCACACAGATTTATTAATAACACCTTGGGAAGCGGCACTAGGAACAAGAGTAAGTATTGAAACTTTAGATGAAGAAGTTAAGGTCTATATCCCTCAAGGGATTCAAAGCGGAGAAGTTGTTAGAATACCAAACAAAGGATATAGAATTAATAAATCTACTAGAGGAGATTTAGTGGCAGAAATAAAAATAGTTGTACCAAAGACTTTAAAAGAACCAGAGGTAAAATTATTTGAAAAATTAAAAGAAGTATCAAAATTTAACCCAAGAAGTGATAAAAAATAGGCGAGATATTGACAAATCGCCTATTTTTCGCTATAATTTTAAATAGTGATAAACGAAAGACGAACTATGCATAAAAACATAGAAGTGAGGTGTAAAAATGGATGCAATAGAGGGAAAACATTTTAGTATTGCAGACCCTAAAGGAATAAAAACTGTAATATATCAAATTAATAAAACAAAAAAAGAATTTCTAAAGCAGTATCCTAAATATACAGTAGAAAGATTAGACCATACAGAAGAAATAGTAGGAGACTACAATAGAAAGACTTTTTATGTCGAAAATATAGGGAAAAATGGTAACCAATTAGCTATCTTTTCATTTGGAAAAGATAGGGTTATTATAAATACTGGAATTTTACTAGGTGATGAAGTAAAAATAACAAAAAAACCTACATCTTTTAAGTTTAATACTATATATTCTGAAACTGAAACAGAATATAAAGATTTTAATTATACACCAAATTTAAAGAGACCGATAACTATTATAGACCCAGAAACAACAGAAGAAATAAAGCCTACGCTTTATTATGATGAAAAAACAGATACCGTAAAAGGTAAGTGTAAAATAAAACCATATAAATCTTATTTCGCATTCGAAGTAAGAGATGATGATTAGGAGGAAAAGTTAATGCCAAATTTAGCTAATAATAGTGAAAGTAAATTTGAACCAGCAGGAACAGAATCAAATACTATAATAGGAGGATTTTCTATTGAATATATTCCAGGCAGGGAAACCGAAAAAGGAAACATGACTTATACAAATGGACAAACGATTAAATGTCCTGTTAGTACTTCACTTGAACAAGGAGCGTCAATTAAAGTATATTCAAATGAAAGTAGAGAAAACTCAAATAAAGCTAAAGAAGATAAAGAAAAATAATAAAATACAAAAGAGTAGGTGAATTTTATGAACTATAAAATAGAAGGCGCAATTAAAAAGAATAGAAAGAATTTTATAATATTTATAATACTATGGATATTTATAGCCATAGTATTAGTTTCGCCTATAGCTTATAGTTTTTTTAAAGCAAATGGGGCAGGAACAACAAATGGAATACAAGTATTTTTAGAAACATTTGTTAGTTCAATAACAAATCCATTTGGAACTATAGGTAATATTTTTTCAGAAGGAGCAGTTGATTCATATATTACAACATTGTTAATAGTAACAGTATTTTATGCAGTATTTTTCTTTATAGGTTTTGTAAGGTCAGCTCCAAAAAATGAATTTACAGACATAGAACATGGTTCAAGTGATTGGAGTCAAAGAGGAGAACAATATACAATACTTAGTAAAAATAAAGGATTGATACTAGCAGAAGATAACTACTTACCATTAGACAAAAGAGGAAATATAAATGTTTTGGTAGTAGGACGGTTCAGGTTCTGGTAAATCTGCATCATATTCAATTCCAAATGCTTATCAATGTTTAGGTTCTTATGTATTTACAGACCCTAAAGGAGAATTATATGATAAAACTGCAGGATATTTAAAATCAAAAGGATATCAAATAAAGGTATTAAATTTAGTAAGACCTCAATATAGTGATGGTTACAATCCTTTAATGCATATATCATCAGAAAGAGATGTAGATATAATAGCAAATACCATTGTAAAAGGACAAAAATCAGAAGGTGCAGGCTCAGACCCATTCTGGGATGACTCAGCAGAAATGCTATTAAAAGCATTAATATATTATTTAATTGCAACAAGACCAGAAGAAGAGCAAAACTTAGCAAGTTGTGCAGAGCTAGTAAGAGCTGCAAACAATAAAGGAGGAAGTAACTTACTTACAGATTTAATAAGTGTTCTTCCATATGACCATCCAGCAAGAATGAACTATAAATCAATAGAAATAGCATCAGACAAAACTTATGCATCAATACTAAGTACATTACAATCAAAACTAGGAAAATTCGATTCAAAAGAAATTGCAGAATTAACATCAACAGATACAATAGACTTCGAAGATATTGGTAACAAAAAAACAGCGGTTTATGTAATATCACCAGATACACATACAGCATATAACTTTTTGCTTACAATATTTTTCTCACAAATGATAGAACAATTATATGACTTAGCAGATGAAACAGGAGGACAACTAAGAATACCAACATTTTTCATACTAGATGAGTTTGCAAACATTGGACAAATACCAGACTTTGACCAAAAAATATCAACATCAAGAAGTAGAAAAATATCATTTAGTGTAATATTACAAAACTTAGACCAACTAGAAGCAATATACGAAAAATCATATGAAACAATTATGGGTAACTGTGATACACACGTGTTCTTAGGAAGTAACTCATATAAAACAGTAGAATATTTCTCAAAAGCATTAGGAGAAAAGACGATTGGAAGGGATAGTATATCAATAAATAGAGATAGACAAAACTGGAAAACAGGAAAATCAGTATCAGACCAAGTAATGGCAAGACCGCTAATGACACCAGATGAACTAAGAAGATTAGATAATGATGACTGTATAATTTTTGAAAAAGGAATAAAACCAGTAAGAGCAAAGAAATTTTACTATTTTAAACATCCAATGGCAAAACAACTTTCAGCATTTGAAATAAGTCATAATGATATAGGAGAAATAAATAGAGGAACATGGAGAAGATATAACCCATATAATCCTTATGTAGAAGAGGACAAACAAACTACTAAAAAAGACTTAAAAGTAGAATCATTAGATGACCTATTTGAAGATGTATCAGAAGATAATACAAAAAAAGAAGAGACAATAAGTCCAAAAGAAAAGATGGGCAATAATGATGAAAAAACAAATAACAGTAAAAATACAGTAGACCTATTAGACTTTGAGGATGAACCAAAAAGCAAAGAAGAAAAAGAAGAACTAAATATTCTTCCTCAAATCGAAGAAGATGACGACTATGACTTACAAAAAGAACTAGAAGCGAAATTTGATGAGTTATTTGGGGACGATTCTTAAATCTCTCATTTTCGTAGATAAGAATTTTAAATAATAAGGAAAAATACAGTAATATATAAAGCTGTATTTTTTATTGTCTTAGAGGACAAGGTTCTGGGGCACTAAGACTGCAATCTTTGATTGCTATATCGGGTCAGGTTATTATTTTGTAGAAAAGTAAAAAAACACTTGCAAAAAAATGTTCGATATGATATAAGTATTAAGTATAATAAAAAATATAAAAACATAGAGGTGGAAAATGAAATTTGTACATATAGCAGATATGCACTTTGATAGCCCATTTGTAAATTTATCAGATAAAGATATAATGGGAGATTTAAGAAGATTAGAACAAAGAAAAGTATTCAAAAAAATGATAGAATATATAAAAGAAAATAATATAAACTATTTATTTATATCAGGAGACTTATATGAACATCAATATATTAAACAATCTACTATAGAGTTTATAAATAATTTATTTTCTGAAATACCTGAAACAAAAATATATATATCAGCCGGAAATCACGACCCAAAAGTAAAAAATTCATATTATAATAAATTTAATTGGAATGAAAATGTAAAAATATTCGACTCAAAAATAGAAAAGGTCGAGACAGAAGATGCTAATATTTATGGATTTAGTTTCGATGATTTTTATTGTAATGATTGCAAAATAGAAAATATTGAACTAGATAAAAATGGAAAACCAAATATTTTAGTAATTCATGGAAACCTTGATGGAGCAAAAAAAGATGATAAACCATATAATCCTATTTCTAAAAAAATATTAGAAGAAAAAGGATTTGATTATGTTGCACTAGGTCATATTCATAAACCAGATTATAATTCATATGAAAATCAAAAAATAGTATATCCAGGCTCTAGCATATCTTTGGGATTTGATGAAGTTGGAAAGCATGGAATGGTTGTAGGTAAAATAGATGAAAATAAAAAATTAGAATTAGAATTTATAGAATTAGATGATGAACAATTCACAAAAATAGAATTAAATGTGGATAACATAGTTTCAAAAGAAGAATTAATTGAAAATATAAATGAATTAAAAATAGATAAAAATAATTATGTAGAAATTATTTTAATAGGGGCAAGAAATTTTGAAATTGATAAATATGACATTTTAAAATATATAAAAAATGATAGAATTATAAAATTAAAAGATGAGACAAAAATATCATATAATTTAGAAAAAATATCAAATGAAACTACTTTAAGAGGATTGTTTGTAAAAGAAATGTTAGAAAAATTAGAAAATGAAGAAAATGTAGAAAATAAAAAAATGATTGAAAAAGCTATAGAAATAGGATTGGAATCATTAGAATAGAGGTGATATTTTGAAAATAAATAAAATAAAAATAAATTCTTATGGAAAATTAAAAAATAAAGAAATAAATTTAAATGATGGAATAAATATAATTTATGGTAAAAATGAAGCAGGAAAATCTACTCTTTTTAAATTTATAATAAATACTTTTTATGGAATTTCTAAAAATAAAAAGGGAAAAGAATTTTCAGATTTTGAAAAATATACTCCATGGGTAGGAGAGGATTTTTCCGGAAAAATAGAATATGAATTAAATAATAAAGAAAAATTTGAAATATATAGAGATTTTAAAAAGAAAAATCCAAAAATATTTAATGAAAAAATGGAAGATATATCAAAAGAATTTAATATTGATAAAACAAAAGGAAACGAATTTTTCTATGAACAAACAAAAGTAGATGAAGATTTATTTTTATCAACATTAGTAGTAAATCAACAAGAAGTAAAATTGGAAAATAAAGAACAAAATATGTTAGTACAAAGAATTGCAAATTTAGTAGGTACAGGAGAAGATAATGTATCATATAAAAGGGCAATAGATAGAATAAATAGAAGGCAATTAGATGAAGTAGGAACTTCAAAGTCTAGGGAAAAGCCAATTAATGTGACCGGAAGAAAAATAGAAGAATTAGAACTTGAAAAAAGTGAATTAG
This sequence comes from uncultured Clostridium sp., assembly GCA_930987745.1. Taxonomy (GTDB): domain Bacteria; phylum Bacillota; class Clostridia; order TANB77; family CAG-508; genus CAG-269. The sequence goes on from CAKNKX010000002.1 coordinate 59,576, forward strand.
AAAAATTTGAAAATTTTAAATATGAGATGCAAGAAAATAAAAATAATTTAAAAGAAGAATTATTAAATTTAGAAAATGAAAATAATTTATTAAAAGAAATTAAATTATTAAATGAAAAAGAAAATATAGAAAAAGAAAAAATAAAAATTCAAGAAAATATAAAAAATGAAAATAATGAAAAAATAAATTTAATAAAAAATAAAATAAATGAAATAAAAAATAATAATAAAAATATTTTAGAAAATAATTTTGAAAAAATAAAAAATAATAATGAAAAAAATAAAAAAATAAAAAAAGAAAAAAATAAATTAAATAAAAAAATAATTTTAATAATTATTTTAATAATTTTAATTAATATTTTACAATTTATTTTTATTAAAAATAAAATATTTAATTATATTTTTCTCCTTACAGTACCAATGGTTTTAATTTATTCTTTTTTATTAAAAAATAAATTAAATAAAAAAATAAAAAATGAAGAAAAAATAGAAAAAAATAATTTAGAAATTTTTGAAAAAATAAATTTAGAAATAAATAATTTAAATCAAGAAATAAAATTATTAGAAAAAAATAATTTAGAAATAGAAAATAAAATAAATAATTTAAAAAATAATTTTAATTTAAAAATAAATTTAGAAAAAGAAAAAATAAAAAATAAATATTTAGAAAAAATAGAAAAAAATAAAATAAATAATTTAATTAATTTAGAAAATATAAATTTTGAAATAGAAAATTTGCAAAATAAAATAAATAATAAAAATATTGAACTACATAAATTAGAATTAGATGAAAAAAATATAGAACCAAAATTAGATAATTTATCAAAAATAGAAGAAGAATTGGTTAACAATAAAAATAAAATGTTAACTTTAAATAAAATGAATTTAAGTTTTGAATTAGCAAAATCTGTTTTGGAACAAGCATATGAGAAAATGAAAAATACAGTAACCCCTAAGTTTACAGAGGAGTTGTCTAAAAATATTTCTAGCATAACAGACGGGAAATATAACAATATAAGACTTAATGATGAGGAAGGATTAATTGTAGAACTTCAAAATGGTAATTATGTGCCAGCATCAAAATTGAGTATTGGAACTATTGACCAATTATATTTATCGTTAAGACTTTCAATGATAGAAGATTTATCTAATGAAAATATGCCAATAATATTAGATGAAGCGTTTGCTTATTATGATAATGAAAGATTAAAAAATATTTTATTATTTTTACAAGAAAAAACAAATAATCATCAAGTATTAATTTTTAGCTGTACAAATAGAGAAAAAGAAATATTAGAAAAAGAAAAAATTAAATATAATATAATTGAACTATAAATTGAAAAATCTCTCTTATAAATATTTTCTGAATTTTAAGCTATTGTAAAATTCTAGAAAATATAGTATAATAGCAGAAGCTTAAAAAAGAAGGAGAATTTTTATGTTTGAAAAGTTAGAAGCAGTAGAAAAAAGATATGACGAATTAACAAAATTAATTGCAGACCCTGAAATTATTTCAAATCATGCAGAATGGCAAAAATTAATGAAAGAACATGCAAGTATAGAAGATGTAGTATTAAAATTTAGAGAATATAAAAAAGTAAAAAAATCAATGGAAGAAGCAGAAGAACTAATGCAAGACCCAGATATGAAAGAGCTTGCAGAAGAAGAATATTATTCATCAAAAGAAAAACTTCCAGAGTTAGAAGAAGAACTTAAATTTTTGTTAATTCCTAAAGACCCAGATGATGATAAAAATATTATATGTGAAATTAGAGCAGGTGCTGGAGGAGAAGAAGCAGCACTATTTGCAGGAACTCTATTTAGAATGTATTCAATGTATGCAGAAAAAAAACATTGGAAAGTAGAAGTTTTAAACGAAAATGAAACTGGACTTGGAGGATATAAAGAAATATCATTTATGGTTTCAGGAAAAGGTGTATATAGTAGATTAAAATTTGAAAGTGGAGTTCATAGAGTACAAAGAGTTCCAGATACAGAAAGTAGTGGTAGAATACATACATCAACAGCAACAGTTGCAGTTCTTCCAGTAGTAGAAGATGTAGAAATAGAATTAAATCCAGCAGATATCAAGATGGAAGTTTTCAGGTCTTCAGGAGCAGGAGGGCAACATATTAACAAAACTTCATCTGCTGTAAGGTTAATTCATGAGCCTACAGGAATAGTTGTAGAATGTCAAACAGAAAGGTCTCAATTCCAAAACAGAGACAATGCTATGAGAATGTTAAGAACAAAGCTTTATGAAATAGAAAAACAAAAACAAGATAGTGAAATTTCAAATGCAAGAAAAAGTCAAGTAGGTTCAGGAGATAGAAGCGAAAAAATAAGAACATACAATTATCCTCAAGGAAGAATTACAGACCATAGAATTGGAATGAGTATATATCAAATGGAAAACTTCTTAAATGGAGATTTAGATGAAATGATAGATAATTTAATTGCTGCAGATAGAGCAGAAAAATTAAAAGGTGAGGATTAAAAGGCGGAAATCTCTGCCTTTTTATATATTTTTTATAAAAAATAATCAAGGAGGAAAATATGAAATTATTGATTTTATCAGATATACATGGTTCTAGTTATTATGCTAAAAAAATTGTAGAAATTGAAAAACAAGAAAAACCAGATAAAATAATATTATTAGGAGATTTATATTATCATGGACCTAGAAATCCACTAACAGAAGAATATAATCCAATGGAAGTTTCTGAAATATTAAATTCATTTAAAAATAAAATTTTAGCAATAAGAGGAAATTGTGATGCAGAAGTTGATGAAATGATTTCTGAATTTGAATTTCAAGATAATAGAATTATGAATGTTAATGGGAAAAAAATATTTTTTACACATGGACACAAATTTAATATTGACAAATTACCAGATGAAGATTTTGATATTATGATATATGGACATTTTCATACTGGATTTATAAAAGAAAAAGATGGAAAAATATTTGCAAATTCAGGTTCATTATCTTTACCTAAAAATAATACAAAAAATAGTTATTTGATTTTAGAAGAAAATAAATTAATTTTAAAAGATATAGACGGAAATATAATTGAAGAAAAGATATTGACAAAATAAAAGGGCAAATGGTATAACTAAAACATAAGTTAGAAATAAAAGACTAAGAAAAAATAAGTATAAATCAAAAGAAAAGTAAGGAGAAAAGCAATGAAAAACAAAGTGGCTGTAAGCCTTGTGGGAGTACACACACACACACACACACACTTTATGTTTACTAAATAATAAAAGGCTTGTAAGAAAAGCTAAAAACCAAGAAAAATTAAATAAAATAAAAATATATAAACAGGAAAGAAACCTATTAAAAAAGATAGGTTTTTCTTCCTGTTTTTTTGCGTTTTAAAACTAAAAAATATTAATTTTAAAATTCTAAGGAGGAAAAAAGATGTCAAGATTTTTAAAAAAAGGAAAAAGAAAACAAGAAAGAGGAATAACTTTAATAGCATTAATAACAACAATAATAGTGTTATTAATTTTAGCAGGAATAACAATAGGGGCAATAACAGGAAGTAATGGGATAATAGGGCAGGCACAAAGTGCAAAAGAAGAAACAGAAATATCACAAGAAAAAGAAATAATAGATATATCAACAGTAGAGGCAATGGGAAAAAACAATAGAGGAAATTTAGAAGAAGAAGAATTTCAAACAGCAGTTAGTAATCACACAAATGGAAAAGCAGAAGTAACTGACACAGGAGAGGAATTTGAAGTCTTTTTTGAAGAAAGTAATAGATATTATACAGTGGATAAAGATGGAAATATATTAGATTATACAGATATAGTAATAGATAACTCACCAGGAGATTTAACTAAAAACGAAAATGGAGATACAATTGAAGAAGGAAAGCCACTGGAGATATGGTGTATAGAAGATTTAGTAGAATGGTCAAAAAATTATAGCAAATATCTAAATAAAGAAATTGCTTTATGTAGAAATTTGAATTTTAAATCAAAATATTCGTATTCAGATAGTGAAAATACAAATTACGGAGACGTTAATAATGACGGAAAAACAGAAAGTTTAATAAACGAGATGCAAACAGGAGAGGGATTTAATCCTATATATGAATTTAGAGGGGAATTTTATGGTGAAAATAATTTAATTGATAATTTCTATGTTAATAAGTCAGGAAATGCAGGTCTATTCATATATGTAACTGGAAACATACATGATATTACAATAAAAGGAAATATTACGTCTCAAACAAGTTATGCAGGAGTATTTGCAGATAGTGGCTATAATACAATAGAAAATGTAAATAATTATGCAACAATTAATGGAAATTCGGCAGGAATGATAGCATTCTGTCGAGGAAAAATGGAAGTTATTAATTGTAATAATTTTGGAGATATAGAAGGAAAATCAGCAGTAGGAGGAATATGTGGAGACTGTTTTTTAGGGCAAATTACAAACTGTAAAAACGAAGGGACAATAAAATCTAGTCATTCTGCTAATTATGGAGTAGGAGGAATATGTGGGAATATAGCCAGTAATACTGAAGCCTCTTTTAATAATTGTATTAATACAGGAGAAATTATATATGATGGTACTAAGGGCAATTGGTATTTTGGAGGAACAGGTGGATTAATAGGATTAATTAGAGGTTCGGTAACAGCTAAAAATTGTGTGAATTTAGGAAAAGTAACTTCAACTTCATATCAAGGAGCTATTTGTGGAATGGAATTACATTATTTTGATACAAATGAAAAGTATGAAGTAATAAATTCTTTTATGTTAGATAATGTGGAATTAACAACAGGAAGTATATCAACAGATGAGTCAGCAACAAAATTCCAAATTAGTGAGATTCCTGATGTGATAGAAAAATTAAACAGCTATATTGCAGAAAATAATTTAGATAAACAGGGTTGGAAAACATGGGAACAAGGAGAAAATGGATATCCAGAACTTAAAGAAGTAGAATAGAAAAAAATAAAACACCTTTATTAATTAGAGGTGTTTTATATTGTAAGGAATAAATGACAAATTAAAAAATAGACTAGTATTAAGAAAAATATAAGGAGACCATTATGGATATATTAAAAACTACTTTATTAGGTTTATTTTTTGGTACATTTGGAACAACAATCGGTGGAATATTAGGTGTTGTTATAAAAAAACAATCAAATAAATTTTTAAGTTTTATTTTAGCAACAGCATCTCGGGCTTATGATGGCAGTAATATGTTTTGACTTAATACCAGAAAGCTTAGAAATCAGTAATATTATTCAGGTAATAATTGGGATTGTTTTAGGAATAATTGCCATGATTTTTTGTGATTTATTAGTAGATAGAAAATTTAGTGGAAAAATACAAGTAAAAAATAATAAAAATAAATTATTAAAAACTGGAATTATTGTATCTATTGGGTTAGCAATACATAATTTTCCAGAAGGATTAGCAATAGGCTCAGGATTTGAAGCTTCAATAAAGTTGGGATTAAGTTTGGCGATTGCGATTTGCCTCCATGATATACCAGAAGGTAGATTCCAAAATAGACAGTGGTTAAATTTTTTATTTGAAAATAAAAATTGAAAGTAAAAAATGCTTGAGTAATGATTTGAATTTGAAATATATTAAGAAAAAATGTAAATTATATAATTATTTTTATAGCGAAAGATAAGAAAATTATTTTATGATTATAGTATAGAATAATTTCCTTTTTCATGGTATGATAAATGCAAATAGTAATTAATAGGAGAAATCTATATGTTTGAAGAAATAAGAAATGAAGTAAAAGAAGTTATAAAAAATAGTAATAATAACGAAATTAACAACAATTCTAATAATAAGAATATAGGAATATATATGATTTATATTGACAATTTTAATGATGATAAAATCATACCAATTTATATTGGACAAACTGGTTATGGAAAAAATAGAAATTTTCAAAATAGATATAAAGAACATTTACAAGAAGTTATGGCATTGAATAGGTTAAGATATGATTATTATAAATATGTTCTATTAAGTAATTTTTATGATGGACATTATAAAGCATGTAAGATTTTTCAATATATGGTTGATCACGATTGCACATTAAAAGATTTTCATATGATAGTATTAGAAGAATTAGAAATCAATAACAATAATATACAAGAATTATTGGATAAAAAAGAGCAAGAGTATTTTTCAAAATATTTACCTGCATTTTTTGGATTTAACCAAACAAATGCTGTTACAGAAGGAGCAAAAGAAGCATTTTCTAGTATAAAAGAAGATGGTAAATATGTAAAAAGTGATAAACTATTAAAATATGAATTAGAAGATTGTGAAAATTTTCTAAAATATTTTGGATATGGTTATACAAAATTTAATTATTATCATTGTTTTCCTAAAACTCATATTATTGAGGAAAATGATAAAAAAATATCTTATGAACTAAAGGAAAAAAAGGATTTGTTGAAAAGTAAATATTATGACGAGAATAAATTTAAAATATACAATGATAAACTATTAAAACTTGAAGAAAAAAGAAAAAAACTTGTTAAAAAAATAGAAGATTATAAAAAACAATTTGAAGATGTTTATGACCCAAAAATAAAAGAATATTGCAAAGAGAATAAAATAGGATTGGCACAAAAATATAAAGAAATTATAAATATGTTAATATATCAAAATAAAAATAGTATTAGTGACTTTGAAAAATATTTAAAAAGAAAAAAAATAAATGTTAATATATTAAATATTCTAAATAAAGATACCAAATTTACTAATTGGAGAAAACAATACATAGAATACACAGAAAATAATAATGAACTAAAATGTGAAATAAATGAATGTAGATATATAAGAAGAACTGATGATTTAATGAGAATTTTACCTAAAAAAGAATATGATGAATTTCCTTTAAAAGATAAATATCAAGAAATAGAATTTAATGATTTGGAAGATAATGAATTAGTTATAAATTTTGAATTTTCAAATCACGGTATTAATTGGGATGATGATTTTAGTTTAATAAAAATGGATTATAAATTATATATAAACAATAAGAATGTGGAAAAAAAGAATATCTTTATAAAATCATATAAAGAAAATGAAGAAAATGAAGATTATTATATTGAAAAGGATTTTGAGGCTGAGTTTAAGTTCCGAAAAACACCTTTTCGTGTTACAAACTTTCCAAATTACATTTCAACAGCAATGGAAATTCAAAATGGGATAAATGACTTTACTCTAAAAGATAAGCCTAAAATTGATTTGGAAGAAATTTTAGATGAGTTAAATGGTCTTATCAATGAAAAAACTAAAGTAAAAATTGAAGTTAGAAATAAAATGAAAACTAAATGTAAGGAATTTATAGATTGTAGATATAGAAAAGATAATTTATTAAAAAAGAAAATATTGAATTACCTGAGTAAAAGGAGATAATAATGAATAAAAAATATTATATTTATGTAATTATAATAGTTATTATATTATTATTAACAACGATATTCTTATTAGGAAAAAATAATAATCATAATGAGAACAATGAAATTGAGGAAAACATTTCTAGCAATAGCCAAGAAAAAAATCTAACTGGAAATAATATATCAGAGAATAATGATGGACATACTATACAATATAAAATATTAGGTACATACAATGCTGAAAGACCAGTAGGAACAGAGGCATTCATTTATGTGTTTTCAGAAAATTCTGTGATTTTTGCATCTGATGCTTATAGTGATGGCACTTATACGATAGATGGAAATAAAATAAAAATTACTTATTCTGTAACACATTCTCCAGTTGATAATTCTCCTATGGATTTTGTAAGAATGCCTGAAGAATTAACTATTGAAGATGAAAACACTCTAGTTAATAGTGAAGGAACAAAATTCTATAAAACAAGTGAGAAAACAACATTAGAATAATATTGAATTATATAAATAGCAAACATATAAATTACAAGTTTAGAATAAATTGATATTATAATATTATCAACAAATTAAAATTATGAGGATTTTAAAACTGTTATATGAAAATATATATTTTGGAAGGATATGTAAACAAAAATACATATCTTTTTTGTATTTATAGAAATTAGAGTAGAATTTTTAATAGAAAGGTAAAGTATATATTATAGAGTATCCTGTATGTTTATATTTAGAATAATCAAATTTTTAACACATATAAATTAAATAAACATTACTTACTAATAGGAGAAAATATGAACGAGTCATTTAAAATAAATATATACTATGATGAAAAAGGCGAGAATTTAGAAAATTTAATAGAAAATTTGATAATTAATATATTGGAGAAAAAATATATGTAGATAGTTAGAAATGAATTGCACAAATAAACTGAACAATTATAATAATCAAAAATTTTCATTACTTGAGCATTTGAATTTACTTCCAAATTAGATATAATTTACAGAAATTCAAATTGTTTTTTATCAAGCATGGAAAGGAGGTAAAATGCTTGAACAAATAGAAAAAACAATATATAAAATAGCCATTTATATAAGATTATCAAAAGAGGATATAGATAGAGGTTGTGATGAAAGCGAAAGTATCAAAAATCAAAGAACATTATTAACAAAATATGTAGGAAATTTAGGATGGAACTATGAACTTATAGACATATATATTGACCAAGGTTTTACGGGAACAAATTTTAACAGACCAGATTTTCAAAGAATGATAAAGGACATTGAAGTGGGAAAAATAAATATGGTCATAACGAAAGACTTATCACGTCTAGGCCGTGATTATATAGAAACGGGAGAATACATAGAAAAATGGTTCCCAGAAAAAAATGTTAGATATGTTTCTGTAACTGATGGTATAGACACTTTTGCAAATAACAATGGAAATAATGATATAGCACCTTTTAAATCCATATTAAATGATATGTATTCAAAAGATTTATCAAAAAAAATCAGGACAGCCTTACATACGATGCAAAAAGAAGGAAAATGGGTAGGTGGTAGAACGGCTCTAGGATATATGAAAGCTCCAAATGACAAAAACAAACTAATTATTTGTGAGCCAGAAGTAAAAATTGTAAAAACAGTTTTTAATATGGCAATTTCACGGAAAATCAATTAGTGAGATAAGAGATTACTTAAATAACAATAATATACCTACGGCAAGTCAGATTAGATACAATAAAGCAACATTTTGGGAAAACAAAACTATAAAAAATATTTTAAAAAATCAAATATATTGCCGGTACTACAGTACAAAATAAAAGAAGCAGGATAAACTATAAAAATAGAAAATTAAGACCAAATCCAAAAGAGCAATGGAACATTGTAGAAAATACACACGAGCCAATTATAGATAAAAAAACTTTTGATATAGTACAAAAAATGGTAATTGCTCAAAATTACAATCGAAATGAGAAGAAACATAATTTTTTGCTAGATGGTTTGATAGTATGTTATGAATGCAAGCACAAAATAGGTGTCAGAGCAAGGAAAAATGGAAGATTAGATATGATATGCAATAATTATCGTAGAAATTCAAAATTAGGAGTTTGCACATCACATGGATTTAATTATGAACTATTAGAAAAAATGGTAATAGAGCAGATAAAAAATTTATTTTTACAAATTGATATTAAAAAAATAGAAATGAATATAAAAAATAATATATCAAAATATGATTATGGAAAAATGTTAAAGAAAATAAAAACAGAAATAAAACTTATAAATGATAATATTGATAAAATGTATGTTGATAAATTAAATGGGAAAATCAGTGAAGAGATGTATGATAGATTATTTAATAAATTAAACGGTGAAATAAAGCAAAAAGAAGCGGAATATATTGAGCTAAAAAATGAGCAAGTAAATAATTCATATGACGATATAGAAAACATCAAAAAAATGGTAAACGATTTTTTAAAATTGGAAAAACCAACACCAGAAATAATGAAAGTTCTTATTAATAGAATTGAAATACATCAAGATAAACAGGTTGATATTATATTTAATTTTAAAAAGTTGAATACTGCATATAATAAAAATAAAGGAATTTAAAATTATAAAATAAATACTATAAAAAAATGCGGGTAGATGCAATAAATTCAAAATAAATATTGACTTATAATTTTAAAAATAATATAATATAAATACATTTTAAAAAAATGCGGGTAAACGCAAAAAAATAAAATAGGAGGCAATAATGAAAGAGATAAAAAGAGATTTATATTTAAAAAAATTGATAGATAGAAAAGAAAATGACTTAATAAAAATTATAACAGGAATTAGAAGATGTGGCAAATCATATTTACTAGATCCAATTTTTAAAAGATATCTTACAGAAAATGGAGTAGATGAAGAGCATATTATAAAATTAGAGCTTGATTCTATAGAGAATAAAGAATATAGAAATCCTAATAAACTTTATGAGTATGTAATGCAAAAAATTACAGATGATAGAATGTATTATATATTATTAGACGAGATACAAAAAGTTGAAGATTTTGAAAGTGTATTAAATAGTTTTTTAAGAAAAAAGAATTTAGATGTATATGTAACAGGTAGTAATTCAAAATTTTTATCAAGTGATATAGTAACAGAATTTAGAGGTAGAGGAGATGAAATCAGAGTATTTCCTTTATCATTTTCTGAATTTTTTGAAGCATATGAAGGAGATAAAAGAGATGCTTTTAATGAATATATAACTTATGGTGGAATGCCCTATATACTATCTAGAAAAACAGAAGAGGCAAAAAGCACATATTTAAATAACTTATTTGAGAATACTTATATAAATGATATTGTTGAAAGAAATCATATTCAAAAAGATGATAAGTTGAATTCTATTATTAATATGATAGCCTCATCAATAGGTTCTTTAACTAATCCAAATAAAATAGAAAATACTTTTAAAAGTAATAATATTAGTGATATTACAATTCCTACAATAAATAATTATTTGAAGTATTTGATAGATGCATTTTTAATAAATAAAGCTGAAAGATTTGATATAAGAGGTAAAAAATATATTTCTACACCATCAAAATATTATTTTACAGATGTTGGATTAAGAAATGCGAGGTTAAATTTTAGACAACAAGAAGAAACACATCTTATGGAAAATGTTATATACAATGAATTATTGGTTAGAGGATATAATGTTGATGTAGGAGTTGTTGAAATAAATGAAGAAAATAAGGAAGGCAAAAAAATTAGAAAGCAAATAGAAGTTGATTTTGTATGTAATCAAGGAAGTAAAAGATATTATGTGCAATCTGCATTTGCAATACCAGATAAGGAAAAAATGAGACAAGAGCAACGACCATTTAACTATATTCAAGATTCATTTAAAAAAATTATTGTGGTAAGAGAAAATATAAAATTATGGAGAAATGAAGAAGGAACTGTAATAATGGGAATAGAGGAATTTTTATTAAACAAAAATAGTTTGGATTTATAAAATAAAAATAATCACATAAAAATAAGAATCAGTTATTCAAAAAATTCGAATAACTGTCTAAATCAGAATCAACCAGAAGGAATATCAATGGCAGTACCTATGAAAAATGGAGGAATGAGTGCAAGAAAAGTTATTTTTTATGTAGTATTATCAGGAATAACAACAGGAATAGGTGCATTTTTTGGAGCAATAATAGGTTCTATTTCAGAACAAATAATATCATTATGTTTAAGCTTTGCAGCGGGAGCTATGTTATATATTGTATCTCGGAGAATTAATACCAGAATCCAATACTTTATATCATGGAAGAATGACAGCAGTTGGAAATATGATGGGATTTTTAATAGGGTTATTTGCAATGACAATTTAAAATACTAGTTAGAAAAAATTAAATAAATTTTTTAAAAAAGGAAACAGACAGAAAAGTCAGAAAAAAAGAGATATAATTAGAAAACTAATTAAAAGTAAGCAAAAATTATGCTTGCTTTTTAAAATTCTATATAGTAAAATACAAACAGACTTTTGAAAAAATAAAAATAAGGAAGGAAGAAATAAATGCAAGAAATATTAGAAGGGTTAAATGATAAACAATATGAAGCAGTTGTAAATACAGAAGGGCCATGCTTAGTAATAGCAGGAGCTGGAAGTGGAAAAACAAAAGTATTAACACATAAAATTGCATATTTACTAGGAGAAAAAGATGTAAAGCCATGGGATATAATAGCAATTACATTTACAAATAAAGCTGCTAATGAAATGAAAGAAAGAATTGCAGGATTAGTAGGAGATAGCGCAAAAGATATATGGATGGGTACATTTCACTCTATATGTGTAAGAATCTTAAGAAGATTTATAGATAGAATAGGATTTGATACTTCATTTATAATTTTTGACACATCTGACCAAAGAACACTTGTAAAAAACTGTTTAAAAGACTTAGCAATAGATGATAAAATGTTTACAGACAGAGCAGTGTTGTCAGAAATAAGTAATGCAAAAAATGATATGTTAGAACCAAGTAGTTATCAGGCAAAAGCAGTTGGAGATTTTAGAAAAGAAAAAATAGCAGAAGTATATGAATTATATCAAAAAAGATTAAAAGAAAATAATGCAATAGATTTTGATGATATAATAAATTATGCAATAAAAATATTGCTAGAAAATCCGGATATTTTAGAATATTACTCAAACAAATTTAAATATGTACTTGTAGATGAATATCAAGATACAAATAAAGCACAGTTCACATTAATAACATTATTTGCCTCAAAACATGGAAATATTACAGTTGTTGGTGATAATGACCAAGGAATTTATAGTTTTAGAGGAGCAGATATTACAAATATATTAAATTTTGAAAAAGATTTTCCAGGAACTAAAATTATAAAACTAGAACAAAACTATCGTTGTACAGGAAATATTTTAAAAGCTGCAAATGCTGTAATAAAAAATAATGAAGTGAAATATAAAAAAGAATTATGGACACAAAATGAGGAAGGAAACCTTCCAAGAGTATATCAAGCGGAAAATGAATATGATGAAGGAACATATATAGTAGAACAAATAGAGCATTTAAAAAGAGAAGAGTACTATAAATATTCAGACTTTGCTGTACTTTATAGAATGAACACACAATCAAGAGCAATAGAAGATATTCTTAGAAGAGAAAATATCCCATATAAAATAGTAGGTGGCTTAAAATTCTATGAAAGAAAAGAAATTAAAGATATTATTGCATATTTACGACTTATTCAAAATAGTTCAGATAATTTAAGCTTAAGAAGAATAATTAATGAGCCCAAAAGAGGAATTGGAAAAACAAGTTTAGATAAAATAGAGCAAATAGCAATACAAGAAGAAAAATCAATGTATGAAGTAATAAAAAATGCAGAAAGTTATGGATTAAATAGAGTTTATTTAAATTCAAGAGAATTTATAAATGCAATAGAAGAATTAAAACAAGAAAAAGAAAAACTATCAATTTCAGAATTAATAAAAGAAACATTGAAAAAGACAGGATATACAAAAGCACTAGAAGATGAAAATTCAATAGAAGCGGAAAATAGAATAGAAAACTTAAACGAATTTTTAACAGTTGCAATAGAATTTGAAGAAGAGGAGGCAGAAAATACATTAAGCGAATTTTTAGAGGGTATAACATTATCAAGTGATATTGATAACTTAGAAGAACAAGAAGAATCAGTGACACTAATGACACTTCATAGTGCAAAAGGATTAGAATTTCCAGTTGTATTCTTAGTAGGAATGGAAGAAGGAATTTTTCCAGGATATAAATCAATATCAGAACCAAAAGAATTAGAAGAAGAAAGAAGACTATGTTATGTAGGAATAACAAGAGCAAAAGAATATTTATTTTTAACATGTAGTAAACAAAGAACAATATTTGGTTCAACAAGCTATAATCAAACATCTAGATTCTTAAAAGAAATACCAGAAGAATTACTAGAAGGATATGAAGAAGCATTTGGTGAAAAAGAAGCTAACCATAAAAATAAAATATTTGGAGACTCTAAATTTACTTGGAGTTATGGAAGTAAAGATAATGGAAATATTAAAACATATAAAATAGATAGCAAAGAGCCAGTAGTTGCTGCAAAATCTACAATTGGAAATACTGGTTTCCAATTTAGAACAGCAGAAAGCTTTTTAAGTAATCTAGGCAAAAAATCTGACAAAAAACAAGAAGTAGACCTATCACAATATCAAGCAGGAGTAAGAGTATTCCATAAAAAGTTTGGAGAAGGCACAATAAATTTAGTAGAGCCAGAAGGAGAAGATTTAAAAGTAGATATAAACTTTGATAAAGTAGGACATAAAAGATTAATGGCAAAATTTGCAAACCTAGAAGTAATATCTAATTAGGGGAGAACGTTTAATGGAAAGTTTAAAAGTAGAAAATCTATCTAAAATATATGATTTAAATGTTGATAAAGTAAAAGCGATAGATAATATATCTTTTGAAGTAAAAAAAGGAGAATTTCTTGCATTGATTGGAGCATCTGGTTCAGGAAAGTCTACTCTTTTACATATGTTAGGTGGTGTAGATAAACCATCTTCAGGAAAAATTTTTTTAGAAGGACAAGATATAACAAAACTATCAGATAACAAACTAGCAGTAATAAGAAGGTCAAAAATAGGGATAATATATCAATTTTATAACTTGGTACAATTTTTAAATGTAGAAGAAAATATAACTCTTCCATTATTGCTAGATAACAAAAAAGTAAATCCCAAAAGATTAGATATGATACTATCTGTGCTTGATATGGAGGAAAGAAGAAAATTTTTCCCTAATCAATTATCAGGAGGGCAACAACAAAGAGTAGCTATAGGTAGAAGTTTAATATATTCTCCATCAGTAATACTTGCAGATGAACCAACCGGAAATTTAGATAGTAAAAATTCAGAGACAATAATAAAATTATTCAAAGAATTAAATAAAAAATTAAATCAAACAATAATAGTTGCAACACATAATTTAGAAATAGCAAAACAAGCTGATAGAATAATAGAATTAAAAGACGGAAAAATAATTTCTGATAAATATAACTCTTAGAATAAAAAGAGGGGATGAAGAAAATAAAAATATTAAATAAAATAATGTTTAGAAATTTAATTAAAAATAAAAAACAAACACTTACAATAATATTAAGCTTAATAATAATTATTACTTCCGTATTTTCAGTTTTATTACTATAGATAACTATAATGCACAAGCAATAAAAAATATAGATTTAAAAATAAAAAAAGTTACAGATGATTTATATGGATATTTTAATTACACAAACTTTAATGATTTACTAGTGTCACCAGTTGCAATATTAGTAAATGAAGATACTCTAAAATCTATTAACAAAGAGTTAAATAGACAATATAATGAATTTTATAATTATAATTTAGAAGAAACAAGTTCTGTTATTGAAACAAATTTATATGTAGATTCAACTAATCCTGATGAAGTAGATAAATATTTAGATGAAAACAATATAGCCGGAATGAATTACCAAAAACAAAATGAATCAAAAAGAAGTAAAAGTATGATAGTAGAAGTATTCTTGTATGGATTTGTAATATTAATAGGGATTTGTACATTTTTAAATATTTTTAATATCATATATGCAAATATAATTTCAAGGAAAAAAGATTTTGCCATATTAAAATCATTAGGAATGACCAAAAAACAACTAAATAAAATGCTGAGATTTGAAGGATGGTATTATAGTATAATTTCACTTGTTATAGGATTAAGTTTAGGAATATTAATATTTGTTATAATTTATAAAATAGAATATGAAATAAGTAATCACTACTTATATGAGTTATATATTTCATGGCAAAGTGTCTTAATTTGTGTAGTATTTGTAATTTCAAGTATATTTTTAGCAATATTAATATCTAAAAGAAATATTAAGTATGAAAGTTTAATTGATATACTTAAAAAAGATGAATAAAAGTATAGATAAATTTATAAGATATGATAAACTTCAGTAGAGGATGTCATTTTGACACCCTCTTTTTTTGAAAAATAAATATTAATTTTTATATACATAAATCTTAAACTTTTTATTTGCATAAAATAAAAAAATTAGTAAATACTATTTAAAGAACAACAAAAATGAAAGGAATGATAAAAATGGCAGATTTAAATCAATCAGAATTACAAAACTTAAGACATCTAATAGGAGCACATGAAACAGCTTATCAAAAATTAAATACTTATTCATCACAAGCAGTTGACCCACAAATTAAGCAATTATTTGCAAAATCAGCACAAGATGCATTAAACACAAAACAAAAATTAATGAATTTTTTAAATAATTAAGGAGGTAATAGAATATGGATGAAAAAACAATGGTAAATGATATTCTAGCAGGAGTTAAATCAGATTTAACTGCATATCAAACAGCAATTTCTGAATGTGAAAATATGAATTTAAGACAAACATTTCAACAAATTAGAAATAATGACGAAAGTTTTCAATATGAATTATTTAAAATAGCTCAATCAAAAGGGTATTATATCCCAGCACAAAAAGCAACAGTAACAGAGATAGGTAATGTAAAAACAGAATTATCAAATTAAAAGAAATTTACTTAAAATTTGAAATAGGCATTGTATTTTAAAAAAGTTTATTATACAATGCCTTTTGCTTGTCTAAATTGTTTTGGTATGAAAAACGGAGATAAACGCCAAAAAAAAGAGATAAACGATAAAAAACGATGAAAAACTACGGAAATTGGAGATGCAGTATATTTGAAAAAAAAGAAATGTTACAATATGATTACAATAACCAATTAAAAAGATAAATTGGATACAAAGGAGATAAGATAGAATGTTTAAAAAAGTAATCATTCATACAAGAAGAGGAATTAAATTCACTGTTCTTTTTTTGATAGCAATATTTCTTATAATAGGAATAGTTGCATTTTTATATAAACCTACATATAGTGTATATATCAATGGAGAGCAAGTTGGATATACAGAAGACAAATCTGGTTTGCAACATAAAATAAACGAATATGTTGAAAATGGTGATGGAGAACAAAACATAGCATTTGTGCAAGTAGAAAATATGCCAGAATATAAATTATGCCTATTAAAAAAGAATATAGTTAGTAATGATGAAGAAATCTTTGATAAAGTAAAAGAATCAGGAACTACATATTATAGATATTATGCTATTTTAGATAATAATGAAGAAAAATATTATGTTTCAAATTTTGAAGAAGCAGAAGCTGTTGTAAATGGACTAAAAGAAAAAGGAAGTTCAAATATAGCAAATATTTCAATACTAGAAAAATATGAAACAGAATTAAAAGAATTGGTTTCAAAAGATGATGCAATTGCAAAATTATATGTAGAACCAGTAAAAACAGTTACTGTTGCACAAACCCCTACTAGAGCATCTAGTGGAAGTGTAAATACATCAAGTAAAACATCATCTGCTAAGGCAAATTTGGGAATTTCATTAATAAGACCAATATCAGGAACTATAACATCAAGATTTGGAGCAGGAAGTAGTATAAGAAGGTCATCACATACAGGTCTTGATATCTCAGCACCAACAGGAACATCAATAAAAGCTGCGGCTTCAGGAACAGTAACATTTTCAGGTTATAAAGGTTCTTATGGAAATATGATAGTAATAAGCCACGGAAATGGTGTACAAACATATTATGCACACTGTAGCAAGCTATATGCAAAAGTTGGACAACAAGTATCACAAGGGCAATCAATAGCTGCAGTTGGTTCAACAGGTAATTCAACAGGACCACATTTACATTTAGAAGTTAGAGTAAATGGAGTTGCATATAATCCACAAAATTACGTATATTAAAACTAACCATACATAAAAACGATTCTAATTAAAAAAATTAGAACCGTTTTTTCTATTATATTTTAAAATTTTAACCAAAGTATTTAACACAAGTTGTAATGGCATTTTTTTTCATTATTGGATTTCCGTGCTCTAAAAGTTTATTTATAAAACTTTTAGAATAGAAAACAGGTTTTCCAAACTCTGAAGCTATTGAATGAAAATGTTTTAGTAATGATAAATCACTATTTATTTTTTGTACTATTAGATAATATGTAGAATTGTAGTTGTAAAGAGAAAAGGTTTTGGCGATTTTTTTCAAATCTATATTAAAGCTATTATGCAAATATTTACAAAATTCGCAAAACTCATCAAAATCTCCAAAAGAATAAATAGCATCTTTACTAGAATAGTTGATAGATTTTCTTTTTACAGCAGGTTTAACTTTAGGAACTGAATTACTTGAAGTCTTTAGTTCCAAACCTTGTTTTTCTTTCGAATTTGCATATTTTGTAATTGTTAAAACTAATATATCATCTTCAGATGAAAAAGCTTCAATTAGTAATTTACACCCCTCTGTATGGAAATCCACCTCTTTTTCAGCTTTTGATAATATATCTAAAAAGAAAGATTGACTTTCTATAGTTTTAGCCATAAGAGCATGTAAACTAGTATTGTTTTCAATTAAATCATCTAGATTTACAACAACTCTTATTTTATTTTCAGTTAATTTTTCTATTTTCATATAAGCAAATGCCTCCTTATGATAAAACCTAATTATATTATACTACTAATAATATTATATTTAAATATATAAATTTTGGTAATAATATCACAATAAATATTTTAATTCAAGAAATAAAAGAAAAATATATGTAAAAAATAGGATAATCTACTTGAAAAATTTGCTAATTAAAGATATAATAGCGTAAGTACAAAAAAGTAAATATCCGTAAGGAAAAAACAAATTTGGAGGTAGTTAAAAATGGCAACAAAAGATAAAAATATATGGATATTGATAGTATTTATATTATCAGGACTAGTAATAGGTGGACTACTAGGAGAGTTAGCATCTAATGTGGATTGGCTTAGCTGGCTATCATATAGCCAAGAGTTTGGACTTAGAAGTCCAATAGAATTAGACTTGAGTGTAGTACAAATTACATTTGCATTAATGTTTAGAATCAGTGTATCAAGTATAATAGGTATGGTACTTGCTATATTCATTTACAAAAAAATATAAGATATGGGGGCAATATTAACGAAAAAGGAGAAGATAATATTGTCAATAAAAATGAAGGAATTACCAGAATTAGAAAGACCTTATGAAAAATTAGAATTATATGGAGAAAAGGTTTTATCAAATGCAGAATTACTTGCAATAATTATAAAAACAGGAAACAAAGAAGAATCATCTTTACAATTAGCACAAAGGATTTTAAACTTAGATGATTCTAAAACAGGAGATTTAGATTTCTTACAAAATGTATCAATTGAAGAACTAATGAAAATAAAAGGTATTGGCAAAGTAAAAGCATTACAATTAAAAGCAGTATGCGAATTAGCAATAAGAATGTCAAGACCATCAAATTATAAAAAACTATTTATAAAAAGCACAAAAGATGTAGCAAAATTACTAATGAATGAAATGAGATTCCAAAAAAAAGAGATTGTAAAAATAATAATATTAAACAGTGAAAATGAAATTATAGCAATAAAAGACTTAAGCATGGGAATAGAAAAATTTGTCTCAATAGGAGTAAAGTCAATCCTATCAGAGCCAATAAAACTTGAAGCACCTAAATTTGTTTTAGTACACAATCATCCTTCGGGAAATCCAACTCCAAGTGATGTTGATATAGAATTTACAGAATTGTTGCTTAAAGCATGCAAAATAGTAGGGATTCACTTGGTAGACCACGTAATAATTGGAGATTTGAAGTATAAAACTGTACTAGAAGAAGTAGAACTAAAAAAAGAAGAACAAAAACAAAAATTATAACAAAAAGAAAGGAAAGATAAAAATGTTTAATTTTTTTACATTTGGTTCAAAAGATATTGGAATTGATTTGGGAACAGCCAATATATTAGTAACATTAAAAGGAAAGGGAATAGTTTTAAAAGAACCATCAGTTGTTGCAATTGATAGAAAAACAGGAAATATTTTAGCAACAGGAAATGAAGCAAAAGAAATGCTTCGGAAGAACACCAGAACAAATAAGAGCTGTAAGACCATTAAAAGATGGAGTAATAGCAGACTTTACTGCAACACAATTACTTCTAAAAAATATAATTGGAAAAGTAGGAAGAAGGTATAGTATTGGTAAACCAAGAGTTGTCGTTGGAGTACCATCAGGAATAACAGAAGTAGAAGAAAGAGCAGTAGAAGAATCAGTATTACAAGCAGGAGCAAAAGAAGTTTATTTAATAGAAGAACCAATGGCTGCTGCAATAGGGGCATCTTTAGATGTAGGTGAACCAAGTGGAAGTATTATAGTAGATATTGGTGGAGGAACAACTGAAGTTGCAGTAATTTCTTTAGGAGGAATTGTTGTTAGTCATTCACTTCGTGTTGCGGGTGATGAGTTAGATGAAGATATAGTAAATTACATCAAAAAAGAAATGAATTTAGCAATAGGTGAAACAACAGCAGAGCAAATAAAAATGCAAATTGGTTGTGCAATGCCACTAATGACAGAAATGTCAATGGAAGTTAGAGGAAGAGACTTAAGTGATGGATTGCCAAGAACAGTAAAAGTAACATCAGTCCAAATGGAAGAAGCAATGAAAGAGTCAATAAGTAAAATTGTTGAAATCGTAAAACTAACTTTAGAAAAAACACCACCAGAACTAGCATCAGACATTATGGAAAAAGGAATAGTTCTTGCAGGAGGTGGAGCATTAATTAAAAACTTGGATAAGTTAATAAGTATAGAAACTTCAATGCCTGTATATGTTGCAGAAGAACCATTAGACTGTGTCGTAAGAGGAGCGGGAAAAACATTAGAAGATTTAGAAAGACTAAAAACTGTTTTAATTAATGCTAGAAGAAGAAGAGAAAAATAAGGAGTAAAAGAATGTATAAAAATAAAAAAGCTGGAATTATTGGAATTGTAATTACAATTATTATATTAATTTTAATTGTTATATTTTCAAATGGAGAAAAAAATGCAAGCTTATTTGAAAATATAGCAAGTAATTTAGTAATGCCAATTCAAAATGGATTGACTTATTTAAAAAACAAAATCAGCGGAAATGATACTTTCTTTGCAGACATAGATAACTTACAATCAGAAAATGAAGAACTTCAAAAGAGAAATAGTGAATTAGAACAATCACTAAGAGAATTAGAAAGCATAAAGGCAGAAAATGAAACACTAAAAGAATATTTAAATTTAACAGAAAAATATGGAGAGTATGAAACAATACCAGGCTATGTAATAAATAAAGACATAAGTAATTATTCAAAAACAATTGTAATAAACATTGGCTCAGATGATGGAGTTAAAGAAAACATGACAGTAATTGCAGATGAAGGGTTAGTTGGACATGTGATCTCAGTAACAAATGACACTGCAAAAGTTCAAACAATAGTAGATACAGCAAGTTCTGTAAGTGCAGTTATGTCTAGCAATGATGAGAGTATAGTATGTAAAGGAACATTAGATGATAACTCACAATTAAGTGCAATGTATATTCCAACAGATGCAAATGTCGTACAAGGAGACAGTGTAGAAACATCAGGCTTAGGAGGAATATATCCTAAAGGAATCCATATAGGAACAATATCAAGAGTAAATAATACACAAAATATGACAGATAGATATGCAATTGTAGATACAGCAGTTGATTTTGACAAAATTGATACAGTTTTAGTAATAACAAGTAATCAATAAATAAAAACTAAGAGAGGTGAACTTGTTGAAAAAGGCAATTATTAATATAGTTTTAATATTAGTCGCATTTTTAATATATTTTTTACAATCAAATTTTTTTACATGGTTTAATATTGCAGGAATAATGCCAAATTTATTTGTAATACTTGTCTTGTTTATAGGGCTATTTGCAAATAAAATAGTTGGTGGGATTTATGGTATAGTAATTGGCTTTTTCTTGGACTTAGTTATAGGAACTAAAATTGGAATATATGCGTTGGGATTAGGATTAATAGGATTTTTAGCAGGAGCTCTTGATAAAAACTTTTCAAAAGATAGTAGAATAACAATAATGATTATGGTACTAGGAGCAACAGTAGTTTTTGAAGTAATAGCATATTTCTTCAATTATATGTTATCAGATATAAATGTAGAGATTTTTAATTTTATAAAAATATTATTAATAGAAGTAATATTTAATTTAATCTTAACAATAATAATATATCCATTAATTCAAAAATTTGGATATATTATAGAAAACGAATATAAGGGGAATAAGATTTTAACAAGATATTTTTAGAAGTAGGTGGTAGTTTGAGAAAATTCAAAGGATGGAAAAAAGCAAATGTCAACTTAAGATTCAACGTACTAACTGTTCTAGTTTATATAATAGGAATTGTTCTTATTGCCCAATTATTTAACCTTCAAATAGTACATGGGGCGGAATATAGAGAAGAATCAAATACAAGACTTACAAGAGAAAGTACAATAGAAGCAGCAAGGGGGTCAATATTAGATAAAACAGGAACACCTTTAGTTTCAACAACAGCTAGCTTTTCATTAGAAATGTATAAGACAAAAGTAGATGATAATACACTAAATCAAGATATTTTAAATATGATAGGAGTATTAGAAAAATATCAAATTTCATATAGTGATTCTTTTCCAATTAGTATAAATCCATTTACATTTACAATAGAAGGAGAAGAACTTAGCAATTGGAAAGAAGAACATAATTTAGATGAAAATATTACAGCAGAACAAGCTTTTTATGAGTTTAAAGATGAATATGAAATACAAAATACAGATATAAATGAAATAAGAAAAATTATAGCAATAAGATATGAATTAGAGCAAAACGGATATAGTAGTACAAGAGCAGTTACAATTGCTGAGGACATACCAAGAGAAGCAGTAGCAGAATTTAGTGAAAGTTCAGAAAAATTTGCTGGAACAAATATTGTTGTAAAACCAGTAAGAGAGTATCTATCAGGAACTTTAGCATCACATATATTAGGATATGCTGCACAAATTGATGCAGAAGAATATGCAACAAGAAAAGATACATATAGTAGTAATGATATAATAGGAAAAACCGGTATAGAGTATGTATTTGAAGAATATCTAAAAGGAAAAAATGGTGTAAGACAAATAGATATGGATGTAAATGGAACAACAACAGCTGAATATATTGCAGAAGAAGCTGTTGCAGGCTCAGATGTAGTACTTACTATAGATGCAAATCTTCAACAAGTTGCTGAAACAGCATTAGCAAATAACATTAATAAAATAGCAACTGGAGGATTTTCTGAAACTTATGATGCAAAAGCAGGAGCATGTGTCGTAATGGATGTAAATACTGGAGAAGTATTAGCAATGGCAAGTTATCCAAACTATAACCCTGCAGATTTTGTAGGAGGAATAAGTACAGAAGCATGGAACAACTATATAAATAATGAGGCAAAACCATTAGTAAATAAAGCAATACAAAACTCATACTCACCGGGTTCTACATTTAAAATGATAACAGCAATAGCTGGATTAGAGTCAGGTGTAATAAATGTAGATACAAGAATAAATGATACAGGAAGATATACAAAATATCCTGATTATCAACCAGTTTGCTGGTATTTAACAGACTATGGTAGAGGACATGGATGGCTTAATGTATCAGGTGCAATAGAAAAATCATGTAACTATTTCTTCTATCAAGTATCAGATAATATGGGAATAGATACATTAGTAAAATATGCACAGTATTTCGGTTTAGGAACTAAAACAGGTATAGAACTTCAAAGTGAAACAGCAGGACAACTTGCAAGTAGAGAAACAAAAGCAAAATTACGTCAAGGAACAAATGATACAAATTGGAATCCAGGAGATACTTTGCAAGCAGCAATAGGACAGGGAGATAATGAATTTAGTCCATTACAAATGGCAAGATATATTAGTATGCTTGCAAATGGTGGAAAGAAGATTGATGTAAGTATAGTAAAAACAATAAGAAATGCAGATGGTTCAGAAGTATCAAAAGAAGAAATAAACAACTTTGTAAATCAAAAATTAGGATTAGAAGAAGATACAACAGAAGACTTACAAATAAATCAAGAAAACTTAGATGCTGTATTAGAAGGAATGAGGTCAGTTACAAGTGACACAGGAGGAACGGCATATGTAAGATTTAAAGATTTTAATGTAACAGTCGGAGGAAAAACAGGTTCAGCAGAAGCTCCAAACGACCAAGTTCATGCATGGTTTGTTGGATTTGCACCATTTGAAAATCCAGAAATAGCAATAGTTGTAATGGTTGAAAATGGAGGACATGGAAATTATACAGCAGAAGTTGTAAGAGATATTATGGCAGAATACTTTGGAATGAATACACAAGATGTAGAAGAAGATATGACAGCAATGCCATACACAGAATCAATGTCATAAATTATACTAGAAAGTAGGATGTAGAAATGAAGAATTATGTAAGTATTAACCTAAAAAAAGACGAAATTTTAATAAAACTAAGTGATGAAGCAACACAAGAAGAAATAGTGCTAGGATTAAGAAAAAAATTGCCAGAATTAAAGAAACTATATAAAGATGAAAAAACACCAATTAGAGTAACAGGAAAAGTTTTGAAAAACAAAGAAATAGATGAGATTCAAAACTTGATAAAAAATAAGATTGATGTAGAAATTGATTTTGACACGCCAAAAACTTTAGGCTTACATAGTATAAAAAAAGCTTTTGACAAAGAAATTGAAACATCTGAAACTACATTTCATAGAGGCTCACTTCGTTCAGGACAAAAACTAGAAATAGAAGGAAGTCTTGTAATACTTCGGTGATGTAAACTCAGGTGCAGAAGTTGTTGCTTCAGATAACATAGTAGTTCTAGGAAATTTAAGAGGATTAGCACATGCTGGAGCAAAAGGAAACAAACAAGCAATTATTGCAGCAGGTCTTTTAGATACAGTTCAAATTAGAATTGCAAACATAGTAAAAGAAATAGATAGAGACGAAGAGCCTCTACATAAACAAGCTTATGTGTTTGTAAATGAAGATAAAATAATAATTGAATAAAATAAACAGTTTTTAGATATATTTTAAGAAAGAAGTAATAAAATTAATGAAATAAATAATATTTCATCTTTTACTCCTTCTTGATATAAGAAAAACAATAAACATAATATAATTAAATCATCTAGATATAATTTGATGCCAAGAATGTCCAAAAATGGTTCTTCATCTGAATTTAATCTAGATGATTTGTTTTTATCATTTAAATTTTGTTCATTGGTTTCAGTTTCAGTATATATTTTATTGTTAGAATTTTGAACATATTTTGATATATCATCATCTTTTTTTATATAATTATTTTTTCTGTAATAAGGATAATAATAATATCTATTATATGGGTAAAACATTTTCTTTAGCTCCCTTTATTATCATTTTTAAATAATTCAGAAAGTTTAGCAATATTAAGCAAATTTGCATATTGGTCTAGTTTTTCTTTTTTACTTTCTCTCAAATATGGCTTTAAAGAATAAAGTAAATTGCTTCTTGGGTCATCTTTACTATTCAATTTTTCCATTATAGATTTCATTTTTAAAATAGTATTCATATCAATATTATTGAAATCAAAACCGCCAGAGTTTGAACTGTTTTGAGTGTTAGTATTCTTAGAGCTTTCAGGGTTTTCATTGCTATTATTATTCCCGTTTGACATCATAGAAGAAAAATTTTCAATCATTTCTGGAGAAATTTTAGAAATTACATCATTTAACTCGCCTTTATTCATCATGTCTTTTAGTTTATTTACAGTATTTTCATCAATGTTCGTATTATTTAAATTATTCAAGAAAATCACCTCTTAATTTATAATATGCTACTAAGATATATCTATGTAATATTATATGAATTAAGATAAAAAAAGTTACTGAAATTCCAAAAATTAAAAAATTTTGAAAAAATTAACATAAAAAGTTCAAAAAATATTGAAAAATCAATCAAAAGCAGTTATAATATATTATAGAGTTATTTTAACTTCAAGGAGGTTATTATGAAAAGTAAGATATTAAAAACAAGTGTTGTCATATTATTAATTATGACTTTAACAATGGTAAATTTTATTACTATTGGTAATAGTTTTGTGTCTTATGCATCAGAAGATATATCTACAAACCATAAAAATGTAGAATTTAGAGCAGGGTTTGAAGATGAAAATGGAAATTTGACACAAAACATTGAATCAGCAAAAAGTCAAGAAGAAATGACTTTATGGCTTCAAGTTAATGTAAAAAATGAAGGATATTTAAATGGACAAATATCAATAGAAAATAGTAATTTTACATTAAAAGAAGCAGAAAGTAGCTATGTAAATAGGATAGAAGAAAATACTATTTACTTAAATCAAATAAATGCTGGAACAACGGCAGATATTAAAATAAAAATAGAACCTATTCAAAATGAAGAATATGAAATAGGTTTATTAAATCGTGCCACACAAGTTTCTATAAGTGGTATATATAGAGATAGTACAGAAAAAGATATAAATATAAGAGCAACAAGAACAATAAACTTAAAAATGACACAAAATGTAAATAAAGATAATTTACAAAATGATGTACAAGTGATAACAAATAAAATCACTAAAATAGATGGAGAAGAAAAAAGAGTTGTTCAATTTTTATGGACAATGGGCTTAAAAGAAAATACATATCCAGAAAAAGAAATAACTGGAAAAATGGAATTACCAGTTATTAATGAAGAGATTCCAGAAGTTAAAACAATTACAAAACTAAATAATATGACTGAAAGTAATATAGAAGTAAATGAAAATGTTGTAACAGTAGATTTAAAAAATCCTGAAACAGAAGACGGAAAAGTAATGTGGAAAAGTGAAGGAATAGAAGAAATAATAGTTACAGCCATTTATGATAAAAGTGCAGAAATTGGAGCAGGAGAAGTTTCAATAGAACAAAATATTACATTTTATGATAATGCAAGTATAAGCGGAAATGCAAGAAAAACATTATCAAATGAAGAATTAGACCAAATTATTAATATAACATCTGAAAATAGTGAAAGTGAAATTTTCAAAGGTAAAATTTATTCAGGTATAGATAGAACATATAGTGATAATATAAAACTAGATGTTAATTTAGCAGATGCTGTACAAGAAGTAGAAATAATAGAAGAAATGCCAAATTTTGTTAGTGATAACAGTAGAGATACGGCAAATGTCGTAATAAATAAAACAAGTGTAAATAAAGAAAACATGAAAAATATTTTAGGGGAAAATGGAACAATTACAATATATAATGCAGAAGGAAATAGAATAGCATTGATTTCTCAAACAAATGAAGCAGACGAAAACGGAAATATAGTTCTAAACTACAATGAAAATGAATCAGCAAATATTAGAATGGTAACATCAAAACCAGTAGCAGAAGGAACATTAGAAATAAATAACGAAAAAACAATAAAAGAGTCAAATCAAGATATAGTAAGAAATGCAAATACATTAGAAACAAGAATAACAGCAGAATATAATAAACAAGATACTGTAACATTTGCAAAAGGAACTCTAAAAGAAAGTACAACAAAAACAGAACTTAAAAATTCACAAACAGAAGCAAGTTTTGAATTAAACAAAAATACATTATCAACAATAGTAGATAATGACTTAGAAATGAAAATTGTACTTAAATCAAATGATGAAAAACATGACTTATACCAAAACCCAAATTTAGTTATAACATTACCAGAACAAGTACAAAATATAACAATAAATAGTATAGATATGTTATATGAAACAGACTTAAAAATAGCAAACTACAGAGTAGAAGGAAGAAATATAATACTTACATTAGAAGGAAAACAATCAGGATATAAAGATAGAGCAATAGATGGTACAAACATAATAATAAATGCAACTATAGAAGTAAATCCAAAATCTGCAACAAGTAATGAAAATATTGTATTAAGATATAATAATCAAAATGCAGTAAGTTATGTAGATGGTAATGAACAAGGAACAGTTTCATCACAAATACAAATAGTTGCACCAAAAGATGTGACAGCAGTACATAGTATTAGTGATTTATCTATAGAAACATTAGGACAAGAAGAAAGCACAACAGTTACACTACCAAAAGCACAAGGTGTAAGAAATGTAACAGCAGATATTGAAGTTATAAATAACAACCAAGAAGAAATTCAAAATGTAAGAATTTTAGGAACATTTCCAACAAATAATAATGAAAATAATATGGGAATTACTTTAAATAGTGGAATTACTCTAGGAGAAGGAATCCAAGGAACAGTATATTATTCTAATAATGAAAATGCTACTAATGATTTAGAAAATAGTGAAAATGGATGGAAACAAGATTTAAACCTAAATGAAGCAAAAAAATATTTAATAATAATAGATAATGTTCAAGGACAATCAAGTGTAATTGCAAATTATGGAATTACAATACCAGAAAACTTAGAATATAACCAAAATGCAAGTTTAGGATATACTGTAAATTATGGAAATACCCTAACTAGAATGGAAAATCAAATAAATGCGACAACAATTGAATTACAAACAGGTGTAGGACCTAAAATTGATACTAATTTAGTTGCAAGTGTAGCTGGAAACCAAGATACAGGAACAGTTAAAAATGGGGAAGTAATTAAATATAGAGTAGAAATCTCAAATACTGGAACAGAAGATATATCTAACATAACAGTTGAAGGAGAAGTTCCAGAAGGGGCAACTCTAGTTGAACCAGAGGAAAACTATGAATATACAGGAGCAGGATACTATAAAGAACTAGAAGATAGAACATATAGTGAAACAATAGAAAACTTAAAAGTAGGAGAAACAACATCTGTAGAATATGAAGTAAGAGTAAATTCTGATACTTCTGAAGGTACAGAATTGAGAACAAAAGCTAGAGTAAATTATCAAGATGCTGTTCAAGAAACAAATGAAGTTGTAACAAGAACAGAAAGCGGAAATTTACGAGTAAGTGTAAAAAAAGTTACAGGAAGAGATTCAAACCTTTATGAAACAGGTGTAGTACAATATTTTGCAATAATAGAAAATATCTCTAATGATACTCAAGAAAATGTTACAGTAAGAACAAATAAATCAGATATTTTAAATGTAGAAAGATTAATATTATTTACAGGAATGGAACATAATGAGGTTTCAGATGATGAATTAATTTCACCATCATCAATATCACAAATAGAAGGATTAGAAGAAACATCTCAAAACTCTAATAGTGAAGAAAACCTTGTATCAGAAGAAATCGAATATAGTGACGAAATAAATATTGGAACATTAAACCCAGGAGAAACAAAGGTTTTAAGCTATGATATGTCAATAAATAATGTAGAAAATGAAGAAAGTATTATTACATTTGCAGTTACAGCAAAAGATGCAGAAAAAGAATATCGTTCAAATTCATTAGAAGATACAGTTAGAGAATTTGATGTATCAATGGAAATGACTTCAAATACAGAAAGTAGATATATAAAATCAGGAGACCAAGTAAATTACACAATAACAGTAAGAAATAATACAAATACATATTTAGAAGGAATAAATATAACAGATAGTATTCCAGATGCTTTAACAGTAAATAGAGTAACAATAGATGGACAAGATATGGGAGAAATAAATGGAAATAACCTTACAATGACTTGTAACATAGAAGCAAATGGAGAAACAACAATAGTAATAGAAACTGTTGTAAACTATTCAGCAGGAAGAACAGAAGCTGAATCTATAACAAATATAGCATATGCAGAAGTATTTGGAGAAAGAATAGCAAATACACAAGAAGTATCACATATCATTGAAGCAGATGAACAATCCGGCAATAACGGAAATGGTGGAAATAACAGTGGAAATAGTGGAAACAATGGTAGTGACATTGCAAATGGAGAAAACATCATAACAGGTATAGCTTGGTTTGATGAAAATGTAAATGGTAGAAAAGATGAAAACGAATCTACTTTAAGTGGAATAAATGTAATGTTATTAAATGTTTCAACTAACAACCTAGTTAGAGATGAAAATGGAGAAGTTTTAGAAGTAGCAACAAATGATAATGGTGTATATATATTAAATAATATTTCTCAAGGACAATATATAGCTATATTTGACTATGATACTTCTATATATAATCTAACAACATATAAAGCACAAGGAGTATCAGAAGATGAAAACTCAGATGTATTAATGAGTAATCTATCAGTAAATAGTGAACAAAAAGAAGTTCCAGCAACAGATATTATAACAATTAATGGAGAAAATGTTGATGGAATAAACATAGGGCTTACAGAATTAAAGAACTTTGATTTAAAACTAGATAAATATGTAACAAAAATGATAGTACAAAATGATAGAGGAACAACACAAACAGAATATGATAACGAAACTACAGCAAAAGTAGAAATAGATGCTAGAAACTTAAGTAGTTCAACTGTAATAATAGAATATAAAATTGTAGTAACAAATGTTGGAGATACACCAGGTTATGCAAGAAGTATAGTTGATTATGTATCAAAAGACTTAAGCTTTAGCTCAGAATTAAATAAAGATTGGTATTCTCAAGGAGATTATTTATATAGCTCAAGTTTAGCAAATGAAGAAATACTACCAGGAGAATCAAAAGAATTAACATTAACACTAACAAAAGCAATGACAGAAGATAACACAGGACTTGTTCCAAACACAGCAGAAATTGCAGAAAGCTATAATGAACAAGGCTTGCAAGATTCAAATTCAACACCAGGAAATAACACAAAAGGAGAAAATGACCAAGGCTCAGCAGATGCAATTATAAGTATTAGAACAGGTGCAATAGTTTATACAGGAATTGTAATTGGAATAATTGCAATATTATGTGTAATAGCAGTTGTAATTATAAGATTAAAAAATAAAAAAGGTGATAAATAATTTTAAGGAAAGGAGGTAAGAAAAAATGAGTAAATTAAAAAAGAGTTTAGTAAGTATTATAATAGGAATAATAGCAATATTTGGAGCGATAACAACATCAAGTGCATATTATTCTGTAGGAGAGATTGTAACATATTCAGCAAGTCAGTTTTTAGCAAGTAAAAATCTATACTGTGTGCAAAAAGATGTACTTTTAGCTGGAACTGTTAGTTATAAAGTTATATCAAATGTAAGAATAGAAGGAAATGTATCAACTGACCATACTGGAAAACAAGTAACAAGTAAAGAAAATGCAAAATTAGCATATATATTATCACAAGATAATGGAGACAACAAAGAAGAAGGACCAGTTCAAAATGCAATCTGGAACTATATGTACACTTGGATGAATAAAGTAGGATATCAACACGCAGGATTATATAAAGGATTTGCAAGTTCTGCTAAAGGAAATTCAAGTTGGGTAAACTCATCAGCAAATGATTATGCAGATAGCTTAGAAAATCAAGATATGACAGATAATACTGATAACTCAAAAATTAAAGTAACAGTATATGATAAAGATGGAACAGAATACATGAGAATTGGACCATTTAATTGGACATTCCCAGGAACAATAACAAAAGCAGATGTAAAAGACCAAAATGGAAATACAATTTCTGGAGTGTTATATAGCAGTTTTAGTGGAAATACTGAAAATTACTTTGGTGTAGATGGAATAAAATCAGGAAAAGACTTCTATATTTCAATTCCAGTAGAATCAGGAGTAACAAGTATAACAGAAATAAGTGCATCTACATCATATGATGTAAAAGGAGTAAATATTTGGTTTTTAGATTCATTACATGGACAATGGCAAAACCTAATATATACAGAACCTTTTACAGGAAAAGATGATATAAACAAAGACTTCAAATATGATATTCCAACACTTGGAAACTTAAAAATAATAAAAGTAAATGCAGATAATCATGAAGTTGCTCTAGCAGGAGTAGGATTTAAATTGAAACATAATGAATTAAATAAATATGTATATCAATCAGCAGATGGTAATATATCTTATGTAGATAGCATGGATGAAGCAACAGAATTTATTACAGATGCAAATGGAAGATTAGAAGTTGACAATCTAATAGTTGGAACATATACAGCATATGAAACTAAAAATCCAAACTATGGATATGACTTTAGTGATGAGGGAGTAGAAATAATAATAGATTCAGACAATGATTCTTGGCAAACAATAGAAAATAAACAAATATATGTAAAACTATCAGGATATGTTTGGGAAGATGTAATTTCTGGAAAACAATCAACAAGAAATGACTTGTTCCAAGATAATGATTTAGATGATGCAGATATATTACTAGATGGAATAACAGTAAGACTAAAAAATAGAGAGACAGGAGAAACTGTAAAAGAAGGCACAACTTCAGATGGTGGAGCATATTTATTTACAGATGTATTAATAGAAGACTTAGATAAATATTATATAGAATTTGAATATGATGGATTGACATATACAAATGTAATACCACACATAGATAGAGATAATGGTTCTAAATCAGCAGAAAATGCAGAAGTTAGAGATAGATTTAATAAAAACTTTAGTGTAGTAGAAGGAACTTCAAGAGATACTGGTATAACAAGAGATGAAAATGGTAACCAAGTACATAATTTATCATATAATATAGATGAAAATGGACATACTGCAACACTTATAAATAATGGACAATATACAATAACAGCAACAACAGAAGAAACAGGATATATGATAATAGACCACTTTACATATGGACAAGAAGAGATAAAATATATAAATTTAGGACTATATGAAAGAGAAATGCCAGATATGGCTATTCTAAAAGACCTTGATAATGTAAGAGTTGGAGTAAATGGTTATTGGCATACATATCTATATTCTCAAAGATTTGTAAATCAAGGTGAATATGG
Source organism: uncultured Clostridium sp. (assembly GCA_930987745.1). GTDB lineage: Bacteria > Bacillota > Clostridia > TANB77 > CAG-508 > CAG-269. The sequence goes on from CAKNKX010000002.1 coordinate 92,399, forward strand.
AGATGGATTCAATGTAGGTGTAAAATTTGGTGAGAAATATAGTGATATGTCATATACAAGAGCAATCTATAGAGCAGACTATGAATATCAAAACGAAAATGACCAAAGCAAAGAATTAAGAATATATGTAACATATAGAATATCATTAAGAAACCAATCAACTGCACTAACAACAAGAATAAATAGCATAGTAGATTATTATGATAGCAGATATCAAGTAACTTCAGTAGGAACAGGACTAGATGATGTAGGAAATGTAACAGGAAGTATCGAATATAATGAAAATAGCTACAATGATAACTATAATATGCTAACAATTCAAAATAATTCATCAATAAATCCACAAAGTACTCAAGATTTATATGTACAATTTGAATTAAATAGAGATGCAGTAATAAGTTTATTAAATGATGGAGAAACATTAGAAAATGTTACAGAAATAAATTCATATTCAGTATTTGATTCAAATGGAGCAGTATATGCAGGAGTTGATAAAAACTCTAATCCAGGAAATAGTGTACCAGGAGAGACAAATACATATGAAGATGATACAGACCAAAGTCCAGCATTTAAGTTAGAATTAGCAGATGCAAGAGAATTAACTGGTAAAGTGTTCTTAGATTCAACATCAGGAGAATTAATGACAGGAGAAGTAAGACAAGGAAGCGGACAATATGAAGAGGGAGAAAAAGGAATTTCTGGAGTTCATATAACACTTACAGAAAATACAGGAAGTGGAAAAGTATATGAAACAGATACAGATGAAAATGGAGATTTCTATATTTCAGACTTCATACCAGGTGATTATACATTAACATATACATGGGGAGATGAAACATATACAGTACAAAACTATAAAGGAACAGTATATGATGCATCAAGAGACCAAACAAATAAAGAATGGTATAAACAAGATGTTGATGTAAGAAAAACAGATGCACTTGATAACTATAATCAAGACCAAAATGCACCAAAAGGTTCAAGAGAACAAATAGATGCAGAAATACAAAATATTAAAAATGACCAAAACTTTACAAGAACAAAAATGGATTCTACAACACCTACAATGGGAATAGGAGTAGAATATGATACAACAACTACAGCATCAACAGGAGATAAATATGTATATAGAATACAAAATATAGACTTTGGTATTGTAGAAAGAGCAAGACAAGATATAGAATTAACAAAAGGAGTAAGAACATTTAAAGCAACACTTGCAAATGGACAAGTAATAAGTGATGTAACAATTGACGAAAATGGAAATCTATCAGGAGATACAAACCATGTAATATATATGGGACCATCACAAAACTCAATGCCACAAAATGGATTTATAAGACTAGAGCTAGATAATGAATTAATCCAAGGAACAACAATTGAAGTAGGATATGAAATAAAAGCTACAAATAATAGTGAATTAGATTACTTATCAGAAAACTTCTATAAATATGGAATTGTAGAAGGAGATGTAGTTACAATAACTCCTACGGCAGTAATAGATTACTTAGATAATGAGTGGGGATTTGAACCAGAAGAAAATGAAGCTTGGGAAGTAATTAGAAAAGAAGATTTAAGTGGCTTAGTTGCAGAAGTTGTATATAATGATGAAAACTCTACAATAGATGAAAAAATAATACTATATACAGAAGGTTTAGCTACACCATTAGAACCAACAGAAACAAATTCAGTAATGTTAAATGTTTCAAAAATTATAACAACAACAGATGACATTTCATTAGACAATGAAACAGAAATTATTGAAATAGACAAAACAGGTGGTAGTGATATCCCATCAACACCAGGAAACTATATACCAGGTTTAGGTGAACAGGAAAATGATGATGGTATGGCAGAAACAGTAATAGTAATACCAAGCACAGGTGCAAACTTAAACTTCATAATACCTATTGGGGTAGGATTGATAGCATTACTAATCTTAGCAGGAGGAGTAATACTAATAAAGAAAAAAGTATTAAAAAAGTAATTTAAGCTTGCAAAATAATAAAAAGAAAGAGTAAAGAAAAAAATCTTTATTCTTTCTTTTTTTCTTAAATCCTTACGCAAAAAAGGAAAATAAAAGAAAATAAAACAAAAATTGCTAAAATGTAACAAAATTGTAACCTAATTATCAAATTTTCTTAACAAAACACTAAAAAATGCCTTCCGTAGCTAGTTATCACCTGGATTTCTTTTTAGGTAAAATATCCCATTGATTTTATCTTGATAAATGTTTTATAGTATATAAGAAGGATATTTTCATGAGGGGGATTATTATGAAAAAAACCATGAACAAATTAATTGTAATAACCTTAGTATTTATTCTAATGTCAGCAAACTTTTTGACAATTGGAATAAATGTAAGTAGAGCTGCAGAAGAACCAGAAAATGCAGAACAAACACGGAGTTGAATTAGAACAAAGTGTAGAAAAATATTTTGAAGTTGAGGAGAATAAGGCTATTTTACAACAATCAGTTAAAGTAAATACACATAAAGAAGAGTTTGTAAAAGAAAATGAAAGCCTTGAAGTTTTGGTGCCTGTAATTCAAAATATAAAACCAGAAGAAGTAAAAGTTTTACTAAATGGAGTAGAATTATCACAAGATTTATATACTTATGATAATGAAAATAATCTAGTTAGTATAAATATAAATAAAGATTTAGGATTAACAAATTGGGGAAATAATAGTGAAGAAACATATAAATTAATATATAAATATCCTGAAATATTAATAGAAGAAAATGTGGAAAATTCTGAAGAAGTAAATTCTGAAGAAACAAACCCTGAAGAAGAAAATCCAGGAGAAAATGTAGAATTAACTTCAAGAGTAACTGTAAAATTTGAAGATGAAGAACAATCAAGTGAAAATACAGTAAATGCTACTATCTCTAAAACTGGAGAAAATGTGTCAGTAGAGGGTGTAATCACAAATGAAATCTATAAGGGATATATGGAAACTGGATATAGTGACACTTTATATAACGAAGCATATCGTATAGAAATATCAGACTTAACAAATGTAGAAAAACTAGAGATTACAAACGAAAAAGAAGTATTTACAACAATTGGACAAAGTGAGGATAATATTCAAAAAATAGAATCTGATGCATTAAATAGTACATATTTTAAAAGAATATGGGTATCTAAAGATGAGATTACAAGAATGTTAGGTGAAGAAGGAAAAATCATAATAAAAGATGCAAATGATAATATTCTAAAAGAAATAAGTGTTCAAGATGAAGCAGATGAAAATGGAACAATTAGTTTTGAATATCCAGATGATACTACATCTTTATTAAGAGTAGAAACAACTACACCAGTTGCTATTGGAAATCTAGGAATAAATATAGAAAAAGGAATAAGAAAAAATACAGGTTATACTTTAGAACAAATAAGAAGTTTTAATTATTTAGAAGAAACAATAAAAGTAAATAACTCAAATAAAACTTTACAAATGGCTATGAGAAATACAGAACTAAGTTCTAAATTAGAAATTAGTAAAAAAACACTATCAACATTAGAAGAAAACACAGATGTAGAAATAAAAGCTACATTAATAAATAATAAACTTTCAAACAGACTATATACTAACCCTAGTATAAGAATAGTTTTACCAGAACAAGTAGAAAATATCGTAATTACAGAAGCAAACCTACTATATGATGATGAATTAAGTATAGCAGGATATAGTGCAAATGGTAGAGAAATAATAGTTAATTTACAAGGAAATCAAACAAAATATAATCAAGAAGCTATAGAAGGAGCAACAATAGTATTAAAAGCAAATATTTCACTAAATAAAACAGCAACAAATAGTAGTGAAAAAATAGAAATGCAAGTTACAAGTAATAATGAAAAATCAACTGCATCAGGAGATGTAGAAGTATATTCTCCAAAAGAAGTAATTACAGTAAATAATATAAATGAATTAGGAATTGAAACAGTAGGAGAAGAAGAAACTGTATCAAGAGATGTAAGAGGTGGAGCAAGACAAATTACATTAAGAGGAGAAGTAATAAATAATAATCAAGGCAAAATACAAAATGTAAAAATCTTAGGAAATATGCCAGTAGACAAAGAAGTAACTCAAAATGAAAGAACAATTGTAAATAATTTAGGTATAACTCTAAATGGAGGTATATCAGTAGAAGGAAGAGAAGCTAAAATATATTATACTTCAAATTCTTCAGCAACAGATGATTTAGAAAATGCACAAAATGGTTGGCAAGAAAATCCAAGCAACCTAAATGAAATGACTAAATATTTAGTTGTAGTACCAGAGATGGAAAAAGCAGAGACTCTAGGTATTAATTATACAGCAACAATTCCTGAAAATGCTGAATATAATAAACAAGCTTATACAGATTATACAGTTATATATACACCAGAACAAACAGGAGTAGAAAATACTGCTGATGCAACAGATATTGAGTTAAATACAGGAAGAGGACCTGTTTTAGAAGGAACTTTAACTGCAACAGTAGGTGGAGAAAATATAGAAAATGGAAGTTCTGTAAAAAAAGGAGAAGTAATTAGATATAAAATAGATGTAACAAATACAGGAACAGAAGAGGCAACAAATATTACAGTAACACCAACTATTCCTGAAAATGTTACAGTAGTAGAACCAAAAGCAGATTTCGAATATGAAGATGATTACTATGAAAATGCAGAAAATCCAGAATTTACAATAGAATCATTACCAATAGGAGAAACTGAGTCATTTGAATATGAAGTAAGAATTAATGAAGATGCTGAAATAGGAAGTACAATTTTGACATCTACAAGAATAGATTATGCAGAAACATATGCTCAAACAGAAGAAATCTCAAATACAATAGAAGATGCAAATTTAAGAGTAACATTTAAAAGAGTATCAGATAGTGACAATATATTACAACCAGGTGTTGGAGCTAGATATGAAGCAGTTATTGAAAACATATCAGACCAAACACAAGAAAATATAGTGGTAGTACCACAATTAGATGAACTTTTAGGAAGTGTAACTTTCTCATTAGTAGAAGGAGAAACAATACAAGATGTTGAATCAGCTTCAGAAATAAATATTGGAAGCTTAGAACCTGGCGAATATAAAAAATTAAGAATAAATACAATAATGAACCAAACAACAGCAAGAGAAACAACAATAGAAAACTGGGCAATAGTAAGAGATTCTAGCAATAATGAGTATCGTTCAAATGTATTTACAGATACAATATATGGAATTTTACTAGATTTCTCATTTACTTCAAATGCAGAAAATGAATATGTAAAAACAGATGATGTTATAACTTATGAAGTAACTACAACAAATAATGGAGCTGTGGAAGCAAATATAGGGTCAGTTTCAGTAAATATTCCAAATGAACTTACAGTTACAAAAGTAGAAATAAATGGAGAAGCAGAGCAAGGGGAATTATCAAATAACATCCATTCAACTACATATTTAGAACCAGGAGAATCTGAAACTATAAGAATAGAAGCAGTAGTAAATGATATGTCAGCAATCGGAGAAAATTTAGAAATAACATCAACAGCAACTGTGCAAGTTTATGGAGAAGTTTATGGAGAATTAGAAATAAAACATATAATTGAAAAGCAAGGAGATGGAGTAAATACAGACCCTAATAACCCAACTAATCCAGACGACCCAAATAACCCAAGCAATCCAAACAATCCAGAGGAGACAGGATATAGAATCTCAGGAAGAGCATGGATAGATGCAAACAAAGATGGAGAGCTTCAAGATGAAGAACAAGGAATGTCAGGAGTAAGAGTAACAGTATTAAATGTTAATACAAATGAATTAGTTACGAATAGTAATGGAAATATAAAGGTTGAAACAACAGATAGTAATGGAGAATATACTCTTACAGGTTTACCAGAAGGAACATATATAGTGTTATTTGAATATGACACAAATGCATATAGTTTAACAACATATAAAAAGCAAGGAGTATCAGATGGTAGAAACTCAGATGTAGTTTCAAAATCAATTGATATTGGAAGCGGAGAAAAAATGTATGGAGTAACAGATAATATCACAATAACAGATGGAAGTATCGCAAATATTGATATTGGTTTAATGGTTGCAGCAACATTTGATTTAAGACTTGATAAAACAATAACAAGAATAGTAGAACAAAACTCTAGAGGAACAAATGTATATACATATAATAATGAAAGTTTAGCAAGAGTAGATGTAAACTGGAGAACTATTCAAGGAGCAACACTAGTTATTGAATATACTATAAGAATTACAAATGTTGGAGAATTACAAGGATATGTAAGAAATATTGCAGATTATATCCCAGAAGGATTTGAATTTAGTACAGAATTAAACAAAGATTGGTATGAACAAGGAGGAGTTCTATATAATCAAAGTTTAACAAATAGTTCAATAGCACCTGGAGATTATGCAGAAGTAACTTTAACACTTACAAAACCACTTTCAGAAAACACAGTAGGAACAGTTTACACAAATAGTGCAGAAATTGTGGAAACATATAACGAAAGAGAAACTGCAGATGCAACACCTAATGATAATAGAGATAATGCAGACTTTATATTAAGTATTTCAACAGGTAGAGCAGTAACATATATAGGACTAACAATTGCAGTAGTTGCAGTATTAGCAGTAGGAATTTACTTTATTAAAAAGAAAGTTTTAGATAAAAACTAGAAAGGAAAGGAGGGGAAAAGATGAGTAAATTGAAAAATTTATCATTATTAATAATTACATTTATTGTGGTATTACTTTTAGGAGTTACAGTTTCTAATGCAGTAGATAAAAAAGGTTGGATACCAAGTAGTGCATATACATTGGTAACAGGTGATGTAAGCAAATTAGGAAAAACAGTTCACTATTTATCAGCAGAAGATTTATATTATGGTATAAACTTATTATGTGCAGAAGTAGAACAAGAAATATGGATAGCGTCTGTAAAAGGAGAAATTGCATACACAGAAACTGATAGAATAACAATAGATGGATTTACAGCCAAAAGCGAGAAAACAGGAGAAACTGTTACTGCAAGAGAAAATGCGATTTTAGCAAGTATTTTACAAAACCAAAGAAGTGGAAAATATGCAACATTTGATTGGGATGAAGCACATGAGGCATATTTAGAATATGAGAAAGACCCAGTTAATAACGAGCATATGAACCTATATAAATATGCACCATATACAGAATCAGCTGTACAAAATGCTGTTTGGAAATATTTACCAATATGGAACAACAAAGTTGGAAAAACTTTAGGGATATCAGGAAAATTCTCAACATCAGGAACTACATACCATGAAGATGTAGCAAATGAGCTAATAAAAGAAGGAGAGGCATATGCTGATAGTCTAGGAAGTATGACATTTGACATACAAGATAATACAAATTATGACAATATAAATATCACTTTTACAGAAGAAGGAGAAGATACTTACGTAAGATTTGGTCCATTTAACTATACATTTGGAGGAAATTTAACTGATATTGGAGTAATTGGAAATAATGGTGAAAGAGTAGGTTATGCAACATTTGGTAGATATTCAGGTTCTACATTTGAAGAATGTAGTGTAGCAAGACTAAAATCTGGACAAAACTTCTATATTATAGTGAGAATGGATGATGGACTAACAAGTATTGATAGATTAGAAGTAACAGCAAAAAGAGGATTAAAAAATGCATATTTTACAGTATTTACTTCAAACAATAATACACAACACATAATTGCATATAGACCATCAACAGATGAAGAAAGAATAGATAAAGATTTTGATATTGATATCCCATTAGTTGGAAACTTAAACTTAAGAAAAACAGATGAAACAACAGGAGAAATGCTAGCAAATGTTGGATTTACATTACAAGCAAAATCAGGAGTAAAAGAAGGTAAATATGTTTCAGTTCAAAATGGAAATGCAGTTTATGTAGATGAACCAGCAACAATAGTAACAGATGCAAATGGAATTTTAAATATTGCAAACCTATATCCAGGAACATATGAATTAATCGAAACAGTAAACCCAAATTTCGGTTATGAGGACTTACCAAAAGTAATAAATAGTAATCTTGAAATACAAGCAGGAACAACAGTACCAATTGAAGCAACAAACAAAAAAGAATATGTAAGAATTTCAGGATATGTATGGGAAGATATCATATCTGGTAAGATGATAGAAAGGAACGACCTATATCAAAACGACGAAAATGATGATAGTGATAAACTAGTACAAGGAGTTACAGTAGAATTAATCAATAGTACTACAGGAGAAGTTGTAGATACAGCTGTAACAAACGCAGATGGACAATATCAATTTAACAAAGTTAGAATAGATGATATACCAAATCTATATGTACAATTTAGATATAATGGTATGACATATACAACAGTAGCAGTTCATACAGATGTAGCAAATGGTTCAAAAGCACTAGAAGGAGATGCAAGACCTACATTTAATGAACAATATGCAATAATTACACAAGGACAATCTAATAATTCTAATGAAGAGAAAACATATGATTTAAGTTACGAGAGAGGAGACCATGCAAGTAGCTTAATATTAGGAGAAAATCCAGTATATGGATATGAAGGAGCAACTAAGCCAGTAAATGGAGTATATGACCAATATCTAATAACAGCAAATACTAGAGATGCTTATTCAGGAAGAAACTTAGATGCAATAACTACTCCAGACCAAATAAGACAAGAAGGAATAGAAGAAATACCTAATATAAACTTAGGACTATTAGAAAGGGAAATGCCAGACTTGACATTAATTCAAGACGTTGATAATGCAAGATTAGTGTTAAATAGAACAGAATATACATATTCAACAGAACATACATATAATTACGGCCAAAAAGAAGAAGAATTAAATCAAGCACTTCAAGACCCAGACTTCAATGTAACAGCAAACTTTGGTATTAAATATAGTCAAAACCAAACATATGAAAGAGCTGTTTACCCATCTGATGTAAGATATAACGAATTAGCAGGTGGAGATGCATTAGAAGTATATATAAGATATCAAATAATCCTAAGAAATGAAGCTACAACTTTAACATCAACAATAAGAGAAATTTCAAACTACTATGATGAAAGATATACAATACAAAATATAACAGATGAAAATGGAAATGTATTAACATATGAAGAGCAAAACTATGATGGAGAAGGATACAATAAAATAAATATTGATGTATCAAGAGAAATACCACCAGAAACACAAGCTTATGTATATATTGAATACAAGCTAAATGATGAAGCAATAGCAAGTATATTAAGTAACCAAATGACATTAGAATCAGTATCAGAAATAATTTCATACTCAACAGTAGATAGTACAGGAGCAGTTTATGCTGGTATAGATAAAGATTCTGCACCAGATAATGCAGATATAACAAATACAGATACTTATGAAGACGATACAGATAAGGCACCATCACTTATATTAACACCAGAAAATAGTAGACAAGTAGCAGGTACAGTATTTAAAGATAATGCAATAGAAAGATTGCTAGAATTAGAAGGATATGACAAAGAAAGAGTAGGTAATGGTACTTATGAACAAGACATAGAAAATGTATTAAGTAATGTAAAAGTAGATTTATATGAAGTATATGATGACGGAAGTATGAATCCAGCAGTAGTCTATGAAGGAGACGAAGCAAACGAACAAAATGCAACTTCTACAACAGACCAAACAGGTTCATATGTATTAGATGGTTTAGTACCAGGAAGATATGTAATTAGATATACTTATGGAAATAGTAGTGTAATTTATGATATGGACGGAAATGAAGTAGGAACAATAGATGATGTAGATAATTATAAATCAACACTATTTAGAACAACAAGAACAGAAGAAGAAGGTGCAGGAAACGGAATAGATACATCAGCATTAGATAAGAGCAACACTAACCCTGAATGGTATAAAGATGAGACAACAAATGAAAATGGCGTAAGACTATCAGATGCAAGAGACAATGAAGAAGTAGTAGAAGATAGAATGGAAGAAAAAGACTTCACATACTCAGATGTAAATGAAGGAGATTCTACAGGAACAACAGAAATTACAGCAGATACACCAACATTTGAAATAACAATGGATACAAATGTTGACGACTTAGATAATATAAGTGAATTTGAAGAACAATTGAAATTTGTATTTAACAATGTAGACTTTGGTATTATAGAAAGACCAATACAAGATTTACAAATAAGAAAAGAAGTTTCAAATATTGAAATAAGACTTGCAAATGGTCAAGTAATAATAAGTGGAGACCCAAGAAGTCAAAACATACAATATGTTGGAGTATTACCAGATGGAAGCTTACACTTAGAAATAGATAGTGAAATTATACAAGGTGCAACTATTAGAATAGAATATGAAATAATAGTAGATAACAGAAATTGTGAAATTGACTATAATGAAGAAGATTACTATTATCATGGACTAGTAAGTGACCCATCAAATTCATGGAGTATCTCAACAGTAGAAGAATTATTTGATTATGTTGATAAAGGATTACAATATGAATTAGAAAATCAATCAGATACAACCACATGGCAAGTAGTTGACAGCACTAGATTACAAAGCTTAATCGACCAAGGAAGATTTGACCCAGATGTTGCAAATTCTATAAAATCAAATAATTATAACCAAATACTATGGACAGAAAGCTTTAATAATATGACACCAGGACAAGAAAATTCAGTTAAATTAGTATTAACAAGAGTACTATCAAATAATGAGGATGACTTCACATTCCCAAATGATGTAGAGGTAAACGTAGTATCTAAAGAAAAACCAGACACATCAATACCAGGTAACTATGACCCAGTAGAGGGCGAACCTAGTGAGCCAGACGAAGACGAAATTATAGTTACAATAACAGGACCTACAGGTGCTAATAGAAACTTTGTACCATACATAATTACAGGAATAGGAGCATTAGCAATATTAGTTGCAGGTGTTGTATTGATAAAAACAAAAGTTATAAACACAGGTAAAAAAACGAAAGATGAAAAAGAAGAATAATAATTTTATTCAATAATAAAAACTAGTAATAAGATAATTCAAAAGAGAAGTTCAGATTTGAACTTCTTTTTTTCGCCTTTATATTGCTTTTTTTTATATTCTGTAATAAAATAAAACTGATAATTTCGTTTTTTATAGAAAAATATAAAGATAAAGAAAATAAATTGTAAAAAACTTTTTTAGTTTAGGAGACTAAAAAAGACAAAAACCACAAAAGACAAGTAGTAAAATAAGCCTATAAAAAGTACAAGAGGTGGTATAAGGATGTTTCAAAATATTAATGAAAACACAATAGATATGGAAAGCAAAAAAGAAGATGCAAAGGAGAAAGTAAATATATTTGCAAATGTATTTACAAAAAATAACATTTTGTTATATATAGTTTCTTTTATGCTTTCTTTTGTTGGACTTGGAGGAGATTTCTCTATATTTAGTATAAGCATGCTAGGAGCATGTCTTTCTACATCTGTTCCAGTATTAGGGATAGTTATAACATCAATAGTTGGAACAGCAATAAAATTTGGAATTCCAGGCTTAGTACGGATATATTATTACATCAGCTTTGCTAATAGCTACAATGTTCATAATAAAACCAAGATATAATGAAAAAGAAAGAAATGAAAAACTAAAAATAGGGAAAAACATATTTATTTCAACATTGATAGTTGGACTAGCAACAATTTTTATGCAAACAGTTACAATGTATGATATTTTAAGTAGTATTACTTTAGCAATAATTTCACTAGTATTTTATAAAATATTTGTAAACTCAATAACAGTATTACAAGATTTCCTTAAAAAAAGAGCATTTTCAATAGAAGAAGTAATAGGAGCAAGTCTAATTTTATCAATTGCACTTTCAGCATTTGGAGATTTAAATATATATGGATTTGGAATAAGAAATATTTTAAGTATATTAATTGTAATGATACTAGGATGGAAAAATGGCATATTAGTAGGAACAACAGCAGGTGTAACAATAGGAGTAACACTAGGAACAATTTCTGGAACAGAGCCAATTATGATTGCAGCATATGCAATATCTGGAATGATAGCAGGAATCTTAAGTAGATTTGGAAGAATAGGAGTAATAGTAGGATTTATACTTGGAAATGTAGTTTTAGCATATGTTTCAAATGGTTATACAGTAGAACTTATACACTTCAAAGAAATATTAGTAGCATCAATAGGGCTATTGCTAGTTCCAAAGAACTTTAGAATAGATATAGAAGAATTTATGGGAAACTCAAAACTATTTCCAGTAGTGCCAGAAAGAGCATTAGACAATAGCAAAGAAATGGCAAGAAACTTGAATCATGTATCTTCAGCAATTGAAGAAATAGCAACAAGTTATACAAGAGGAGAAGAAAGAAAAAATAATAAACAAATATTTATTACAGAATTATTAAATAATTTAGAACCATACAAAGATAATATGTTATATGATGATATATCAGACATAAATGGAAAAATACTTGACGAAATTTTTAATACTTTATTAGATAAACAAGAAATAGATAGAAAAGACTTGTTAAAAATATTTGCAGATTGTAATAGCTATATAGTAGGATTTGATGATAAAGAAATAAGTCAAAAATTAGAAGAAAATATAACTCAAATAATAAGAGCGATAAATATATCATATAAAGTAAGTAAAAGTGATTTTATTTGGCAAAAGAAAATCGAAAAAAATAATAAACATGTAAGCAAACAATTAAACGAAGTATCTAAAGCAATCAAAAATATGGCACAAGGATTAGAAAAAGATATAAAAGTAGAAAAAGAATATGAAAACGAAAAAAGAAACATTGTGGACTTACTTTTAAATGAAGGTATAGAAATAGAAGATATAGTTATCCGCAAAAAAGGTAGATTTATAATAGAGATATATCTAAAAGAAGCTTTTGAAACAGCAAAACTAGAAAAACAAGAAAAAATCTTAACTGAAATTTTAAAAGAAAAAATAGTTTTAAATACAGAAGCAAGCGTAGGAAAGAAACTAACATTTATGTCAGATGATAAGTATAAAATGACACTAGGAGAGGCAAAAGCAACAAAATTAAAAAGTGACTCATCAGGAGATAGTATTTTAAATATAAGACTAAAAGATGGGAAATATTTACTTGCAATAAGTGATGGAATGGGAAGCGGAAAAAAAGCAAAAGAAGCAAGTGAAAAAGTGTTGAGGTTATTGGAAAACCTATTACTTTCTGGATTTGACAAAGAAATATCAATAGACTTAATAAATACAGCACTTATGAACCAAAATGAAGAACTTTTTGCAACATTAGATATTGCAGTAGTAGACTTGTATTTAGGAACTATCGAGATGATAAAAAGTGGAGCATGTCCAACATATATAAAAAATAGAAAAAAAGTTCAAATAGTAAAATCAAACTCATTACCAACAGGGATTGTAGATGAAGCAAAAATGCAAATATTTGATAGAGACTTAAATTCAGGAGATATACTAGTTATGTGTTCAGATGGAATTTTAGACTCTAACATAGAATACAAAAATAAAGAATTATGGCTTAAATATATGTTAGAAGATATGGACACAGTAAATACACAAAAAATAGCAGACTTAATACTAAACGAGGCAATAGATAACCAATTTGGTTCAGCAAAAGATGATATGAGTATCATAGTTTGTAAATTTGTAAAAAAATAATGTCCAATTGGGGACAGGTCCTTTTGGACATTTTTGTCCAATCTGGGACACTTCTCCTTGGACATTTTTCTATTGCAAGAAATCAAGATTTATGGTATATTGTTACAAGTAAAGAGGAGGAATAAAAAGTGCCAAGAGGAAGAAGATTTGAAGAACCGAAATTAAACCTAAAAAAAGTATTTGCAGTAGCAATTGCTTTTGTTGTTTTAATAATGGTAATAATAATGCTTAATGGAATATTTACAGGTGAAGATGAAGGAAATATAACAAGTGAGGACTATTTTGTAGCATATCAAAACAATAAATGGGGTGTAATAAATTCTAAAGGAGATATAGTAATAGACCCATCATATGCTGAAATGATAGTAATTCCAAATAGTAAAAAAGACGTGTTTTTATGCACATATGATGTGAATTATGAAACAGGAGAATACAAAACAAAAGCGTTAAATAGTAAAAATGAAGATATTTTAACAGGATATGAAGAAATAGAAGCAATAGGAAATACAGATGAAGGGCAAAATTTGACATATAATCAAAATGTACTAAAAGTAAAAAATAATGGGAAATATGGATTAATAGACTTTTCGGGAAAAGAATTAGCACCATGTAATTATGAAGAAATTACAGCAATTCCAGATGTGGAAGATAAGTTTTTAGCTAGAAAAGATGGTAATTATGGAGTCTTAAATGAAGAAGGAAGAGAAATAGTAAATTTTGAATATGCTGAAATATTAAATTTTGGTGAAGATGAAAATACAGGATTTATTGTAAGAAATAGCGAAGGAAAATATGGCTTAGTAGATAGTTTAAATAATAAGGTCTTAAATCTAAACTATGATGGAATAAAAAACATACATAGTGGTGATTTATATGTCGTAAAACAAGGAGAAAAAGACATATTAATAAATAGAGAAGAAACTAGAATTTTAGAATCAGGATATGATGAAATAGCAGGAATTTTAACAAATATAGAAAACGGGATAATTTTTACAACAGGAAACAAATATGGAATTATGAAAACAACAGGAGAGATAGTAATTCCAGCAGAATATGATTCTTTAAAAGAAGCAAAATCAGGTATACTAATAGCTGAAACAAACCGGAAAATACGGAGTAATAGACTTATCAAGACAAGAATTAGTTCCATTTAAATATAACAGTATAACATATAATGAAAGAGCAGATATTTATATCGCAGAAGATGAGAATTTCAATAATGAAATTTTAGACAATACTTATGCTGTGAGACAATCAGGAATATTAGTAGATTTAAACGAAGATGGCGGATATATAGAATTAAGACAAGATGATAGTTATAAATATTACAATTTCAGATTTGAAGAACAAAAAGAAGCAGATGTTCATGAAAATAGAACATTATTCTTAAGTAAACAAGATGGAAAATATGGATTTGTTGATAAAGACGGAAATGTAGTAGTAGATTATCAGTATGATGATGCAACAGAACAAAATAGTTTTGGTTTTGCAGGAATAAAAAAAGACGGTGTATGGGGAAGTATAGATAGAACTGGTGCAGTAGTACAAGAACCAACATATAATTTAGATGATTATTTACAAATCGACTTTATTGGAAGATGGCATTATGGAAAAGATATAAACATGAATTATTATAGACTAGACTAAGAAAGGATGTTACATTAGTGGAAATAAAATGTGGTACAGACATTATTGAAATAGATAGAATAAAAGATTCTATTGAAGAACTTGGAGACAAATTTTTAGATAGAATTTTTACTAAAAAGGAAATAGAATATTGTGAAAGTAAAAATGCACAAAAATATGAGCATTATGCAGTAAGATTTGCAGCAAAAGAAGCAGGATTTAAAGCACTTTCATATAATCTTGAGAATAAATATCAAGTTTCTTGGAAAGATATAGAAGTTGTAAACGAAAAACAAGGAAGGCCTACTTTAAATATTAAAAATATAGATATGGAAAAAGTAGAAAGTATTGATATAAGCTTATCACATTGTAGAAATTATGCAATTGCAAATGTTACTGTACTTATAAAATAGGAGTTTAGTTTATGAAATTATTTGATAATCATTCACATTTAGATGACGAGAAATTTGACGAAGATAGAGAAGAACTAATAGAAAAAATAAAAAATAGTAATGTAAAAATGCTAATATCAGCAGGATATAGTTTAGAAGGTTCTACAAAAGCAGTAGAGCTTTCTAAAAAATATGATTTTATTTATGCAACTTGTGGTATTTCTCCAAACGATATTCCACAAACTGAAGAAGAATTGTGGAAAACATTAGATAAAATAGAGAAATTAGCTAAAGAAAATTCAAAAGTAAGAGCAATTGGAGAAATTGGTTTAGATTATTATTGGGAAAAAGATGAAAAAAGAAGAGAACTTCAAAAAAAGGCATTTATAGAACAAATAAAATTAGCAAATAAATTAGAACTTACAATTGTAATTCATACAAGAGAAGCTGTAATGGACACATTAGATATTTTAAAGAAAAATAGTGTAAATAAAAAAGGAATATTCCACTGTTGTCCATTAAATAGAGAACTAGTAAAAGAAGGGCTAAAACTAGGATTTTATATTTCCTTTGCAGGACCTGTAACATTTAAAAACTCAAAAAATGCAGATGAAATAATATCAATGGTTCCGGACGATAAAATATTAATAGAAACAGATAGCCCATACTTATCACCAGAGCCATTTAGAGGCAAAAGAAATGACCCAAGAAACGTAGAATATGTAGCCAAAAAAATAGCAGATGTTAAAGGGCTAGATTTAGAAGAAGTAGCAGAAATAACATATAATAATGCAAAAAAGGTGTTTGAAATCAATTAGTTTCAAGCACCTTTTCTTAAATCAAGTTATTTCTTTCTTTTATAAGGTTTTTTCTCATCTGTTAATTCAACCAGATAATCTATACTAGTATCATAAAATATAGCAAGTTTTTTTAGAATTTCGACAGGTATTTTATTTGTATCTGTTTCGTATTGTGAATATCCATTTTGAGACATATTTAAATAATTAGCAATAGTTTTTTGTGTCAAATCATTATCTTCTCTTAAATCTTTTATCCTTTTATACATTTTATATCACCAATAAAATTCTATAATATCCTAAATTAAGATATTGACTTTTATCTTAATTTAAGATAAAATCATTTTAAATTTAAATACATAGGAGGAAAATAAAATGAAGAACACAAAAAATAATGGAATTACATTAATTGCATTGGTTATTACTATTATAGTTTTGCTAATACTAGCAGGAGTGAGTATAGCAACATTGACAGGAGATAGCGGAATAGTTACACAAGCGCAAAAAGCAGAAAATAAGACAAAAGAAGCGGCAAAAAACGAAAATTATATACTAAAAGATTATGAAGATATGTTAAATGGTAACTATATTGAAGTCAAACAAGTAACAGATGAAAATCCAGGAGTGTTAGAAGGAAGTGGAACTAATACAGATCCTTATGTTATAAACAGTATAGAGGATTTAGTGGTTTTTGCAAAGAATGTAAGAGAAGGAAGTACGTATGAAGGACAAACGGTAACATTAGGGTTAAGTTTAGATTTTAATTCAAACAAATCATATGTGGAGCCATTAAGAACAAATTATGGAGAATATGGTTATGATGGAGAATTAAAAACATTATTGACATCAGGAAAAGGATTTATACCAATAGGAAAATATGATATAGAAACTCCATCAGATGAAGAAGTTGCAAGGCAAAATAGCTTTGAGGGAACATTTAATGGAAATGGTAATGTGATTAAACATTTATATATAAATGAAGTAGCACAAAAAGATGCAGAGCAAATAGGATTTTTTGCTACTAATTGTGGAGAAATTACAAATCTAGGATTAACCGATGTAAATATATATGTAACTGGAAAGTCAATAGCTATAGGAGTAATAGCAGGTGGAACATTTGGTAATATATCAAGATGTTATGTATCAGGAGAAATGAAATGCGATGTAACAGCATGGTCATTGATAGGAGGAATAACAGGTAACGCAAGGAAAAGTTTACAGATTACAGAATGTTCAAATAGAGCTAATATAACTTGCAATAATCCAGGAGAGAATGGACAAGCAACTGTAGCAGGAATAGCAGGAACAACAGCAAACAACCAATATGTTGAAATAAATAAATGTTATAACTCAGGAGATATTTATGGATATTCAGAGAAAAATAATATATCAGTTGGGGGAATTGTAACTGTAATGGCCAATGGAAAAATAACAAATTGCTATAATACTGGAAAAATAGAAGGAAAAGGAAGCAATAA
Source organism: uncultured Clostridium sp. (assembly GCA_930987745.1). GTDB lineage: Bacteria > Bacillota > Clostridia > TANB77 > CAG-508 > CAG-269. The sequence goes on from CAKNKX010000002.1 coordinate 110,408, forward strand.
AGCCTGCATTGGAGGAATAATTGGAGATAGTTATAATAATGTTGAGGGAAATAACGAAATTGCTAATTGTTATAATATAGGTGAGATAATTTTTTGTGGTGAAGTTGATAGTACGTCAGTCTTTATAGGAGGTATAGCAGGATATATTATTGATACTGAAGTAAGTAATATTTACAATGCAAAAGAAATAAAAATAAATGGAAAGAATAGCAATATTAGAGTTGGTGGATTAATTGGAGGCTTTTATGTAGATACTCTTTCTAATGGATACAATGTAGGAACAATAGTTGCAGAAAACACTACAAGTGAAAATATAGGAAGTTTGGTTGGAAATACGACCTATAATAATATTTTGCATAATTGTTATTATTTAAAAGGAACACATACAAAAACAATAGGAACATCAAATAGCGCATCAGGAAACAATGGTGATGTTACTGAGATAGAAGACATTACAGATTTTCCGGATGTATTAGAAGTAATAAATTCAGATAATGCATTTAAAGAAGATACAAATAATATAAATAATGGGTATCCAATTCTAATTTATCAATAAATATATAAAGTATATAACAGGGAATTTAGGGACGGACCTATTTTTCCCTGTTTTATTCTCATCATCTTATTTCTTCAATATTTTTTCATATATCTCAGGATATGTTACATTCTTTGGTAATTTGTCGAAAAATGCAATTTCTTCTATCTCAAAATCTGGTAGTTTTTCCATTTTAGTAATTGTTCCTTTGTACATGACTGAAAAGACTTTTTTTCCATTTATTTCGAATGAATATTTACACTCTGGAACTATAGAAAATTCTGTAGCTCCTGTTTCTTCATATAACTCCCTTTTTGCTGCCAATTCAGGAAGTTCGCCTTCTTCTATATGTCCTCCTGGAATTTCCCAGGTTTTACGCCCCTTGTGCCTACACATAACAAATTTATCTTTATATTTAGCATATATGACTACAATATCAGGTTTATTGGAATCACTAACTTCATAAAACTCTATATTCATTTTATCACAACCTATCTTCGTTAAATTAAAACAGGGAAAAATAGTCTATTCCCATTTTCCCTGTTATCTTAAATTTCTTAAAGCTTCAATCCTATCTTGAGTACTTGGGTGTGTAGACCAAATACTAGAAGTTTTCTTTTTGCCTTCTTTTGTGTTTTTCTTAAATGGATTTACTATATACATATTGGCTGTTGCGCTATTTGCAGTTTCAAGTTGATTTGGGTCGTTTTCTAATTTTTCCAAAGCTGAAATTAATCCATCAGGGTTTCTAGTAAATTCGACTGCTGTTGCGTCTGCTAAAAATTCTCTTTTTCTAGATAAAGCAAGTTGCATTAAAGAACCAAAAATTGGGGATAATATTAGAAATATTAATCCTATTAGCATTAAAATTCCATTTCCTTTACTATCACTATCATTATCTCTTACTCCACCCCAGAAAAGAAGTCTCGAAAATAGGTCAGCTAGCATAACGACAAATCCAACCATAACAGAAACAACACAAGATAAACGAATATCATAATTTTTTATATGACTCATTTCATGTGCTATAACTCCTTCTAGTTCATAATAATCTAATTTTTCTAAAAGACCTGTTGTAACACAAATAACTGCATTTTCCGGATTTCTTCCTGTTGCAAATGCATTGGCCTGAGGATCATCTACAACATAAAGTCTGGGCTTAGATGAAAGTCCGGGATGCTACCATAAGAGAATCTAAAATATTTACTAATTTTTGGTCTTCTTCTTTAGTAGCAGGTCTTGCTTTATTTAAAGATAAAACTATTTTATCACTATAATAATAAGAACCCCATGCAGAAGCAATTGATATTATTAAGGCTATAACTATTGAAAATACACCTAAATTAAGTGCGTGACATATATAATAAACAATTAAAGTTATAACAATAATAAAAATACAAACAATTACTCCAGATTCTAATTTATTTTTTTTAATACTTTCAAACATTTTAAGTTGTCCTTTCTAATTAAGCTATATATAAATGAGGGCAAAAGTCAAATTTCGCCCTCTTGATATATGAATTATTTACTAAAATCCACTTTAACATTTTTTCTTGCTTCAGCGCTTTCTGCTTCAAATAAATCACGAGCTTTAAAATTAAACATTTTTGCAATTAGATTAGAAGGGAATACTTCTAATTTTGTGTTATAAATAGTTACTGAATCATTATAAAATTGTCTTGCAAAAGATATTTTATTTTCAGTATTACGTAATTCTTCTGAAAGTTCAGAAAAGTTTTGATTAGCTTTTAAATCTGGATAACTTTCAGAAACAGCCATTATTGTTTTTAAAGCATTAGATAATTCTCCATCTAAAGAAGCTTTTTCAGAAACACTTTCTGCATTTGCCCAAGAAGTTCTTAATTCAGCAATTTTTTCAAATGTTTCACTCTCATGAGCCATATATCCTTTGACTGTTTCAACAAAATTAGGGATTAAATCAAATCTTCTTTGTAATTGTACATCTATTTGACTCCAAGCATTGTCAACTTTTATTCTTGCTTGCACTAATCCATTGTATAGAGCTATAACAATGATAACAATAATAACAATAATTGCAACAACTGCTAAAATAATCCAAGCCATAATTTTTATTCCTCCTTTTACTTTATATTATATACAACTAGATGATAACATATTAGCTAAATTTATACAATATTTATGTGTTACTTTTGTGAAAAACCTGAAAAAACTGCGTAAAAACTGGCAAAAAATAAAATTTGCAAAAAAAATAAAGTTGTGATAGAATGAAAAAACAAAAAGTAATATTTTGAAATTGAGCTACATATAATATATAAAAGGACTTAAAAATAAGCCAAGAAAGTTAATAACAAAAATGGTCAAACACTTACGGGAATAAGCAGAACATTAAATTAAGACAAGCAAAATTTGACAAAAATAGAAAAAAATAGTATAATTAATTTGTTGCCGAAAAGGAGGTAATTTAATTTTTATGAAAAACGAAGAAAAAGCTTCAATTTCTATAATGAAAATTATCTGTATAACAGTTATCCTAATTTTAATTTCAGGAATAGGTGTTATGGCAGTAAATACAAATTTAAATGATGTCAAAATAGTATTACAAAATGGATATGAAATGACAGCATTAACATCAAAGACAAAAGTTAAAGACATATTAGAAGAAAATAACATTGTATTAGAAGAAAATCAAAAAACAATACCAGATTTAGAAGCAGAAGTAACATCAGGACAAAGTATTCAAATTGCTGATAAATCATATAACGAAGTTCAAGTTGCAACAATATCAGAAGAAGGTGTACAAACAACATTAGACCAATTATTAGATAATTATGCACCAATTACAGAAAAAATTGTTGTAGAACAAGTAACAATACCTTATGAAACTGTAACAAAAACTACAGCAGAAGGTACAGATACAACAAATAAGGTATTACAAGAAGGTCAAGACGGATTAAAAGAAGTAACATATAAAGTGAAATATCAAAATGATATAGAAATTGAAAAAATAGTATTATCAGAGGTTGTTGTTAAAGAACCAGTTGATAGAATTGTTCAAGTACAAAAGAAACAAACATCAAGGTCATCAGCACCAAGAACAACATCAGCATCAACTACAACTGCATCTACATCAGGAACAGGTGGAAAAACATATAAAATAACTGCATATTGTTCGTGCGCTAAATGTTGTGGAAAATCAACAGGAAGAACAGCATCAGGAACAAAAGCCACAGCAGGTAGAACAGTAGCAGCTCCATCAAACTTTGCATTTGGTACAAAATTAAATATAGGTGGTCATATCTACACAGTAGAGGACAGAGGTGGAGCAATAAAAGGCAACAAAATAGATATATTTGTAAGTTCACACCAAGAAGCGTTACAATGGGGAGTTAGATACTTAACAGTAAGTGTAGTAGAATAAAGGGAACATACCTAAATAATCTAAAAGATATAAAGCAATTTGTTAGAGTAAAATCTAGTAAATTGCTTTGTTTTTATTATGTCCGTGTGATTGTGAAGCAATTTGCACATGTGGCGAAGCCACTTTTCTTTTATCTTGAACTAATAAATATAAAACTAATATATTTTTTGTATAAATATATGTTATATTACAAAAAATATTGAAAAAAACTTGATTACGTGTTAAAATAAACTTATAAAAAACTTGATTTCGTGAAAACAAACAAAAACAAAAATCTTGATTACGTGAAAATCAAGGAATAAAAAACAATTAAAAACATAAAATATATTTGGAGATGCATGATTATGAAAAGAAAAGTATATGAAAAATTAATTAAATGGAAAAATACTAGTAATGGCAAAACAGCATTGCTAATTGATGGTGCACGACGTGTAGGAAAAAGCTATATTGTGGAGAAATTTGCAAAAGAGAATTATAAAAGTTATATAGTAATTGATTTTAATAAGGTTTCTGATGATATAAAGAACTTATTCGAATACTATTTAAACGACTTAGATAATTTATTTTTATATTTATCAAATTATTTTAATATAAAATTATATAAAAGAGAAAGTTTAATAATATTTGATGAAGTGCAATTGTATCCAAAAGCGAGGTCAGCAATCAAATACTTAGTAGAAGACGGAAGATACGATTATATTGAAACAGGTTCCTTAATGTCAATAAAAAAGAATGTCAAAGATATATTGATACCTTCAGAAGAACAACACATTGAAATGCATCCGATGGATTTTGAAGAATTTTTATGGGCAATAGGAAATGATACTATAATGTCATTAATAGAAAAATGTTATGAGGAAAAGAAACCATTAGGTCAGGCAATGCACAGAAAAGTAATGGATTATTTTAGACAATATATGATAGTTGGAGGAATGCCACAAGCTGTAGAAGAATATATAAATTCAAAAGATTTTAGTAAAGTGGACCAAATTAAAAGAAATATTTTAGAATTGTATAGACAAGACATTGGAAAACATGCAGAGGGGTATAACTTAAAGGTTGAAAGGATTTTTGATGAAATCCCAGCTCAGTTGCAAAAACATGAAAAAAAATTTAAATTAGCATCAATTAGTAAAGAAGCAAGGTTTAGGGATTATGAAGATGCCATATTCTGGTTAAAGGATGCAATGATAATTAATACATGCTATAACTCAACAGAACCAAACATAGGATTAAAATTGAATATGGATTTTACAACATTCAAATGTTACATGGCAGATACAGGACTTTTAATATCACATTCTTTTGATGAAAATGGAATAGTAACTGAAGAGATTTATAAAAAAATTTTATTTGATAAATTAGAGTTCAATGAGGGTATGATAATTGAGAATATGGTAGCTCAGATGTTAGTAGCAACAGGACACAAATTGTATTTCTATTCTAATTCTTCAAGAGAAGATGCATCTAGTAGAATGGAAATAGACTTTTTAATTGCAAAATCTAAAATAAGTAATAGGCATAATATTTCGCCAATAGAAGTAAAATCAGGTAAAAATTACACATTATCATCTCTTAAAAAATTTATGAAAAAATATAAAGAACAATTGTATATTCCATATGTTATTCATACAGGTGATTTAAAACAACAAGATGGAATAACATATTTACCAATATATATGACATCATTATTATAGTATAAAGACAGTTATTTATAAGCAATTGATATTTTCTAATTATTATAGTAAAATATAGAAAACAAAATAGGGGTGTTCCCAAATCTCTAAAACAGGGAAAAAAGGAACGTCCCTAAATCCCTGCGAAAGGAATGAGATATTTGAAACTAATATCATGGAATGTAAATGGAATTAGAGCATGCCTGAATAAAGGGTTTGACGAATTTTTTAAAAGTACAGATGCAGATATTTTTTGTATTCAAGAGACAAAATGTAGGCCAGAACAAGTAGAATGGCTAGAATATGAAGGATATATGAGTTATTGGAATAGTGCTGAGAAAAAAGGATATTCAGGAACAGCGGTATTTACAAAAATAAAGCCTATAGCTGTAACATATGGAATAGGAATAGAAGAACATGATCATGAAGGAAGAGTAATCACAATGGAATATGAGGACTTTTATTTAGTAAATGTATATACTCCAAATTCAAAAAGAGAATTAGAAAGATTAGATTATAGACAAGTTTGGGAAGATGCGATGAGAGAATATCTATTAAAATTGGATAAGAAAAAACCAGTAATTATGTGTGGAGATTTAAATGTAGCACATAACGAGATAGACTTAGCAAATCCAAAAACAAATACACAAAATGCAGGTTTCACAATAGAAGAAAGAACTAAAATGACAGAACTTTTAGATGCAGGATTTACTGATTCATATAGATATCTATATCCTGAAAAAGAAGGGAAGTACACTTGGTGGTCATATATGAGAAAATCAAGAGAAAAAAACATAGGCTGGAGAATAGACTATTTTATAGTTTCAGATAGAATAAAAGAAAAAATAAAAGAAGCAAGTATTTATGATGATGTTCTAGGTAGTGATCATTGTCCAATAGGATTAGAAATTTAAAGAAAGGAAATAATTATGAATAAACAAAAAGAAAGTAATGTTAAAGTTAAAGAAAATGGGAAAAAATGGCTTTTTTGGTTTTCACTAGGAGTTGCAATAATTCTTGTTTATAAAGCAGTAGAAAACTTTGCACCAATAACAGATGTTGTAGGAACATTTTTCAATATAATTACACCATTTTTAGCAGGTATATTTATAGCGTATATATTGTATATGCCATGTATGAAAATCGAAAGAGCAATATCAAAAACGAAAATTAAATTTATATCTAAAAGGGCTAGAGGCTTAAGTATATTAATAGTATATTTAATAATATTATTAATACTAGTAATATTAATAAATGTAATACTTCCAGTAGTGTTTGAAAGTGTAAAAGATTTAATAAATAATATACAATATTATTACGAAATGACAATGGAAAGATATAATAATCTTCCAGAAGACTCATTTTTAAAATCTGGAGTTGTAAATGAAGCAATACAAAATATACAACATATAGATATTAGAAACTATATTGATTTAAACAAAATTTTAGAATATGTAGTAAGTGCAATTAGTGCAGTAACTGGCATATTTGATGTTGTAGTTGCTATAATTGTTTCAATATATATATTATCAGAAAGAACAAGAATATTAACATTTGTAAAAAAACTAATGTCAGCAATATTTAAAGAAAGAACATATAAAAATATAGACAAATACTATAATCATTCAAATGCAATATTTTTTAAATTTATTGCAAGTCAATTTATGGATGCAGTTATAGTTGGAATCTTGACGACAATAGCTATGTCTTTAATGGGAGTAAGATATGCTCCTCTACTTGGATTTTTAATAGGATTATTTAATATGATACCATATATTGGTGCTATTATTGCTGTATTTATCGCAGGCTTAATTACACTAATCACAGGAGGTCTTTATCAAACAATATGGATGTTAATTGTAGTAATCATATTACAACAAATTGATGCAAACATTATCAATCCTAGAATAGTAGGTCATAATTTAAAAATCAGTCCATTACTTGTAATATTTGCAATAACAATAGGAGGAGCTTATTTTGGAATTTTAGGAATGTTCCTAGCAGTTCCAATAGTTGCTGTAATTAAGATTATAACAGAGGATTATATTGATTATAAATTAGCTGTGAAAAAAATGAAATCTGAAAATGTGAAAATACACAACTAAAACTCTTCTAAAAATGTGAAAAAACATAGTTGAAATCTTTCTAAAAATGTGATGAGATATTATTGGAGGTATTAAAAACATTATACTTTCCCATATTTCTTGACTTTTTTATTAAAAAGATATTTGAAAGAAAAGTAAACCTAAAAGGTTTAGTATAAAAAACTAGAAGAGAGAATAAATAATTATTTTATTTGTTCTCTCTTTTATAAATATTATTTAAGAACTTTTTATTTTTCCAAAGACGTTTCATCACTTTCTTCTATGATTTTATCATCATCAAGAATTTGTTTTTTCTCTAAAAATCTTTTTAGTAATTCCATTCCAAATACTACAACTCCACCTATCATAAAGAATAATATACTAAAATTATCAAATGATAATGGTGCTTGAGGAGTTTCTAAAGTTGCTGGTCCCATAACTATTGCATATAGAGAACCAATCATTAAACCTAAGATTGTATAGATTGTTTGGCTTCTATATTTTTGTAGAGCTTTTTTAACAAGTTTTATAACTAAAGCAATTCCAGCTAAAATTCCAAATCCAAATATAATTAAAATAGGTAAGTATTCCATATTTAGATGTAGGAATTCTTTTATAGCATTAATAATTGGCATATATAAACCAAATATTAGAAGTAGTGTTGAGCCTGAGATTCCTGGTAAAATCATAGCAGAAATTGCAACCATTGCAACAACAAATGTATAAATACATAAGCCTATATTTAAATTTCCTGCACTTACATTTATACCAGATTCTCCAGATGTTGGATTAAAATATGTTATTGCAGCAACTACTGCTATTCCTATAACTAGGAAAATTAAATATTTGTATTTTCCTTTTATCTCTTTTTTCTCATCTCTAATAATTAAAGGAATTGCAAAAACAATAAATCCCATAAATAGAGAACTTACTTGGTAAATGTGTTTTTCAAACATACTAGATAATACAAGTGATGCAAGGCACATACCAATAACCCAACCTATAAGAAGTTTTGCTAAAAATTTAAGTGCTTCTATTCTTTCTTTTTTTGTTCCAGAAACCATAGCATCTAATGAATTTATAAATTTATCATAAAATCCTAAGATAAAAGCTATTGTACCCCCAGATACTCCTGGTACACTATCTGCTAAAGCCATACAAAATCCTCTTATTGCATTAATTAGTGTGTTCATTGTTACCTCCTTTTTTCTTTTTTTTAATACTTGATAAATATATCATAATTTTTTTAAATTTACAAATTTCTATTGATTTTTATTTTTCGGTTATATAAAATATAGATAAACTAAAGATAGGGAGAAAATTGTATATGAGAAAAATTAAAGATGAAAAAGGGTCAATAACAATATTTGTTCTTACAGCAATGCTGTTATTTCTTGTCGTAGCTGTGGGAATATATGTGTACTATGCAAATAGTATTAATAACCAAAAAAGAACAATTTCGAGCATACAAGATGAATATTCAGCAGATGATATAGACCAAGTTTATGAAAATTTAACAACTGATAATTTTAGTAGTGAATATTGTGAAAAATATAATGATGAAAATGGGCAAACTGCATATATTCCAAATGGCTTTTATGTAGTGCCTGGAAAAGAAAATATATCAGAAGGTCTAGTTATTTCTGATAATGAAGAAGATACAGAAATAGATGGAGAAACAACCATTGCAAAAGGTAACCAATTTGTATGGATACCAGTAGAAACAGCAGTAGCAGAAACAGAAGCAGATGGAACAACAAACAAAGCAATGGCAATTGAACAAGATGGCGATTATAGAGGATTGTTATATGATTTTACAACTTCAGGCTCAACAGTAAAAGATGCTTGTACTACAACAGAGGAAGGGTATAGAGAACCAGCATTTCATGAAGGGCAAGATGATAATACAGAATATAATGATGGGCTATTTACAGAAAGTAGTATGCAAGATGATTATAACAGCATGATAGAAAGTGTCTCATATTATAAAGGTTTCTATGTTGCAAGATATGAACTAGGATTAGAAGGGACAAATCCTGTAAGTAAAAATGCCTCTATAAATACAGGAGTTACAACAACAGATGCAACAAATGAAGAAACTAAAACGTGGTATGGACTTTATGAAAAATGTAAGGAATTTGCAAAAGAAAATGATACTAACAGTTCAGTTGTAAGCAGTATGATATGGGGAAGTCAATATGATGCAATGCTGAACTGGATGATAAAACAAAATATAGATGTAAGAAGTGATAGGGCTGATGAAAGAAATACAACTCAAATTACAGGTTCAAGTTCAACTGACAACTTTTTAAATATTTATGATTTATGTGGAGGACATTTGGAGTGGACATTAGAAGCATATTTGTCAGGAATAGATGGATATAGATTTGGTAGAGGAGGATACTATAACGAACCTGGTGCAAATAGTGCGAATCCTAGTTCAAGAGTGAATAATGTATATCCACAAAATAATGGAACATGGCCATATATTGAAGATATAGTACTTTCATCAAGAATTACACTATTTATAAAGCTATAAGACTAAAAAAATATAAAACTTCCAAAACTTGACAAATTTCTACCAGAATGTTATAAGTTAAAATAGAGATAAATGTAAGGAGAAGTACAAATGAGAATAGTAAACTTTGTAAGCCTTGATACTCTAAGAGAGAGAGAGAGAGAGAGAGAGCTATACTTTACTAAAATAAAATATAGCTTGTTAAGATATTGGTACAAATTTAATAAAGAAATAAATAAAAAGATAGTAGCTAAACCTATGGAAAACATAGGTTTATAGTTGCTATCTTTTTGTTGTTTTAAATACAGAAGTTAGGAGGAAAAAGTGAAAATATATACTAATAAAGGAATAACATTAATAGCACTAGCAGTAACAATTGTAGTTATGTTGATACTTGCAGGTATTTCAATAACCGCATTAACCGGAGACAATGGACTTATTGAAAATGCAATATGGGCAGCATTTGCGCAAGAAATGACAGCATTAAAAGAACAAATAGAGATAGAACAAATAACAAATAGTGCAAAAATGGCACAAGGAGAAGAAAGTACACCAATATTTACAGTTCCAACTGCAGTTGAAGAATTACCTAAAAGTCTAAAAATGGAGATATTATATATAAGAGAAAATATGCCAGATGATAAAGAACCAACAAAAGAATATTATATAGAAGATTTATTAGACTATTTAATAGATGATACACGGAAATGTAAAAGGATTATATTACGTTCCAGAAAATATTGCTGGTGAAAGTGGAAAATACATATATGATGAATTAACAAATACAGCATTTAAGATAGATGGAATTACATTAAGAGGGAAGAAAATACATAGTTACGAATATGGTTGTAAAGTATTAGGGCAAAATCAGGAAAAAAATTTAAATGAAAGTGAATATTTACTAACAACAGAAAGTGAAGCGGTTACAGTAAATGGAGAAACATATTATGCTCCAAACTTAGAGGGGTTTAATGCATTAACAACAAAAGCAGAATATTATGATGAAGATGGAAATGTAACAGAAGTAGGAATAAGTTTACATATGAACCAGCAAGTACTAAATGCAATACAAGATGGAGATACAACATATACAT
>CAKNKX010000003.1 GCA_930987745.1 uncultured Clostridium sp.
TCCGCTTTGGTTTTTTCTCTAAAGGATTTTATTGTTTACTTTTCAATGTACTTTTACTTATCGTTCTCACTTTGTGTTTGGTCAGAACGTTTTGTATTATACTATACCATTTTTTCTTTGTCAATACTTTTTTCGACATTTTTCAAAAAAATTTTTAAGTCCGTTTTTAGGGCAAAATAAAAAACTAGTAATGTCTGTTTTATTCTATTCTTTATGCGTATTTTTTATTACTAATTCTTCCGTTCTTTTTTGATTTTTTTGTCTGTTGCTTGGTACTTTTTTATAATAACACCTTTATAAAAATAAGTCAATACTTTTTTGTAAAAAATTTATAAACTTTTTATGGAAATTTATTCCTTATATAAGTTATCTCTTTTTTTGGATTAAAGTTCCACTAAAATCAAGTCCTCTCCAATGCATTTTATCCTTTGCCATGGTAATTATACAATAGTACACCTTCTTTTTTAAAAAAATCTCCTTTGTTTCCTTTTAAATAAAAATCAAATGTAGATTTGTTATATGCAATGACTTTATCCACTAAACTTTTACAAACCTCATCACTTATTGTTTTGGTATTTACTATATCCTCAATAATCTTCTTTGCTTTACTTATTATCTTATCTTTATTTTCTATTGCTTCTTGTTGTTCTTTTTCTTCTATTAATTGCCTATCTATTATTTTCATTTCTTCTTCTTTGTCCTTTTTCTTCTGCATTAATTCTTCTTCTGTTATTATTCCCTTTATGCAAAGTTCTATCGCCTTTTGTATTTCATTTTCAATTTCTGTTTTCTTTTTTAATAGTATATTTTCATTTTCTTCTTTTTTAACTCTTTTATTTATTGTTGTTTCTATTGTTTTTTCTAAATCTTCTATTATCTCTTGTTTATTTTTGGTTATTCCCTTTATTATATCCTTTAAACATTCTTTTAAAACATCTTCATATATAATGTCGGCATCACAGCCATAAGTTTCTCCTTTTTCATTTATTGTTTTATTCCCATTATCTACTCTTGTCCTACAACGATAACTTCTTCTAATTGCTCCTGTTTCTAATTTTTTTGTAGACCCAACACCGTAACTTCTACCACACCTACTACAAATAATTTTCCCTGAAAAAGCATATTTGTTAGAATATTTTCTTTTACAGTCATCTTTTACAGTTTCTCTATGTCTTTTCTTTATCTCTTCTTGTACTTTTTCAAACACTTCTTTACTAATAATAGGTTCGTGATTATTTTCTATTATTACAAATTCTCTTTCGCCTTTATTAATTTTTGTTTTTTTATCCAAATAATTTGGTATATATGTTTTTCCTTGTTTTAGAGTTCCACAATACTTTTCGTTTGTTAATATTTGTTTTATAGTAGTTGCATACCACCTGCCATTATTTCTACTGGTTTTTATTCCTTTTTCCATTAATTCTCTTCCTATTGTAAAAAAACCTTTTCCCTCATATAAATATTTGTAAAAAATTTCTTTTACAATTTTAGCTTGTTCCTCATTAATAGTCAATTTTCCACCTTTTAAATCATATCCTAGTACAATATTTCCAAAAACAACTCCCTTTTCCATACTTCTTTTAGCACCCCAGCGAACTCTTTCACTAATTTTTCTGCTTTCTTCTTGTGCCATACTAGACATTATTGTTAACCTTAATTCGCCCTCTTTATCTGCTGTACTTATATTGTCTAATAAAAAATAAACTTCTACTCCTATCGCTTTTAATTTTCTTGTATATTCTAGTGTGTCTACTGTATTTCTTGCAAACCTACTGACTTCTTTTGTCAGTATGATGTCTATTTTTCCATTTTCTGCATCCTTAATCATTTGGTTAAATTGTTTTCTTTTCTTTGTACTAGTTCCAGTTATTCCCTCATCAGCATAAATTTTTATTAATTCCCACTCTTTATTTTCTTTTATGTATTTATTAAAGTACATTTTTTGATTTTCTAGTGAATTAGCTTGATCTGATGAGTCCGTTGAAACTCTGCAATATGCAACTACTTTTTTCATTTTCTACACCTCTATGTTATGTTTTTTCTCTATTTGTTTTATTATTTTTTCTTGTTCATCTTCTGTAAGTACCCCTTGTTTAGTTAATTCTTTAATTATACCTATTTTTAAGAAACCCATATATATTTCTATCATAGGTTGTATTTACACCTAATCATAAAATACAAAGGGGTATATTTATATTTATTGTTCATTTTTTCTAGTTTGTAAACAGTTTTTGTATAAATTTTCATATTTTATCACCTGTATAAATCTATTTTTAATTTATACAAAATATTCTAGGTCATTAAGCTATTTTTACTTTAAAATCTGTATATACCTTTTAAAGTCTTTGTCTTTGGAATATATAATTATATGGCTTTTATCTCAAATTTTATCTGAATGTAATCTGATGAACTCTGGATATGTTTTTAGTTTCCTTATTATTAGGTTTAATGCTTTTTGTCTTGTTTCTTCATTTATAGGATAAGTCATATTAGGGAATATTAGATATATTCCCTTACGACCATATATCACTTTTATTTCATGTATCACAAACTCATCAAGATATAAAGAAACATTACATATATGTCTTTTTCTTGATATTATTGTGTCGACTCTAATTTTCATAATCTATTATCTCCTCTTCGATGTTATTAGCGTCTTTCACAAAAAATGTTTGCTCTTTTGATACATCTATTATGCCATTTTCTTCTTCTTGTATAATTTTTTTACCTCTATCTTCAATGGCTTTTATATCACTTCCTATATAGACCCATAGTTTATTTTGTTCTAAAACTTGTAACCTGTCTAATGGAACATCATATACACTAGAAGGCTCAATTACAGAAAGCTCTGAATATCCAAATTTATAGAATTTTTTTGTATCTATTCTTCCTGCTTCTGCAAATTTTTGATAAATTCTTATGCTACCACATTTACACTGTAATTCTAGATGGTCGCTATTTCTGACAACAATACCATATATAGAAATTAAATTTCCAATATTAATATCATTATCTAAATATGTTGCTGTTTCATAGATTTCATTATTAAGAAATTTGACTTTTACTGTATCTATTGAATTGAAATTATTTCTTTTTCTTATATCTATAACTTGACCAACATATTCTTTCACTCTATACAGTCGACCATCATAGTCTTTAAACAATAACACTGCATCAAGCCCTTTACTTAATATAAGTGTTCTAATTTTAAAAAATTTTTCTAATATTGGTTTAAGCATTATTCTTCTTTCCTTTCTATTCCCTTTCTATCTCTATCTCATCATTACTATCATCATTTTCAAATCCTATTATATATTTTTCATTTAATGATTCTAATAGCAACTTATTTAATTTAGAATTATAAAATTCTTTTATTAATAAATCTTCTAGGTTTTCTTTTAAAGATACTATTCCTATTATTTTTGATAGTTGCTCTATTAGCTCAAATAATATATTTTTTATAGTATAAATATCTATAAATCTATCCAATTGTTCTTCTTTTTTCATTACAATGATACAGATAAACATCATATCTGAATAGAAGTTTGCTTTTGTCAAATTAACATCTTGTATCGCTTCATCTCTTCTATTACGTAATTTTCCGATTATTTTTGTCCAATGTGCTTGTGGATAACCACTATACAAATCTTCCATTATATCTTCAAAGTTTCCATTAAGAGCTTTATTCATAGATACTATACTTGTTAATCCTGCTGTAGATATTATATCCATGACATTCTCAACTTTTAATAATGTAAAACCTCTACAATCCCACACATCTTGTTCTGTTTTTTCCCATTTAGTCATTCCTTTTTTATCTACTTTTGGTATAAATTCTTCTTTCGTATAATCTTCATTTAGCTTGGGTATTTCATCATCATATACTTTTATACCATTCAAATATTGTCGTAATTTTTCTTCAACTTCCATTTCTTTTCTTTTTTCTTCCTTTGTTTTATTTTTTAATTCTTTTTCCATTATTATTTCCTCCTTTTAAAATTTTGACAATTATCTTTATTTATGTAATAATTGATGTGATAGCTATCTTTATCAACTTTTATAATGCAATTATACAGGCTATTCTTAAATTGATAAAGATAGTAAATAATTGCATTTTGAAAGGAGTGTCAAAATGGCTGATAGCAAGGTTTATATCTTATATCCTAATGATAAAGTATCACATAAATACAAAAATGATATAAGTAAATTTGATGTACCTAATTCAGAAAATCCCCCAGAATACAGTGCTTTGGGAATGACAAAAGATTTTATTAAAACTGGCGAAAAAATTTTACCCAATTTAACAATTTCTTCAAAAAATTTAAGAATTTATCATTATATTAATAAAAATACTAATCAAATGATAAATGATTTTAGTATAAATGATTTTCAAGAAATACAACCATTTCTTGAAGATTTGAATAAAAAATATAACTTTCCGGAATTAAAAGAAGATGAAGCAATTCAATTTGCTGAAAGATTAGCTATTTTTAATCTTTTATTTTCTTACCATAGAAATTTAGCACTTATTTGTGATAGTTCTGCAAAAGATTTAAAAAAAGAACTATTTATTGAAGATATTATGAAACCTAGAATAAAGAACTTAAATGAAATAGGAAATATGTTATTTGAATCTCCTATTCAAGTAGATGAAGATGAGTTACTAAAATGTGAAAATAAGAAAGAAATAAAAAGTTATTTATTAAGCTATCATAATGACTTATTAAAAGCTGTAAATGAATTTACTCATACAATAGGTTATTCTATAAGTTCTTACATAGATATAAAAAGAAAGGTTACTTGTCCTATAACAAACGAAATTTTCCATTTAATATGGTATATCTTTATTAGCTATGTAATTTGTACAGTTAAGCCATCCAAAATAGGATTTTGTATATATTGTGGTAGAGTTACCAAATATTCTACTAAATCTAGGAACAAATGTGATAAATGCACCAATAAAGGTAGAAAAAACAAAAAATAATGAGGGTAATTATTCTAACTTTTACCCTCATATTCCTTTACAAACATATAAAATTTATTTCTTTTTAGTGATAAATTATCCATTGTTGTTTTGGCTGTCTGTTTTCCTTTTTTCCACTTTTTATATTCTTCTTCAAAATTTTGTGGTCTTTCTATTCGTGGTCTTCCAAATTTAACATTTTTTGACTTCGCTATTTTTATTCCCTCTTTTTGTCGTTGTCTTGTGTTTATTCGCTCTTGTTCAGCTACAAAAGAAAGAACTTGTAGGACTAGGTCAGCAATAAAGTTTCCTAACAAGTTCTTATATTTTCTTGTATCTAAAATGTCCATATCTAAAACTACTATATCCGTTTTTAAATCTTGTGTAATCTCTCTCCACTCATTTTGTATTTCTTTATAATTTCTACCAAGTCTGTCTATTGATTTTATAACTAGTACATTATTAGTAGTTCTTTTTAAAATTTTTTTTAGTAACTGATATTCTTCTCTATTAAAATCTTTTCCACTTTTCTTATCTTCAAAAATATTTTCTTCTTCAATTCCAAACTCTTTTAATGCTTGTACTTGTCTATCTGTATTTTGTTCCTTTGTACTTACTCTGGCATAGCCATATAAATTTTGCTTTGAACTTTCTACGAAATTTCCCATAAATAAAATCTCCCTTTTTATTTATTATATATTGTAGACATAAACTCGTAAATAGGTCTGTTTAAAAAAGTATAAAAGTTTTTAAATATGTTTAAAAAGTGGTATTTATACATTTTTAAATACCACTTTTATATAAATTTCGTATGTTTATAAAATTATAGGTTTGTAAACAACCTTTTTCTATTTACTATTTATATTGCTCTGTGTATTGTTTTATATTTTCTTGTACTTGTCTATCTCTGTTACCATTAATAATAGCCGTTATACAACTTCCTGCAATAGCTACAATAACTATTGCTTGTACTAAACTAACCCATAGTTGCAATTTTTCTTTATTTTTTATTGATATAATGGTACTCACAATTAAAGCTATTAATCCTATTCCTGATGCAATATACTGTATTATAGTAAACATTGAATTTAAGCCAGTTATTTTATTTCCTAATATGATATAAACAATTAAGACTATCACACATACAAATAATATATTAGTCCACATTTTTAATTTTTTACTTATTTTATCATTATTTTTATCCTTAACTTTCATTACAATTAATATAATTAAACAAATTATTCCTAATATAATTAATATCATTGCTTATTTCCTCCTAAAATTATCTGAACCATTTGAACTTGTTGGGTTTAAAATGGTCTTGTTTCATCATTTAATTTATTATAAATTTGCAAACAAGTATTGTTATGGTGCTATACCTCTTTCAATTTGTTGTTCTAATTCATTTGCTGTCATGTTATATTCATTAGCTGTTTCATTAAAATCTTTTATATTTACACTATCATCTAAACTATCTGGACTTGTTGGATTTAAAGATGGACTTATTCAATCATTGTTTAATTCATTATAGTTTTGATTATATTGTTCATTATATGTTGACTTCTTTTATTTGAATAATAATTTCCAAGTACAAATATTATTACAATTGCTATAACTATTGCTATTACAATACTAAACCATATTGGCATTTTTTTATTTTCTTTTTTAGTATCTTTATATGTTAGATAAATTCCTGTTAATAGGGTTAATATTCCAACTATAATTGAAATAATGATTATAGCCTTACCTATATTCCAAACTAAATCATTTGATACCCAAATAGTTTCTATTATAATTCCAACAACGAATAATACAATGCATAGAATTAATATTTTTTTCTAATTTTTCAATTTTCCCTCATTTCTACCCATAAAATTATATTATTTATATTCTAAAAAACCTCTGATGTCATTCCGGTATCAACTGTTATATTAAAATTATTTAGTTTTAATTGTAACTACTAAGTTGCCATATTTATTGTTTTTCTTTTCTCCATCTTTAATTAAAACTATAGTTTGTCCATTTTCTATTTCTTTCATCACTACATTATATTAATAGTATTGATTATATTCTTGTGTTATTTTTCTTCTATTTTCTTCATATCTTTTTTGCCTATTACTTTCTATTAGATTTGATATTGTAGCCCCAATAATTCCTGCAATCACAATTCCTGTTATTATATTTATCCATAATGACATTTTTATTTTATTCTTTATAGCTAAAACATTACAAGTAATTAGTGATACTACTGCACTAATTCCACCTATTATCATTATAAACTTGCCAATATTTTCTCCAAACCAATATATATCTACCATTGTCAAAGCCCAACTTATAAAAATTGTAATAAGTAATACTATACAACTGATTTTTAAGACTTTTTTACTAATGTCATAATATTTTATATAATTTTTGTCTTTATGTTCTTTTACTTTATTTCCACATTTACCACAAAATTTTTCTCCTTCTTTTATTTCATTACCACATTTATTACAATACATATCTTATCTCCCTTCTATTTATTAAAATTTAAAGTTTTACTATTTCCAAATTTATCATTTATCACTAATGTATAGGAATTTCCAGCCTGTTCAAAAGTATCTGAACTATTTCCTGCTATATCTGTCATTTTAATATCTTTACTTTCTCCTGTTGTATTATTAGTTACTGTTACTTTATATCCCATTGCTGTTGTTTGGTCCATATCATAATTTTTCTTATTTGCTTGATATTCGTTAAATTGTGTTGCATTTACCCAAGTATCAAAATAAATCGTAAAAAATATATTACCTGTTTTATATGCATTTTCAGGATATATATGATAATCATCTCTATTTCCTAGTTTATGATATTCTTCATTTTTTGCTGGCTCATAGTATTCTCCACGTCTATATAATGTATATTGTGGTGCTCCCTCATATCTTCCTGTTACCGTTACAAATATTGAATCTATTATTTGTTTTGATAGTTCTTTATCTGTATATTTTGTTTCTGTTTGTGCATTAGTTACTGTTCTACTCTGTTCATTTTTTAATTCATTATTAATATTATTTGTTAATATTTCATTACTTTTATTGTCTTCTGTTCCAATATAATAACTATAAGTTTCTTCTGCATTATCTAGTTCTATTTTTTCTCCTAAATTTGTTACATCTGTATTAGATGTATTTAGTTTTATTTCAAAATTATTATTGTTGTAAGAAATATCAAAAACACTTAAATCTCCACTTGCCCCTTCATATAACAATCTTAATTTATTTTCATTATTTACCTTATATAATTCTCCCAATACAACTTCATCAATTTTAATTGCATTCATATCATCTTGATATGTATAAAATTCAGTTGTAGCTTCTTCTTCTGACTTTCCGTGTGCTAATGCCAGTTCATTAATCCCATCATTGTTGATATCTACCATAGCATAATATATTCCAAAACCATTTCTTTCTTCTTCATCATTTAGTAAATCATAAACTAACATTTCATATCCTGTATATAACTCTATTTCTTTCGGATTAATAAAACCTTTTTCTACTTTTAGAACTTGTTCATTATTACTTAATTCTTCGTATATTTCATCTATTTTACTTGGTTCTACTCTTATTGATACTACAAAACAATAATGATTTTCTTTATAAAGTGAACTTGGTATTTCTATACTTTCTCCATATTGAGTACATAAATTAATAAATCCTCTATAAGTATTTGCTTTTTCTTTTGATATTACTGTTAATACATCTTGTGTAATAATTTCATTAGATTCTTCACTATTTATCATTTCTTGTGAAGTATCTTTATTTTCTTTATTAAAATTAATATACAAAATAATCCCTACAATTATTAAAATTGTTAATATTGTTAGAATAGGAACAATTATTTTCCATTTTTTAGATTTTGATTTTCTATCTTCTTTATTATTAATAATATTTTCTGTTGCATTATTGGCTTTATCTGTTATATTTTTATTCTCTTCTATTTTATTACCACATTTAGTACAAAACAAATCTCCTTCTTTTATTTCGTTACCACACTTCGTACAAAACATAACTATTCTCCTTTTATACTTTTTTCAAATTCTTTACACATATTTATTATATATTCATACCTTAAAATTTCATCTTTCCATTTTTGATTAATATTTTCTACCCCATAATATATACCTGCTAATCCACCAACACAGGCTCCAATGGTGTCTGTATCTTCTCCTAAATTAATTGCTTTTATAATTGTTTCATTAAAATTACTACTATTAATTAAAGACCATATAACTGCTTCTAATGTATCTACAACATACCCACTTGACCTTATTTCATCAATGTTATAAAGTTCAATATTATTATTTAATATTCTTTCATATTGGTGTATTGTATCTTCTGTAAAATATGAATAATCTAATTTTTTTATTTCTTGATATGCTTGTAATATCTCTTTTCTTTTTAGTAGTTCTATTGCTAGTCTTACATAAATATAACAACCTAATACACTAATTTGATGTCTATGTGTAATGCTAGAAACTTCTTTTACTTTTTTTAATATTTCTTTATCTTCTAACTCTTTTACGAAACAATAATATGCTATTGGTAACATTCTCATTAATGAGCCATTTCCATTATCAAATTTTCTTTCTCCTCCACAGTTACTTGCTATATCAACTCCTCTTTGATATTTTATAAGTGCTTGTTGTGTTGTTGTTCCAATATCAAACATTATTCTAGTTGCCGTATATTCTCCATTTCTATACCATTTTATAAATCTATCTGCCATATCATTTGTGTTTATTTCTTTACATTTTATTATTGAATCCATTGTTGCTAATGTCATTGATGTATCATCACTCCAACAACCTTTTGGCATATTGTGCGTTCCATATTCTAACATCTCTGTTACTGGCTTTAATAATAATCTTTCTCTGCTATTAAATTCGACTGGTACACCCATTGTATCTCCAACAACAAAACCAATTATTCCATTTTTTACTTTCATTTTATTTATTTCCTTTTATATTTTTTCTAGTAACTTTTAAGTGTTTATTTTCTTTTCTTCCTATGATGTTCCAATTAGCAAATTCTGTTTCATTTAATTTCTCTTTTAATCTTTCTTTTGCTCTTATAAATGCTATGTCTGTTCTAAATAATTTTTTATATTCTTCTAAAAATTCCTCAAAATTTATTTCTTTGTCATTTACTGAATATGTATAATCTTCTACATTCATATTATATTTTTCATTTAATGTCATAATTTCTAAATCTTTTCCCCTTTCATTCTGTGTTATTATAACAGGAATTTTCAAGCCTTTACTTAATATTCTTAAATGTTCTAAAATATATTTTTCTTCATCATTTCTACTTAATAATAAAGATTTGTCTACTTGAATAGTCCACAAACTATCTATTACTATTAAATTAATACCATTTTTATGCACTTTTTCTATACTTTTTCTTATTATTTCTTTTATATTTATAAGTTCTGTGTTGTTACCTATATAAAGAGTTTTATTAATATATTTTTCTTCTAATTCTTTAAATATTAAGTTTTTCTCTATGTTAAGATTAAAAAATAATATTTTTATATTTTCTTTCATTAACATTTCTTTTATAAAATTTAAAACTAATGTCGTTTTCCCACTTAACATTTTTCCTTTAACTATTATCAATACTTTTTCTTTATTTACTATTTGTTCTAATTCTTTTTCTTTTTTTAATATTTTATTTTCAAAATCATCCATATTTTTACCTATAAAACTATATTATTTTAATCTTAAAATACCTCTGTTTGTATTCTCATATCATCTGTTATATTAAAACTATTTAATTTTAATTGTAACTATCAAATTTCCATATTTATTATTTTTCTTTTCTCCCTCTTTGATATAAACTATACTTTGTCCATTTTCTATTTCTTTTGGAATACTTATCTTTTTTTGTCTTATTTCTTTATCTACTTTATATTTTAAAATTTTTTCCTTTCCTAAATCTTTTTTATTTATTTTCATAATACAATTTATATTTAGGTTCTTATTATAAAGTGGATCTTCTTTATAATTAAACATTTCTAACATTTCTTTTCTAAATTCTTCTTCATCAAATGTAAAATAATTATTCATTTCTATCTCTTTTCTATTTATTCTCTATACCTTTAATTACCTTTATTATTTCATCTTCATTTAAGGGGACTGTATTATGATGTAATTCTTGTTTCGCCCATATTCTAGTTTTATTCTTCTTATCATATTCAATTAATTTATAAAGCCCTAAAAACTCATATTGTTCTTTTCTAAAAACATTTAATTTTCTAGCAAATAAATATATGTATCTTAAATTAGTATAAAATTCTCCTTTATCTACTATTTTTTGCTCTAATTCTTCATACCATTTTTTGCCATCTTCTGATAATCTATTCTTGTAACTTGTTCCAAAATTGAAAAATCTAATAGTATCAACAGCAACAACATTTTCTTTATTATTTCTTCTTTCTAACTTATTACTTTTATTTAAAACTTTTTCATCTAATATTCTTCTACTTAATTTGTCTAAAACTTTTCCACCTGTTTGTGGGTGGCTTTTTCCTGTATATTCTTTTCCTATTAATTTTGAAAAACAGTTATATACATAATAATTCTTTGAAAATGTTGTTCCCTCTATTATTTTTTCATTTTCTATTATCTTCTTTACACAGTATTCGTCTTCTGATAATTGATTATTTATTCTTAAATAATCTTGTAAACAAATATAAAAATCTTCTACTATTTCTGAACTTTTTATATAATCTTTCAATAATTCTAATGTATCATTTCCATTAATACATACTACTTCTTTTCCAATATTCTTACTCAATTCTTTTTGTAATTCTTCTTTTTCTTCGTTCCATACTCTAGTTTTCCAAAATACAGGTACAATATTTTTTTCATTAAATTCTGTTATACCTAATAACTCTTGCCTTTCTTTATTATTTTTAAGTGCTTTGGTTAGATTACTTACATATAAATCTTTTCTTTGATGATTACTTAAATTAGCTCCTACTTTATCTTCTATTATAACGATATATTGTTTTGATGATTTTGTAGTTACAACTAATGTAATATCAATATTTTCAAATTGTCTTATTATTTTAACTTCCTTTATATGAAAACTATTAATGTCAGTATTTTCTAAAATTTTATTTAATATTTCTTCGGACATTTTAACTAACTGTTCCTTATTCTTATCTCCCTTTATAGTTTCTTTGTAATTAAACCAGTTAATACACCAACATATAAAGGCATCTTGACTTAATTCTTTTGTCGCAAATTTAAACAACTTATTTTCCTCTCTTTCCATGATACATACCTCCAACTCTTTTGTTGAAAGTATATCATTTAATTGTATTTTTTACAAGTATTTCTCATATTAATTATGAATGTTTTTGCATTTAATTATGAGAAATACTTATATAATATTTTTATAGTTTTTAGGAGGACAGATTTATGAACGATAGTAATATAATAAATAGATTAGATAATCTTAAAAAATTAAGAGAAAGTAGACATATTACACAAGTTAAATTAAGTACTGATTTAGAAGTTAGTCAAGAACTTATCTCTCGTTATGAATTAGGTAGTTCTTTTCCCCAACCTAATATGCTTATTAAACTTGCTAATTATTTTAATTGCTCTGTTGATTATCTTTTAGGAATAACTGATATTCCTACACCTACTAAATATCTTTCCTCTAATTCTGAAACAAAAAAATCTGCTGAATTATATTATAAGTATAATTCTTTATCAAAAGAAGATAAAAAATATTTTGACCGTTTCTTATCTTTTCTTTTAGATAATAGTAATAAATCTGATGAGTAGTATTTTGTAACTACTCTTTTTCTTTGTGTGGGTATTGTTTTTGTGCTTCTTCTCTTAATTCTGTACTAATTAAATACCCATATATAAAACTTTGCTCTGCTAAATCATTTGAAAGTTTATCTTCACAAAATTTCCATTGTTCAAATAATTTTTTCTGTTCTTTATTCAAAGTTTTATCTAATTCACTTTCTATTCTTGAACAAATTTTATTTGATATTTCCTGTATTATATTTGGTTTATATATTTCTTCCGCGAATTTATTAAATAATTCCATTAGTAATGGTGTTTCCTTTATTCTATTTTTTATATGAGTTTCAAATTCTTCATCAAACCCATCCAAATATCCTGAATATATTTCTTCTCTTCTTTGTATATAATCTTTGCTTTTTTCTTCAATAATATTTTCTTTTGAAAATTCATAGCCCATTTTCTTTACTAATAATTTCATTAAATCTTCTGTATTTAATTCTTCTAATTTTTCTACTAATTTTTTATCCATTTTCTACTCTCTCCTTTGTTTTTATTCTACTTATTAAATTTTAATTGTTCAACTATTGCTTTAGTAAATTCTAACTAAACCACCATTTCTATTTTCTACAAATATATCTCCACTTTCATTAAATTGCGATATACTGTGTGATAAAACATAACCTTGTTTTAGTCTTTTTCTTTCTTCTTCCCAATATGCTTTTTCTTCTGTAATAAATAATAAGTCATATACTATTCCCATATCAAAAGTATATGTTTTTATAACATGATATACTAAACTATTGCTTTGATTTTCATATTCTTTTACCATAGTTTTTTCTTTTTCATCTAACCAATATAATATGCCTAATCTTCCTTCTGACTTATTTAACACTTTGTCATTTTTTAAATCATTTATTGCATTATTGTGTAATTTTAATAGTTGCATCCTTTTTATAACTTCTTGTAGCATTTCTTCTTTACTTGCTTTTTCTAACTCCATATCCTCATCTTCCACTGAATTAATCATCTCCTAAAAATATATCATTTTCATTAATGGTATTTATTTCTTTTGTTAATATATCTTCTATTGTATATGTTTCTTTCTTTTTATTTATTTTTAAAATCCTTCCAAAATGTACAACATTATTTAATAGGTACGGTCTTGTTTCTCCCTTTTTAAAAAACATTTTTTCTTCTCCTTTTTGTATTTTATAAAATCTTCTAATGCTTGTAATATTCCACATTTACTACATATTTTTGTTTTATTATCTATTCTTGATAAAGCTGGTACTCCTTTTATCATTTCATTACATAGTGGACAATTCATTTTATTAAATCCGTGATTTTTTACTTTCATAACTATTCCTTTCAAAAATAAAACTCTCTACTGCTTAACAATAGAGAGTTCACGAACTATTTAAAATCAAATTATAAAAATGTATCTTCATTTATAACACCTACTTTCTAAAATAAAATGAGGGGGTAAGAGAATTTATCCAAATATTAAAATAAATTCTCTAAATGTCTGACAAATAAACATTTTTCATTTGTTTATTTAATATTAAAACATCATTTTATCTTTGTAAATAGGCTGTTTTAAAACATTTTCACAATAAAATCTGATACATTTTTATATTTTAGATATATAATTTATTTAATTAATTATGAAAGTTCATCTGATGTCATTCTGATAATTAAGAAATATACAGAATATTTAAAACCTATATAAAATTTTAAAAATTTTATTTTTTATGGACTTTGTAGTCCTCAAAAAATTCTCTTACTTTCTCTTCTGTAATGATGTAACCTTTACCTATTCTAATTGCTTCAAGTTCTCCATCTTTGATGTATCTTTTTATAGTTTTAGACTTTCTTTTTAAAATTGGTTCTAATTCTTTAATAGTATAAGTTATCATAATTTTAAAACCTACCTTTCCTATTACTTTTCCTATAAAAATATATAATTTAAGGGTTATTTAATTAACTTTTTCATTACTATTGCTTTCTCTTTTGGTTTTAGAGAAATAGGAAAATTAAACCCTTGTTCTTTTTGATATTTTTGAATATTTTGTATAATTTTAGAATTTAAAGATATATAAGTAAAACCTAATTCTTCTAATCTCTTTTTAGTGTCTGTATTGTATAAAAGTAGCGATTTAATAAAGTTTATAAAACCATTACAAATTTTATTATAATCTTCTCCTCTTATCTGTCTTTGAACATTTAAACCTTGTATGTGTTCAAAAATTTCTTCTACTTTCATAAAACCAAAATTTAAAATGTCTTTGTCTGTACTAATAAATTCCAAAATATCCTCTTTGGCTCTTAAACCATATTTGTAGTTAGATTTAGATTTTTTATTTTTATAAATGGAATCAGCGATTTCTTCTCCAAACTCTTGTCTAATTAAAAAGTATGTAAATTTATTAAGATTTAAAGATAATAAATCTTTGGCCATATTATTGGCTTGTTTTAAAAGTTCATCTGTATAAAATGGTATATGTATAAAACTAGGAGTGTGTACTAAACGGTTAGAAATAGTATTAGGTTTAGAAATATCATTTTGTCTTTTTAATAAACCTAATAAATATAATGTTAAAAATGCTTTATACTTTCCTTTTACATTAATAAAATTTCTAATATTAACAGTTAGTAATATGTTTCCATTTTCTACTACATACCAATTAAATCTATATATGTCTGTAAAGAAGTCTATTAATATATTTCTACTATTAGATTTATCAAACTTTAATTCTTCTTTAAATTCTTTGTCCATTATTTTATACTTTTTAAATATATTTTTTAGTGTAGGGTATCTTTCTATGTATTTATTTAATAGAGTTATATTATTACCTACTACTTTTTTATAAATATATTGCTTCTTTTTCTGTAATATTGTTTTAATAAAAGTTGTATGAAAATAAGACATTAATTTATATTGTTTTAAAGTAGTTAAGTCCTTACTCTCTCTTATCTCTTGTTCTTTTATGTTAGATTTAGTTTTATTATTTTTAAATTTTAAATAACAACATTTTAAAATTTTAATGTCCAATTTACACTCTTTATTCTCCATATATGAATTATACAATTTAAAAAATATACCACTTATTCTATTCAAGTATTGCTTGTCTATTTCTTGTTTCTTCTTATTTTTATTCATTTCTTGTAACAATTTTAAATCTTCACTTTTATATATAATGTCATAATTTAAACCTTTACTGTGTCTTATATTATCTTGATGTGTTACAATTTCTAAATTTTCTATTCTATTATCTAATTTATCACTATTTATATGATTTATTTCATATTCCTTATTTTTCAATATTTCCTTTAATCTATCATCATATTTTGAGTAATACTCTAAAATAAATCTTCCAAATGTAGTGGTGGTGTCATTATCTCTTTTTATAATTACATATCCACAATTATTGATATTAATATCCTTTATCTCTGTTGCTTGTCCTAGATATCTTATTAATGAAAAGTCTACATCTATTATTCCAACATTAATTTCTTTTGGTTTCTTATCAAATGATTTAACTTCTCTACATATTAGAGTTTTTAATAATATTACTTTATCTTCTACATTTTCTATAATTAACATATTCCTTACCACCTTTTATACATTTAAGGTATAGTATTTGACCTAAAATAATATATAAAAGGTTGGTTTCTTTCACAAAAAATACTTAACCCTTTTTAGAGTTAAGTGTAAAAGTCTATATTTGTTCAAATTATTTAAAAGTTAAATATACATTACATTTGATATTACTAAAAGCTTCTAATTTTTTTGGTGCTTTTACAAAATTAAATAATCTAATTGCGTTGGTGTACTTTTGTAATATTAATACATGGAATCTCTATTTCATTATTGCTAGAAAAAAAATTAAATAATTTATTACTACCAGGAACTATTATTGATGTTATGGTTGCAAGATTGATAGTTGTTCTCTTTTATGGCACAATGATATGAGTTATTGTTCTTTGATAGATACCTTTCATTATCTATAATATATTCTTGTTTTTCTTTATTATTTAATTTTCCTTCTAATATAATAGGTTCTCCTATTTTAAAATATATTTCTAGTTTAATATATTTCCTATTTCCATCTATTTTACTTACATATATTTTATCTACTAATAATTTAATTAAATCTTCTACATTTTCTTCTATATTGATTCGCTTTTCTAAAGTTTGTTTTATCTTTTTCATATTTTCTTCTACCGTAGATATATTTTCTTTTTCATCTTTCAAACTCTTTATCTCTTTGGTATATTTTTTTATTTCTTCATTTAGATTTTCATTTCTTTTATAAAATTCTTCATCTGAAATAAAACTTTTAATAGTAAGTTCTAATAATTTGTCTTTTTTGTTTTCCACTTCTCTTATCTTTTCTTCTAATTTAGATATATCTGTTTCGATATCTTTTGACTGGCTAAACTTTTTATATTTAGTTAGTAGGTCATCTATTATCTCTTCTTTATTTGATAAAAACTTTTTTAGTATTACTTTAAATATTTCTATCAATTCTGATTCTTGTATAATTGGACTTTCACATTCTTTCAATCCATATGTAATATATCTGCTACATGCCCACGCTGGTTTATTTGACCTTTTCTTTCCTGATATTCTATTAAATCCTGGCATATTATCTTGTCCTTCGTGTTCTTTACAAAAAATCAATCCACTAAATACATACCTATTTTTAAATACATCTTTATTTTTTACCTTATTCAAACAACTTTTGGACTTTTTTTCTAAGATATTATTACATTTTTCCCATAATTCTTCTGAAACGATTGCTGGTATGTTTTCTTTACACTCAAATATTTGCCATTCTTCTTTGGGCATTTTTTGTGCTTTGTGTAATTTATAATCTACAACTTTTACTGTCCCTGTTCTATAATATCCTTTATATTTTGGATTTCTTATTATTCTTCTTAATGTTTGAGATGATATAGGATTACCATTTTTACCTTTATATCCTTTTTCTTTAAATTGCTCTGCTATTTTATAAAATCCTATATCTCCTCTCGCATATATTTCGAATAATTCTTTTATCATCTTTGCTTCATCTTCTTGTATTACTAATTTCCCATTATCTTTTCTATATCCAAATATATTGTTGTTTCCTAACACTCTCTTTTTTTCAATTGACCTACTAAAACCAAATTTTACCCTTTCTGATAATTTTCTCACTTCATCTTGTGCAACACTTGCCATGATTGTCAGTCTTAATTCTGAATCTGGCATGATAGTGTTAATGTTATCAGATTGAAAAAAGACACCTACTCCATTTTCTAATAATTTTTGGGTATAAGAGATACTATCTAATGTATTTCTTGCAAAACGAGTTACTTCTTTTGTTAGTATTAAATCAAATTTTCCCTTTTTACTATCGGCAATCATTCTTTTAAATGAATCTCTCTTATTTACACTTGTACCACTTATCCCCTCATCCACATATCCATCTACATATGTCCAGTTAGAGACTCCTTTTATATGGTTTTCAAAATAAAAAACTTGATTACTTAATGAATTTAATTGTTCATCTTTTTCACTTGATACTCTTGCATAATATGTTACTTTTAACGGCAAATCATATATACTTTTGCCACTGCTTATTTCTTTTCTCATATTGTATAAGTCCATAGTTTTATCTCCTCTCTGTATTTTGTAAATTATCTCTTTATAGGCACTATTATTATATAAATATTCTTGATATATGTCTATATTTTTTCCAGTTCTTTATTAATTTCCTTTAATAATTCATCTTGTACATCTTCATATGTTTCTCTGTTTATTACTTTATTTTGAAATAATTTTCTATTTAGTATAACTTCAATCTCTAACTTTACTTGTTTATTAGATATAATTTGTCTTTTATGCATAAGCCCTCTCTTTCTAATTTTAAGTATTAATTATTTTTATCTATCATTTACTTAAAATTTATTACTAATAAATATTCAAAGTTAGAATAATCTATTCTATTAAATTAATTTAATCTATCAACCTCCTTTATTGTTTTTTTAGGCATACTAAAAAGCAAGTCATTTATTTTTTGTAAATAAATACTTGCTTTTAGTTGATTTTTTGGAACAGTATTTTGAACATAATTAGACTAAGTATTTTTTTGACATCTCAATTGAATGTTGAAATTGTAAATGTTTCAAATACTCTAGTTTATAATTTTCTTTTGCTTTCAAAATTTCTGCTCTTAACTGTCTGTTTTTCTTTTTTCTTTCAAGATAATTATTATGTTTTATCTTACTTCTTATTTGTTTTTCCTCTTCATATTTAGGATGTCCTTTTAACACCTTTGATACATATTGTGGACTTATTCCTAATTCTTCTGCTATACTTGCACAGTTAAATTCCTTCTCAAAATACAATTCGTAAATTTTCTGCCTCTTGTTGCTTGGTTTGATTACCTCCTCTCTACAAATAGTAATCAACAATCTTATTTGTTTGAAAATTTGACTTTTTTGTATTCCATTCTTTCTTATAAAATCTTTAAGTCATTTTTGTATATACTTTTGTTGACAAATTTATTTTACTACATTTTTTATATAAAAACAATATATACAATAAAATTTTAAAAAATACTTATTTTTCAATAGTTTGAATAGTATAAAAATGTACACAATCTATTTTTTTATGAAAAAACTTTTTATTTTATTTAATATGCTCTTGAAAATACTTTCTTTATATTCTACTATTTGTATTGTTTCATTATTATTTTCAGTTGCATTTTTCTTTGGTTTATTAGCAAATAGATCAGTATTATACATTTGCTGTTTTTTCAATTCATTTTTTTGTCTTGCTTCATTCTGCATTCTTATAATTTTAGTTTTCTGCTCTGGATTTGCAAGATAATCTCTAAATAAATTAAATAGTATTGCTTTTGTTTCTGGTAGCATCGGTTGTTCTTTTAATTCTACCTCATCATCTAATTCATACTCATAATCTTCATCCCTATTTGCTTCTATTGTTTCAATAACTTCAGGAGGAATTTTATTGTATTCTTCTTCATTTAATTCTTGCAAAATTGTATATACTTCTGTATAAGCATTTTTACGATTGTTCATTTAATTTTATTCCTCCTTCTTTTTCTTTCTTTTTTTTCACTAAGTCTTTTAATGCTGAATCTTCTATATCAGCCATTTCTATATCTGTTAATGAACTAATTGAAGCTTCAGCTATTTCTTTTGATGTTCTTTTTTTAGATTCCAAACTAATTCCTAATTTCTTTAATTCTTCTATTTGTTCTTTTGTTGGTGGTTTTCCCAAACTGTTTCCTCTGTATGCTCTTGCTATATTATCCTTCTTTATTCCTATTTTCTGAGTTGAATCTAAGCCTATTTCTTCTAATTTTTTTCTGTCTATCCCTGACATTTTTGCTAATGTTTCTATGGTATCTCTTTTTTTTATCTTTGAAATATCTACTTCTATTAATTTCATTTGTTTTAATGTATCTATAAATTCCTGTACACTATCTCTTTCTATTTTCTCCAAACTAATTCCTAGTTTTTTTAATTCTTCTACCTGTTCATTTGTTGGTGGTTTCCCCGTACCTTCTCCTCTATATGCTCTTGCTACATTATTTTTATGTACTCCTATTTTTTCAGTTGAATCTAACCCTATTTCTTCCAGTTTTCTTCTGTCTATCCCCGACCTTTTTGCTAATGTTTCTATTGTATCTCTTTGTTTTACATTTGAAACATCTACTCCTATTGATTTCATTTGGTTTAATGTATCTATAAATTCCTGTACACTATCTTTTTCTTCCAAACTAATTCCTAGTTTTTCTAATTCTTCTACCTGTTCATTTGTTGGTGGTTTTAAAGTTCCTTGGCCTCTGTATGCTCTTGCTATTTCTATTTTCTTTACACCTATCCTTTGAGTTGTATCTAAGCCTATTTTTTCTAGCTCTTTTCTATTTATTCCTGACTTTTTTGCCAATGTTTCTATTGTATCTCTATGTCTTATCTTTGAAACATCTATTTCTATTAATTTCATTTGGTTTAATATATCTATAAATTCCTGTACAGTATTTTTTTCTTCCAAACTAATTCCTAATTTTTTTAATTCCTCTACCTGTTCATTTGTTGGTGTCTTAAAACCACCTTTTCCTCTGTATGCTCTTGATATACTTATTTTCTTTGCTCCTATTTTTTGAGTTGGATCTAAGCTTATTTCCTCTATTTTTTCTTTACTTATATCTGACTTTTTTGCTAATGTTTCTATTGTATCTCTACGTACTATCTTTGAAACATCTACTCCTATTGATTTTAGTTGGTTTAATGTATCTATAAATTCCTGTACAGTATCTTTTTCTGCCAAACTAATTCCTAATCTTTTTAATTCCTCTACCTGCTCATTTGTTGGTGGTCTATACTTAGATTTTCCTCTATATGCTTGTGCTATACTAGCTTTATTTCTTCCTATTTTTTGAGTTGAATCTAAGCCTATTTCTTCTAGTTCTTTTCTATTTATCCCTGATTTCTTTGCTAATGTTTCTATTGTATCTAACACTTGTAATTTTGAAACATCTACTCCTATTGATTTCATTTGTTTTAGTGTATTTATCAATTTTTCAACTGCTGTTACATTTTCGATTTCATTTACTTCTTCTTCTAACTCCACAAAGTCTTTTAATAGTCCTGTAACTTCAAACAGTCCTGCTTTTTTATCTATAAGACTTCTTTCTTCTTTACCTATATTATTTATAATTTCTAACTTTGATAATTCTATTTGCCATAAATCTATTTGAGTTCCCAGTCTAATTATTTCTTTTACTTCTTCTATTTGTTTTTTATTAAGTCCTTCAAATTCATTTTCTAAATAACCTTTATATTTATCTTGGATTTCTTTTAATATTCTTGCATATCCTGTTTCTTCCCTATCTGTACTATTTATATTAGGTAATATTCCATTATGTGCTTCTGCCCAATTTGTTATCAGATTTAACATTTGTATATCATCTTGCTCTGTAATTTCATCTTCCCAATTTACTTTTATCGTGTTATTTACTAAATCTATTACTACTGGCTTATCTTCATCTTTCGTTGGATTATCTGGGTCTTCTGAATAAATAACTCTTCCTAATTGTTGTAAGTACAGTATTCTAGAATTTTCGTCAAGTGGTCTTAGCCATATTATTCCATCTAGTTTATCTAAATGTAAACCTTCATTTGCTTTATTCATTACTAACATGAATTCTGTTTCTTCTGCATTGCTATTTTGGAATTCTTCTAATCTTTTGGCATTTTCTTTATCTCCATATTCTCCAAGCATTGAATGAAAATTTGGTGTTATATCTGAGTCTTTAAAATATTCTGCTATTTGTTTTTCATAATCTGCAAGTTTATCTTTTCCTTTTTTTCTTCCAATGACATTTCCATCTTCATCTTCTAGTTCATCTACAATTGGTAAAAATACGATATATTTTCCACCTTTTTTCACATTTGCTTGTAATATTTTTGGTATTCCTTCTGCATTTTCTACATTTCTTCTTAAGTTTTCATATTGTGCTAATTTTTCATTTTTCTTTTCTAAGTCTTCTATTTGTTCTATTTTATCCTTTAATCTATCTAAACTTCCATCTTCCTTTAAACTGTATGCACAACTAACAAGTTTAGGATTTACAACTAATCCCATTCTTATCGCATTTGTTAAGCTCATATTCATGGCAATGTGTTTTCCACTTACTGCTTCTTTATTTGTGTATCCTAATCTTTCAGCCATTTCATTTGCCATATTTATACCATCTGCATCTCTTCTTGGTGTAGCTGTTATTCCTAATACTTTTGTACTTTCTGGCTGATTATCTATTAAAGTATTTAATCTATCTCCCCATTCTTTTGCACCTGTTCTATGTAATTCATCTAATACAATAAAATCATAGTCTTGATTTATAATTTCTTGTCCTTCTTTTGAAAGTAAACTTGGATATGTTGCAAATTTTAGGTTTGGAAATACATCTGCTATTATTTCCTCTTTACTTCTTCCGAATCGTATTTACTGGTCCATGTACATATTTTATAATGTAATCTTTCATTTGCTCTAATATCTCATTTTGAGGTGCTAGATATAAAATTTTCTCGTCTTTATGTTTTAGTAATTGTGAAATCGTAACAAAACTTTTTCCTCCACCTGTTGGTAATATTAGTGAGGCAAATCTATTATCCTTTAATATTTCATCTGTCTTTTCATCTGCTGTTTGTTGATATGGTCTTAGTTGTATACCTGTTCCTTTAACATCATAATATCCTAAAAATCTTTCTATTCTTTCAATTGAAAGATCTTGATTTAAATTTGACATAATTCCATTTGATTTTTTTTGTCTTAAAAATCCTATATTTTCTGCTATTATTTTGTCATACTGTTCTAATCTTTTTTCTTTTATAGTCTCAGGTGTATCTTTTTCTGTAATTTCAAAATCATTTCTTATTGTAACCATATTTAATAGTATTGTTGGAATATCATTTCTATCTATTCCTTGTTCTTCTAGCTTTTGGTACAACTCTACACAATATTCATTTTGTATTCTTTGTATTAAATTATTTCTTTCTTCAATTGTAAATTCTTCTATTCCTATTTTTTGCCAGTCATATAATGCAAATATTGCTTCTGCATAGTATTCTTGTTTGGTTATTGTTTCATTTCTTTGTGCTTTGGAAAATGTGGTACTCATTATATTTTTAATATTTGATAGCCCACCATTTTCAACTATTTCTATCTGTTCTTCCTCAGATAATTCTTTTATTTTATCTATTACTTTAATTTCTTCATTTCTTAAATCTAAAGAAACTGATTCACTTAATTTAACACCTCTATTACTTAGTCTTGTTATTATTTCTGGTTCTATTCTAAATCCATTATTTGATATATATTCAATGATTCCTTTATATTTTGGATTATTTTCAGTTATTTGTTCTAGTAGTTTTGTAAGTTCTTTTGCATTTGATTGTGATTTTGCTAGATAAAACATATTTTTCACAATAGAATTTGCTTGTCCATATTCTACTTTTCCATCTGTTAAGTCATACATTTCTTCTATTGATATATTATCTCTTACACTATATTCATTTAACAATGTACTGTTTTCTGGTATTTCTATACTTTTACCTTCATTTGCAAATCTAATTACTTCTCTTTTTAAATCTTCAATTACTTGTTTGTCTTGTCCTTCTACTTGTTGTAATAAAGCAAAAATATCTACTATTTCTTTTGGTATATCTATTATTTCATCTTTTTCAATATCACCATAATGAATTAATTCTAATGATGAAAACGCATTTCCAACTGTTTGAACGAATAGATTGTTATTAGCAGTATGTGGAATTATTGGTTCCATGCCTCCTACTCTTTCAAGTAGAGTTAGTTTTGCAATTATTTTGTTTTTTTCTAATGATTGTTCTTCATTTAAAGCTTGATAACTACTTATTCTTGCAACTGGTGACCTATATGAGATTCCTTTTCTTGGTTTTGCTTTATTTGGGTCTAGTGGTTCTTTGCTATTATATCTTGTTTCTATCGCTTTTTTTATTTCATCTTCTGTTTTACTATTATCTATTTCATTTATTGTTTCTATAATTTTACTATCGTTACTTATAGAAGAAATATATTCATCTACTTTTTTAGATATTTCTTCTAACATATATTGTCCAGCATTTATAACTTTTTCTCCTAATTCTTTTTTAGGTACTTTTACCATTACATATCTGTCTTTGTAAAATCCTCTTCCATAAGAAATAGACACATTACCATTGCTTGAAAGTGAAATACAATTTGTATCTTTCCTGTAATGCATCTTTATATGGTCATATACTTGCTCTAAACTTATTTTAGCATCTTTACTGTATTTTGGTGCTTCATTTTCTGGATTTTCTTCATATCTTTCTCTATCTGTTCTTATTTTTTCAAAATTACCTGTTTTATCTAATATTAATCCTGTTTCTAAATCTTGATTATCTGCCATGTTTAAAGCACGAAAAAAGTAATAATTTTCTTCATCTTCAATTATATTAAAATTATCAATATCAAACACATTTTCCATTTTAATTATTCCTTTGTTTATACTTTATCTATAAAATATTTTATCATATTAAGTCAAAATATAAAAGATTTTCTGCTCGTTTTTTCACTTTACTAAATATATTTATCCATAACCATAATCAATTTTATACTGCAAATCACTATCAGAATAATATTCTGTAATTGCATTATATAAACAACTAATTATAAAATTTGTACTATTATAAATTTGAGTATCTGGTTTCAAATAGTTCAATTTATCAAGGGCATAAAAAATAATAGAAGCATTTAATAATTGCATTCTACTTCTTACATTTTCTTTTGGTAAAATTGCTTTTCCTATTTTCAACTCTTTAGAATAAAACATTATATCAAGTGCATTTTCTATAATATTTCGTTGTTTTTCATCAAATAAATATAATTCACATTTTTGTTTAATATATTCTAAATTTTCTTTCTCAATATCTGACTGACTAACATCAATATTATTATTTTTTTGTTTTATAATATATTTATTATTTATTCGTAAATTTTCTGTATTACTAATCGGATGTTCTCCTTCAAAATAATCTCTTCTTCTTTGATTGTCCAATCGTATATATTCTGAATCCGTTTCCATATTATAATCACTAATTATATCATTAGTTTCTATTTCTTCATGTTCTATCTTTCCTATATAAATTAAATTTGGTTTTCCAAATCCCTGTTTTTCTTCTTTAATTAGATTAGCATTTCTTAATTCTTTAAATGCCCTTGTTACTGGTTTATCACTTAAATTCAATTTATTTTGAATTTCTTTTCTAGTGTATATTAAATATATTTCTCCTTGATTATTTATCCAATTATTTATTTTTGATAATTTCATTCTATTTAATAAAAATGAATAAATTACCTTAGCTTCTAAACTTAATTTTTTATATTTTTCATTATCAAATAATTCTTGTGGCATTTGATAAAAGCTATATTCCAATGTTTCATTTATTTTATATATTTTCATCTTCTTCACCTCCAATTGTTTCTCTATATTCTTTTAGTAACTCATTTATCTTTTCTCTCGTTAGACTTTTATAATGACATTCTGGCAAATATTTAGTGATAGTTGTTTCATATTCTTCTAGTCCGAAAATATAGATATTTTTATAATTTTCATTTTCTTTAAAATAGTAATGTAGTCTTGATAACTTTTCCATATTGATTAATGGCATTATTACAATATAATTATTATCATCTAACTTTAAATCAGCAAATTTAAAATCCGTAATCTCTACCTCATATAATTCTTTTAATCTATTATAAATACTTATTCTTATTTCATAATTATTTCTTATTAAAAATTTTCCATATTCATTGTATGGTATTAAAATCGTGTAATTATTACCAAAGTAAAATCCTTTTTTATTCATAACTATTTTTTCAATATTATTTGTATATATCATTGCATTTTTATATTCATGTTCTTTTCTAATATCATAATATATTGATTTTATATACTTATCATCTTTTCCTTCATAAATTGCATATACCAAAAACTCATCTTGTTCGTTGTATTCTAATTTTCCTATATATCTTCTTGAATGTGTTGTTGGTTCATCTTCCTTTTTCATATTCCAACTTGGTATAAAATTCAAGTTATCTTGTATTAGAGAACTTGCTATGTCACTTATAACTTTTAATCTTTCTATGTTATTTTCATTTCTACAATGATTCCTTACTTCAAGTTCGCCATCCAGTAAATATTCTTTTCCTTTAATTCCTAAAGTTATATATCTATGTTTTAACCTTCTAATATAATTGTGTTTTACCAAATTCACAATTCTTTTTTCTTGATATGTCTTTGTTTCATAAATATATCTTGTATTATCTAATGATATTATTTTATATTTTCCTAAAAAAATTAATAATTCTATATCTCTACTTTGTAATCTTATTTCTTCTTTCATTTCAATCACCTCTTCCTAAAATTCCCCTTAATCATCCCCTAACATTTCATTAAATTATACTTTTGTAGAGGCAACATATTGTATATGTCACCTCTACTCTAGACAATTATTTTTATTAAAATATTTTTCTAATGCCTATTATTTGTGTACTTTTAGATATGAAATCACATGGCAAAATTTCTCTTTATTTTTTCTGTAAAATCTTGCCATGTTTGTATATATTATTATCTTATTCTTTTGTTAATTATTCTAGTTATCTCTTCTGCTGACAATACATATACTTCCGTATGTGGTTTGTCTGAATGATATCCTTGTACCATATAACAAGCACAATAAATATTATCATCTTTTATTACTTTTCCATTTATTAACCCATCATGAATTGGTTTTACGTTTCTGTTATCTGTATCCCATATTTTCATATCATCATATATTTTTATAATTACCATTACAAATTTATCATAAAACATTCCTTTAAATTTGTTTGTAACTTTTGAAACATTATATGTAATTTGTTTTTGAATATAATTTGCTCCCCTTTTTATAGATGGTATCTTTTCTGGAATATATATTTTTAAAATATCATCTTCTACTTTTGCTTTATAATCATAATCTATAAACTCCGTTCCCTTGTCGTCCATAAATTCTAACCACATATTTCTTTGTCTTACTGCATCATACATGTCCATTCTTGTTTTCTCTAATTTATAAAAATATTTTTCTAGTTCTTCATCTTTTATTTCTTCTTTCGCTTTTAATAATTTTTCACTTATATCCTTAATTTTTTCTATTGATTCTATAATTTCTTCTTTTTTCATAAATATCACTCTCACTTTCTTTAATTTTTAGGTATAAAAATAGAAGGTACAAAATTAATTGTATCCCTCTAAATTGGTATTTTTTATCTACTTATTTTTCATTTATATTATTGTTAATATTATGTAAAAAAAATGTTAAAAATGTTAAAAATATAATTTTTTTTATAAAATATATAGACATTTTGATTAGAATTCTATATAATACATATAATAGTTTATATAGTGCTAATAAGGAAGGTGTTCTAATTGTTGAATGCTTATCCTTAGGTGTACTATCGCAATAGAATTCAAGGGTTTTCTATTTCTGGTGTTCTAATTGTTGAATGCTATGAATTAGAAAGCTCTTTTATTTTTTTCCATATTTTAAATAATCATATATTCTAATTGCCCTTCTTAGATTACTCTTCAAACTATTATTATTACTTTCAAGTATGTTGTTATCTTTTTTGAAGATTGCTATTAATATTTGTTCTAAATCTTGTACATCTATTTTATCTTCTTCTAGTTGTGCTATATCAAATAATGCATGTTCCCAATTGTTATTATATTCTTTCCATATTTCATTAACAGAATTATATTTCATTCTATGTCTACTGTTTTTTATACTCTTACTTATAATGTTGTCAAAATTATTTTCTAATGCTATTTTTTCTAATTCTGCATATTCTTTCTTAGTTTCACACAAATATTTATTTAAAGGTAATCTATTTGAATTTTGCTTTTGTAATTTTAATGCAATTTGTTCTAATATATCATCTGTGTTAAATCTTTTATCATTCATAATTATATCTCTATACCACTCATTAGCCGAAAATCCTCTTAAGCCTTCAAATGCCACTTCTTGTATTTTACCTATTGCCATAACTAATTCATCATCTTTTATTCGTTCATCTTCAATATTGCCAACTTTTATAGTATTAGTTGGTTCATTTGTTATAACAAAATTGTATAATTCATCTTTATAATATCTTAATATTTTAGCTGGAATTTTATTTTTCTTTTTAGATAACTCATTATATAATATAGAAAAATCATTCATTTTTACCTTTGTCATTTCTAAAACTTTTTCTTCCATTTTCATTGTATATTCACTTATTTCATATTCTTTTACATCTGTACTATACTCTATAAAAATAAATCTATTTTTTAATGTTGCAATTTTTTTAGTATCTAAACATTTAATTATAGAACTTAAAATACTTTGTATATTTATATCACTTATTGAATATCCAATAAATATAATTGGATGTTCAATAAATATTGTCATCAATTTTGCAGCTAAATAACTACTTTTATTTTCAAATTCTTTGTAGTCTTTACTATCTATAATTATACTTTTTGGTTCTTCTATTGTTCCATGAATTTTATAAATTTCTCCTATTCCTTGTATTCCTGAAAATATTAATTCATCTTGTCCCACATATCTCTTATATCCTTCAAAATTGTTTTCGAAAAAATCATCATAGTTTGTTGTTATAATACCTGATATACTTTTTATAGATAGTTTTTTTAATTTTTCTATTTCTTCTGTATATTCTGGCACAATATTAGATTGATTTTTTATGTACATTGCAATTTCTGCTTTAAATGGAGATACACTTTCATTTTTTACTTTATCAGAATAATATTTATCTAATGTTCTAATATCTTTTTTATTTTTAAACCATAAATCATTAAAATCTGTTTCTATTAACTCTGCAATTTTAGGATATAATGCATTTTCATTTTCTATCAATTCTCTTGCTCTATTTTCATATGATGCAAATGCAAATTCATCGCTTGATATTTTGTTTATAAATATTTCTAATAATCCTTTCCAACTAGGTAAATTATAATATCTTCTTGTTATTCCTGATCCTACAAATAAAAATGGTGTTGTAGTAAAGCTATCTATTATTTCTTTCAAATTTTTATACATCTATATCAGCTCCAATTCATTTTTTCATATTATATCATCGAAATAACAATTTTTAAATAAAATTATAGAAATTTATTGTTTTTTACATTATTTTACAATATTCTTTTCAATTTGTATTTTAAAATGAAAAAGAGAACATTATATAAAATTCTCCCTTCTTTTTTGCCTATAATTCAACTTTACAAATCACATCATATTTAATTTCTTCCTTTATTGTATAACCTGTCCTATTCTGATTATTTGCTGTTATATAATCTTTTCTTACTATTTTTCTGTCAAAATCAAACTTTGTATATTTATTCTCTATTAAGGCACAATTATAGAAGTTATTGTTCCTGTTTCTAAATCTGCGCATACGTCTTGAACATAACCTAATCTTTTTCCATTAGTTATATTTATCACTTCTTTATGTTTAAAATCTAACCCTTTATCTTGCATTTTCATTTTAGTGGTTTAAAACCACTATCCTCCTTTTTATTTTCTTCTTATATTATATATATGTAAAAAATAGAAAACTATTAACAAAATATCGATATACTTTGTTAATAGTTTATAAAATTCATATTTATTTTCCTGTTGGGATTATTGATGCAATTCTACCAGCAAAGTCCATAAAGTTTTGAGATTGTATTATTACTTTTCCTGGTCCTGTTAATCTTGTTAAAAACAATCCTTCTCCTCCTAAGAAGATATTTCCTAATCCTTTTACTGTTTCTATCTCATATGATACTGTTGGCTCAAATGCAACTACATTTCCTGTGTCTACTTTTAACACTTCGCCTGGTGCTAATTCTTTTACTATTGGGTCTCCATCTATCTCTAAAAATAACATACCTCTTCCTGTTGCTTGTTGTAAAATAAATCCTTCTCCTCCAAATAAGCCTGCTGAAAATTTCTTTGTAAATTTAATTTTTAGCTCTACATCTTCTTCCGCACACAAAAAAGCTTTTTTCTGAAGCATTATTCCATTAGGAGTATTTGTCATATTTACTGGTATAATGTCTCCTGGTACTGTTGTTGCAAATGCGATTTTTGCACCATCTACTTCTGCTTCGTATGAACTCATGAATATGGATTCTCCTGCAAACATTCTTCCTAAACTTTTCATTACTCCGCCTCTAGCATTTGTTTTCATCTTAATCCCTTGAGTTTGCCATGACATTCCTCCACTTTGGGTATACATACTTTCTCCTTGGTTTAATGTTGCTTCAATTACTGGCACAGTTTTTCCTAAAATTTCATACTTCATATTTTATTCCCCCTATTTTCATTTCCTATATTATATATTTTATTTCATTTTTTGTATAGTATTTTTACATATTTATTTATACCATCTTTTTATATGACTTATTGCACTTTTTTCTAATCTAGATACTTGTGCCTGTGATATTCCAATTTCGTCTGCAACTTCCATTTGTGTTTTCCCATCAAAAAATCTCTTTACAACTATATTTTTTTCTTTTTCGTTTAATTTTTTCAAAGCCCCTTCAATCGCCATTTTTTCTATCCATAACTCATCTGTATTTTTACTATCTTTTACTTGGTCCATCAAAAATATACTTTCAGCTCCGTCATTATATACAGGCTCTTGGAGAGATACAGGGTCTTGTATTGCATCTAAACTAAATGCTATTTCTTCTTTTTCGACATTTAACTCTTTTGCAATTTCTTCTATTGTGGGCTCTCTTCCTTTTTCCTTTGTCATTTTTTCTTTTGTTTGAATTGCTTTATATGCCAAATCTCTTACAGACCTACTTACTCTTATACTATTATTATCTCTTAAGTATCTTTTTACTTCTCCTACTATCATAGGAACTGCATATGTGCTAAATTGTACATTTTGGTTTAAATCAAAATTGTCTATTGCTTTTATTAATCCAACACATCCTACCTGAAATAAATCATCTGCTGTTTCTCCTCTTCCATAAAATCTTTGTATAACACTTAGTACTAATCTTAGATTTCCGTTTATAAATGTATTTCTTGCTTCTTCATCTCCTTCATTTATTTTTACTAATAGTTCTTCTTTTTCTTGTTTTGACAGTAGTGGTAACTTTGATGTGTTTACGCCACAAATTTCTACTTTGTTTAACAAAAGAAAAACCTCCTTTAGAAATACTTACTTTAAGTATTTCCAAATAGAGGTTTTTTATTCTTTTTTATCCAATCTTACTATTTATCTCTTTTTTCATTTTGTTAATAATTTTTTTCTCTAACCTTGATATGTAACTTTGCGAAATTCCGAAGTTCATCTGCAACTTCTTTTTGTGTCTTTTCTTTTCCGCTCTTAAAGCCAAATCTCATCTCCATTATATCTTTTTCTCTGTGATTTAATTTTTCAATAGATGCTCGAAGTAATGTTTTATCGACCTCATCTTCTAAGTTTCTGGATGTTACATCTGCATCTGTTCCTAATATGTCAGATAAAAGTAATTCATTTCCATCACCATCTTTGTTTAATGGTTCATCTATTGATATTTCTCCTTTAATCTTATTACTTTTTCTCAAAAACATTAATATTTCATTTTCAATACACCTTGATGCATATGTTGCAAGTTTTATGTTTTTATCTGAATTAAATGTATTTACTCCTTTCATTAAACCAATAGTTCCAATAGATATTAAGTCTTCTATTCCTATTCCTGTGTTTTCAAACTTTTTCGCAATATATACTACTAATCTTAAATTTCTTTCTACTAATTTTTGTCTTGCTTCTAAATTATCTTCTTCTGATAATTTTTCTATCAGCTTTGCTTCTTCTTCTGGTGATAATGGTGGTGGCAATGTTTGACTTCCCGCAATATAAAATATTGGAAGATATTCTATTTCCTCATTTTCGCCTATGTATTTTGCATAAATACTACTTATACTATTTTTTACTATGTCTAGTATTTTCATTTATATCACCTTCCTTTACAATAATTCTATTCCGACTAAAGCCCTATATTCTCCTTTTTTTGTCAATGATTTATTATATATTCCTATTATTACATTTTCTATTTTCTTAATTTGTTCTTCATTTTCGATTTCTATATATTCTGGTTTTATCCCTACTAGCATTCCATTTTGTTTACCTAATGATGAATATGGTATTAATTTTAGTCTTGTTAAATATTCTTTTTTCGTTTCTTCTTTTATCCCTTCTAAATCACCTCCTATTATTTTTTCTAAATTATTTAAAATTTCTCGTGGCAGAGCTTCTTCTAGAAGTGTAGATTCTACCACAATTACAGGTGTACCAGTTATAGGTTCTTTTAACATATTACCCGAGTCTATCATCGCAATTGTTTCCAATTCTATTCCATTTATTTTTATTTTAATATTACAATACATATCTTTTTTAGTCATTTTTGTTTTTACTATTTTAAATGCTGTTGTAATTATCAAAAATGCTATTATTGCTCCGAAGCACTACTGTCTTTAGTGGATAAGTTCCTAAAAATAGTCCGTTTTTCATAAGAATATCTTGTGGCTTTACAATATATATTAATGCAAATGCTGCTCCTCCAAATACAAACGATGTTAGATAAAATATAAGTAAATCTTTCCACATATTTTTTGCTTTTTGTGGATTAAATGCTACATATATAATAATGATTGAAAGTATAAATTTTAATATAAAATTAGAATAAACTTTTACTTCTACTACATAAGATATTATTGAATAAATTGCTCCAATTAAACTTGCAAGTATTAATCTTAAATGTTTTACTTTTATTTTTAAAATAATTCCTGTTGCATATAAAATTATATAATTCATTACTAGATTTTCTATTAGTACAACATCAACATAAATAGTCATTGCCATCACCTGCGTATTTTATTTTACTACTTACATTTTAAAAATGTTGTCTTTTTCTATTGTAGAAAAAAAGAAATAATCGAGCATTTTCGATTATTTCTTTTAAATAACTTTATTTTTAGTATTTATTACATATTTTTGTTTTTATTTTTTCTTAAGAAAGAAGGAATGTCTAAATCATTTTGTGAATTATTTGTTTCTGAACTTGCTGGTATTGAATTTATTTTCTTTTCCCATGTTTTTGAAACAATATTATCTACACCAATACTTGAAATTGGTTCTGGTTTTTCAAATCCTGTTGCAATAACTGTAATTTGGATCTTATCTTCCATGCTTGGGTCTGTAACTGTACCAAAG
The DNA here is from genome assembly GCA_930987745.1 of uncultured Clostridium sp. Classification (GTDB taxonomy): domain Bacteria; phylum Bacillota; class Clostridia; order TANB77; family CAG-508; genus CAG-269. The sequence continues at coordinate 33,643 of CAKNKX010000003.1, forward strand.
ATAATATTTGCTTCTGGGTCTACACTGCGTTGAACTAATTCTGCAGCAGTATTCACTTCATGTAATCCTAAATCTTCTCCACCTGTTATGTTTATAATAACACCTTTTGCACCTTCAATTGATGTTTCTAGTAATGGACTTTGGATTGCTTCTTTTGCAGCATCTTCTGCTCTGTTTTCTCCTGATGCACTTCCAACTCCCATGTGTGCCATACCTTGATTTAGCATAATTGTTTTAACATCAGCAAAGTCTAAGTTAACAAGTCCTGGTATTGCAATTAAGTCTGAAATACCTTGTACACCTTGTCTTAAAACATCATCAGCCATTCTGAAAGCTTCAATTATAGATGTTTTTCTATCTATAATTTGTAATAATTTATCATTTGGAATAACAACTAATGTGTCAACTTTTCCTTTTAAACTTTCAATTCCACGTTCAGCTTGTGAAAGTCTTTTCTTTCCTTCAAAAGTGAATGGTTTTGTAACAACACCTATTGTTAATATTCCCATTTCTTTTGCTGTTGAAGCTACTACTGGTGCAGCACCTGTACCTGTTCCTCCACCCATTCCGGCAGTAACAAATACCATATCTGCTCCTCTTAAAACTTCTGCAACTTCAGATTTACTTTCTTCTGCTGATTGAGCTCCAATATCAGGATTAGCTCCTGCTCCCAATCCTCTTGTTATTTTTTCTCCTATTTGTATTTTTGTACTTGCTTTTGATGTTTGTAATGCTTGTCTATCTGTGTTTACTGCAATAAAGTCTACTCCTTTAATTCCTGCATCTATCATTCTGTTTACAGCATTATTTCCAGCTCCTCCTACACCAATTACTTTTATAGTTGCTGTTCCATCCATCATTGCTATATTACTATCATCATTGTATTCCATCATTTAGTTTTTCCTCCTTAATATTTTTATATGTTTTAAAAATTAATAACTTTCTATGAATAAAAGAACTCTTTTATTCTTTCTAAAATATTTTTTATAAAGCTTTCATTGCTTTGTGTATCAATACTGCTTGATACTGTTTTTGCAAAAGGTCTTGCTGCGATATATCTTACTAATGCATAACTTGTCCTGTATGCTGGTTTAACTGTACTTATTGCTCTTCCTGTAGAAATTTTTACAGGTATGTTTAAATTGATTTTTCCAGCCACATCACTTTTATTTATATTGACAATTCCTTGTCCTGTTAATACTACATTGTTTATTTTATGTTTTAGTCCTTGTCTTGTTATATCTTTACTTATAATTGTAAATATTTCTTCTATTCTTGCTTCAATAATTTCTATAAGTTCTGAACTTTTTATAATTCTATTTTTATTTTGGTCTTTACTTGTATTTAAAATAATATCATTATCATTGTCTATAAATGATTTTAACGCTAAGCCATATTGTCTTTTTAATTTGTCAGCTTCTTCTTCAGATATGTTTAAAACTACTGCAATATCATTTGTTATATTATCTCCTCCGAAGTGGAATTGAGTTAGTATATACAAATGTTGATCCTTCAAATACTCCTATATCAGTATTTCCTGCACCTATATCTAGAAGCATTATATTATCATTTAATTCATGATTATCAAGTATTAAATTTCTTTCTGCTAGAGTAATTGGAACTATACCATCTATTTCTAGCCCTGCTTTTTTAAATACAGTATTTAATTGTCTTACATAGTCTTTTTCTGCTAAAATAACTTGTGCACTGATAGTAAAGCTTGAACTTAAATTTCCCACTGGGTCTGTGACAACTGTTCCATTATCTAATGTAATTTTATCTGGTACTATGTCAATTAAAGTTTTTCCTTCTGGAATTTCTATATCTTTTACTTGCATTATTGCATTTTGTACATCTCTTACTGATATTCCAGAATATTTATCTTTAACTTCTTTTGTTATACTATTTTGTACAATTGTTACATATTTACCTGGAATAGTTACATATGCTGAGTTGATTTTCAAGTTTGTTTGGTCTTCAGCATCTTTTATTGTCTTAGCGATACTTAAGGCTATTTCTTCTTCATTTATTATTTTTGATTTCTTTAGTCCACTACATTTATATGAGGTATTACATATAATTTCTATTTGTCCAAAGTTGTTTACTTCTCCTACAACAGTGCTAACTTTGCTTGTTCCTATGTCAATACCTACTATGATATCACCTATAGCCAAGTTAATTCCTCCATTTTTTAGTATCAATTTTCTATGTGTAATTTATATCTTATTTTTTGACAAATGTCAATAGAATTTGTTATATTTTTGTAATATTTTTGTAATACTTTTGTAATAGTAAATTTTTTTGAAACAGGATTATAATCCTGTTTCTTAATTCTCTGTATTTTCTACTATTTTCTCTTTTTCACCTTTTTCTGGTTTCTTTTTTTCTAACTTATTTAGCCATTTATCTACATAGTATCTTCTTATAATTGCTAAGTTTACAAACATTCTTCCTACAAAAACTACTATTGCTGCTAAGTAAATATCTACATTTAATTTTTGACCCAAGATTGTAAGTAAAATTGCAAGTATTGCATTTCCAAAAAATCCTGTTGCAAATATTTTCAAATCAAAGTTTTTATTGATTACTGATGCTATTCCTCCAAATACAGAATCAAGTGCTGCAATTATTGCTATTGCTAAATAACTTGAATATGTATATGAAATCATTGGCGCATTCATTCCTATTATTGCTCCCAATATACATCCTATTAATATTGCTATAAACATCATAACTTTCCCCTCCTATTCCATATATCTTGTTTTTATTTCACCACTATATTTTGTTATTTTTATATTATCCTTTTTCTCTATTGAAACATCTTGACCTACTTTGTTCATTGTGTCTACTTGTCCTCCATTTCCAAGTAAAGCACTTTCTAAATATGTTTGATTTCCAATTGCCTTTATTGTGTATGGAGCTAAAATTCTCTGACCATTTACTCTTATTATATCTGCTCCATCTATATATACTACATCTGTCATATTTATTATTCTTTCATCATTTATTGATATTGCTTCTGCTCCTGCTTGTTTTAATGCATTTATTATTAGTAATAAATCATCTGCTGTAACTTTTTCTACTGTTTCATCCTCTGTTTCATTTATTGTTATTTCTATTCCTTGTCCTTCTACATCTGTATTTCCTAATAATAAATTTACATTGTCTAATTCTTCATCTACTAATTTTTCAGTTTCATCATTAGACTCACTTGTTTGTTTATATTCTTCTATTCTAGATAAAGTATCTTCATATTGTGCATTTACTTCATCATATCTTGATTGCCAATTTGCAAGTTCTGTTCTTAGCTCTGATTCTCTCATATTTTCAATTGCTGTTATATCTGTTTCATTTACTATTTTAAACTGCATTGTCATGACAAGTGCTAAAGCAAAACAAGCTATTGCTGCTGTTATTATCATTGTGATTTTACCTTTTTTTAGTTTTGTTTTCATGCCTTTCCTCCTTTTTATTCTACGGTCTTAGCATATTTATATGTGATTACTCCATTATATTTTGGAATTGTTATATTGTTTGATTTTTCTAGTACTGCTCCTATACTATAACTTCTTAATCTTTCTAAATATCCTCCTGGTCTTTCTAATGCTGCTAATTGTTCAGGAAGCCCTATTGCTTTTATTACAAAAGGTGCACCCACTTTTTCTCCATTTATATCAATTATATTTCCTCCACATGAAATACTAGTTGTTGGAACTATTCTTTGGTCATTTATTGATATTGCTTCTGCACCTGCATTTTTTAATTCGTTTATAACACTTAATACATCGCCATCATGGACAACTAAATCACTTGGGTTTAATGCTGTACTTGAATCTTGATTACTATCACTTAAAGTTACAATTACTCCTGGTCCTGTAACTTCTGTTAATCCAATCATTTTATTTCCTTGAACTATTTGCTCTTCTTTAGACTCTAAGTCCTCATTATTTTGTGTTGATTCTTGTCTTTGTTTTTCTAGTTCTGCTTCTGCAGTTTCTAAATCTTTAAGTCTATTTTCATATCTTTCTTTTGTTCTTAAGACTTCTGCTCTTAAATTATTTTCCTCATAATTTTGGCTGACTGTTGAGTCAGATTGACTCGTTGTTCTTACTTGAATGCAAATACCTGCTGTTAATGCAAAACACATTATTCCCAAAACTATGCTAATTACCTTTTTGTTTGTTGTCATTTTTTCACCTCTTTATATTGTTACTTTTTCTCTAAAATATGGTTGGAATTTATTATTTAAATCTCCATTTACATATATATCTCCTGCAATTCCCGCTTCATGTTCTAACATTGTTAAAATATATAAGATTTTATTATTTAAATTACTATTGTCACCTAAATGTATTGTTTTTTGTTCTTCTTCTAGATATATACTATATTCGTTTTTATCAGTTATGTCAATACTTGTTATTTTTGAAGCTAATTCATTTGATTCAAAAGCTACATATATTTCTAAAACATCTTCTAGTTTTTCTAAATCTTCACTATTTAATCTGCTTCCAGGTGTTACTTCTTCTTCAGCTGTACTTATTCCTCTAATTATTGGCATTTGTTTACTATCTTCTGATATCTCTAATATATATCCCTGATTGTCAATATACGCAAATTTTCCCATAAAATCTACACTAAATTTTGGCTGTCTTTCTGTTACTTCTATTTCTATTGTGTTTGGCAATTTTCTATGAATTATCGCTTCTTTTATATATGGATTTTCCTCTATTTTTTCAGCTACTGTTCCATTATAAAATCTAAATATATTCTCATCTTGTTTTAATCCTGACAAACTAATTACAGTTTCACTACTAACTAAACTATTATTTAATACTTTTATGTCTTTTATGTTAAAAATTGGTGAAGTCATTGCAAAAACTGTTGCACCTGCGATTAAGCCAATTATTATAAAGAGTTTTAAAAAGAATTTTATTTTTTTATATTTCTTCTTCTTTTTTTGAATTTTACTGTTTTCTATTTTTCTTCTTTGCTCTTCTTTTTTTATCCTATTTCTATTTGTCATATTTATAACTGTTTCTAAATCTTCATCGATTTTTGTATTGTCATTTTCTTTTTTTCTCTCTTTTATTCTTTTTTCTCTTTCTTTGGCTTTTCTTTTCTTTTCTTTCTCATCTAACATATTGTTACTTACTTGTCCATTATTCATATAATATAAATCATTGCCAATATTTTTAGAGTGTTTTGCCACAACTTTTCCTCCTTTGTTGATTTATTATCTGTATTAGGAAGGGCATTTTCTGCCCTTTCTAATTTTCTTTTATAATATTTATTCCTATTTTTCTTAACTTCTCATCAAATCTCTCATAACCTCTTAATATATATTCTATGTTTTCAATAGTTGTCTTTCCTCTTGCACCTGCTCCTGCAAGCACTAATGCTGCCCCACCTCTTAAGTCTGTTGCTTTTACTTTTGCTCCGTCTAACCTTTTTACTCCTTTTATTACCGCCATTTTTCCTTCTACTGATATTTTTGCTCCCATTCTTATTAATTCTCCGTGTGTATTTAAATCTGTTTTCAAATATATTTTCTATTATAACAGATGTTCCTTTGGCTGTTGTAAGAGTTGCTCCTAATATTGCTTGCATATCTGTTGGGAAACCTGGATAAGGCATTGTTTTTATATTTATTCCTTTTAATCTTTTTGGTGCTTTTATTTCTATAGTGTTTTTGCTTGCACAAATATTACATCCTGCTTCTTCTAATTTATCTATTATTGGTACAATATGAGTCTGCTCTGTATTTTCTAGCAAAAGATTTCCACCTGTAATTGCTGATAAACATAAAAATGTTCCTGTTTCTATTCTATCTGGCATTATATTGTAACTTACATCTTTTAGTTTTTTTACACCTTTAACTTCTATTTTATTTGAACCTGCACCTTTTACTTTTGCTCCCATCCTATTTAAGAAATTTTGTAAATCTATAATTTCTGGTTCTCTTGCTACATTTGTAATTATTGTTGTTCCTTCTCCTAAACAGCTTGCAAGTATTGCATTTTCAGTTGCTCCAACACTTGGAAATTCAAAGTCGATTTTTTCTCCATATATTTTATCACAAAAGCACTTAATTTTTCCATAGTTTTTGTCAATATTTATTCCCAATTTTTCAAATGCTTTTAAATGTAAATCAATTGGTCTTGTTCCTATGTCACAACCTCCTGTTTGTGATAGTTTGTGGATACATAAACTTCAAATGGAATGCTAGACCTCCATTTTCATAGAGTTCTTTATACAATTCATCATTTAAGTTATATTCTTCTTTCTGTTCTTTTGTTATTTCTTTGGGATCAAATACTACGATTTTATCAAATAATCTCGATAGTTCTTCTTTTGTTAGTCCATTTTTCTTTATGTCATCTATTGCTTTAAAGATTAAATCTTCTTTATCTTCTAGTTTGTTTAATGTATTAAACTTGTTTTCGGTTTCTTCTAGTTTTTCTTTCTCGTTTTTTAACTTCTTTTCTAATTCTTGCTTTTTGTCTTTATATATAAATTCTGGAATTAAGTCATTTAACTTATCTTCATATACTTGTTTGAATTGTTTTTCTAGTTTTTCTATAGTTTGATTATGCTTATTTAAGTCTTTTTCTAAAGTAACTTTATTGGTATTAATTGCTTTTACATTGTTCATTACAAAATCTTTGAACTCTGGATTGCTAATTAAGTTATCAATATATGCATTTACGATTTGGTCTAAATATTCTATTCTTATTCTGTGTGGTTTGCAACCATAATCTGGTCTTATATCTTTTATAGTTCCTTCATTGCTATATTTTTTACATAAATAACTATCTGGTCTTTTTCTTGTGCCACTTGTTCCTTTTCTTTTATACATTGCTGTTCCACATCTTCCACAATATAAAAGTCCTGAGTATAAATTGTTTTCTACATCTACAAACTTGAAACCATTATTGTATTTATCGCTTTCTTTTTTTCTTTTCTTTCTAATTTTTTGTACCTTTTCAAATAGTTCTTTATCAATAATTGGTTCATGATGGTTTTCTATTATAGTCCATTCTGACTCATCTTTTACTCTTGTTTTTTTAGATTTAAAACTTACTTTTTCAGTATGTCCCCCTACATAATCTCCAATATATCTTCTATCATCTAAAATTCGTACTATATGCTGTGCTTTCCAATTTGCAGTTTGTTTTGCATTTGTAAAGTTTCTGCTTTGAGATGGTGTTGGTACTCCTTTTTTATTCAGATATGTTGCAATCTTTTGATATCCCCAGTCTTTAGAATATAGTTCAAATATTTCTTTAACGGCAGGAGCTGTTTCTTCATTTATTACTAATTTTTTTCCATCTTTGTTATATCCATAAATTGCTTTCACGAGTAAATCTCCTTCTTCTATTTTATGTCTTAAATTTCTTCTTATATTTTTACTATCATCTCTTGCTCTTCTTTCATTAAACCACGCATATAGTCCAAACATTTCTTCATTATATTGTTCATCTTCAAATATTATTTCTACACCTTGCATCTCAAGGTATTCTACAAAGTCTAATGCCTCTTTTTGATTTCTTCCAAGTCTTGCAGAGTTTTTAAAAACGATTACATCTATTTCTTTATTTTTAGCTTTTTCTCTTATATCATCAAATCTGCTAAAGTCTGTACCGCTTTTGTCATCATCCATTATAATGTCTACTATATTTGTATATCCATGACCTTTACAATATTTTACAAGTAAATCTCTTTGGGTTTCTATTCTTTCATAGTTTTCACCATAGTCATCTCTACTTTCTCTGCAATATATTACAACTCTTTTTTCTTCATTAGACTTTTTCATTTTGCACCTCCATTTATAATGTATCAATAACATTTTATTTTATGTATTGTTTTATTGTCGCCATTATATATAAAAAGTTCCAAAATTTCAAGTCATTCCTTGAAATTTTAGAACTTTTTTCAGTTGGCTACAAATTGTTACCAACTTGTTAGTAATGCTTAACAGTTTATTTGTATCAGATGACTACAATTTGAAGTCATCTGGTAGCAATCTGTTACCAGTTGATCAGAATTACTAAATATCTTCATTTTCATTTTTATCAGAAATCTTTTTAACTTTTTTGTCTTCTATATATTCGTAATTTAATTTATTTGTTTTAGTTACAACAGACTCTCCAAGATTTTTTTCAATATCTTCCCTGGCAACTTTCGCAGCATGTCCTCCCATTTTAGCAACTTTAATATTTTCCTTTAATCCATTTGGTTTTTGCTTAGTTGCTAATCTCTTAGTAGCTTCCTCTGATAAATCTGTTAATATTAGTTCTATATTGTCCATATTATCTCTTAAATTTTCTTTTCTCAATCCTTTATATTGCTTATATTCTTTTGCTGTCATTCCAGACCATTCTTTATATATTTCATTTGTTAAAATTGCATATTCAATATTACTTTCAATTCCATTTTCTTTCCATACATCAGTTAATTTTTTTCGTTCTTGAATTGATTTCATTCTTTTAGCAATCCATTCTTCATCATATCCTTTTGTTCGGTACAAATCAATAGCTCTTTGTAATGCTATTGATGGATCAAAAGTTTCATCAACTCTTTCTTTTCCTAGATGTGCTAACCATTGTTTTATTGGTTCAGCATTTTTTGAAGGAATTGATTCTATTATACGAAACATTCCTTCAATATCACACACATCTGTCATACGATATTTTCCATCTTGAGATTTTAATTTCAACTGTCCGATTTTTTCGGACACTTCAAATCCATCTTTTATTAAATTCTTTTTCAAATCACTCCAATACTTTCTTGGTCTGTTGCTTCCTGATATTACACCAACAATATCTACTATACTGATATAATATTTTTCTTCATCTTTATCCCATATTGTTCTTATTGTTTCATTATTAAATAATTTATTTATTAATTGCATTTTATTTTCGTCCATTTTATACCTCTTTTCCTTAAGTTGTTCGGAAATTCCGAATAACTTAAAATCTCTTTTATTTCTTCTATTTATATCATAATCCTAACAATTTTTCAATACATTTACGAAAGTTTGTTCTTGTTTTTTATTTATATTTTTCTTGTATTCTATCAGATATAATATCGGTGAATACCTGTTTATAATCTTGAGTATCACCCACATTTGATTTTGGACATATAAAAACTGCAAATGGTAGTTTTTCTTTTTGCTTCTCATCCTTATCATTCTTTTTTGTCATTTTCAGAGTATTCACCTACCTTTCTATCAATTATATTCGTTTCTTGTTTGTCCTTATTACTAAAACCACAAGTGGTAAATCAAATACCCATATGAGATTTGCCCTCATTCCTCTTTTTAGAGAATTGCCCCTTTACATCACGTTAGCCAGACAAAAGTATCATTATATGTACTTGTAGTTTGCTATTCAATTTTCAATGTGCTATACTGTTATAGAAAATAGTTATTTATAATTACTATTTTCTATTAACTATTTTTATTATAAAAGCACTAAAATGGCTTGTAAATAGATTTTTATAAGTCTATAGCTAAAGTAAAATTCAAAATAGTTATAGTCTATTTTTAAAATGGAGGAAATGCTGTAATGATAACTAATTTTGCAATTAATAATAATAAAATTATAATAAAAAATAATCGGAGAATATTTTGGTGCAATTCATGATTTTGAATACAATATTGGAGATAAACTATATGAATTTGCTATAATGGATAATAAAGAATTTGAAAAATTAAAAAATATGTACTCTCAATTAATAGAACTTGTATCAACTGCAAAAGAATCTGATATAATGGATGAGAAATTAGATTGTTTCTTTAAAATGTTTCAAATAGTTAGAGCTTGTTTAGAATTTTCTCCTTATACACACTTCTATACTCAAATATTGATAGATATAATTGTAAAAACCTATAATACACAAGTATTTAGGTCTGATTTATTATTTAAATCTGATATTGGATGCTTTATTGAAAATCCAAAATACTATGCGAAAGAACTTTATGAGGAAATACAAGAAAATCCTTATACAATAGAGCTTATCCTTCATGAATTTACTTATAACATTGAAAAAGTATCGACTAAAAAACATAATGAATATATAAAATACTTTGAAACTATAAGAGACTTATTAATAGAAAATCTTATGGAAAAAAAGACTGATTTAAAAAAGAGATTAGAATTGATAAATAAATATTCTAATAACTCTATTGTAAGAAATTTAAGTACAGAAGAAAGACTATATTTATATGAGGTAAAACGAGTTTTTGACATACACTATCTTAATACTAATCCAGCACATGCAATTTTTTTAGATACTAAATTTAAAACAAAATATGTATGTGATAAAGGGTTATCACTACAAGAAAGAAGATTAGATATAGAGGATGTAGTTAAATTAATAAAAGAAAAGCATATAGCAGTAGAAGAAGTCTATGAATTGGAAAATACGGAAGAACAAATTAGATTTGAGTTATTTAAAGTAATTCAAAATAATTTTACTATCAATAAATGTGAAAATTGTGGAAAATTATTTATTCCTGTAACCAGTAGTAAAAATCCAAATCAAAAAGGAAGAAATGACCAAAAATATTGCAATAACTTATATTTAAATACTGGAAAAACTTGTAAAGAAATTGGAGCATTAAATAAACAAAAAGAAAAAGTTCAAAATAGTTCAATTTTAAAGGAATACAACAGAGAATATAAAAGAATGCATGGTTTACACTATAATCATACGAAAGAATTTAAAGAAAAACAATTCAAAGAATGGTCTGAAAAAGCTAGAGAATTAAGAGATACTTATACTAATGAACAAATAGAAGATTTTAAAATAGAATTGAAGAAATTAAGTAATTTGTATTGGAAATAGAAAAGTATACATATATTCAATTTTTCAATTTACTAATACATATACTTTTATAATTCGTATTTACTTAAAATTACTTTTAAGAAGGAATAGACTTCCTTTAATATCTAATACCTATACTGTATATATTCCATAAAATATATAATCTGACTTAATATTAGAGCGTGGCACGAAAACCAGTGTTGTTATAGTTGTTATTAGGATTGTTGTAATTGCGATAGGCGACAGGATAATTGTTTCCATTATTGTTGTAATTGCCACCGCGAATAACACGATACGAATGCCTTTTTAAAGTCTATCCCTCTATATAAAACATACTTTTTCTTAAATTATAAGAATCTGCATGTTTAACATAGCCTAGCCAACCTGCTATACTTCTTTGTATCTCAGGTTATGTTATTTTGCCTTCTTTCAATTGTCTTGTATATCTTTTTAATTTTCTTTTCATTCTACATTTACTTGTATGCCTTATTTTTAGTCTTTTCTCATTGATTTTATAACCACAAAAATTAACCCCTTGTATATCTTTAAAAATTCTTGTTTTTGAGTTTAAAGTTAATTTTAAATTTTCTTTTAAAAATTTAGTTATATTATTTAAACTATCTTTTGCAATTTCTTTATTTTCGCACATTATAACCATATCATCCATATATCTGTAATAATATCTGCATTTTAATTTGTGTTTAACATATTGATCTAATTCATTTAAATATATATTAGCAAACATTTGAGATGTATAATTACCTAAAGGAAGTCCTACCATGCCTTCTGTAGATAATAAAATTTCTCTAGTTAACCATAGTAACTTTTTATCCTTCATTTTTCTTTTTAATATTTCCCAAAGTATTCTTTTGTCTATATTTTGAAAATACTTTGTAACATCCATTTTTAATATGTAATAATTCTTCCATTTAGATTTTGCACTTCTCATTGCTTTTTGAACATCTTTAGACGCTTTATGCATTCCTCTTCCTTCTATTCCAGCATATGATGTACTAATAAATTGTGGTACAAAGTATGGCTTTATAAATTTTTCGACATACCACCTATGTATTACTCTATCCTTATATTCTGATGCCATAATTATTCTTTCTTTTGGCTCATATATTTTAAATTTTGTGTAACCACCATGTTTGTATGTACCATTTTTTAATTGTTTCTCTAATTCTAATAATTCTTGTTCTAGTTTTAACTCAAACAATATTATTTTTTTCTTTTCTCTTTTTCCACATCTTGCTTTTTTATGTGCTTTTAGTAAATTTTCAAACGATACTGAATTATCATATATATTTTTAATTGTTTTAGGCATATTTATTCACCTCTAGAGATTTAATAAGTCCTCCTAAAATTTTTCCAATTTCAGCTAGTAACTCGTTGCTATGTTTGTATTTCTTTTCATCTATCCATTTTTGTTTATACATCATTCTTATACAAATTCTTTGATAATATATATTACTATCAACAATGTTATATATTGATAATCTTTTATTATTATCTATTTTACTTGCTAAAAGAATATTCTTCATCATTTCATACATACTTGTTTTTACTTCTGTTCCTATACTAAATTTTTCTGTTCTTGGAAGTTTAAGTAATATTGTAAGCATATATTCAATATATTTTTCTATTTTCACTATTATTACAAATCTGTTATCTTTGCTTTTCTCCATCTTTATATCAACTCCTATTAAAAAATATATAAAAAAGAAGGAGGAACTCTGAAATTTCAAAGTTCTCTCCCTCTGTCTGTGCTTGGATACAATTAAAGAATTTTACAGTGGTCAGTGCTACTTAATATAAAGCGTGGCACGAAAACCAGTGAAGCTATATTTGCCATAAGGATAGAGGTAACCGCGATAGGCGACAGGAGAATAGTCCCCATTATCGTTGTAATTGCCACCGCGAAGAACACGATGTGAACTTTTGTGCTGTTCTTGTGTCCATTCATCCACATTTCCTGTAAAGTCGTAGATGTTATTAGCACACCATTCTTCTCTGCTTCCTGTTTCAACTGCTTTCTTCGGAGAATTCTCTGTGTTCCAATGATTGCCCCATTCAGTAGAGTCCTCTGCAATTTCAGCAAGAGTTTTAACTTCCGTTTTGATAAACCATTCCAATACCGAATCATATTCTGCACCAAAAGTCAGATGACTCTTAACTGCTTCATTATCTTCGATAGTAGATACAACCTTCTTGGCATCATCAAAATTGATGTTTACCCACGGCATAACTCCTTTTACCGACTGCGGTTTTCCTTCTGAACTTTTGGAAATGTTATAACGAGAAATATAAAATCCCCCATATTTTTTGACACTTTCAAGTTGTTCAAGCAGTTCACCATTTAAAGCTTCATTGAATTCATCAGCCGAAAATTCATCGTTCATGTAATTTCGTCTGCCGAATTTCTCCGAAAAATGTTCTCCATCAAGTGTTCCATTAGAGTCGAGACTTCCAACAGGAATCCATACAAACTGGCTTCTATCAGAACATCTTTCAATTACAAATCCATTATTCCATTCTCCACAGACATGCTTATATCCTTCAGGAATTGGAGGATTTACATAGTTAGGAATTGGAGGATTTACATAGTTTGTAGAGTTGACATTGGCTGTAGCAATGTTCAGAGCTCTGATAATTAACTCTCCTCTTGTTCCCTCTGAGACTTCAAAGGTTATACCCTTTTCTGCCTCAAGCACAAATTTTTCATACCGTTTCATAGTTTATACCTCCTTAAGTAATAATTTTATAACGGTTTCAACATGGCTATTGCCATTATGTTAATAATACCACATTTTCTTGCATTTTGCAAATTTTGTAAACTTTGAATTTATCTAATTATATAATTTTAATTGTACTATTTCTTTTTATTGAATTTATGTCTTATAAATTCACCAATCCCCCCTATTATAAACAATACAATAAAAAATCCAATTAGTAATAATATTTGATTTTTTCTTTCTTCTTCTGGCAATTTACTTAAATAAAAGTAATAATCCATCCATAACATTTTTAATTCTTCCTTTCTTATCTTTATAACTGTATTTCAGTTATATTTTATATACCATATTTTAAGTATAATTTCAATAGATTTAAAAATAATATGAAAAGAGGTTATATTTATGGATAAATTTGTTATGAAAAAATCTACCGAAGCTAACATTTATAAAAGTATTAGGTTTCCTGTTGAAATAAATTCTCAAATCATTGAAATTGTTGACAAAGCTAATGAAGGACTAGACAAAAAAGAATATTCTTTTAATGGTTTCGTAGTATCTGCTTGTGAATTTGCATTAAAACATATGAAATAGTAGTTATAAGAGCAAATAAATTTTGTTTGCTCTTATATTTCCAAATCCCATTCTTTTGCTCTTTCTTCTTTTTTTAGTTGTTTCTTTGGATCAATATACATATTAGTTTCTTTTTCAAATTCTCTAACTAATTCTTTAGATTCTCCAATACCAAATTTTTGACAAATCCAAACTATAAATTTTTCTACTGTCTCATAAAACTTCTCTACTACTTTGTGCAAATGGTTATTTTCTTTTTCCAAACTTTTTATTTTACTTTTATATTTCCATTCCATATCAAATTCTTTTTCTTTATATTCTGCTTGAATATTTTCTACTTGATTGTGCAATTTTTCATTATCTGTAATTATTGAATCTCTTTCTTTTTGATATTTTTCTGCTTTTTCAATTATTTTAGTTTGTCTTGATAATTCTCTATGTAAATTCAAATTATCTTTGTATAAGTTTTGAATAACATCATCTTTTGGTTTTATGATTTCTTCTAAAATCTTTTCATCTCTTTTCTTTGACAATCTATTAATATTAATATCATCAATGTTTGGAAGATTAGGCAATTCTAATTTTATATTTTTCAAAGTTTCTTTTGTTTTTTCAAAATTAGTTATTTCTTTATATTCTTTCAAATCTATATGTTCTCTTCCTGTTTCTTCCTTTGGTAAACCTCTTTCTAATTCAAACCCATTTGATACCATATAATTGTAAAAAGCATTTTGAAGTTGTCTATAACTATCTTTGGCTTTCCAAAATTCGCTACAAGCTAGTTTATCAATATCATTTCCTTTTTTATCTTTTGTATGAACAATAGGTAAAAAAATTAAATGCATATGTGGACTTTGTTCATCCATATGCACTTTTGCAGATAATATATATTGTTCTCCTAAATTTTTATATTCACTTACAAATTTATATGCTGTTTCAAAATATCTTTTTGTTTCTTCTTCTCCTATTCTCTCAAAAAATTCTTTATCTGATGTTATTATATATTCACAAGCTATATTACTAACTACTTTTATTTGTCCTTTCAAATCATATTGTTTTCGTATTTGTTCAAATTCCTTTTCGTAACTATATTGTGGAGATTTTATTGAATAATTTAAATATGATTTTTCTTTATCTATATTATTATTTGAATAATTTCTGTTTCTTCTTTCGTTGTGTCTAAATATTCCTTTTAGATTTTCTCTTTTGTATTTTGTGTTTCTTATTATTGCATAACTCATCTCTAACCTCCTTTGCCTCAGCTAGTTTCTCTCTTGTGCTACTAGCTAATAAGACATATTTATTTCTTAAATTCTGCTCTTTTTTTATTGTCTTGTAACACACTACAACACTTTTTTAGCTTACTGCTTCAAAAAGTGTTTCGTGCGGCAGGGCATCGCCCCACACCCCATTCAATCCAAAATAAAAATTCACTTTTTTATTTTAGATTGCTAAAAAACTATTCATAGTTTTTTAGGCAAATTAAAAGAGATTAGCTATACATTTGAAGTAGCACTAATCTCTTTATAATTTGCATATAAGCTATTCCAATTGAAGTCATCGCCATACCTGTCACTTCTATATGGAATATTTTTCTTTTTATGTGTGTCCTCTTTCTTATAATTATTTTTATTATTTATATTATTTATTATATCTTTGTCTTTATTATATATAGGGTATTGTTGGTTTTGACTATCTAAATAGTTATTTGTTTCAATACCCTCTTGGCTTTTTGAATTATACCTATTAATATTTTGAACAATAGGCGTAATTTGTCTTTGTTCTATTTCTTTACTGTCTGTTTTATATTTTAATTTTACTTTTATATACTCTTTTTCTTTCAGAGAACTTATAATTTTAGATACTCTATTTGCTGTTACATTTACAATACTTGCTATATATTTATTACTTGCAAAACAACTTTTAGTTTCTTCACTTAAATACCAAATCATAGACAGTATTATTTTTTCTTTATCTGATAAATCTTTGTTTAATAAAACTTCTACTGGTATCCATAGTCCTTTTAGTTTTTGTGTTGCCATATTTTCTACATCTCCTTTCGCCTCACGTTCAATTTTGTGGCTTTTAAAATAATTTTTAGTATAGTTTTAAGGTTAAAAAATAAGCCTTAAAATTTTACTTTTAAAGCTTATCTGTTTTATTATTTAAATTCCTGTATCCACTCATTTATCTTAAACTTGTCCGATGTATCAATCAAATATCGCAATCCCCTGGATATGTAAATGTTGCTTTATGGTATTTTCCAAGCATTGCACCTGCTAAAATTACTGATGACCTCATTTTATGCATTAAGTCATCTGGTATTTCTAAATTTTCGATTTTACTTGTATCTATTATTACTTTGTTTTTCTTTTTTTCTATCTTTGCTCCCAATGTTTTTAATATTTCATACATCATTTCTGTATCTTTTATATTTGGCACATTATATAATGTCGTTTTTCCACCATTTAATATGCTTGCTGCAATTATTGGCAGGCTTGAATTTTTTGAGCCTGATATTTTTACTACTCCTTCTGTCTTTTTTCCACCTTCTATTATGTAATTTGACATTTTTCTGCCTCCTTTTCTTTTTGCTATATTTTATGTTTTCTTTACATAAATGGTGAATATTAGTATTTATCTTTGAATTTCGAACTTACTCTTGAATTTTTCTTAAGTTTATCATATAATATCAAACATATTAGGTTAGGGGGAAATATTATGAAAGATTTATCAGTTAAAGATTTATTTAGGGAAACTAAGTCGTATGAAAACAAGGAAATTGTTTTAGAAGGATGGGTAAGGACAGTTAGAGATTCAAAAAACTTCGGTTTTATAGAATTAAATGATGGTACTTTTTTTAAAAATGTCCAAATTGTCTTTAATGATAAATTAAATAATTTTGATGAAATTCGTAAACTAACAATCAGTTCTTCAATAAAGGTAACAGGAACTTTAGTAATTACAGAAAATGCAAAACAACCTTTTGAAATACAAGCAAGTAAAATAGAAATTGAAAATTTATCAGATAGTTCATATCCTCTTCAAAAGAAAAGACATTCTTTTGAATATTTAAGAACTATTGCACATTTAAGACCAAGAACAAATACATTTAGTGCAGTATTTCGTGTAAGAAGTGTTTTATCATATGCTATTCATAAATTTTTCCAAGAAAGAGGATTTGTTTATGTGCATACACCATTAATTACAGCAAGTGATGCTGAAGGTGCTGGAGAAATGTTTAATGTAAACTCTTTTGATTTAAACAATATTCCTAAAACAGAAGATGGAAATGTTGATTTTTCAAAAGATTTCTTTGGAAAACCTGCTCATTTAACAGTAAGTGGACAATTAAATGCTGAAACTTTTGCTGAAAGTTTTTGTAATGTATATACATTTGGTCCAACTTTTAGGGCTGAAGATTCTAATACTGTAAAACATGCAGCAGAATTTTGGATGATAGAACCAGAAATATGTTTTGCAGATTTAAAAGATGATATGGACTTAGCAGAAGAAATGATTAAATATATTTTTAAATATGTTTTAGATAATTGTCCTGAAGAAATGGAATTCTTTAATCAATTTGTTGATAAGGGATTATTAGATAGATTAAACAATGTAATTAATTCAGATTTTGTAAGAATTAGTTATACTGATAGCATAAAAGAGCTAGAAAAACACAATGATGAATTTGAATACAAAGTGTCATGGGGTGTTGACCTTCAAACAGAACATGAAAGATATTTATGTGAAAAAATATTTAAAAAACCTGTTTTTGTAACAGACTATCCAAAAAATATTAAAGCATTTTATATGAAATTAAATGATGATGGAAAAACTGTTGCAGCAGCAGACCTTCTTGTTCCAGGTATCGGTGAAATAATTGGTGGTAGCCAAAGGGAAGAAAATTATGAAAAACTACTTTCTAGAATAAATGAATTAAATATGCCAATTGAAAATTACTCTTGGTATTTAGATTTAAGAAAATATGGTAGCTGTGTTCATTCTGGTTTCGGTCTTGGATTTGAAAGAGCTATTATGTATTTAACAGGTATGCAAAATATTCGTGATGTAATACCATTCCCAAGGACACCAAAAAATTGTGAATTTTAAAATTATTTTATCCCAGGTATATTTTACCTGGGATTTTTTTCTATTTATTTTTATTTACAATATTTATATTTCATTTCCATAATAGCTATCTAACAAAATTTGCTTTAATTCAGAAACTAATGGAACTCTTGGATTTGCAGTTGTACATTGGTCTTCAAATGCACGGTCTGCTAGCATATCTACTTTTGCCAAAAATTCTTGCTCATCTATTCCAGCTTCTTTAAATGATTTTGGAATGCCCATATGCTCATTTAATTCTTTTATTTTTTGGATTAAACTATTTATTCCCTCTTCTTTTGTATCTGCTTTTAATCCAACTTTTTTAGCTAATTCACAATATTTCTCATCTGCGATATAATATTCATATTTAGGGAATGATACAAATTTTGTTGGCATTGTACTGTTATATTTAATCACATATGGTAGAAGAATTGCATTTATCCTTCCATGAGCCATATGAAATTCTGCACCTAATTTATGTGCCAAAGAATGGTTTATTCCTAAAAATGCGTTTGTAAATGCCATTCCTGCAATTGTACTTGCGTTATGCATTTTTTCTCTAGCTTCTTTATCACTACCATTATCATATGCTTTTTCTAAGTATTTAAGTACTAACTCAACTGCTTTTTCAGCTAAACCATCAGTATAATCTGATGCCATATTTGATACATATGCCTCAATTGCGTGTGTTAAAACATCCATACCTGTATCTGCTGTAACAGTTTTTGGAAGACTCATTACTAAATCTGGGTCTACTATTGCAACATCTGGTGTTAATTCATAATCTGCTAGAGGATATTTTTTATTCAATTTTTTATCTGTTATAACTGCAAAAGATGTAACTTCTGAACCTGTACCTGAAGTTGTTGGAATTGCTACCATTTTGCATTTTGTTCCTAGTTTTGGAAATTTATATGTACGTTTTCTAATATCCATAAACTTTAATTTTAATCCCTCTGGGTCTGCATCTGGGTGTTCATAAAATAGCCACATACCTTTTGCAGCATCTATCGGACTTCCTCCGCCTAATGCAATAATTACATCTGGTTTAAAGTTTTGCATTACTTCTACACCTTTTTTTATTGTATCAAAAGAAGGGTCTGATTCCACTTCACTAAATATCTCAGAATGTACATAATGTTGTCTTTTTCTTAAATGATATAAAATTTTATCTACATATCCTAATTTTATCATTGATTCATCTGTTACTATAAATGCTCTTTCTATATCTGGCATTTTCTCTAAATATTGAATTGAACCTGCTTCAAAATATATTTTTTCAGGTACTTTAAACCATTGCATATTAACCCTCCTCTTACTAGTTCTTTTTATATTTATAAGATTTACTGATGAAACATTTGCTGTTGTTGAATTTCCACCAAATGAGCCACAACCAAGTGTAAGTGATGGCATATTTGTGTTATATATATCTCCTATTGCTCCATGTGTTGATGGAGAATTAACTATAATTCTTCCTGCTTTCATCGTTTTTGAAAATCTCAAAATTGTTTCTTTATTTTCAGAGTGGATTACTGCTGAATGTCCAAGTCCGCCAAATTCTAGTAATCTTTCAGATTTTTCAATTCCTTCATCTTCATTTTCTACTATATAATATGTAAGTACTGGACTTAGCTTTTCTTTTGAAAATGGGAAGTCACTTCCAATTCCTTCTTCATATACTACTAATACTTTTGTATCTTCTGGTACTTCAAATCCAGCCTCTTTTGCTATAGTATATGGTGATTGTCCTGGCACATGTGATTTTAATTTATATCCATATTCTTCTGTCTTTTCAAACATACTATCTTGTAACTTTTTCTTTTCTTCTTCATTTACAAAATAAGAACCCGCTTTTTTCATTAATTCTTCAAATTCTTCGTGTATTTCTCTATCAACTAATACAGCTTGCTCTGAAGCACAAATCATTCCATTATCAAATGCTTTTGACATTACTAGGTCATTTACTGATGTTTTTAATTTAGCAGTTTTATCAATATAGCAAGGAACATTTCCAGGTCCTACTCCTAATGCTGGCTTTCCACAAGAGTATGCAGATTTTACCATTCCTGTTCCTCCTGTTGCTAAAATCAAATTAACATCTGGATGATTCATAAGCATTCTAGTTGCTGTTATTGATGGCTCTTCTATCCATAATATACAATTTTCTGGTGCACCTGCCTTTATTGCTGCATCTCTTAAAATCTCAGCAGCTCTACTACTACATTTTTGTGCTGATGGATGAAATCCAAAAATTATTACATTTCTTGTTTTAGCAGCTATTATTGATTTAAACATTGTTGTTGAAGTAGGGTTTGTAACAGGTGTAACACCTGCAATAATTCCTACTGGCTCTGCTATTTCTGAATAACCTTCTTCTTCATTTTTATTTATTACTCCAACTGTTTTTTCATATTTTATACTATGATATACATATTCTGTTGCAAACATATTCTTTGTTATTTTATCTTCATAAATTCCTCTTTTAGTTTCTTCTACAGCCATTTTTGCAAGTTCCATATGATGTTCTAATCCTGCCATAGACATTGCTTTTGTTATATTGTCTACCTGTTCTTGATTAAGTTTTAAATATTCTTTTGATGCAATTTTAGCTTTTTCTACTAACTCATCTATCATTTGTTTTATCTTTATTTCTTCAGCACTCATTTCCATAATATAATCTCCTTTCTTATCTTAGGTTTTCTAAAAACAACTTTATTATATATCCCAATTTTTGTCAAGAAGATTTTTGTCTTTTTTAAACACTATTTTTGTCGAACTAGATAATCTGTTATAATTATTTATTAAAAAACATAAAAAGAAGAAGCTTTATATCACTTCTTCTTTATTTGTATAAATAATTTTGTGGATTTACGTGTTCTCCATTAATTCTAATTTCAAAATGTAGATGTGGTCCTGTTGAATTTCCTGTTGAACCAACTAGAGCAATTACATCTCCTGCTTTTACCTCTTGACCAACTGTTACATACATTTTACTAGTATGAGCATACCAAGTTTCTACACCATTACCATGATTTACTTTTACTAAATATCCATATGAGCCATTATATCTTGCAAAAGTAACTGTACCATCTGCTACAACTTTAATTGGTGTACCTTTAGTTGCTGCAATATCTAAACCTGTATGTCTTGAACTTCTTATACTACTACTAACACCATATCTTGATGTTATAGTTCCTGTTATCGGTGCCGTTGCTAGTTTTATGCCATTTACATCTGGCATATTTTTTATTCTTTCTTCCTCTTCTTTTCTTGCTTTTTCTTCTTCAATTGCAGTGTCAACTTTTGAATTTAAATTAACCCTTGCAATCTCAATTGTACTTGTTTCAACTTTTTCTTCTGTATATTTTTCTGTAACTGTTAGATTAATGTTATTTTGTTCTAATTCTTCTTGCTTGTTTTCTTTTATTTCATTTATTAACTCTTCTGCATCTTCAATTGTACTAACTGTATCTATTACACTTTCATTTAATGCAATTTCATAATATTTATATGTTACTATCATATCTTTAGTTATTGCACTTGCAACTTCTTCCTCATTTGTTTCAATTGTTCTATTTACAAGTTTTAACTCATATTCTGGCTCTATAGTTATTTTTACTGAATCCACATTTTCATTATTTTCATTTATTGTTTGTTTAACATTATCTTCTAATTCAGTTTTGCTTTCAATATATCCTACTTCTTCACCAGATATGCTTACCTGATAGATTGGTTTAAATTTTATAAATATTATCGCGGAAATAATACCTAAAGCTATCAAGCTCATGTTAAAATACTTTAAAATTTCTTTTGTATAGTATTTGAGCCTTGGTTTTAAAATATAACTTCACTCTCCTTATTTCTGTTTTTTTCTAACGCGACTTTATTATTATACTATATATTCTGCTCAAAATCAAATTATGTATACAAAATTCTACTTAATTTTTGTTTTTTTGACATAATTAGGTGTCCAAAAATGGCATATTTTACTATTTTTACTCTTTTTTTCTCTATTTTACTCGTTTTTTCTCGCTTTTTCTTATGCATTCATTTTCAAAACAAATATCTATATAGATATTCTGCTTTGTTTTTAACTTATAAGTTTCATTTGTATATTTGGTTTCTGTAAATTTAAACTATAAAATGCTATATTAATGACTGTAAGAATAGGAAGGTGATAAATATGGCTATCGATTATACAGTAATCGGGCAAAGAATTAAACAAGCAAGATTAGCAAAAAACTTAACTCAAGAAGATTTAGCAGAAAAAATTGATATTTCTGTTGCATTTTTAAGTAGAGTTGAAAGAGGAAATTCTCATATAAATTTAAAAAGATTAAATCAAATATGTGGATTATTAGACGTATCTGAAGGATATATCTTAAATGGTGCTTCTAGTAATTCTAATTATTATTTAGATAAAGAATTTGCAGAATTAATAAAAGGATGTTCTCCTGAAAAGCAAAAGTTAATATATAATGTAGCTAAAGCAATAGCAGATTCAGATATAGATGAGGAAGAAGATAGAGGAAGATTTTAAAGAGTATTTTTATATACTCTTTTTTTGTTGCTTTTGCAACAGCATTATTTAAAAAATATTTATAATATTAAATAAGAAAATATAATATTTTAATTGATTAATTTTTTTACCTATGTTATTATATTATATGGCAAATTTGTAAATACTATAATTAGAAAATGTTAGGAGGTTTTTTATGAAATTTGAACAATGGAAAGGATTTGAACAAGGAGATTGGCAATCAGAAATAAATGTAAGAGATTTTATACAACACAATTATACACCTTATGAGGGAGATTCTAGCTTTTTAGCTGGACCTACTGAAAAAACAAAAAAATTATGGGATGAAGTTTTAGATTTATACAAAAAAGAACATGATTCAAAAGGTGGAGTCTTAGATATAGATACAAAAACAATATCTACAATTATAGCTCATGATGCTGGATATATTGATAAAGATTTAGAAGATATAGTTGGACTTCAAACAGACAAGCCTTTAAGAAGAGCTATTATGCCATTTGGTGGTATAAGGATAGTAGAAAAAGCTTGTGAAGCATATGACAGAAAAGTAGATGAAGAAGTTGAAAACATATTCCACAAATACAGAAAAACACACAATGATGGAGTATTTAGTGTATATACACCAGATATTAGAGCAGCTAGAAGTTCACATTTAATCACAGGACTTCCAGATGGATATGGTCGTGGAAGAATTATAGGTGATTATAGAAGAGTTGCTCTATATGGTATTGATAGTTTAATTGATGAAAAGAAACAAGAATTGGATGTATTAAATACTGATGAATTAACAGAAGAAGTAATTCGTTCAAGAGAAGAAATCAGTGAACAAATCTCAGCACTAAATGAATTAAAACAAATGTCCCAAAAATATGGATTTGATATATCAAAACCAGCTCAAAATGCTAAAGAAGCTGTTCAATGGCTTTACTTTGGATATTTAGGAGCTATAAAATCACAAGATGGTGCTGCAATGAGTTTAGGAAGAACTTCAACTTTCTTAGATATATATTTTGAAAGAGATTTAAAAAATGGAGTTCTAACAGAAGAAGAAGCTCAAGAAATTATGGACCACTTTGTTATGAAATTAAGATTAGTTCGTTTTTTAAGAACACCTGAATATAACGAATTATTTAGTGGTGACCCAGTATGGGTAACAGAAAGTATTGGTGGTATGGGAATTGACGGAAGAACATTAGTTACTAAGAACTCTTTTAGATTACTTCATACTTTAGAAAACTTAGGACCTGCGCCAGAACCAAACATGACAGTTCTATGGTCTACAAGACTTCCAGAAGGATTTAAAAAATATACAACTGGTCTATCAATAAAAACATCTTCTATTCAATATGAAAATGATGACTTAATGAGAATTACTTTAGGAGATGATTATGGTATTGCTTGTTGTGTTTCTCCTATGAAAATAGGTAAACAAATGCAATTCTTTGGTGCAAGAGCAAACCTTGCAAAAACTCTACTTTATGCAATTAATGGTGGTAGAGATGAAGTTTCAGGAAAACAAATTACACCAAAATACGCACCAATCACTTCAGAATATTTAGATTATGATGAAGTTATGGAAAAATTCAATCAAATGATGGATTATGTAGCAAAAATATATATTAAAGCATTAAATGCAATTCACTATATGCATGATAAATATTGCTATGAAGCAATAGAGATGGCATTACATGACCGTGAAATTCTTCGTACAATGGCTTGTGGTATTGCAGGTCTATCAGTTGTAGCAGACTCATTATCTGCAATAAAATATGCTAAAGTAAAAGTAATAAGAGATGAAACAGGACTTGCTATTGATTATAAAGTCGAAGGAGATTTCCCTAAATTCGGAAACGATGACGAAAGAGTTGACCAAATAGCAGTAGATATTACTAAAAACTTTATGAATAAATTAAGAAAACATCAAACTTATAGAAATTCAAAACATACATTGTCTATTTTAACAATCACTTCAAATGTAGTGTATGGAAAAGCTACAGGAAATACTCCAGATGGAAGAAGAGCTGGAGAACCATTTGGACCTGGTGCTAACCCACTTCATGGAAGAGATACAAACGGAGCATTAGCTGTAATGAACTCTATTGCAAAACTTCCATTTGATAGTGCAGAGGATGGAATTTCATATACATTCTCAATCACACCAGGAACTTTAGGAAAAACAGAAGATCAAAGAGTAGAAAACTTAATAAATATGCTTGACGGATATTTTAAACAAACAGGTCATCATATAAATGTCAATGTATTTGATAGAAGTTTATTAGAAGATGCTATGGAACATCCAGAAAACTATCCACAACTTACAATTCGTGTTTCTGGATATGCAGTTCACTTCACAAAATTAACAAGAGAACAACAATTAGATGTAATCCATAGAACAATTCACGAAAGAATTTAATTTAAAAATAACCTTAATAAATTAGGAGCAATAAGATGGAAAAAGAAAAAGATTTACAATATTATGCTAAAGTTCACTCTTTCGAATCATTTGGGGCTGTAGATGGACCTGGAATTAGATTTGTTATCTTTTTACAAGGATGCCATTTAGAATGTAAATACTGCCATAACAGAGACACTTGGGATATAAATAGTGGTAAATATGAATCTTTAGATGAAATTTTTACTAAAGTTATAAGATATAAAAACTATATCTGTCCTAATGGAGGAGTTACT
The DNA here is from genome assembly GCA_930987745.1 of uncultured Clostridium sp. Classification (GTDB taxonomy): domain Bacteria; phylum Bacillota; class Clostridia; order TANB77; family CAG-508; genus CAG-269. Next base: position 59,116 of record CAKNKX010000003.1, read on the forward strand.
GTAACAGGTGGTGAACCTTTATTACAAGTAAAATTTCTAGTAGAATTATTCAAAAAGTTAAAAGAAGAAAATATTCATACTTGTATTGATACTTCAGGTATGGTTACAATTACTGATGATATAAAAGAGCTTTTATCATATACTGATTTAGTTTTATTAGATATTAAACACATTGATGATAACAAATGTAGAGATTTAGTTGGAAAATCAAATAAATTAGAACTCGAATTTGCAAAATATTTAAGTGACAATAATATAAAAATGTGGATTAGACAAGTTATTGTCCCAGGATATACTGATAATAAAGAAGATTTATTAAAATTAAAAGATTTTATTGGTTCTCTTAAAACTGTAGAAAAAGTAGAACTTTTGCCTTATCATAATATTGGAGAATTTAAATGGAAAAAGCTTGGCTTAAAATATCCTTTAGAAGGTATAAGACAAGCAACTGATGAAGATATTAAAAAAGCTAAAGAAATTTTAGGAATAAAATAATATGAAAACACTTAGAAATATTTTAAGTATAATATTTCTAAGTGTTTTTTGTCATTTATTTTTTACTCTTAATGCTCTTAGAGAATTTATTATTGCTAAAACAGATACTCCTACATCTGCAAATACTGCTTCCCACATAGTACCTATACCAAATGCTGTTAATATTAAAACTAAAATTTTAACTGTTATTGCAAATATAATGTTTTGTTTTACAATGCTCATTGTTTTCTTAGAAATCTTAATTGCTGTTCCTAGTTTAGATGGCTCATCTGTCATAATAACTATGTCTGCTGCTTCTATTGCGCTATCAGAACCAAGTCCTCCCATTGCAATTCCTATATCTGAAAGTGCTAGAACTGGTGCATCATTTATACCATCTCCTACAAATACCAATTTTCCTTTTTCTGATTTGTCTTTCATTAATTCTTCTACTTTTTTTACTTTTCCATCTGGCAATAACTCTGTATATACTTTATCTATCTTTAATTCTTTTGCAACTTTATTCCCTACTTCTTTTTTATCTCCTGTAAGTATTACAGTTTCTTTAATATTATTTTGTTTTAATTCTTTTATTGTTCTTGCAGAATCTTTTTTAATCTTATCTGCAATTAAAATGTATCCTACATATTTGTTATCAATTGCAACATAAAGTATAGTACCTACATCATTACAAGGAGTATATTCTATATTTCTTTCTTCCATTAATTTGTCATTTCCAATTAATACTTCTTTTCCTTCTACTTTTGCTCTTACTCCTCTACCTGCTAATTCTTCAACATTTGAAATTATATTTTCCTCTATTTCTTTATTATATGCTTTTTTTAAAGATACTGAAATTGGATGATTTGAATTACTTTCTGCATAAGTTGCATATCTTAGTAATTCATCTTTAGATATTCCAACTGGCTCTACTTTTTGTACTTCAAAAACACCTTCTGTTAATGTCCCTGTTTTATCAAAAATAACTATTTCTGTATTTGATAATGCTTCTAAATAGTTACTTCCTTTAACTAAAATACCTACTTTAGATGCTCCACCTATTCCTCCAAAAAATCCTAAAGGTATTGATATTACTAAAGCACATGGACAAGATACAACTAAAAATGTTAAAGCACGATAAAGCCACTCAGTAAATTCTCCAACATTTAGTATAAATGGTGGGATAATTGCAAGAAGTATTGCAATTATTACTACAATTGGAGTATAGTATTTAGCAAATTTAGTTATAAAGTTTTCTGACTTTGATTTTTTACTGCTTGCATTTTCTACTAAATCTAATATTTTACTTACAGTAGATTCTCCAAATTCTTTTTCTACTTTTATTGTTAATAGCCCATTTTTATTAATACATCCACTTAAAATATTATCCCCAACATTTACTTCTCTTGGAAGTGATTCTCCTGTTAATGCTGATGTATCTAACATTGAATTTCCTTCTACAACAGTTCCATCTAGAGGTACTTTTTCACCCGGTTTTACAACTATGTTTTCCCCAATTTTCACATCTTCTGGGGATACTTTTTCTATTTTCCCATTTCTTTTTACAAATGCTATATCTGGTCTTATATCCATTAAGTTTGCAATTGATTTTCTTGATTTATCTACTGCATAATCTTGGAATAATTCTCCTACTTGGTAAAATAGCATAACTGCAACAGCTTCTGGGAATTCTCCAATGGCAAATGCTCCAATAGTTGCTATTGCCATTAAGAAATGCTCATCAAGAACATTTCCTTTAAAAATATTTTTGATTGCCTTTAATACAATTTCTAATCCTACTATTAAATATGAAATTATATATAATGTTTTATTTATGAAATCATTTTCAAAAGGTATTAGTATTGCTATTAAAAACAAAACAAATGAAATTATTATTTGTATTAAATTTTTTTTCATAACATCCTCCTATTTATGTTCTATGTGTTCAATTCCTAGTTCAAATAGACCTTTTACATGGTCATCATCTATTGTGTAATACACTTCTTTTCCTTGTTTTCTACATTTTACAATGCTCATTCTTCTTAAAGTCCCTAATTGATGTGAGATAGATGATTTGCTCATTCCTAATACATTTGCAATATCACATACACACATTTCATTTTGGTCTAAAGCAAATAAAATCTTTGCTCTTGTTGTATCACCTAAAATCTTAAAAAATTCTGCTAATTTATTAAATAAATCATCTTCTGGCATTTTACTTAATGTATCTTTTACAATATCATCATGGATTATATTACAATCACATATAAATTCATTTTTTGACATATGTTTTCTCCTTTCTAATTCATTATATGTATAAATAATTGAATAAGTACTCAACTGTTTTTTCTTTATTATAGTTGAATGTATATTCGATTGTCAATAGTTTTTTTTAATTTTTAAAATAAAAAAAGACTTAAGTATTTTAACTTAAATCTTTCTTTGTTATTTTCTACATTCCTAATAATTTTAACTCTACATTTTCCATTTTATATTTTCCATCTACTAATTTGAAATCTACTAAAGTATTTTCTAGTGTTTCTTCATTTTGTCTTAAATCTGTTGTAAAATATAATTTTATTTGTGGAATTTCTAGTTCATTTTTTACTATTTCTTTAAAAGATTCTGCCATATGTTTTTCATCTTCACATATTAATATTAATTGTGGCATACCAGCAAATCCTGAATCTCCTGGTAAAAAATTTTCATAAAACTCTTTATAAAGTCTCATTTTATCTACTAATTTCTTTTGCCAGTCGATTTCTCTTCTTATAACTTCAAATAGGAATTCTATTGACTTTTTATTTTTTGTCAATTTTACTGAACCACCAGAAGCTTTAAATATCTTGCCTGAAACCTTAGCTGTTAGTGCTGGTTTTACAACATAACTATCAAAAGCTTTTACTTTTCTTAAATAAGCAATTAAAGTTTGGTTTCCTGCTAATCTTTTTTTAATCATCGCAACTGGCTTTGTATTATCAGATGGTTGCCATTTACACTCAACTTCTTTAGAAGTTAATAAATATTTTCCCATTTTTTCTAGGCAATAAATTCTATAAATTCCTTTTCCTTCGTCTGATGTAAAGTAATATCTTGTTAATATTTTTGATTTTACTAATTGTTCTAATTTATTATTTAATTTATCTTGTGATTTAGGGTCAAAACCTTTTATCTCTAGCATTTGGTATAATTGTCTTGATGTAATAAATTCAAACTCATTTACTAAATCCAATATTGCAAAATGGATTTCATTAATATGTCCTATATTTATCTTGTGTACAATTTGGTTCATAGAAACATATCCATCTTTTCCGTCAAATGTTTTTATTTCTCCTTCCCTAATTGCAAATGGTGATACCTTTGCTTTAATTTCATTATCATTAACCATTATTATTCCTCCTTTTAGCTATTTTTCTTTTAAACAATTAGTAATTTTACTTTTTTCTTTTCCTTATCTATCTTTTTAATTAATACGTCAACCGTTTTTCCATATTCTAAACCATCTTCATATTCAGCCATCCCAACAAGATTAGGTGTTAGTTCTATAAAGATTCCATTTTTATTTTTCTCTGTTTCTCTTACAATTCCTTTTGTTTTCATTCCTTTTGAAAATTTATTAGCATTTTCTTCCCATGTACCTAGTGTTTCTTTATATGAAAGTGTTATCCTTCCTGTGTTTTTCTCTATTGATTTTACTACAACATCAACCTTTTGTCCAATTTGTAGTCTTTCATATGGTGTTTTTATCCTTGCAATTGATAAATCCTCAATATGTGCCAAACCAACTACTCCACCTTCTATTTCTATAAAAGCTCCATATGGTTTTATGTTTTTTACTATTCCTTTAACTTTTTTACCTTCTTTATAATTATTTTTTATCCAATCTTGTGTTTTATATTGAAATGTATGCATTTTAGCATTATCTCCTTTTTTCTTTTGTTTGGTATATTATATATTTTTTTACTTACTTTTTCAAGGTATCTAATTACTTTTTATTATTTTTTCCACTTCTTTACTAGTTAAATATCTCCATTTTCCAAGTGGTAAATCTTTTACACCTATTCCTGCAATCTTACTTCTGTGGAGTGCTAATACTTTATGATTTATTGCTTCACACATTTTTCTTACTTGTCTATTTTTCCCCTCATGTATTGTTATTTCTAGTCTTGACTCATTTTTTTCTTCATCAGTTTTTAGTATTTTAACTTTTGCAGGTTTTGTTATATATTCTTCTATTTTTACACCTTTTCTTAATTTATCTACCTCTTCGCTTGTAACAATACCTTTAATTGTTACTGTATAAGTTTTATCTATCTCATGTTTTGGATGTGTAACTTTATATACAAAATCTCCGTCATTAGTTAAAATTAATGCTCCTGATGTATACATATCTAATCTTCCTACTGGTACTATTCTTTCTTTGACTTTTACTAAATCTAATACAGAATCCCTATCAAACTGATCTTTTGCAGTTGTTACATATCCTATAGGTTTATTTAATAATATATATACATTTTTCTTTTCTACTTTTATTTCTTTATCATTGTATAAAACTATATCTTTTTTAGGATTTATCTTAGTTCCAAGTTCAGTAACAACTTTTCCATTTACTTTTATTTTTCCTTGAATTATTAACTCTTCTGCTTTTCTTCTTGATGTAACTCCACAATCAGCAATATATTTTTGAAGTCTTATTTCTTCTTCCATTTTCCCTCCCTCTTTTTCTCATTCTAATATTTTTCTAAAATATTCTGGCAATTCTGCTTCTAATTTCATTTTTTTACCTGTGATTGGATGTTTAAATTCTAGACTTTTTGCATGTAAAGCTTGTCCTTTTATTCCCCATTTGTTTTTTCCGTTTGAGTAAACTTCATCTCCTATTATTGGATAACCTATATGTGATAAATGTACTCTTATTTGATGTGTTCTTCCTGTTTCTATTTGTACTTCTAGAAGTGTACAATTATCTTTCGGATATCTTTCTAATACTTTGAAATGAGTAATTGCTTCTTTTCCGTCTTTTTCTACTGCCATTTTCTTTCTATCTTTTTTACTTCTTCCTATTGGCATATTTATTGTAGCATGATTTTCTTTAACAATTCCTCTTACTAATGCTATATATGTCTTTTTTACCTCATGATTTTTTATTTGCTCACTTAAGTTTATATGTGCTTTATCATTTTTTGCAACTACTATTACACCTGATGTATCTTTATCTAATCTATGAACTATTCCAGGTCTTATTTCTCCACCTATTCCAGATAAGGAATCTTTACAAATTGCCATTAATGCATTTACTAATGTTCCATCTGGATTACCATTTGCTGGATGGACTACCATTCCTTTTGGTTTATTTACAGCAATTATATCATCATCTTCATAAATAACTTCTAGAGGTATATTTTCTGCCTTAATAGATACTTCTTTTGGCTTTTCTTCTTCTATTGTTATTTTGTCATTTTCTACTACTTTATATGATGGTTTTACCTTTTTACCATTTACTAAGATTTTTTCTTCTTCTATTAGTCTTTGAACTGCAACTCTTGATAAATCACTATCTTTTTTTGATATATATCCATCTATTCTTATTTTTTGTTCATCATCTTTTACTATATATGTTTTCAATTTTCTCTCCTTTTTCTTAGTTCTTTAACTGTAAATCCTGCAAATATTGCAGCTATTGCTACCCAACCGATTACAACAAATATATCTGCTATATTAAATACTGGTAATTTGCTTATTTTTATCCATTCTATTACATAACCATGTATTAATCTATCTATTACATTACTTATTCCACCTGCTAGGATAAAGCTTAAAAATACTCTCATTTTAATATCGACAAATTCATTTTGTGTTGTTAAAAATTTAAATATTATTCCTAAGACTATTAAATTTGTTATAACATACATTACTGTAGAATTTGAACCTACTCCATATGCAGCATTCATGTTTTGGGTTACACTTAGTTCTAAAACTCCTGGTATTAATGTGACATTTCCTACATTTATTATAAATATTTTTACTATTTGATCTACTAATATTATTAATACTCCAATTACAATTAAAACAATATTAGTTTTTTTAATTTTTTTCTTTTCTTCTAGTTTTTGTTCTATAAGAGATTTTTCTTTTTTTTCCACTAATTAAAACCTCCCCTTTACTTTCCTTTTACTTTTGTTATTTTACTCTTCTATTTTATTTGTGCTAGTTTCTCTTTCATATATTGTAAAATAGTTATCTTCATATATTTGTTTATAATTTGGATCGTTTGTTTTTTTGATAATCATATTCATTTTTGAGCTTTTATATGTTATTACATGTGTTATATCATATTTTTCGAATACATCTTCATAAAATGTTGATATTCCAGATACATTTATGAAATCCATAAATATATCATCTTGTTTTCCGCTAAATTCTGGAGAGTATAAATCTGCTCTAGAGTCTATAAATACTGGTATTCCTCTAAATATCATGTAACTTCCATAATTATATTCGTTATAAAATCTTGCTGTTCCTAAATCTATATTTTCTAAAATAAAGTCACAGGCTTGTACTGGATATTGTGTTTCATCAACAAGTGTGTCATCAAATTTGTCTTTTGCAAAATAAAAGCTAAGTAATAATACTAAAACTGTTGTTAATATCATTCCCACTTTTCCTGCCATTACTTTTGCCGCATCTTTTATAGTGTTTCCTGTATATATTCTATCTATTTCTAGAATTAACCTATTTAGAATAACGGAACACATTATTGCAAACATACTTACTTGCCTTCTTGAAGCTAACATCATGTATAGTAATCCTGCTAACATAAATAAATCACATAGTCTTATTTTTGCTTTTGTAAACATTAGGATTGCTATAAATAAAATCAATGTACATATTATTTCTGTATCTGTTGCAAGTGTCATTGGCTGATGTTCATTTATGTTTTCTGTAGTATTTCCTTGCATTGTTTTTGATAAATAAGTATATGGAGTATCTCCAAGTGGTGTTAAAAATCCTGTAAATACACATATTATCATTATTAATATTAACCATTTTACAGCATCATTTTTTACTATTTTTATTTTATATGGATTTTTAATATCTTTTGTTCTTCTTATTTTTACTTTATCGACTTTTTCTTCTAATTGATTTAATTTTTCTGTTAATTTTCCAAGCTTTTCTCCATTTTTATTTGATTTTTCAAGTCCTTTTATTCTAGTTTTTAATAACCATATTTTAAATTTCTTGTAATATACAAATTCTCCTAAAAGTACTATTAAATATTCTCCTATATATGGCAAATACAACACAAAATAGAATGGGAATACTGCTACATGTAAATTTGCAATTAATATTGGTATTATAATTAATCCAATTGCATATCTTTTCTTCTTTGTTTCTAAAAATTTCTCTATAAAAAAGATTGTCCATGCAAATAAAATAAAAGTAGCTAATTGTGCTCTTGCTGCAATATATGGCATAAGTAGATACATTGCACCAATTGTCACAAAAAATGATATTACTTCATTTTTTACGAGTTTTTTATTAACCCAAAATATTGATATTCCAAGTACCACAGATAGTATACAGGTTGTAATATATATTCCTACAAATCCAAAAGCAGAATATATCATATATGTTATTAAATCATATAACCAGTGTGGATAAGTATATGCTAAATCTTGATGCCATGAAAATGGGTCTTGCATATCTATACCATATTCTGCAATATGCTCTCCTACTTTTATCGTGTAGTATGTGTCATTTTGAAATGTTACTGGTGTAATTGCAATGCTAAATATTGCAATTAATACAATTGCTAAAATTGTTAATTTTAAAGATATCTTCTTTTCACTTTCATCTTTAGGTTTTCTAGTTTTCATTTCCAACTTCCTTTCGCCTTTTGTTTTGTGTAAATTATATCAAAAAAAGTTCTAAAAGACTAGTCTTTTAGAACTTTAATATTAACAATTTTTATTTTAAACAGCTTCTTTAGCTTCTTCTTCTGCTTCTTTTTCATTGTCATTTTCTTCAATTACTTCTAAACTTCCTATTGAAACTTCATAAGCTACTCTTGTTTCTACACTTCCGTCTTCATGTTTTTTCTCATAAGTTCTTGATTGAACTCTTCCTACTACTTTAACTTGTGCACCTACTTCAAGGTTTTGACAGAATCTTGCATTTCTTCCCCAAGCTATACATGGGATGTAGTCTGATTTGTTATATGCTCTATTTACGGCTAGTAAAAGGTCTGAAATTTCTCTTCCAAATGGTGTTTGTCTATATATTGGTTTTTTACAAATGAAACCAATTAAAACAACTTCATTTGTTATTTCATCTTTTTTTGCCATTTCATTTTCTTCTTCTTCATCTTTTACTTCTAATACATCTTTGGCAAATACAGTTAATATTAATCTGTTTTTACCATTTTCATAACTGTTATATGACCTAAATTGTCCTTTAACTAATAGTTTGTTTCCTTCACTTAATGTGTTTTCACCAATTAACCTTTCTGAAACTGTAATTGGTATTATATCTTCATTTCCACTTAAACGTGGTATTTCTAAATTAAAGATATAAAATCTTTCTCCATATATTTCATGGCTGAATTTCTTTTCTCCTGTAACTTTTCCTACTAAAGTTAAGTAGTTGTTTTCTAAATAATTTGTATCCAATTTCTTTTCCTCCCTATTATTTTTTATCAATTGTATCCTTTTGTTACGCTCTAGTTAAACTTACATTTCCTATTATACACCATTTTTTTGGTTTTGTCTACATAAAAAGTTAATTTTATTCAAAAAAGTAAGATTTTTCCTATGTTTTATAGATTATGTAAGTCACTATTTGTATTTTATGTATATATTTTTCCCACTTTTGGAAAGTTTATACATATTATTTGTCTTTTATTTGAGTTCCATTTGAATTGATTGTGTAGTCATCTTGATAAATTAATTCTGATATAGGAACTACATTTAAGCTTTTTTCTTTTATATTTTTAATTATCATTTCCAATGAATTTGCTGTATTTTTAGTTCCATTATGCATTAATATTATATCTCCCTTTTTTATTTTATCTTTTAGTCTATTCCACATTTCTTCCCCAGTAAGCCCTGTATAGTCTAATGTATCTAAATTCCACTGTATTGTTTTATATCCATTATCAGTTGCTGATTTTATTACAGTATCATTATACTCTCCATATGGTGCTCTATATATGTTTACTTTCTTTCCTGTTAAATCCTCAATTTTTTTGCTTGATTCTTCTATTTCTTTTACATTTTCTTCATAACTTAGTTTTGTTACATGTGGGTGTGTATTACTATGTGAACCAATTTCATGCCCCGCTTCTGATATTTTCTTTACTGCATCCGGAAATTTATCTACCCAATCTCCTACCATAAAAAATGTGACTTTTACATTTTCTTTTTCCAATGTTTCTAAAATACTATCTATATCATCTGCATTCCAAGCACAATTTATCGTAAGTGACACATTATTGGTCTCTGTTTCTACATTATATATTGGTAAGTTACTAGTTACCCCTGCTGATGTAGATATACTTTCATTATTGTTATATATACTATTTGCAACAAAAAACAAAACCACTACTGTTATTACTGATACTAGATATGCAAATATTTTTTCTTTATTAAACACTAAAAACATTACATTCCCTCCAAATTAAAACTATTTAATTTTATGCGGGAATTTTTAGGTTATTACAAAATTTTAATATTCCAAAATAAGAACCTGACCCGACATAGCAATAAAAGATTGCGGTCTGGTAGCCCAGAACCTTGTTGTCTAAGACAATAAAAAGGACTACTAACTAAATTAGTAATCCTTAAAACTATTAAATAATTCATTTTAAATATCATATCTGCCATTTAGGTAGCTATTATAATCATAGTCATAGTCATAATCATCATAATAACTATTATTTACATTATCTTCTTGCATATCTTGGTTTATAATATAATCTTTAACATCAAATATAAGTGATAGCCCTAATATTAGAGTAAAAATTACTATTAATACTTCTATTAAAAAGCTTATTATACCTGTTACTAATCCTCCTATTGCCATTCCTTTATTTTTTGACTTTATTCCTATGGCTCCAAAGATTATTGCAGTTATTGCACATGGTACTGATATATAACTTACAAATAATAATACTAGAGAAACAATTCCTAATACTAAAGATGCAATACAATATCCTTTCCTATCTTTTTCTTCTTCCACTTGATTTTTTTGTTTTTCATTAACAACTTCCGCATTTTTTACCTCTTGTTGTTGTTCTTTTTTGTTTTCTTCAACTTGATTTACTTGTTCTACTTTTTGTTCTTCATTATCTGGCACTTTTTCTACTTCTATTATATCGTCTTTATTATTTTCGTCCATAATTATCTCCTCCTTTTTTTCCCTATAGTTATATTATACTATATACATCTATTTTTTACAATATTCTTGATATTAAAATTTGCAACATTCGACATTTTTCAACATATGATATAGAAGAAAGGAAGGAATGATAATATGGAAATGAATAATAATAAACCATGTTGCCCAATTTTAGATATAGATGGTGTAATTTCAAAAGGAAAACAATTCGACTTAGATATCACTTTACCAGAAGATAATAGAGATGTAATATATGGAGTAATAAAAGATTGTTTTAAAGAACCAGTAAAAGATGCTGTTGTAAAACTTGTTGAAGTAGTTTGCGAACATGGCAAAGAAGAAAGAAGACCAATAGGTCATACTTTCACAGATAAAGAAGGGGAATTTGTTTTCGGACCTCTTTGTCCAGATAGAGAATATGCTATTCAAATTTGGGTAAATGATACTAAAAAAGTTAAAATTTGCGCTAAATGTCATCATGAAGGTAGATGCTTAAAAGGCGATAAACATGATAAATGTGACTGCTTTATAGGCGGAAAAAAAGATGATTGCAAAGATGATTGTCACTGTATGGATAAAGATGACTGCAAATAACAATCTAATTATGTAATGGATTTGGGATTTTTCCCAAGTCCTTTATGTTTTTAAAGTATTCCTACTTTTTTTGCCATTTGTCTTCCTTTTTTCATCATTTTCTTTTTGTTCATCATTCCTGTTCCTTCAGCATACATCATAACTATCCCAGTAGTAATTAATCCACCTATTACCATACCTTTTATAAATTTCATTTCCACTCACCTCCAAATATGTCTATATTTATTATTTCTTTTTATCATCATTTTTATACAATTTTATTATGGAATATATTTCATTTATTGCAACTAAAGCTAAAAATATTCCAAAAATTTTTTTTAGCAAACCAACATCTATGTTTATTGCAATATTTGCTCCTATTATTGCTCCAATTACACCACATATTGAAATTATTATAGCTAGTTTTAAGTCTATATTTTTATTTTTTAAATTTACAATTATTGCAACTATTGAAGTTGGTATAAAAAAGATAAGATTTGTTGCTTGTGCTATATGTTGTTCTACACCCATCACAAATGAAAGAAGAAATATTAGTATTGTTCCTCCTCCCATTCCTGCGCCACTAATTATTCCAGATACAATTCCAATTAATATTTCTCCCATTTTTTGACCTTTCTTTTAACTTGTTATCATTTTTATTGATACATAAATTAAAAATCCAGTAAATACAATTTTCATTATTTTAGGTGATACTTTTTTTAATAATTTTGCACCAATATATCCACCAATTGTTCCACCTATTGCACAAAGTACAGCTATTTTCCAATCCATATAATTATTTCTGTAATAGAAAAATCCACTTGCTATTACCATTGGTAGAATACAAAATACTGATGTTCCTCTTGATTTTGTATCATCTAAATCTAATAAATGCACAAATGCAGGAACTAGTATCATTCCACCACCTGCTCCAAATAATCCACTAACTAAACCTGCTAAGATTCCAATTAATACTTTTTTTATGTTTTTCATAATAAAAACCTACTTTTTAGTAGGTTTTCCATTTTTTTATTTTTTATTCTTTTTTAAAATCATTTCTTATTTCATCTAAATTTACCTCTCCATTGTTCGGATTATAGTATTTTGTTCCTAACATTTCATCTGGTAAGTATTGTTGTTTTACATAGTGATTTGGAAAGTTGTGTGGATATAGATATCCTTCATGATATCCTAAAGCTTTCATCTGCTCTACAGGTGCATTTCTGATATGCATTGGAACTTCTCCTGTGTCTTTATTAGCTACATCTTGAAGTGCATCGTTTATTGCCATATAACTTGCATTTGACTTTTTAGATGTTGCAACATAAATTGCAGCTTCTGCTAAAATAATTCTTGCTTCTGGCATTCCTACCATATGTACTGCTTGCATTGCACTTGTTGCTACAACTAATGCATTAGGATTTGCCATTCCGACATCTTCTGAAGCACAAATTACAATTCTTCTTGCTAAAAACATGGGGTCTTCCCCACCGATTTAATGCTCTTGCTAGATAAAATACTGCAGCATCTGGATCTGAGCCTCTCATTGATTTTATCATCGCACTAATATTATCATAATGTGAATCACCATTTTTATCAAAAATTGCTTTTTTATTTTGTACACTATTTTTTATTACTTCATCTGTTATATGAATATATCCGTCTTTTTCCATATTTGTTGTAAGTACTGCAACTTCTAGTCCATTTAACGCAGTTCTTACATCACCATTACTAATTATTGCAAGTTTTCTTAATGTTTCATCTTCTATTTTTATATTATATTCTCCGAAGACCATCTTTTCTTTCTAAAGCATTTTTCAAAATTCTATAAATATCTTCTTCTGTTAATGGATTTAACTTAATTACCATAGATCTTGAAATTAAAGCTTTATTTACTTCAAAATATGGATTTTCAGTTGTTGCTCCAATTAAAATAATTGTTCCATTTTCTACAAATGGTAAAAGTGCATCTTGTTGTAATTTATTAAATCTATGAATCTCATCTATAAATAAAATACTCTTTCCTGCTGGATTTAGCATAAAATTCTTAGTTTCTTCTATTACTTTTTTAATATCTGCTACTCCTGATGTTACTGCATTTATTTTATAAAATTTATATTTTGTTGTATTACTTATCACTCTTGCAAGTGAAGTTTTCCCACATCCTGGAGGACCAAATAGAATAATGCTAGATAATCTATCTGCTTTTATTGTTCTATATAATATTTTATCTTTCCCTAAAACATGTTCTTGTCCTACATATTCATCTAATGTTTTAGGTCTTACTCTAAAAGCTAATGGCTCATTACTATTCAATGTAGCTCTCCTCCTTACTTTTTTGATACTTTATCTTTTATTTTCTTGATAATAGTACTAATCCTTTTTTAATTAAATCTTCTGTTGTTAATTCTTTTTTGTCTGGAATTTTATTAAATGCCATTTCAATTTCTTTTTTGCTATATCCTAACACTTGAAGTGCTGCAACTGCTTCTGATATTTTATTATCCTCTTCTATTGCAGTTTGCATTTTGCTACTTATTTCTATTTTTCCAACAGCTTTTGTTAATTCATCTATTTGTTCTTGTTTCTTAATTTTATCTTTTAATTCCAAAACAATTCTTTTTGCAGATTTTGGACCAATTCCTGGTATTGAAGTTAATACTTTTATATCTTCTGAAATAACAGCTAAAGCAAAATCTGATGGTTCACAAACTGCAAGCATAGTAAGTGCTGTTTTTGCCCCTACTCCACTTACACTTATTAATAATTCAAACATTCTTAATTCTTCTATTTTATTAAATCCAAAAATACTAATATCATCTTCTCTTACTCTATAATAAGTATGTACTTTTACTGTATCTCCAATATTTCCAATCTTATCTATTGAAGCTCCAGACATATTTATTTTATATCCTAGTCCTCCTACATCAATTACAACATAGTCTGACATTTTTATCTCTAATGTACCTTTTATATATGCTAACATTTTATTTTCCTTCCTTTATCTATTGTTTTATATATCATAAAAATATGTTGCTTCTAAATCTGCTTCATGTGTTAATAATGCTATTGGATATTTTGTATAACTTGCTCCTATTGCATTATAGTTTTCTTTAGGTTCAGTATAACCCATATGCCATCTTATTGAATATTTTTCTTCTGGCGTTAATTTCATATATTCTGTAATCATCATAACAGATTTTTCTCCATGTCCATATGGTATTGTGTCATCTACTGTATAATATGGAACTTTTTCCCATACTCCTAAAGCATTTTTTGCATTTCTATAATCTACTTTATAGAAGTTTGTTTTACAAATATCATGTAATAATCCAATAATTATTATTGATTCTTCTGGAATTGTTACTCCTTTTATATTATGTTCTACTTTGTGTTTTAAAATTTCATATACTTTCATACTATGTTCAGCAAGGCCTCCTTCATAGTTTCCATGAAATCTTGTACTTGCTGGTGCTTTGAAAAAATCTGATTTTTCTAAAAAGTTTATTAAATCTTCTATTCCATCTCTTTTAACTGTTCTTAATAGTTCTAAAAATTTTTCCTTCATAATTCCTCCCAATATTATATACTTACATTAAAAATCATTTACTTTTCTTTGCAATTATATAAGTCTTTCTATAAAAAGTCAATACCTAAACAAAACAAATTTTTGTATTAATATTTTGTGAATTATCTCTTAATTTTTTATGAACTATCTTTTCTAATTATATATTTTGAGATATAATTAGAATGGAGGAGGCAAAAGATGAAAGTTTTAAAAAAGTTATTAATTATTTTGTTTGTTCTTCTTTTAGTTTCTGGAACAGTTATTCTAATTATTGGATATAGCAATTATTCTGGCTTGATACGTGAGGAATCTCTAGTCTCAAGGATGAATGATGTTTCCAATATGGAAAATTTCGTTCCGTATTCTGAACTTCCAGAAAACTATATTAATGCAGTTATAGCTGTTGAAGACCATAGATATTACGATCATGGTGCGATTGATATAATTGGTATTGGTCGTGCTTTATATACAAATCTTATAAATTTTGAACTTCAAGAAGGTGGAAGTACAATCACCCAACAAGTTGCAAAAAATGTGATACTTGGACAAGACCAGACTTTTATAAGAAAAATTTCTGAAATATTTGCAGCTTTTGATTTAGAGAATAACTATTCAAAAGAAGAAATTCTTGCTTTTTATGTAAATTCTGCATATTTTGGAGATGGGTATTATGGAATATATGATGCAAGTATGGGGTATTACAATAAAGAACCCAAAGATTTAAATTTGGATGAAGCTTCAATGCTAGCCGGTGTTCCTAATGCACCTTCTGTATATGCTCCTACTGTTAACCCTGACTTAGCAAAACAAAGACAACGCCACGTTTTAAATAAAATGGTTGAATATGGATATATTACTCAAGAAGAAGCTGATATGATTATATAAAAAGTAAAAATTTTATATTAAATAAAATTATAAATAAACATTGGCTTTTATGTTCAAAAATATTATAATAAATTTGTAAAAAATATTATTTGTTTTTAAACATATAATATAAAAGAGCAAGGTTAAGCCTTACTCTTTAGATAAAGTTTTTATTGGTTATCGTTGATATTAGTCTTGGTAGGGCTTATATCAACTTTTTCTTTGTCCAAATGAAATTGATATCTAACTTTACTCAAATTATGCTTCACTAAATGTCGATTTAATCTGATACCAATTTTTTGTTAAGTTGTTCGTCCTTTTTCAAAAAAAATGAGAAAAAAAGGTCCGTCCCCTTTTTCTCACATTATAACTTCAATATTATACACATTTGCTCTTTCATCTAATTTTATTTCATTTTCTTTTCCGTTTTCTATCTCTTTTCCGTTTATGATGATTTTGCTTATTCCTGTGTTTTTACCTTCTGGATTTTTTACTTTTATATTATATATTGCATTTTTGTATCTATATTTTATTTCATATTCTTTCCATTCTTTTGGAATACATGGATTTATTTTTA
Organism: uncultured Clostridium sp.; assembly: GCA_930987745.1. GTDB lineage: Bacteria > Bacillota > Clostridia > TANB77 > CAG-508 > CAG-269. The sequence continues at coordinate 75,567 of CAKNKX010000003.1, forward strand.
TAGTATTATTTTCAATTTTAAATCCTAATATATATTCTATCCCTGCCATATAATACCAACTTGCTGACCCTGTATACCATGTCCATCCTCCTCTTCCTGCTAAGTTTCCTGCTCCATAGATATCTGCTGGTATTACATATGGTTCTACTTTATATTTATTACTTGCTTCTTTTGTTCTTGAATGTTCTATCGGATTTATCATTCTATAATATTCTAATGCTTTATCTCCAAATCCTAATATACTTTCTGCGATAATTACCCAGCAAGAACTATGAGTATATTGTCCACCATTTTCTCTTACTCCTGGCAAGTATGATTTTATATATCCTGGATTTAATTTTCCTTTTTCAAATGGTGGGTCTAGTAATTTTATTATTCCATTTTCTCTATCTACTAAATGATTTTCTAGACTTTCCATTGATATATATTTTTTATCATTATCTCCTGCATTTGAAATTATACTCCAACTTTGTGCAATACTATCTATTCTACATTCTTCGTTTTCCATACTTCCTAAAACATTTCCATCATCCATATATGCTCTTCTAAACCAGCGTCCATCCCAACCTTTTGTGTTTAAAGCTTTTTTTAGTTTTATTTTTATTTCTTCATATTTTTGTGCAAGTTCTTTTTTATCTATTTTTTCTAATATTGGAATAAATCTATCTAATATATCATAAAGGAAAAATCCAAGCCATACACTTTCTCCTTTTCCTTTATTCCCAACTGTGCTAAATCCATCATTCCAATCTCCTGAGCCAATTTTAGGAAGTCCATTTTCACCAAATTTTAAGCTTCTTTCTATTGCTTTAATTAAATGTTCTAGTACTGGTTCTTTTTCTTTTGATTCTTCATATTTATCATATTTTTCATCTACTCCATCTTCTAAAATATTTCCTTCTACATAAGGTTCTTCTTCATATAATATGTCTAATTTTCCTGTTAATTCTATATATTCTAATACAGCATATACAAGCCATAACAAGTCATCTGAAAATCTTGTTCTTATTCCTCTTTTTGTTTCATCATGCCACCAATGTTCTACATCTCCTTCTTTAAATTGATGTCTGCTATGTTTTAAAATTTGATTTTTTAAGAAGTTCTCATCTAAATATTTTAATCCAAATGTATCTTGCAGTTGGTCTCTAAATCCAAACGCTCCACCTGATTGATAATATCCGCTTCTTCCAAAAAGTCTACTTTCTATTGTCTGATACACAAGCCATCCATTTAAAATTATATTTGTAGATTCTAGTGGAGTATATACTTGAAGCCTTCCTAACAAGTCTTTCCAATAATTTTTTACAATTTCTAATTCTTGCTTACAATTTTGAACTTTACTATATTTATATGCCATGTTTTTACTATCTATTGTGTTTTCTTCTGCACCTAGAATAATTGAAACTTCTTTTTCAGAAAAACTTTCTATTTCTATATTTATTTCATATGCAATACAGGTATTTTTTCCTAAAGCCTTATCTTCATTTAAAGCAAGTTTTTTTATACCATCTGGATTAGAGATTCCACCTTTTCCAAAGAAAAATCTTTTATCCCCTGTAAATGAATTTATTTTTTCACTACTTGCTACATAAATTTCAGCATTTTCTAATTCATTTTTATATAAATTTTTAGCAGTTATTATATTATTATTTTTATCAAAGTTAAGTTCAATATATCCATCTGACTTTATTTCATCTTCTCCCATTACTGGTTTTAGATAATAGTATAACTTTAATTTCTTTTTGTTTGGTGTATCATTTCTAAGTCTTAATATTCCAACTTTTAAACTGTCATTTTTAGGTACAAATATTTCTAATTCTTGTTCTATTCCATTACTTTTATGGATATATTTTGCATATCCAAATCCATAAATTACATGATAATTTTTCTCATCTGGTTTAGGGTTTATTCCTAGTGACCATGTCTTTTTTGTTTCTTCATCTTTTAGATATATTATTTCTGAAGGTATATCTAAACTTGGATTATTTGCCCAAGCAGACACTCTATCTAATCTACTGTTTTTATACCAACTATATCCTCCCATATTTTCTGTAACTACTGTTCCGAATTTTTCATTTGCCATAATATGACTCCAAACTGTTGGAAGTCTATTTTCTTTATTTTGTTTTATAATATATTCTTTTCCATCTGCAGAAAATGCACCATATTCGTTATAGTATTTTAAATTCTCTGTATTTTGGAACATATCTATATCTTTTGTTTCGTCTGGCAGTCTATTTACATTGTTTTCTTCTATTCCAATTTGTTTATATTGTTCTAAATACTCTTCTTCTCTTTCTTTTATATTGTTTTCTATTCCTCCATTTTTTGCTTCTATTAATATGCTTGAAACAAATTCTATAATTGATATATCATTTTTATTTATTTCTCCTTTTGATAATACAAATATTCCAGATCTTACATTTTTTAAATATCCTAATTGTTCGTTTAATATACTTCCATCTATTTCTTCTTTTACATAATTTTCATAACTGTGCTTTTCTTCATCAATTATTACAAGTTCTGTAAATACTCCTTTTGTTCTTAAATATTCATAAGCTTTTAATACTTCATCTATTACATATGAGTCATTTATATCTTTTATTTTAACTAATATTATTGGGAAATCTCCTGAAATTCCAAATTTCCAAAGTTCAGATTGTTTATATTTTATCTTTTTATTTGCTTTCATCCACATACTTTTTATTGGGTTATCAAATATTATATATGACATCATTTTTTGGTATATTTCAATTTCTTTTCCTTTTACTCTTAAATATCTACTTTCTGCTTCAACTCTTGCTTTTGATAATTCAAATTCTGTTTTTACATTTTCATATGATAAATATTTTTGTAAGTTTTCTTTTGCTTTTTTGCTCTCATTATTTACTGATAATATGAAGTCTAATGTCACCTTTTTTTTGCTTGGTACTTTTATTGTTCTTTTTAAAGCTACAATTGGCTCTGTTACAAGCCCTATTTTTTTAGAAAATGGTATAGATTTTTCCACCATTTGTGGAATTTTAAAATTTCCTCTTCCTAAAAACTTTTCTTCATTTATTTCATATTCTAAATCCCCTGTTACTTCACAATTTGTGGATAAAGTAGTGTATAGATATATTTTTTCTTCTTTTTCATCTCTTGTATTTCTTGTTGCTACAATACTTTTTGTTTCTTCATCATAATTTAGTTTTAAAAATAGGTTATTAAATACAGGATGTGCATAATCTTGTTCTTTTTTAGATAAGACTGGTTCAAAATATGCAGTTACTTCTAATATTTCATCATTATTTCCTTCATTTTCTAAAGTTATTCTTCTTATTTCTACTGGTTCATTTGAAGCAATTGTTGTTTTTATTTTAGTTTTTATATCTCCTTCTGTTATTTCTTGAATATTTTTATCTGGCATAAAACTTATTTGATATTTTGCCTCTGGTTCGTTATTCGAATAGTTACTGCTCCATATCTTTTTATTTTGTATATTTTTTATCGTAAAAAATATTCCTTGTGCTTCATCATTTGTTTTCTTAAATCTATTTATATATATATCACCATATTTACTAAATCCTTCTCCTTTTTCATTTGTTGCTATCATGTAATCTTCACTTGATAAAACATTTCCAGAAATTAATCTTTCATCTACTTTTGATATTGTTCTTACTATATAGTCTTCATAATCTTTATATTTTAATTTTTCTACCTTTTCTTTATTTTCTTTTGTTATTACAAAAGTTTCTGGCATTGTTTCTTGTAGTAAAATACTTACTGCTTCTAATTCTGGATTTTCAATAAAACGTTTTTGCAAAATATTTTGATTTATAAAATTATTTATTGAAAGCAAGATAAGTCCTTGATGATGTGCCATATATGTTTTTACAACACTTGATTTTTTTCCTTTATCTACTCTTTCTGGTGTATAGTCTATAGATTCATAAAATCCAAATTTATCATACATTCCCTCTTTTTCTAATCTTTTTAAGTTTTTTATTTCTTCTTTTGGAATATCTAAAATAGCTAATATACTTCCGATAGCTTGATACTACTTGTTCATCTGCAAGCCCTCTTTTTAGTCCAAGCCATGGTATTCCGAATGCTTTATATTGATAGTTTCCATGTAAGTCTTTTAAATTAAATGCTGCTTCTGATATTCCCCATGGTATATTTAACTCTCTTGCATATTCCATTTGGCTTTTTATCATAAATTTGCAAGATTCATCAAGCAAGCTTCCTTTATATCTTGGAATATTTATATTTGGCATTAAATATTCAAAAGCTGTTCCTGACCAAGATATTAATCCTTTATATTTTCCTAAAGTTGTTAAAGTTCTACTTAAATAATTCCAATGTTTTGTAGGTACATCCTTTTTTGCTATTGCAACTAAGCTTGCTTGTCTTGCTTCTGATGCTAATAAATCATAATATGAGTCTGTTAGTTTATTTTCTTCTATATTAAATCCAATTGAAAAGATTTGTTCTTCTTTATTGTATAATTTTGAAAAGTCTGTATCTTCAATTAAATTATCTATAATTTTAATTAATTCTATGTTTTCTTCTGTTTTTTCTTCTTTTAAAAATGATTTTACAACATATAGGTAACCTACAAGATTTCCACTATCTACTGTTGAAATATATCTTGGAATCAAAGGCTTTTTTGTTTTTATATCATACCAATTATATAAATGCCCATTCCATTTTTGTAAACTTTCAATACTTCTAATTATTTTTTCAACATATTTTATTGCTTCTTTTTTTGTTATATATTTTAAATCATATGCAGAAATGACAGAAAGAAGTGATAACCCGGATATTTGTTGATGACGTTCTTGGAACTACTTTTTCTTTCCTATCTTCTTGATAATTATCAGGTATTAGGTAATTATATTCTTCTATTAAATAAGTTTTAAAAAATTCCCATGTTCTTTTTCCAATATCCAAAATGTATTCTTTTTCTTCTTTATTTATTTTCTCTATATTTTTTATTTCTTTTTCTTCTTTACTTATATACCACATAACTAAAGGTATGATTATCCATAAAACACCTATAAATATTGCAAATATATTTGTTCTTAAGACACCCAAACCTATTGCTACTAATCCTGCTAAAAAGTTTACCCACATCTGGTTATAGTATGAAACAACAGTTGTTTTTGAATTTCTCTCCGCTTCTTCTGATGTTGTCCATTCTAGTAAATGTTTTTTACTTATTTTCATTCTATATATTGTTTTTATAATTGCTTTTTCTAAACTATATGCTTTATATGGAAGTGTTCCAAATGTTAAAATCCCTCTATATATTGCACCTTTAATTCCAGATATTTTAGGAGTAAATGTTTTTTGCTTTTTTTCTCCTTCTTTTTTGAATATGAAATGATTTAATATTTCTAGTAAAAATGGAAAAATGCTAACTAAAGATAGTATTAAGACATATGGATAAATACTTTTATCACACATTAATCCAACAATATTTACATATATCATTCCAAATATTATTGAGATTTCTAACAAGCTTCTTCTTAAATTATCAAAAATTTTATATCTTGATAATAAATTTAAGTTTGATTTCTTGCTTATCCATTTTAATATTTGCCAATCTCCTCTTGTCCATCTAGAAAGTCTTGTCATAAAACTATTATATTTAGTAGGATATCCATCCATAAGCAAAATATCTGATGCTAATCCACTTCTTAAATAACATCCTTCTAATAAATCATGGCTTAAAACTGTATTTTCTGGTATTTTATTATTTAAGATTTTTGAAAAAACATGAAGATCATATATTCCTTTTCCTGTAAATATTCCCTCTCCAAAATTATCTTGATACGTGTCTGATATTGCATTTGAATATGAGTCAAATCCTCCTGCTCCTGCAAATATTTTTGTAAATAATGTTTTGTAACTAATATCTAAATTTACTCCTACTCGTGGCTGAATTATTCCATATCCTTCTTCTACTATGCCTTTTTTCTCATTTATTACAGGCTTATTTAAAATATGTGCCATTGCCCCTACTAGTTCAAATGCTGAATTTAATATTAAATCTGTATCTGCATCTAAAGTTATTATATATTTTATGTTTTTTAAGTAATTTCTTAAATTTTCATTTCCTCCTTTTATTTTGCTTTCTATTGTATTTTCTTTAAATGGATTTTCTATATTTCCTAAAATATATTCATTAAACTGATTTATTAATCCTCTTTTTCTTTCCCAACCTAAATATGAACCTTCTTTTTCATTTTTTATTCTTTTTCTGTATATAAAGTTAAAAAGAGGTATTTTTTCTTTATCTCCATTATATTTTTCGTTTAATTCTTTTACTTTTCTTTTTCCTTCTTCTATTACTTCTCTATCATATTCTTTTTCTTCTTCATTTTCTTCTTTACAATCTCCAAGTAGTGTAAAATATATATTTTCTGATTTATTTGCCAAATAAAATACTTCTAATTTTTTCATTAAATTTGCTACTTTTTCTTTAGAATCTACTATTGTTGGAATTATTACCATTGTAGTATTTTCTTTATCTATTCCAGAACTTAAATCTAATTTTGGTATAATTTTTGGTTTGACTGTTTTACTTAAAATATATTGAATTAATTGAATTGATACTTCTGATATTGGGATTAAAAATATTATAAATGTTAAAAAAGTGATTAGATTATTTCTAGTTACATTTCTAAACATAATTGATATTCCGAGTGTTAGGATGATTGTAAGCAGACTTACCCCAAATATATACATCTTTTCTTTTTTATTTACTTTTTGTTTTTTATCTTTATATTTTAATGTATGATATAGCTCATCTATTCCTTTATCTATTAGATAATATCCAATATGACCTTCTTTGTTTTGACTATTTTTTGCTTTAGCTAAACCTAGAATTTTTCTTGATATATATATTTCTGAAATTTTAGTTTTTTTAGCTATTTCTTTTATTTTTGCCCTATAATATTCTTTGGTTTTATAGTCCATTTTCTCATAAATTCCACTTGGATCTTGTTTTAATATTTCTTCTACACCATTTACTTTTTCAAATATTTCTGTAAAATTAATTCTTTGTATCTTTTTTATACTTATAATGCTATTTCCCATTGATACTTTTCTTACTGCTATATCAAAATGTTCTTTTTTTATTACCTCAGAGACTGTAGTACCATTCATTTCAACTATTTCTTCTAATAGTTTTAAATATCTAGAACCTTTTTTTCCATATCTTTTTAAGATATATGACATATATTCAATAAAAGGATATTTCATATCTTGAAGATTTTCTTTTTTAATCTTTTTTATATTATTTCCATTAAAATTTTGTTCTTGCTTGTTTTTGTTTTCAACTAATCTTTCAACTATATTTTCAGCACGATATTTTTGCATTTGACTACTATATATTTTTTCTGATATTTCTCTTATATTTTCTATTAATGCAATTTGTAAAAATAGCCCTATATTCCAGATTTCTTCCATGTTTAATGTTTTCTTTTCTTGGTAACTTGCTAAATATTCTTCTAATTCTTCTTTTTCAATTTTGTTATCTGTATATGCTACAATTTCAGAGGCTAATACATATATTCTTGCAAAACCTTTATATCCCCCATTTGCAATTCCTATTAAATTTCTATATTTTTTTAGTGTTAATTCTTTTTCTATTTGTTTTACTGTTTGTTCTATGATATAGAAATTATCTAATAGCCACTCTCCTGCTGGATGTATATTAATTCCTAGTTTTAAGTGTTCATTTAATAACTGGTATACACTTTTTATAACATCATAGCTTTCTAGCATATGTGGCACTGGATATGTTGCCTTTTCTGATTTTTTTACCAAATTATGACTAGATGCTATTTTTTCTAAATACTTTTTTAATTGTTCTTTATCTAAAACTGTTCCATTTATTTTTAAAATTTTATTTGTTTTCAAAAAAATTCCACTCCTTGCAAAATATGTTTAAACATATTGTTTGCAAAGAGTGGATATTTTATACACTTAAAGGTTATTATCTATCCATATCTTCTTGTTCTGCTACTTGTTTATCTGTTTCTTGCCCTTTTTTATTTTCTATATCTTTAACTTTTATTACATAAGTTTCTAGACTTCCATCATCATTTTTAGAGATTTCAGTTACACCCATTTCTTCAATTTTTGACATATCATCTTTTAGGGCATTAATTGCATTTTCTCTATTGTAGTTTTCTTCTGCTTTTGATACATAATTTCTTACATTAGTGCTAGCATATTCACATTCCTTAAAATAATCTTTTAAATCTTGTGGTATTTGGTCACCTTCTGCTACTACTTCTCCATTTACTAATACTGATGCTAATTGTCTTGACTCATATGTAGCAGAGTTAGGGTCTGCCATATCGTTTTCTGGAAGTATTTGAATTTCATCTGTTTCTACATTATATACATTTGCTAATTTATCTTTTACAGTTGTTAAATATAAATCTCTTGTCTCTACTAACAAGTTTTGAATTTCTGCATCAGATAATTCATCAATATTTGCAACTGATTCTTTCATTGACTCTATTTGTTCTATTGTAGAATTTTCTAGCTTTAAGTCCTCTGAAGCTTTTAATGTTTCCTCAATTGGAGCTGGTGAATTTTGTCTTTGATGTTCTTGATATACCATATATCCACCTATAGCTATAGTAGCCGTAGCAGCAACTTTAGCTATCTTTTTTAATGCCTTACTTGACATAGCTCTTCCCTTACTTGATTTTGTTTTTGATGTATATCTTTCTTTTTTAAAATTTTGAACACTTAATCTTTCATTTTCACGTCTTTCATTTTCGCTATTTGCAAAGCTTGCTATTGAATATTGGTCTCTAAACATTCTCCCTTTTTCATTCATTTTTATTCCTCCTTTGCACAGGTATAACTACCTCTAACATTTATATTATACCACTTTTTAGGAATAAATGCAAAATTTTATGTATTATGTAGACTTGAAGGATGTATAGTTATTTTATTTCAGCAAAGTAATTATTAATTCCAGTATATATCCCCCATGCTAATTTTTCTTGGTATTCTTCTGTTTGAAGCTCTTGTTCTTCTTCTGGATTTGATAGAAAACCACATTCTACTACAGATATAGGTATCTCTACATTTTTCATTATATATATGCTATTTAATTTCATTGCTTTTCTGTTATTTTCCTTTTGAATTGCATCATTTAAGCTACTTTGCAAATATTCTGCTAGAGTTTTGCTATTTTCATTTTTAGTATTATAAAAACATTGCCATCCATAATATTGACTTTGAGGTATTTTATTTAAATGTATTGAAACAAATATGTCTGCTGATGAATTATTTCCTATTTTTACTCTGTTTTTTATATCAGATATCTTTTTTTCTCTTAGTGTCTTTTTATCTAAATCATATATGGCATTTTCATCAGACCTTGTAAGTATTACTGTACTTCCACTTTGTTCTAAAAGTTTTTGTACTTCTAAAGTTATCTTTAAATTTATTTCAGCTTCTGTTGTTCCATTTTTACTTTCTGCTCCCTCATCTGATGGGTGCTTTTTACTGCATTTTAATATTTAATTAAAAATCTAATTTTAATTAGATTATGTTAAAAGTTAAATTCTATCTCAACTTTCTTATCTTCATATACTTCAATTCTGTTTATTAGTTGCTTTAATATTTCGTTTGTAAATTCTTTACCTTGTTTAAAATCCATAACAATTTTCTTTAAATTTTCTTCTGATATTTTGCTTTTATTCTTTTCTTGTAATTGTTCTAAAGATTTTTTAGTTTCTTTTAAGTTACTTTTCAGTTCATCATACTGCAATTTAAAATCTTCTATTGATATTTTTCCATCTACTCTTTTACTATATAACTTTTTCATTTCATTATCTATTTTTGTTTCATTGTTTTTGAGCAGTTTCATTTCTTTATAGGTTATATCATTTTTTCTATATTCATCAGTAATTTTATTTGTGGCTATATTAACATTTATTGTATTCAATTTTTGTTTTACAGCATTTAATACTATTTCATTTAATGTACTCTCCATGATTGTATGCCCTTTATCACATATACTAGGGAATTTATAAATCGTCCTACATTTGAAATACCAACATTTTTGAGGATTATCTAATACTTTATTTCTTATTTTGGTTCTTGTTCTATATTTGTATTGCATTCTTGCTTTACAGTGTCCACAATACACTAATCCTTTTAATAAATACTCATATTTACTTTTAGGTTTATAAAACTTTCCTTTTAGTATTTTTTGAACTTGGTCAAATTGTTCTTGTGAAATTATCGCTTCATGTGTATTTTCTTTAAAAATCCATTCTTCTTTTTGTGTTTTATATTTTTTCTTTGTTCTGTAATCTGTATATATTTTATTTATTATCATCTTGCCTGTATAAAATGGATCTTTTAGAATTCTACTAATGCTATCACTTCGCCATTCATTAATTGCTACTTTTTGTCCTTTATATTTCTTTGGTGTGTCAATTTTCATTTTAGTTAAATATTTTGCAATTTCTCCTTGTGAATATCCTTGTAAATACATTTCATATATTAATTTTATATTATCAGCAACATTTTCATCTATAACAACTTTGTATTTATTTTCATCGTCTTTTTTGTATCCATAAGGTACATTTTTTTCAACATATTTTCCTTGTTTCTTCATATCAGTTTTTACAGATTTTATTTTTTTAGAAATATCTGCAATATAACTTTGATTCATTATTCCTCTTAGCATTATAGTATCATCAATTTCATATCTTTCACCACTATCTATAAATTCTGTTACAGAAATTAGTCTAACATCATTATCTGGGAAAAAAACTTCAGTATAATAACCTGTTTTATTTTTATCTCTAGTTAATCTTGATAAATCTTTAACAATAACCATATCTATTTTTTTTCTTAAAATATCTACTATCATTTTATTTAGAGCTGGTCTTGAGTTTAAAATGCCTGAATATCCATTATCTACATATTCATTAATTACACTAATATCATGTTTTTTAGCATAGTTTAAAGTAATATCTCTTTGTGCCTCTATACTATTATTCGTATTTGTATCTTCTTTTGATAGTCTTAAATAAATTCCTGCTTTGTATTCTTTCATAGTTATTCCATTCTATAACTATACTTTATCAAAAACATTATATCTGTAATTAATATAAATATGATTATCCCTGTCTATTTCTATATTGTAAATAATTTCAGATAATTTATCTCTGTTCCAGTTTTCAATATTAGATAATTCATTCATAATAGATATTAATTTTTCTTTTGTTATTGTTGGTCTTTTTTCCTTCTCTTTTAAAATCGAATTAAGATTATTCTTTATGTTTGTTCTTCGTTCTATTTCTGTTTTATAAAATCTTTTATAATCATCAATTTCTATAATATCATTTTTATAATCCTCATATAGCGAAGTTATTGTCTTATCAGTTTTTTCAAGTTGCTTTTCGAGAATTTTTATATTATCATCATATATCTTTGTACTATTTTCATTATACTGATTTAAAATTAAGTTTTCTAATTTATCGCTTTTACTTATTTTGCTTAATTTTTCTTTTACATTTGCTATAACTATTTTTTCAACTATCATCTCGTCAATTGCTTTATATTTTCTATTACAATCAACAGTATTATTCTTTCTTACAGCTGTTCCACAATATATTTTTTTAGACTTAATATTTCCATCTTTATTTCGAATTACTTTAATTGCCATTTTCGTTCCACATTCTTTGCAAAATACAATTCCATTTAATTTCCATTCATATTTTCTATGTCTTGTTTTTTTATGAATACTTAATTTAGTTTGAACTCTTTCAAATTGTTCTTTAGAAATAATTGGCTGATGAGTATTTTCTACAATTTGCCATTCTTCTCTAGGTATAATTTTTACTTTTTTAGATTTATAGCTTAGATTAATCTTTTTACCATACTCTGTATGTCCAATATAAACTTTGTTTCTTAAAATCCTACTTATAGCCTCATTTCTCCAATTATAATCTCCGTTTTTAGCTCCTCCAAAATCATAATAATCTGGGCAATATATTTTTTGTTCTTTCAAATACTTAGCAATATCTGTAATTTTTGTCCCATCATCATACATATTAAAAATCGTCTTTATTACTCTTGATTGCTCTTTATCTATCTCTAATTTGTTTTTATTCTCTTTGCTTTTTTTATATCCATAAGGTGCTTTTGCTGCTAAATACATTCCTTTTTCTTTTCTAGCCCATACACCGCTTCTTACTTTCCTTGAAATATCTTTACTATACCAATCATTAATTAGAGTTTTAAATTGTATCATATCATTATTTGAATTTTTTAAATATGTATCTACATTATCCAAAATTGAAATGTACCTAATATTTTTTTCTAAAAAATATATTTCTATGTAATAGTTAGCTTCAAAACTATTTCTTGAAAGCCTTGATAAGTCTTTAGTTATAACAGTATTGACGACACCATTTTCAATATCTGTAATCATTTTTTTAAATGAAGGCCTATCTGTATTTAAACCAGTATATCCATCATCTATGTATAAATCATATAATTCAAATTCTTTTCCTAACTCTTTTATTTTATTTTCTATAATGCTTTTTTGACTAACAATACTATCACTTTCTTCCTTATCACCATCTTCCTTTGATAATCTTAAATAACCTGCCACTTTATATTTTGTATTTTCCATAATAGTTACTCTCCTTCTTTCTCGATAGTAACTATTCCTTTATGTAACAAGGATTATACAAAATATTTTTGATAATATCCAGCATTTTTTTAATAATTACTATCTTTTAATTAGTGCTATTCAGTTTTTGAAGAGCATACCTACTCAGTATGTTATATATTTTTTCTATGTCATTATCTTTTTTAGTTCTTGCTATTACAGTATATTCTTGATTATCTATGGTATATGTAGTTTTTTCTTCTATGTAATCATTCACTCTAACACCAACTCCTTTATACACCATATTATCAATCTATAAATTTTATTACTTTTGTTTATTAGTTATAATTGAATTTTCATTCACATAGGAGATTTGCCCTCCTCTCCTTTTCTAAGAAGCTATCCCTTTACATCATGTTAGCCAGATAGAAGTTTCATTATATGTTTTATAACTAATTATAATACAAAATATTTACTGTGTTTTTTTGACAATTATATTTTGTATATTTTTCAATGTGCTATTTTTGACTTTTATAGTATTTTGTAATACAATATTGTCAAACAACTTGTAATACGATTATAATTGTTTGATATTGGAAATAACACTATACAACAGAAAAAAATTTTTTATTGATTTGTGGTTGTTTGATAGGAGTGTAGTTTATGGATTTTTATATTGCTTTTGATAGAAATAGCAATACTGAATTTTTATTATATAGAGATATGATTCATAAAAATAAAACTGATGAATTAGATGAAATTTATTATTCTGAACCTGTATTCAAATGCAAAGTTATGCCAATTGGAACATTTCTTTTGAATTTTTTAAATACTGACTTTAAAAGTGCAGATATTCGGAAGTTTTATTAGAAAATATTGTTATGCGTCTTTATATTATCCAAAACATCCTGAAAAAATAAAAGCTGGAATTAATTTTATTGGTCTTGAACTAAATAAAAAAGATTATTTTTTAGGCTTATTCGAACTTATGCGTTCTGAAGAAGAACATTTTATTAGCGTTCAAAATATATTTTTAAAACATCTAAATCTTCCTTATGATAAATCAATTGTAGATGATATTGAAGAAGATTATGAGGATATTCCTGCTACTCCTGAAGAAATAGAATTTGATAAACAGTGGGAAGAATATTTTGAACAAAAAAGTAATCTAGCCCAAAAAAGACTTGATTTATTTAAGAAAAAATACCCAAAGTTATATGAAGAATATGAAAAACAACATTATAATCGTTTACAAAACTATAATGCAGAAAATGATATTATTGAAATTTCTGGATTAATAAATAGTTTAGCATTAGACTTTACTTTTGGTGCATACTATTTATGCGGACTTAATTTACCTTTGTATAATATACCCTACTGTTTTTGTAGTTCTGATATTATAAGTATTTTGGCAATTGAGTTTAAAGAATTTATATCAGATAAACGCCATATAATTAAGCAATGTAAAAATTGTGGCAGGTATTTTATTCCAGAAAATTTAAGGGATATTAAATATTGTAATAATATTTTTAAAAATAACAAGACTTGTAAAGAATTAGGAAAACAAATAAGTTATAAAAAATCATTAAAAGATGATGAATTACTTGATATGTATAGAAAAAGGTATCTTTCTTTGGCTAGTTCTGTTTCTCATTATGGTACTGAAAAAGCAATTGAAAAGTTTGAAAATTATAAACAAGATGGAGCTGTTATAAAGAAGAAATATTTGAATAAGGAAATTAGTGGAAAAGAGTTTGAAAAGTGGATAAAAAATACAAAATAATAAATTTAATTGTTGCGGGAAAATATAATAATTTTTGATAAATAATTTCTATAAATGAAGTGATAAATATTGTATATAAAATCTAACAGTTTTAGTTAGATTTTTTTGTCTACAAATATTTTAATCGTTTATTTTGTAATTATCCTTAAAATATAATCCATCAGCAAAAGCATATTTGTATAATTCTTTTATATAAACATCATTCCTTTCATCTGTTAAGTCTAATAAACTCGTGACTTCATCCATAATATCTTCTTGTCCTATTGCTTTTAGTTTTTGTAATATTCCTACATACTTTTTCATAACACCATTCGCAACTTTTTTATATTCCTCTTTTTCTTCTATTTTAGTGTATATTGTTGAGTATCGTACTAAAATAAAATCTTCAAATTTATTATTAAATTCTTCCATATTTTTCTCCTTCTACGCCACCAAGTAAGTAATTTTCTTTATAAAAAATAGTGCTTACATCATAAGAAAGTTTTATTTTATTATCTCTTGTATATTAATTTTGATTTTAACATATCATAGAAAATAAGTCAATATTTTATTTCCATTTCGGCATAATGCCAATATATCATTGTTTTATTTTAATCGATTATTTTATATCATTTTTGAAAAAGGAGGACATTATGGAAAGAAAAAGTAATTTAAAATCTATTGGTCACAATATTCAATTAGCCAGATTGAAAAAAGGTTTTACTCAAGAAGTTCTTGCAGAAAAATGCAATGTTTCAGCAAAATATATTAGTGCTTTGGAAACAGGTCTTTCTGCTGGAAGTATTCCTCTGATTATAGATATTTGCAATATATTAGATATTACTCCAAACTATATTTTTGATAAAGCTTTAAATATAAATAAATTAAATAATTCCATTAATATAATAGATTCTCAAACTTTAATATATTATGAAAAACTAAAAACTGAAAATAAAGAATTTGTTAATGAAACAATTAAACATCTATATAATATGCAAAAAAAGAGATAATAAAATATTTTCTGCAAAAAACAAAAGCAAAGTCTTCCTCTTTGCTTTTGTTTTTATCTATTTTATTCATCTACAAGTTCTATTCCTTGATTTTCCTTCTGTGTACTCAAGCTAGGTCTCTTTTCTACATTTTTTGTTACTGACTGTTGATTAACATCTACTTTTAAGCTACTTAAGAAATCATTTTTTTTAGATTTATCTTTTTCTTTACCTTCTGTAGTTAATTTATAGAATTTTCCTTTTCCAACTTGAATTACTGCATCAGGATTTACAGATTGAATAGCAGTAATATCTGTTACTCTTTCTCCATTGATTCTTATTGCACCTTGTTTCATCAACCTTCTAATTTCTGCTTTAGACTTATAGTTTCCAGATGTCATAATAGCATCTACAACTGCTTGCCCTACATTTTCCATTTTAGTATCAAACATAATTGTTGGGGTATCTTTTGGTGCTTGTTGTTTTTGAAATGCAGTTTTAAATGTTTCTTCTGCTTTTTCTGTATCTTCCCTACTATGATATAGCCCTGTTATTTCTTTTGCCAACTCCATCTTTATATCACGAGGGTTTTCACCATTTGCTAATCTTTGTTTTATCTCTTCAATTTGGTCTGGATGCACATCTGTACAAAGATTATAATATTTTATTATTAGATTATCAGGAATTTTCATTACTTTTTCGTACATTACAGAAGCATCTTCGTTAATTCCTATATAATTTCCTAAACTTTTACTCATCTTTTCAACACCATCAATACCTTCTAATATTGGCATAAATAATGTAATTTGAGGATCTTGTCCGAAATCTTTTTGTATATTTCTTCCCATTAAAACATTAAAAGTTTGATCTGTTCCTCCAAGTTCGATATCTGCTCCTATTGCAACAGAATCATATGCTTGCATTAATGGATAAAAGAATTCATGTACTGAAATTGGTTGTTGTTTTTCATATCTATTTTTAAAATCATCTCTTTCTAGCATTCTTGCTACTGTACACTTAGATGCTAAGTCTATAACATCTCTAAAATTCATTTTTCCTAACCATTCACTATTATATCGTACTGTTGTCTTTTCTTGGTCTATTATTTTAAAGATTTGTTCTTGATATGTCTTTGCATTTTTCTCTACTTCTTCTCTTGTTAATTGTTTCCTTGTTTTTGATTTTCCTGTAGGATCTCCTATCATACCTGTAAAGTCACCTATAACAATTACCGCTTCATGTCCTAAATCTTGCAATTGTTTTATTTTTCTTAATACAACTGCATGTCCTAAATGAATATCTGGTGCTGAAGGATCTAATCCTAATTTTATTCTTAATGGTCTATTTTCTTTATCTACCTTCTTTAGTTTTTCTATTATTTCAGCATCTTGAGTATGGCTATCACTACCTTTTAGCATTATCTTTGCTGTTTCTCTAATGTCCATAGAACTCATTCCTTTCTCATTTTTTAATATACTGTTCTATTTTACCATAAATTACTAAATAAGTCAAATTTATCTAAAAACAAAATGTATTTAATTTATGATAAAATCACCTTAAAAGTTTAGAAACGAATATTTCACCC
>CAKNKX010000004.1 GCA_930987745.1 uncultured Clostridium sp.
TTTTTGTAACAAAAATGTAAAGAAATAAAATACGATAAAACATTGACTTAATTCTAAAAGAAATATAAAATATATTTGAAAAACTAGTTTTAATATATAAATAGCAAAAGAACCTTGAAAAATAAATATATCTTTGTTTAAAAATATTTTAAAGGGAAATACTATTTATATATTTAGAATTAGGATGAATAACTAAATGTATAAAAAATTAATAGTAAATAAAAAAGAAACAATAAAAAATAATAAAAACAATAAACAAAAGAAAGGAGAAATTTAGATGAAAGCAAATCTAAAGAAAAACAAAGGTATAACATTAATTGCGTTAGTAATAACAATTATTGTTTTATTAATCTTAGCAGGAGTATCAATAGCAATGCTAACAGGGCAAAATGGAATACTAACACAAGCAAATAAGGCAAAAGAAGAAACAGAAAAAGCACAGCAAAAAGAGGAAGAAGATTTAGATAATTTGAATAAATTAATAGAAAATACAGTAAATGGTGGAGGTTCAGGCGGAACTAGTGAAGGAGTAAAGCCGGGAGAAAAAGTAGATAATACAGAAAAAGATAATTATACAGATACAAATGGAGATAAAGCAACAATACCAGGAGGATTTACATTATCAGGAATAGAAAGTGAACAAAAAGTATCAGAAGGATTAGTAATATATGATATACCAGATGGAGTAACACCAAACTGGACAGAAGATACAAATAGTGATGGTGTACCTGATATACAAACAAAATATAATCAATTTGTATGGATACCAGTAAAAGATGCAAGTGCATACCAAAGAGATTTTAGCTATCCAAGTGATTATGACGAAAATTTAGAAACTACACCAGAAGGATCAACATTTACAGATACAGGGTATTTGCCAGAAGGAATTCAGCCAGAAACAGATGATGCGACAAATAATGAAAACGCAGAAAGGGCATCTGTATTAAAATATAATGGATTTTATGTAGGAAGATATGAAGCAGGAAAAGAAACTTCAACATTAGTAAGTAAACAAAATGCAACAGTATGGACAGATATCACTCAAACAGATTCAAAAACAACAGCAAAAACAATGTATAATAATAATGTAGTAAAAAGTGCATTATGTTCAGGAATACAATGGGATATGGTAATGCATTTTGTAGATAAGAAAAATGATGCAATAGGAAAAGTATTTGATGTAAGAGTATATGATGAAACAAGACATACAGGAAGTAAAGCTGAATCAGGAAAGAACAATAATGATAAAGTACAAAATATATATGATTTAGAAAGTAATTGTTGGGAATGGGTAGCAGAAAAAAATAATACTAGCACTCCGTTTGTGCTTAGAGGAGGCGTTTACAGCAAGCTTAGCCGCCACAGAGCGAGCCTACGCACTAGAAACAGTGACTATGCTTACAGCAGCAAAAGTTTCCGTCCCACACTTTATATAATGTAGGACTGGATGCTGTGAAAATAAAAAGTTAAAATATAGAGAAGTTATTTTAGAATAATAGACTTAAAACAATAGACTTAACGAATCGAAGATACGTTAAGAAGGAAATTTTCTAGCTTTACCAAATGCGTTTTTAAAAAAACAACTTAAAAGGAAAAATATATATGTAATATACTTACACGCCACTATTGTGGCGTTTTTTTTGCTTTTAAAGCAAAAAAATTGTTACGAAAAATATAAGTAAATATTGATAAGTAATAATTTAAACATAAGCAATATTAAAAAGATATATAGAAAACAATGATGTAAAAAGAAAAACATTAAGTTCAAACATGAGAAAATGTATGATAAATGAAGATTATTTGGAATCTGTATTAAAAGATTATTGCCATACTCAAAGGGAAGAATATGGCAACTTGTAATATTTTTGTAATATGATTAAATTTCCCTGCGAAAAGAGTTTTTATTATTGACAAAGAACAAACAATTGTTTAAAATATAGAAAAGAAAATTTGGAGTTGGTAAAATGAGATATGATTACAATAAATTAGTAAGAGATAAAATACCAGAAGAAATAAATAAAATAGAGGGAAGAAAAACAAATTACAAAATTCTAGATGAAGAAGAATACCAAAAAGAGCTTGATAAAAAACTATTTGAAGAAGCTCATGAATTTGTTGAAGAACATTCTATAGAAGAACTAGCAGATTTGATGGAAGTAATAAATGCAGAAATAAAAGTAAGAAATATAAACTATGAGGATATAGAAGAAGTAAGAAAAATTAAAGCTGAGAAAAAAGGAAAATTTGAAAATAAGATTTACTTAAATTATGTAGAACAAGACTATATAGACAAAAAAGAAGAGGAAGAGTCAAAAAAAGAATGGAGAAAACTTAAAAAGTATAATATAATTACTTTATGTGGTTCAATTAACTTTAGAGATGAATTTTTAAAAGTTCAAGAAAAACTTGTACTGGAAGGAAATATTGTATTTACTCCGAATTTTTTTGACAATATAAAAAAAGAAGAAATAAGTTTAGAAACTAAAGAGATGTTAGATAAAATGCATAAACAAAAAATAGATATGTCAGATGAAATATATGTGATTAATCAAGGAGGATATATTGGAGAAAGTACAAAATTAGAGATTGAATATGCTAAATCAAAAGGGAAAAAAGTTACTTATTTAGAATAAAAAAGTCTGATATAGGAGAGATTTTTATGATATATAAAAGATATTATCAAACACCAGATGGATTTTCAAATATAATTATGAATAGTGATGGTAAATATTTAACAGGATTATGGTTCGAAGGGTCACGAGATTCTTCAAAACATAAAATAGATTGTGAAGAAAAAGATTTACCAATATTTCAAGAAACAAGTAAATGGCTTGATATATATTTTAGTGGCAAAGAACCAGATTTTATGCCAGAATATAAAATAGAAAATCTGACACCATTTAGAAAGGAAGTAATAGACATTATAAATTCTATACCTTTTGGCAAGACTTTAACATATAATGATATTTCTAAAATTATTGCCCAAAAAAGAGGAATAAAAAGAATGTCAGCACAAGCAGTTGGAGGAGCAGTTGGGTGGAATCCAATATGTATTATTATTCCTTGTCATAGAGTTGTTGGAACAAATGGGAATTTAACAGGTTATAGTGGAGGAATAAAAAATAAAGTAGCATTATTAACACTTGAAAAAAATGATATGAATAAATTTTTTGTTCCTAAGAAGGGAACAGTATTATAAACCAAAGTATAATAGAAAGGGATAAGATAAATATGATAATATATAGTAATGAAGAAGGTTTTATAAAACCACTAGGAATTAAAAATCTTGAAGGAAAGCACGATTTAACTATTAAATTACCAAATATAGCTGTTGGAGTGTTTTCAGAACATCTATTTAATTATGTTGTAAAAAAATATGAATGTCAGAAAATTGGTGAATTAATGCAGAAAAGACCAATTTATATCTTGAAATATAAAAATATAGAAATTACTTTTTTCATTGCAGGAATTAGTGGACCTTGGATAAGTCAGGATATTGAAGAACTACATTCTAATGGTGTAGATACCCTTATTATTTTTGGGAATTGTGGAGTTTTAGATAAATCTATTGAAGATTGTTCAATTATAATTCCAAATAAAGCTTTTAGGGATGAAGGCACAAGTTATCATTATATGCCAGATTCAGAGTATGTTGAGTTAGATGATAAATATAAAGATTTATTTAAAATAATATTAAAAGAATATGATTTTAAATTTACTGAAGGAGCTACATGGACAATTGATGCTTTTTATAGAGAAACTAGAGAAAAAATAGATATGTTTAAAAATAAAGGTGCTATCTGTGTTGAAATGGAAGGAGCTTCAATAGGTGCAATTTGCAAATATAAAAAATTAAACTATTTTACATTTTATTATGCAGGTGATAATCTAGATTCTGAAGAATGGGAAGAAAGAAGTATAACTCAATTAGCAAATTTTGATAAAAAGACTAGAGTACCAGTACTTGCTTTAGAGTTAGCATATAGAATTGGAGTTGAATCTATTGTATAAAAAAAAAGAAAGAGAATTAAAAGGAAAAAGCTTAATAGAAGATCTAAACAATTATACAGTTGTAGATATTGAAACAACAGGTATGAGTTGGAATTTTTCTAAGATTTTAGAAATAAGTGCTCTAAAAGTTAGAAATAAAGAAATTACAGAAGAATTTTCTGAGCTAATTAATCCACATGAGCCTATTCCATATTTCATTAAAAACTTAACAGGAATAACTGATGAAATGGTATGTGATGCTTTAGAATTAGATGAAGTCTTGTTAAAATTTAAAGACTTCCTAAGAGAAGATATAATAGTTGGTCATAATGTTAATTTTGATGTGAATTTTTTATATGATAACTTTTTAAATGTATTAAACAATCCAATGCAAAATAATTTTGTTGATACATTAAGGATATCAAGAAAGCTACTTCCAGAATTAAAACATCATAAATTAGATAATTTAACACAATATTATAATATTAAAGCCCGCGATAAACATAGAGCATTAAATGATTGTGTTTTAACAAATAAGGTATATATTGATATGTGTAAAACAGTATATGAAAAATATGATAATTGGGATAGTTTTAAAAAAGAATTTAGAATATGACATAAATCGTATTTCAGAGCAGAAGCGGAGGATATAATATGGATAGATTAGAAAGATTTGAAAAAGCACTTCAAGATATTTTAAATGAATATGATAAATTAGGAAAAGAATTGGAAAAATTAAGAAATGAAGGTAAAACTAAAACAACAAAATTTAGAGAATTATTAGGAAAAAAACTAGTATATAGCATGATTATTACTATATTTAAAAGATATGATTTGCTAGATAAATAATATATTTAAGGAGAACTATAAAAATAAAGTTCTCCTATTTTTTATATAAATTTTATAAAAAGATATTGACAACTGTATATAAACTATATATACTGTATATATACAGTCAAAGAAAAGAGGAATGTTTATGGATATAATAATAAGTAATTCAAGTAATGTCCCCTTATATGAACAAGTAAAAGAACAAATAAAAAACAAAATAGTTTCTAATGAATTAAAAGCAGGAGAGGTTTTACCATCAATAAGAAATTTAGCAAAAGATTTAAGAATAAGTGTAATTACTACAAAAAGTGCTTATGAAGAACTAGAAAAAGAAGGTTATGTAGAAACCATACCTGGAAAAGGAACTTATGTAGCAAATAAAAATACAGAGCTTATAAAAGAGGAGCAATTACAGAAAATAGAAGGTCTAATAGATACAGCAGTATCTATAGCTAAAATAAGTGGAATATCTAAAGAAGATATAAAAGAAATGCTAGATATTTTATATGAGGAGGAATAAAGAAGATGGAAAATATTCTAGAAGTTAAAAATTTATCAAAATCCTATGGTGAGTTTAGATTAAAAAATATAAATTTAAAACTACCAAAAGGTATGATTATGGGATTGATTGGAGAAAATGGAGCTCGGCAAAACTACAACATTAAAATCTATTTTAAATTTAATAACTCCAGATAAAGGAGAAATAAAAATATTTGGATTAGATATAAAACAAAATGAAAAGAAAATAAAAGAAGATATAGGTGTAGTTTTGGATGACAGCTTTTTTTCAGAATATTTAAATCCAACTGATATAAATAAAATAATGAAAAATATTTATAAAAAATGGGATGAGAAACTATATTTTAAATATATAGAAGATTTTAAATTACCTAAAAATAAAATGTCAAAAGAATTTTCTAGTGGTATGAAAATGAAATTAAAAATAGCAGTAGCCTTGTCTCATAATCCAAAACTTCTAATATTAGATGAACCAACATCAGGATTAGACCCAGTTGCAAGAAGTGAAATATTAGATATTTTTCAAGAATTTATTCAAAATGGAGAAAATTCAATATTAGTATCTAGTCATATAACATCAGATTTAGAACATATTGCTGATTATATTACTTTTATAAATGATGGAGAAATCGTATTATCAAAAACTAGAGATGAGTTATTAGATAAATATGGTATAGTAAAATGTTCTAAAGAAGAATTTAAGAAAATAGATAAAAAAGATTATCTAAAATTCAAAGTAAATAGATATGAATATGATGTTTTGGTAGAAGATAGAGCCGAATTTAATAGAAAATATGATTTCAAAATAATTGATAAACCAACACTTGACGATATAATGCTAATTTATATAAAGGGGGAAAAAATAAGATGAATGTTATAAATGGTTTAATTACAAAGGATTTATTACAATTAAAAAGCTATAGAAGAACTCTAATTATATATACTTTAATATTTGTTTTAACAGGTATAGCACAAGAAACAACAAAAGGTGTTAGTGTTATGGTAGCAGTAATGCTTACATTAGGATTTGGAATGTTTGGTATGGCAACATTTAACTATGACGAACAAGCTAAAACAGATAGATACCTTTTGACATTCCCACTTACAAAAAAAGAGATATTATTATCAAAATATATATTAGTAATTTTATCAACAGTAATAGGTGCAATAGTTCGGAATAATAGCAAGTTATATAATAGTATTTTTTATAGATAAACAATTTCCAAACATTTATGATTATATAAATATTGCATTAGCTGGTATATTTGGAGTAGGTGTTATTGAAGCAATACAAATACCTTGTGTATATAAATGGGGAGCAGAAAAAGGTAGAATCCAAATGTTTGTGGTAGCTGCAGTTATTATATTGCTATTTGGAGGACTATTTCTTGTGATACAAAACAATAACATAAATTTACCAATTAATAATATATTAAATATAATAAACAATTTTTTACCTATAATATTAATAATTGCAACAATAGCTATTTACCTTATATCATATAATGTTTCATATAGGATATATAAGAATAAAGAAGAATAAATATAAAAATAAAATAATAAGTCAAATAAGATATTTAAATAAATTCATTTGGCTTATTATTTTTTATATACATTTTAAATTTTAGATAGTATAATTGTACTGCAAAATAGTAATTTGTCTTAAAGGTTAAAAATATATCTATAAATTTAATGAAATTTATAGACAAGATTAAAATAATATTGTAAAATGATTAACATAGGAAATGAGAAAAAGCAGATGTGGTTTGCCTCCTACAAGGAGGTGAGGCGTATGGTAGGAATACAAGCACTAATTGCAACAACATACATATTATATTTTTCATTAATAGGAGTAACTATCATTACGTTTGCCTTAATTATTGCATTAGTAGTAATTATTAGCAAACAAAAATAACCAACAAAAAAACACATCTGTCTTGACCGGGAGATGTATTTTTAACATATAACCAGGCAAACCACTTGGGGTTTCTCTATTTGCTATATTTATTATAATCTATTTATAAGTAGAAAGTCAAGAAATATGATAAAGTTTTATAAAAAGTCATAAAAATATAGTAGTAATCATCCCTACAACTTACAATTTATAAAGGAGGAAAAGTATAATGAATAAAAAGTTAAATATAATTATAGACAATTGTCCACAAAATCATAAATGTCCTGCTGTAAAAATTTGCCCAGTTGGAGCATTATCACAAAAAGATTTTGAAGCGCCAACAATTGACTATGATAAATGCATAAGCTGTGGCAAATGTTCAAATTTTTGCCCTAAAAAAGCATTGGTGTTACAATAAGTTATATAAAGTAAACAAAAATAAAAACTCTTTTCATATTATATGATAATGAAAGGAGTTTTTATTTATGGATTATGAATTAATGATGAATGGAAACGTAAAAATAGGAGAAAGAGCACCCTGCTAAAAGCCACGCTTTTAGACAGTTATGGAGATACGAGACGTCTCCCTGATTCTGCAAGAAGACGAAATTATTTAAATAAAAAATAAATTTTTATTTAAATATAGGTTTTTTATAAAAATTATGTTATAATATTATCATAATTAAGTAAAAAATCGGTATAAGGAGGAGATTAAAATTAGTGATTTTGATAGAGTAGAATATTGGAAAGAACTAGCAGAATATGATTTAGATACAGCAAAAGCTATGTTAAAAAGTAAAAGATATTTATATGTTGGTTTTATGTGTAATCAAGTAATTGAAAAAATGTTTAAGGCATATTTTGTAAAAGTAAAAAAAGAACAACCTCCATATACACATAAATTAATAAGATTGGCAGAAGAAAGTAATCTATATAAATTAATGAGTGAAAAACAAAAAGATTTTTTGGATGTTATTTCACCACTTAATATTGAAGCAAGATATCCAACTCAACAATAAGAGATATTTGAATCTTTGAATAAAGATAAATGTAAAGATATTATTAAGGAAACGGAGGAACTAGTAAAATGGATAAGGAAAAAGTTAGAAGATTAGTTGAAGAATATGCAAAGTTAGTAGTTTCAAATATGGTTGTAAATAAAATTATTTTATATGGTTCTTATGCAAGAGGGGATTTTAGAAAAGATAGTGATATAGATGTAGCAGTTGTAGTGCCAAGAAGTAGTATTTCAGATGATATACTAAAAGATATGGCTAAACTTTTTAAATTAAGAAGATCTATTTCAAATGATATTGAGCCAGTATTACTAATTGATGAAGATGACCCAAGTGGATTTTTAGAAAGTATTTCACAATATGGCGAAGTTGTATATGCTAGATAGAAAATAATATTGATATGCAAATATTAAATCAATACATAGAAAACAATACAACTAATAAGGGAATTTTACTTAGAAGAAGGTACTATGGAATAATTGCTAATAAATAAAATATAAATTACGAAATGAGGGATAACATTGTCAACATTTTATTTAATTAGACATGGTAAGCCAGATTATACGTATGGGGATACTCATGGCTTTATTGGTCAGGGGCATGATTTAGCACCTTTACAAAAAGATAAAATAAAAGATGTTATAAAAACATCAAAAGACATTAGATTAAAAAATGCGCAAATTATTGTGTCTTCGCCATATACAAGGGCATTGCAAACAGCTAGTATAATATCTAAGGAAACAGGACTGGATATTGTGGTTGAGCCAGATATAAGAGAATGGCAACCAGACCTTACATATCAATACAAAAATAGTGAAGAGATGCAGGAATATTATAATGATTATATTAAAAATGATGGAATGTATCCAATTAACGAGAAAAGAAAATGGGAGACAAAAGAACAATTAAGAAATAGAGTTATGTCTGTTATAAATAAATACAAGGATAATTATGATAAAGTGATTGTCGTTGCCCATAAAATGGCTTTTCAAATTATTTGTGATTGTGGAGATATGCAACCAGCAGAAATTTTTGAAACAACTTTTTAAATAAAACTAAATTTCTTATATGCTTATTGCAAAAATTAAGAAACTTATAAAATATTTAATATTCCAAAACTCTAAATTAAACGGAGAAACTAAAATGTAAATAGTAACAAAAATAAAAACTCTTTTCATATTATATGATAATGAAAGGAGTTTTTATTTATGGACTATGAATTAATGATGAATGGAAACGTAAAAATAGGAGAAAGAGCACCTGAATTTGAAGCAGAAACCACAATGGGAATGGTAAACTTAAATGACTATAAAGGTAAATGGTTGGTATTTTTCTCTCATCCAGGCGACTTTACACCAGTTTGCACAACAGAGATGATTGCTTTTACAAGAGCACATACATATTTTAAACAAATAAATACAGAACTATTAGGATTAAGTGTTGACAGTAATAGTTCACATTTAGCATGGGTGTATGACATATATTGCAAAACAGGAATAACTGTATCTTTTCCAATAATAGCTGATAGAAATGCAAAGATTGCAAGAAAATATGGAATGATATCAAGTGAAGTAAGTACAACAGAAGCGGTAAGAAATGTATATATTATTGATGATAAAGGAATAATAAGAACAATATTTGTATATCCAATGAATGTCCGGAAGATTTATACCAGAAATACTAAGAACTGTTCAAGCTCTGCAAATTGCAGATTGTACAAAAAATTCTACAGCTGCAAACTGGATTCCATATCAGCCAGTAATACTTCCTATCCCTAAAACATTTGAAGAACTACAAGAAAGAAATAGAGAGATTGAAGAAAACGGAAATGGAATCAATTGGTATTTAAGTTTTAGAAATATTCCTGAAAATTGTTTAAATGAAAATACTAATAAATGTAATAATAGAATAACAGAAACAGAAAAGAAAAATCAAATAAAAAACATTTAAAATTTTGAAAATAAAGCATAAAATACTTGAAAATTGAAATACTAAATAAAGAAACTATATGGAGGGAATAAGTATGGAAAAATCTCAAAAAATATATTGTGAAGTGGAAAGTTGTAAATTTAATACAGATGGAAAGGTGTGCAATTTAAAGGAAATTCAAGTAAAACCTATTTGGGAAGATGTAAATGTTGAGGAAGCAGACGAGTCAATGTGTGCAAGTTATGAAAAAGAGGAAAATTAAAAATTCCTCTTTTTTTCTTGACATAAGAAGAAAATAGAAATAAAATAGCAGTAGAAAAAATTAAGAGGGAAGGAGTGTTCCCAAATCCTCCAAAAGAGGGAAAAAAGGACCGTCCCCTAATCCCGATAAGAAAGGAATGATATTATGTTAGTTACAACAAAGGATATGTTTGAAAAATCAATGAAAGAAGGATTTGCAATAGGAGCATTTAATGTAAACAATATGGAAATAATACAAGGAATTATGGATGCAGCTGCTGAAGCTAAATCTCCAGTTATATTACAAGCATCTTCTAGTGCAATTAAATATGCAAGAATAGGTTATTTAATGAAAATGATTGAAGCAGCAGTGGCAGAGCATCCAGAAGTACCAGTAGCTATCCACTTAGACCATGGACCAGATTTTGAAACAGCTAAAATGTGTATTGATAATGGATTTACATCTGTTATGATAGATGGTTCAAAATATGACTTTGAAGAAAATGTAAGACTTACAAAACAAGTTGTAGATTATGCACATTCAAAAGGAGTTGTAGTAGAAGCTGAACTTGGAAAATTAGCTGGAATAGAAGATGAAGTAAATGTAGATGCAAAAGATGCTATGTACACAGACCCAGCAGAGGCAGAAGAATTTGTAAAAAGAACAGGATGTGACTCTCTAGCAATAGCAATAGGTACAAGCCATGGTGCATATAAATTTAAAGGAGAAGCAAAATTAAGATTTGATATCTTAAAAGAAATAAAGGAAAGAATACCAAATACTCCAATAGTATTACATGGAGCTTCTACAGTAATTCCAGAATTAGTAGATATGTGTAATAAATATGGAGGAAATATTCCAGGGGCAAAAGGTGTGCCAGATGAAATGTTAAATGAAGCAAGTAAATCAGGAGTGTCAAAAATAAATGTTGATACAGATTTAAGATTAGCAATGACAGCAGCAATTAGAAAAACATTTGCAGAAGACCCAAGTGCTTTTGACCCAAGAAAATATTTAACACCAGCAAGAGATTTAATTAAAGAAACAGTAAAACATAAAATTGTAGATGTATTTGGTTCAAGTAATAAAATATAATAGAAACAGGGATTAAGGGATGTTCCTTAAATCCCTCTTTTTCTATAAATTCCATTACTATTTACAATGACTATATTAAATAGGAAAATAAAGAGTATTTTAAATTGTCTTTATATGGGGGATGAATATGAAAAAAATAAGAATTATATTAATATTTTTTGCAGTTATTTTAACATTTTTCCTAACAGATAAAGTTTTTGCATCAGAAGAAGAAACAAGACTTTTATATCAAGATATAACAATAAATCAAGATGGTTCAATTACAGTAAAAGAAGCTGCATGGCTTAATGGAGAATATAATGGAAGATTAAGAGATATAGAATATAAAAACATTTATTCAACTACTTTTACAGGAATATATAGCAATTTTGCAGGTAATACAGATATATATGATGGAAGTGATATAAAAGACATAAAAGTATATGATATATCTCAAGAAAATTTTAATTCAATTGATGATATTAATAAGGTAGAAACTACATATAAAGAAGTAAGAAGTGCATCTAATGGAGATTATGGAGTATATGAATTAACTGATAATCGGCTATGGTGCTGATTTTAAAATTTATTGCAAAGATAGTGAAAATAAAGTTTTGTGTATAGAATATACAATAACAGATGTAGTAGTTTTACATAATGATGTAGCAGAAATGTATTGGAATGTTTTAGGAGAAGAGTTTGAAGAAACAATAACTAATTTTCAAGTAAAAATCCATTTACCAGGTGAAGATAGTGATGTTAGAATTTGGACTCACGGCCCTTTAACAGGTGAAAATAAAATTATTGATTCTAAAACACTATTTTTCCAAGACAAAAATGTAGATAATTATACAGCTGAGACTGTAAGAATTATGTTTAATAAAAATCTTGTTCCAACAGCTACTAAAAAATCTAATGTAGATGGAAGAGAAAATATTTTAAAATATGAAACTATGATGGCAGATACTGCAAATAGAGAAAGAGAAAATGCAAAACTAGAATTGGAAAATGAAGCAAGTCAAGCAGTTCTAGACCTAGAAGAAGACCCAAGGATGTATATGTATAACAGAGCGTTAGAATTAGTAAATGAATTAGATGAAACAAGTGAAAGTAAGCAAGATTTTTTAAATAGAATTGAAAAAACTAAAGATTTAGTAAATGAGGATTGGAAACAAGATTTAAAATATGAATTAGAAAGTTTAACAGACTATAATTATTCACTTTTAAATAGAGATAGTTTAGATGATTTTATAGAAGAGATTAATGAAGGTTTTGATGAAGAGACAAAACAAAAATATTTAGATGTTTGTAAAGACCTAGAAGGAATACTTGAAATAAAACATGCAAACTTAAGAAGAGGTTTTACAATTTTTGTTATAGTTTGTTATGTAATTTTAGCAATATTTGCTATATATAAATTAATAAAAATAATAAAAGAAAGAAATAAATTTAAAGGCAAATATTATAGAGACTTTCCAAGCGAAGATAATCCAAATGTTTTGGAATATTTAATGAAAAGGAAAAGTACGAACCTAGGATTTTCAGCAACAATATTAAATTTAATTGCCAAAAAAGTAATAACTTATGAGAAAAAGGCAGATGAAAAAGATATCACATTAGTTCTTTCAAAGGATGGGTATGTAGGAACTAAAGCAGAGATTATAGTATTAGAAACACTATTTAAATTAGTTCGGAAGAGACAATAAATGTGATATAAATGCTTTAAAAAATTATGGGAAAACTACTACAAAAGCAAAAGCATTAATTGGTAAAATTGATAGATTTAAAAAAGAAACAAAAAAAGAGGTAGAATTAAAAGAATATTTCAAAGGAAATGCGTCATCTATTGTATATAACATTTTTGTAAATATAAACTATATTTTAAGTTTATGTTTAGCATTTGGAGTATTTTATGAATTGGAAAATTGTGGAATGCAGGTTTTAGTATATATTGCATTAATTACAATAATAAGTGTTGCATATTTCATAATAGGAATTAAAGATAAAAATAGAACTATAAAAGGGCAAGAAGAGTTTGCAAAATGGCTAGCTCATAAAAGATTTTTAAAAGACTTTAGTAGATTTGATAAAAAAGAATTACCAGAAATAACATTATGGGAAAAATACTTAGTCACAGCAACAGTTTTGGGATGTGCTGACAAAGTAGAAAAACAAATGAAAATGTATATAACAGATACAAGTGATATAGATACAAATTTATTAATATATCAAAGTGTAAGCTTAAATCTAACAAAAGAACTAAATAGAAGTGTAAGTAGAGCAATAAGCACAAGTTCGGCAAGTATTAGTTCATCCTCATATAGCTCAGGTGGAGGCTTTGGAGGAGGCTCATCTGGTGGAGGTGGACGGTCGGAGGCCGGTGGACGGCGGAGGAGGTCGTTTTTAGAAAGTGAGAATTAGGGAACGGAGCTAAAAATCTCTAAAAGAATGGATTTTTAGCTCCGTCCTTTAATTCCCTGCTGTATCTTCCTTTCAGCATCTTTTTTTGCTATATCTTGTCGTTTATCATACAATTTTTTACCTTTACCAATTCCGAAGTTCTAATTTTACAAATGAACCTTTAAAATATAATGAAATAGGTACTAAACTATATCCTTTTTGTTTTGTTAATCCAAATAATTTATTAATTTCTTTTTTATTTAATAATAATTTCCTATCTCTTAATGGGTCTTTATTAAAAATATTTCCATGTTCATATGGACTAATATGCATACCGCAAATAAATACTTCACCATTTTTTATATAAGCATAAGAATCTTTTAAATTTACTTTATGATTTCTAATAGATTTTATTTCAGTTCCAGTAAGAACTATTCCCGCTTCTAATTTATCTTCAATAGTATAATTATGATAAGCTGTAGGATTTTTTGCAATTAAAATTGTATTACTCATTATTTTTTTACTCCTCTTAATATAAATAAATGACTATTTTACATTCTTAATTTTCTAAATTATACCATATATATTTGCAAAATAAAAGATATTGAATTTGTTTTCAATATCTTTTAAAATCTGATTTAGTCTTTTTTGTCAGTATGCGAATTAGTAAATTGCATAGAATAATACCAAACAAGAGCAACTATTCCAATTGCAGCAAGACCAATTATTAACCATGTCCACATTGTTGCATTCATTCCCATCAAAGTATTTGCATTACCAGTTGAAGTTCTAGTTGCATTGTATCCAGAATTATTTACTGTATTTTTCATTGCTCCAGATGTTTCATTTACACCATTTGAAATACTATTTCCAGCTTCATGCATCATATTTCCTGCTTCATTTACAACGTTTTTAGCCATATTTCCAGCAGATTCACCGGCATCTTTAACGGTATTTCCAGCGTTTTTAACAGCACCTTCTACTGCATTTTCAGCACCGCCAACAGCATTTTGAACAGAGTTTGCGGCAGAGTTTAAATCTTGCATTAAGCTATTATCATTTGCAAAACAAAATGTACAAGCAAATATCATTGAAATAATTAAAAGAGCAGTAACTAACAATTTTTTATGCATAAAAATTCCTCCTTATTTAAAGTTTATATTATTAGTATTTAAAGAAAAAATAATTTTATGCATGAAAATTTTTGAAAAAAAGAAACTCTTTTAAGAAGAGTTTCAATGTATATTTTAATTTTATTTTTTCATACGTATTAATATTGCGATTGCGAGTAATACTAATAACACACCAACAACAATTAAAAATATGTTAATTATATTTGTTATCTCTAAATCTCCAATAGAAGAACTTACATTAGAAACTGTTGTTGTCGTGTCAGTTGTAGATGCGTTTGATGTAGAATTTGTTGTTCTATTAGATGTAGATGAATTAGTATTAGAACTATTAGTATTTGAATTATTAGTGTTTGTATTTGAAGTATTTGATGCTGTATTATTAGCAGAATTTGTATTTTCTGAAGATGTTGCAGAATTTCCATCAGATGAATTATCTGTTAAATTTAAATCAACAGCATAAGAAAAGTTTATAAAGAAAAATAAACTTAAAATTAATAATACTGATATAATTTTTAATAAATTTGATTTACTTTTAATCATTTTCATTACCTCCATTATTTAAGAACATAAAGTTCCATATCTTTTGTTTCCACATAATAATATCACAAAGAAATAAAAAATGTCTAGTATATATTTAAAAATATATTAATAATATATAAATTATTAAGTTATATATTGATAAAAAGAAAATAAAGCTATATAATAATAAAAAATAAATGAAAGAGGAATAATATGAGTAAGAAAAAACATCTAATATATAGTTTTAAATATGCTTTTCAAGGAATAGCATCAGCCTTTAAAACAGAAAGAAATATGAAAATACATGTAACTGCAGTAGTTTTAGTCACAATAGCCGGACTTTTTTTCCGGGAGTTTGACACTTTTGAAAGTTTAAAATTGATGTAAGCATTAAAAATGCTTAATTTTTTTGTCAAATTTTTCTTTTTTCTCTTGCGTGATTTGTCGTGATGTGATATAATCATAAAAACTAATGAAAGGCTTGGTGTACATGAGATTAAAAGTTAATAGATCTAAAAATTCAATTAATTACTACATCATTACAGATATAAAAACAAAACAAGGAAAACGTTCAACTAAAGTTTTTAAAAAACTTGGTAACGAACAAGAAATTTTAAAAATTTCTGATGGACTTTCTCCTTTAGAATGGGCTAAAAAGCAATTAGATATTGTAAATAAACAATTAGAAGAAAAAAATTTGAAGGTTACTGCTGAATTTGTTCAATCAAATATAATTGATCAAGATAAGCAATTAATATTTAATTGTGGTTATCTTTTTTTACAGGACATTTACTACAGTTTAGGATTAGAAAAAATATGTAAAGATATTTCCGATAAATATAGAATTAAATATGACTTAAATTCCATATTATCAAATTTAGTATATACTAGAATAATAGAGCCTTCTTCCAAATTATCTGCTTTTGAAACTGCTAAATTTTTTCTTGAACAGCCTAATTATGAACTTCAAAATATTTACAGAGCTTTAGAAATCATTTCTAAGGAAACTGAAAATATTGAAGCTACTGTCTACAAAAATAGTTTGAAGGTTGTAAACAGAAATACTAAAATTTTGTATTATGACTGCACTAATTACTTTTTCGAAATTGAAGAAGCTGAAGGTCTTAAACAATATGGAAAAAATAAAGAGAACCGTCCTCTGCCAATTGTTCAAATGGGACTATTCATGGATGGAGATGGCTTTCCTCTTGCTTTTGTGATTGATAGTGGTAACACAAACGAACAGGTAACTCTAAAACCTTTAGAAAAACAAATTATTAGAGATTTTGAATTATCTAAATTTGTAGTTTGTACAGATGCTGGACTTGCCTCTCGTGAAAATAGAATTTTCAATAATATTCAAAATCGTTCTTTCATAGTTACTCAATCTTTAAAAAAAATTAAAGGACATTTAAAAGATTGGGCTTTATCAAAAGAAGGCTGGCATAAAATAAATTCAAATAAATTAATTAATTTAAATGACATCGATAATTCTAGTTCTAATGACGAAATATACTACAAAGAAAGATGGATTAATGAAAATAATTTATCACAAAGATTGATTGTTTCATATTCGCCTAAATATGCAGCTTATCAAAAAAAGATTAGAACCAATCAAATTGAAAGAGCTCAAAAACTAATTGATAATCCTACTTCAATTTCAAAAAATAGGCAAAATGACCCAAAACGTTTTATCAAATCTTCTTCCATTACTAATGATGGAGAAATCGCTGATAAGAAAGTTTTTTCTCTAAATCAATCAGCAATTGACAAAGAAGCAATATTTGATGGATTTTATGCTGTTTGTACTACTTTAGAAGATGACATTAATGAAATTATTAAAGTAAATAAAAGAAGATGGGAAATTGAAGAATCTTTCAGAATTTTAAAATCAGACTTTAAAGCTAGACCAGTTTATTTAAAAAGAGATGATAGAATTAAAGCACATTTTGCAACTTGTTTTTTAGCACTTTTAATTTATAGAATTTTAGAGCATAAATTGCAAGATAAATATACAAGTTGTGAAATTATTCAAACACTAAGAAATATGAATTTAAGAGAATTAGAAGGGATCGGATATATTCCTGCATATACACGAACTTCTTTAACTGATGAATTACACAAAATATTTGGGTTTAGAACAGATTATGAAATTACTACTTTAAAAGATATGAAAAAAATTTTTTATTCCACCAAAAAAAAGTAAAAATCACGCATTTTTTGCTAACATCATAAAAGTCTGTACCACAGTTGTATACTGTGTTACAGACTTTTTACTCATTCAAAAGTGTCAAACTCGAGAAAATGTCTAGTATATATTTAAAAATATATTAATAATATATAAATTATTAAGTTATATATTGATAAAAAGAAAATAAAGCTATATAATAATAAAAAATAAATGAAAGAGGAATAATATGAGTAAGAAAAAACATCTAATATATAGTTTTAAATATGCTTTTCAAGGAATAGCATCAGCCTTTAAAACAGAAAGAAATATGAAAATACATGTAACTGCAGTAGTTTTAGTCACAATAGCCGGACTTTTTTTCAAAATCAGTAAAATAGAATGGATGATTTGTATTATTTTATTTGGAATGGTTATTTCACTAGAACTTGCAAATACAGCAATAGAGACAACAGTTGATATAGCTATGCCAGAAAAAAATGAAAAAGCAAAACTTGCAAAAGACATAGCAGCAGGAGCTGTTTTAGTTTGTGCTTTTATTTCAGTTATAATTGGTGGAATGATATTTGTACCTAAAATTTGCATATTTTTTACAAATATGTTATAATACATAATGTTTTACATTAAAAACATATGGAGGAATTATGCTTAATTTTTTAAAAGGTATTATAGTTGGAATTGGTGGAATAGCACCAGGTTTAAGTGGAAGTGTATTATTAGTAATCTTAGGTTTATACCACAAAACTATAAATGCAATAGGAACATTATTTAAAAACTTTAAGAAAAATGTATTATTCTTACTTCCTTTATGTTTAGGATTTGGAGTAGGAGTAATTATATTTAGTAAAATAGTTGACTTTTTACTTGCAAATTATGAAATGCAAACTAGATTTGCGTTTTTAGGACTAGTAATAGGTACAATTCCACTTTTTTATAAAGAAGTAAAAAAAGAAGGATTTAGCAAAAAATATTATATATTTATGCTAATTGCTTTAATTGCAGGATTTGCTTTGTTTGGAGCAAATAGAGGATTATTTCCTGAAATAACTAATCCAAATTTACTACAATCTGTATTTTTAGGAGTAGCTGTTGCTGGATCTTCTATAGTTCCTGGTGTAGATAGTGCAGTAATACTTTCTTCACTTGGACTATATGAATTATATGTAAGTTCTTTAGCAAACTTTAATTTATCTGTATTAATTCCAGCAGGAGTAGGTCTTGTAATAGGAGTACTTGTAATATCATTTTTAATAAATAAATTAATAAATAGATTTTATACTGCAACATTTTCAGTTATATTTGGACTATTTTTATCAATAATTCCAAATGTGTTAAATGAAAGTTGTGTATTAGAATTTAATCTACAATCAGTTATTTCTATTATAATAATGATATTAGGTTTTGGAGTTTCATATTTCTTAGGAGATATTAAGGGAAATATCAAAAAGATTAAAATTTGGATTAAAACATTAAAAGGAATGTATGATTTTGATAAGGTTAAAAAATTAACAGATTAAATATATTAATAGAAAACAAGATTTTTCTTGTTTTTTTATTTTGTTCTTTAAAACTATTGACTTAGAGTCTACTCTAAATGATATATATAAAGAAAGACAAAGGGGAATAGGAGTGAATTATATGAAAACAAAAAAAGACTTTTAGTACTCTTATCTGTAATTATTTTGCTGTTATTAGCTCTTGTTTTAGTATTTTTCTTTGTTAATAATAGAAATCAAACAAACGAAGTGGCAAATGAAAATATTTCAGATGTGGAAAATACTAATGTTGAAGAAAATAATCAATTAGATGTATTGCTTATTCAAGAAAAGCTGTAGAAGTATATCAAAACAGTGAATTAAAAGTAATCAATAGTGCGGGTCATGGGTTTTATGGAGATGATTTTGAGAAAGCAGTTTCTTATATTTTAGATTTTTTAGTGAATCAAACTATCTAAATATAAAAATAATAGTACAACAAGAAATATATTTACAAGATTAATTATTCACAGCTTTGGACAATTAATTTACTCTTGATAAAGTTTCCATAATATGATAAAATTATAAAAGACAATGTTATATATTGTTCAAAAGCAGTTCTTGTAGATATTTAACAATGTAAGTAACAGTTTTTCAGACAACAGAAAGGAATGACAAAATATGTATAGAGGAAAATCACGGCATCGAAAACAAATAGAAAGAATAAACCAAGCTTTTGAATTAGGACATCAATCAGTTACATTGAACATTTATTCTTCAGAAGTTAAGAAACTTTTGAAAAATCATACTTTTTTGAAAGTTTCACCAGATCCAAAAGAATTGAACAAAGATGAGCGAAAGCAAGAATGTAAATATTGTTTTGATTTATCAAGAATGAAAGAAAAAATTATAGCTGACTTTTTAGATGATTAAATAAGAATAACAAGAACTGCTATGCTAAAGAGGATAACAAAGTGTTATCCTCTTAAAACTTATTTTTCTATTAAATTTTCTAATTCTTTTATTTTATCTCGTAGTTCAGCAGCTTTTTCAAATTCCATTTCAGCTGCAAATTTTAACATCTCATCTGTAAGTTTACTAATTGTTTCTTTTATATCATCTTCTTTTTCTAGTTTGTATTCAACTTCAATATCTTTTACATCAGTAATAGAAATTGAATCTCTTACAGATTTATTTATTGTTTTAGGTGTAATATGATGTTTTTCATTATATTCTTGTTGTATTTTTCTTCTTCTATTAGTTTCAGATATTGCCTTTTCCATACTTTCTGTTAATTCATCTGCATACATTATAACAGTTCCATCTGTATTTCTAGCAGCTCTACCTATTGTTTGTATCAAAGACCTTTCTGAACGTAAAAATCCTTCTTTATCTGCATCTAAGATAGCAACTAAAGATACTTCAGGAATATCTAGACCTTCTCTTAGTAAGTTTATTCCTACTAAAACATCAAATTCTCCGAAGTCTTAAATTACGAATTATTTCCATTCTTTCTAATGCTTTTGTATCAGAGTGCATATAGTTTACTTTTATATCAAGTCCTTTTAAATATTCTGTTAAATCTTCTGCCATTTTTTTAGTTAAAGTAGTTACTAATACTCTTTCTTTTCTTTCTACTCTGATTCTAATTTGTTCTAGTAAATCATCTATTTGATTAGTTACTGGTTTTACCTCAATTTTAGGGTCTAATAGTCCAGTTGGTCTTATAATTTGTTCTACAACATTATTTTTAGAATGTTCTTTTTCATAATCAGCAGGTGTTGCACTTACAAATATTACTTGATTTATTCTTTCTTCAAATTCTTTAAATGTAAGTGGTCTATTATCAAATGCTGATGGCAATCTAAATCCATAATTGACTAATGATTCTTTTCTTGCTCTGTCACCATTATACATTGCTTTTACTTGTGGAATTGTTGCATGTGATTCATCTATTAATAGCAAGAAATCATCTGGGAAATAGTCAAATAGGGTATATGGAGGACTTCCAGCTGGTCTACCGACTGATATGCCTTGAATAGTTTTCTATTCCTGAACAAAATCCAGTTTCTTTCATCATTTCAATATCAAAATTTGTTCTTTCTTCAATTCTTTGTGCTTCAATTAATTTATTTTGTGATTTAAAGAATTTAACTCTTTCTTCCATTTCTTGTTCAATTGTTACAATCGCTCTATCCATTTTTTCTTTTGTTGTAACATAGTGTGAAGCAGGGGAGATAAGGATATGTCGTCTTGTTCCTATTGGCTTACCTGTTAATGCATTTATTTCAACTATTTTTTCTATTTCATCACCCCAAAATTCTACTCTAACAGCATTTTCTGATTGGTCTGATGGATATATTTCTACAATATCACCTTTGGCTCTAAAAGTTCCTCTTTTAAAGTCTATTTCATTTCTTGTATATTGCATACTAACTAATTTCTTTAATACTTGATCTCTTGATTTTTGCATACCTGGTCTTAAAGATAGCATCATTTCTTGATAGTCAACAGGGTCTCCTAAACCATAAATGCAAGAAACAGAGGCAACTATTATTACATCTCTTGTTTCAAATAAAGAAAGTGTTGCAGAGTGTCGAAGTTTATCTATTTCGTCATTTATTGAAGAGTCTTTTTCTATATATGTATCTGTTGATGGTATATAGCTTTCTGGTTGGTAATAATCATAATATGATACAAAATATTCGACATTATTTTCAGGAAAAAACTCTTTAAATTCTGAGTAAAGTTGTCCGTGCTAGAGTCTTGTTATGAGCTAAAACCAGTGTTGGCTTTTGAACCTTTTCAATTATATTTGCCATGGTAAAAGTTTTACCGAGAACCAGTAACACCTAAAAGCGTTTGATATTTTTTACCTTCTTTTACTCCATTACTTAAATATTCAATTGCATGAGGTTGGTCACCTGTTGGTTTGTATTCTGAATGTAATTTAAACATAAATCCTCCTTAATATCATATTATATTTATACCATATTTTAGGCGAAAATACAAGAAATTACATATTCTCATATTTATAAAAAGTAGCTCATTATTACGATGAGCCACTCTTTAAGTCAGATTTTAATTTTTCTTTAGGACTATATTTAACATTGTTGGAAATCCGTTTTTTAAATCAACTTCTTCGAATTTCATAATACTTAAATAATTTGAAAATATATTTAAATATGTGGATAACATTCTATGATAGTAAGTTAACTTTGTGTGATGTTGTCGTCCATTTGCAATTTTAAATGGTATTTGATATAAACATTCGCATCTGTGGTCAAAAGGTTTATCTAAAACAATTTTTCCCCGAGATACTTTATCTTCTAACCAAAAAGCTGGATGAGGAATTGTTATCAAAACAATACCATTTGTTTTTAAAATCCTGCTTGTTTTCAAAATTGTAGGCTCAAGAGCTTGCAGGTTATGTAAAACCATATTATAGACTACAATATCAAATTGATCATTTTCATTTAGGTCAACAATATCCCTTTGCTCAAACCGTAAATCAAAATTTGCTCTTGCGCATTCAATTGCAGCTGTAGAAATATCTATTCCATGTACATTAAGTAGAGGAAATTTTTTCTTGATTTCTGCCATCAAATAACCGCAACCACAACCAACATCTAAAAGATTAGCAATTGGTTTTGTACCAATATATTCTTTGATGTTTTCAAAAATAAAAGGTTCTAAGATAGTTCTAAAAGTAATATCAACTCCCATCTTTAATTCTGCTAACCGTGCATTATAATCATATTGTTCGCTCATAATAAATTACCCTTTCTATATTTTAACTAAAATATATTTTTTGAGATAGCTTCTGACTAGTACTATCTCATTATATTTTTTATACATAATATATCTTAACATAATTACGAACTTATTTCAATAATTAATCCTTATTTTTACCTATGCAAAAATTGGTTTTCATTTTACTTTAACTTTTTTACATCTTCACCTAATATTCTTAAATAATCTTTTTCTGCTTTTGTTAAATGGGTTTGCATATATCTGTCATATTCTTTATGTGCTTTTTCCAATGCTTTTTCATGTGATACTGTTCCTTTTTTTCTTTATTACTATCTACTCTATTATATATAACTTCTGCTGCTGTATTTCCATGTACTGCATAATGCATTTTGTTTTGTACTGTTTTAAAAACTGTTTCGTTAATTCATTATTTGCATCATAATCAATACTTGTAGCATAAATGTCTAATATTTTTCTCCAAAATACTTTCTCTGATGAACGTATATCTCTAATCTTTTCTAATAATTCTTCAAAATATACTCCACCACCATTATTCTTCATTCTATCACTATCTAAGTTATACCCTTTTATCAAATACTCTTTTATCAATTTATTTGCCCAAATTCTAAATTGAGTACCTCGAATTGATTTTACACGAATTGGGTCACAAACTTTTTTTGTTTGTTTAGTTTTATTTCGTTTTTTAGGCTTATTTAGTCGTTTTTTGATAAACCAAATAAAACTAAAAAGGTCTAAAAGTGGCTATTTAAAGCCATTTTTGTAGTTAATCATACTATGAGACAAAATATTCGACATTATTTTCAGGAAAAAACTCTTTAAATTCAGAATATAGTTGTCCGTGCTAGAGTCTTGTAATGTAATTTAAACATAAATTCTCCTTGTTTAAATTTAATATCGATATTAATTATATTATATAAAACAGATTTTTGCAATATTCAAATAAAAAAATTCCCCTAATATAGGGGATAAATAATATTATTAAACTTCAGCTTTAGTTCCAATATATTCAGATTTTCCGAATGCTAATATTAGATAAAAGATTGGCGCAAGAAAGATTAATCCAACTGTATAACCAGCATCTTTTCCAAATGATTTTGCAAGTCCGTTTGCTTGGAAAATAGTTAGTACTAAACAAGCAATCCAACCAACAAAAGGAATAACTGATGCTAAATATACTAAAACTAGCCATGGTGAAAGCCCAGAAATTTTAAATAGTGTAACTACGTTGTAAATTGGAATAATTGATTTCCAACCTTTTTCGCCAGCTTTTGCAAATATTTTCCACATAGCAATGATTTGTAAAACAGCAATTACTAATATTATAATTAGGAAAGTAGAAAACATTGCTCCTAAAGCTCCTAAACCAACTGCTGCTGCAGTATCAAAATCATCTGCATAGTAAGAATAATCATAATAGCTTGAATACATAAAAACACCTCCTATTTATTTATAATTAAATTCTTACATTTTTTGTCGAAAAAGTCAATAATATGTCGAAAAAAATTTCAAGAAAAATATTGTATAAAAAAAATCATTCTGATATAATTGAGATAATTTAATAGACTTATTCATAAGCTCTAATAAGGGAGGATAATTATGGAACAAGAAAATAAGCAATGTAATTGCAAAGAAAACCAAAAGGACAAATTCCTAGAAGATTTATTTCGGAACATATTTACCAGTAAAAGATAATTTGATTCAAATGTTAAATGAAATTCAAGAACATTATGGTTATGTACCTATGGATGTACAAAAAGAACTATCAGAATTTTTAAAAATCCCAATGGCTGAAATTTATGGAGTCGTTACTTTTTATTCAAGATTTTCACTAGAACCACAAGGAAAATATAAAGTGTCAGTGTGCTTAGGAACAGCATGCTTTGTTAAAGGTTCTCAAAAAATAATGGATAGATTAGTAGATAGATTAAAAATAGAGCCAGGACAGACTACGAAAGATGGGCTATTTACAATAGAACAGACAAGATGTGTTGGTGCATGTGGATTAGCTCCAGTATTTACTTTAAATGGGGAAGTATATGGAAAAGCAACAGTACAAAAGTTAGACCAAGTTTTAGATGAAATAATGGAAAAAGAAAAGAAATTATAACGAAGTGAGACGAAATGTGAGAAAAAATGCTCCGTCCCCGTTTGTCTCATCTTGAAAGGAGAAATTTTATGAAAACTTTAGAGGAACTACATAAAATAAGGGAAGAAAAGAGAAGAGAATTAGATTTAAGAGTAAATACTAAAGCAGATACAAGAGAAAAACATATATTAGTATGTCATGGAACAGGTTGTACATCTTCTAAATCTCCAGAAATATTAGAAAATTTTAGAAGAATATTAAAAGAAAAGAAAATTGATAACGTAAGAGTTATAAAAACTGGATGTTTTGGTTTGTGTGCTAAAGGGCCAATTGTAATAATTAGACCTGAAGATACATTTTATGCAAATGTAACACCAGAAGATTGTGAAGAAATAATAGAATC
The DNA here is from genome assembly GCA_930987745.1 of uncultured Clostridium sp. Classification (GTDB taxonomy): domain Bacteria; phylum Bacillota; class Clostridia; order TANB77; family CAG-508; genus CAG-269. The sequence goes on from CAKNKX010000004.1 coordinate 25,473, forward strand.
ACATATAGTAGAAGGCAAAATAGTAGAAAGATTACTTTGTAAAGATATTGATGGAACTAAAGTAAAATCTTTAGATGAATTAAATTTCTATAAAAAGCAAAAAAGAATAGCACTTAAAAACTGCCGGAGTTATAAATCCTGAAGAAATAGATGAATATATTGCTTTTGATGGATATAGAGCATTAGAAAAAGTACTAAAAGAAATGAACTCAGATGAAGTAATAGATGTTATAAAAAAATCAGGACTTCGTGGTAGAGGTGGAGCTGGATTTCCTACAGGTAAGAAATGGGAACTTACAAAAGCAAATGAAAGTGACCAAAAATATGTTGTTTGTAATGCAGATGAGGGAGACCCAGGAGCATTTATGGATAGAAGTATCCTAGAAGGTGACCCACATTCAGTTTTAGAAGCAATGGAAATAGCAGGGTATGCAATAGGAGCAAATAAAGGATTTATCTATGTAAGAGCAGAATATCCAATAGCTGTTACAAGACTTCAAATTGCAATTGACCAAGCAAGAGATTATGGAATACTTGGTAAAAATATATTTGGAACAGGTTTTGATTTTGATATTGAAATTAGATTAGGTGCAGGAGCATTTGTATGTGGTGAAGAAACAGCACTTTTAGAATCAATAGAAGGAAAACGTCGGTCAACCTCGTGTAAAACCTCCATATCCTGCAGAGGCAGGTTTATGGGGAAAACCAACTCTTATAAACAATGTTGAAACATATGCAAATATTGCTCAGATAATTCTAAAAGGTGCAGAATGGTATTCTTCAATAGGAACAGAAAAATCAAAAGGAACTAAAGTATTTGCATTAGGTGGAAATGTAAATAATATTGGATTAGTTGAAGTGCCTATGGGAACTACTTTAAGAGAAATTGTATATGACATAGGTGGAGGAATTCCAAATGGAAGAGATTTTAAAGCAGCACAAACAGGAGGTCCTTCAGGAGGATGTATTCCAAAAGAACACCTAGATACACCAATAGATTATGAGTCTTTAAAAGAAATAGGCTCTATGATGGGATCTGGTGGATTAATTGTTATGGATAATACAAAATGTATGGTGTCTTTAGCTAAGTTCTATTTAGAATTTACTGTAAGTGAAAGTTGTCGGAAAATGTACACCTTGTAGAATTGGAACAAAAAGAATGTTAGAAATATTACAAAATCTTTGTGATGGAAAAGGTGAAGAAATAGATATATACAGATTAGAAACATTAGCAAAAAACATACAAAAATCTAGTATATGTGGACTAGGACAAAGTGCACCAAACCCAGTAATAAGTACTCTAAATTATTTTAGAGAAGAATTTAAAGAACATGCAATAGAAAAAGTATGTAGAACAGCTGAATGTAAGGCACTTGCAAAAATAGGAATAGATGAAGAAAAATGTAAAGGCTGTGGCTTATGCCAAAAACATTGTCCAGTAGATGCAATTAAAGGAGAGGGCAGAGAAAAAAGAGTAATAGATCAAGATTTATGTATTAAATGTGGTACTTGTATTGCAACTTGTCCATTCCATGCGATTGGAAATTAAGTATAGGAGGAAAAGCAATGGAAGATAATATGGTTACATTAACAATAGATGGAGAAACAGTAAAAGCTAAAAAAGGAACTACAATCTTGCAAGCAGCAAAACAAGCAGGTATTGATATTCCAACATTATGTTTTTTAAAAGACATAAATGAAGTTGGAGACTGTAGAATGTGTATTGTAGAAGTAGAGGGAAGAAGAGGCTTTGCTACTTCTTGTATTCAAACTGTAGAAGAAGGAATGGTAGTACATACTCATACACCAAATGTATTAGAAGCAAGACGTACAGTACTTGATTTGATAATTTCAAATCATGCAAAAGACTGTTTAACTTGCACACGTTCAGGAAATTGTGAACTACAAAAATTAGCTACTAAATTTAATGTTTTACATGTAGAATATCCAGGAGAAATGACAAAACACAAAATAGATGATAAATCACCAGCACTAGTTAGAGATTTTAATAAATGTATTTTATGTAGAAGATGTGTTGCAACATGTAAAAATGTACAAGGAATTGGTGCAATTGATTGTATAAATAGAGGATTTGAATCATGTATATCAACAGTTGGAGACCATAGCTTAAATGATGTAAATTGCACATTTTGTGGTCAATGTATAGAAGCTTGTCCTACAGGAGCTTTACATGAAAAAGAAACTATAAAAGAAGCATGGGCAAAATTAAAAGACCCAGACACATATGTTATTGCTCAAACTGCACCATCAATTAGAGTGGCACTTGGCGAAGAATTTGGTATGGATATCGGAACAAATGTAGAAGGTAAAATGATAACAGCCCTAAAAAGATTAGGATTCAATAAAGTTTTTGATACAAATACAGGAGCAGATTTTACAATAATGGAAGAAGCAACTGAATTTGTAGAAAGATTTAAGGAAAACGCAGAACTTCCTATGATGACATCTTGCTGTCCAGGATGGGTAAGATATATTGAAGAAAATTACCCAGAATTACTTCCACATTTGTCAAGTTGTAAATCACCACATCAAATGTTTGGAGCTTTATTAAAGACATATTATGCTAAAAAAGAAAATATTGACCCAAGTAAAATTTATGTGATATCTATTATGCCATGTGTTGCTAAAAAGTTTGAAGCAATAAGGCCAGAAATGAAAAATGACGGACTTTATGATGTAGATAATGTAATTACTACACGTGAGCTTTCTAGAATGATTAAACAGGCAAATATTGAATTTACAAAATTAGAGGACTCAGAATTTGATAATCCAATGGGAGAAGCAACAGGAGCAGCAGCAATTTTTGGGACAACAGGAGGAGTTATGGAAGCTGCATTAAGAACTGCTGGAGATTTATTAACAGGAGAAGATTTAGAAAAAATAGATTTTAAAGAAGTTCGTGGAGGAAAAGGAATTAAAAAAGCAACTGTAAATATAGCAGGAAAAGAAATTAAAGTAGTTGCAGCAAGTGGATTAAAAAATGCTAGAGAAATATTAGAAGAAATAAAGAGTGGAAAAGCAGATTATCAATTTGTAGAAATAATGGCATGTCCAGGTGGATGTATAATGGGAGGAGGGCAACCAATAAAAAGTTCTAAAATTAGAGCTGATGTAGATGTAAGAAAACTACGTTCAGAAGCCCTATATACAATAGATGAAAAATCTACAATTAGGAAATCACATGAAAATCCAGTACTTAAAACAATATATAAAGAATATTTAGGAAATCCTGGAGGAGAATTAGCTCATAAATTATTACATACTCATTATGAAAAAAGAGAAAAATATAATATTTAATGTAAAGTTAAGAAATGGTGGTGGAAAAATGCAAAATTATAAATCTGATAATGTAATGGTATTAAATAATCCTTTAATACAACATAAATTAGCTATTATTAGAAACAAAAATACAGGAACAAAAGAATTTAGAGAAATTATAGGTGAAATTGCAACAATCCTTTGTTATCACGCTTTAGAAGATGCTAAATTAAATGAAGTTGAAATAGAAACACCTATATGTAAAACAAAAGTAAAAATGATAAATGAAGATGAATATGCATTTGTACCAATATTAAGAGCTGGAACAGGTATGATAGACGGATTATTGAAAATAATACCAAATGCCAAAATAGGACATATTGGTTTATATAGAGATGAAAAAACATTTAAACCTATAAAATATTATTATAAAATGCCAAAAGATATACAAAAAAGAGAAGTTATAATATTAGACCCAATGCTTGCAACTGGTGGCTCTGCAACAGATGCTATACAAATGTTAAAAGATGATGGGGTAAAAAAGATTAAATTTTTATCTATAATATCTGCACCAGAAGGAATAAAAAAATTAACAGAAAAATATCCAGATGTAAAAATATATACAGCATGTATTGATGAAAAATTAAATGATAAAGCATATATTATACCTGGATTAGGTGATGCAGGAGATAGAATATTTGGAACAAATTAATTGGAACAAACTAATTAAAAAAGAAGAGATTTTCTCTTCTTTTTTAAACATTAATTTATTTATTATTGTTTTGTCTTTCATTGTTGTTATTATTAGAATTATTGTTTTTATTGTCGTTTTTTCTTTCATTTTTCTTCTTTGACATAAAAAGCACCTCCATTTAAAAGTTTAATAATATTTTTACCTTTAAATTTAAAAAATATACATTAAAATTTGTTTTTTAATAAATTATAGTATATAATACCTTTGAAAAATACATAAAATAGATAACAAGGAGGAAAAATAATATAAATGGATTTTGAAAATAAAAGATTACAAGAATTTAATGAATATATAAAATTTAGAAAAGTGGCAATAATAGGACTTGGTGTAAGTAATATTCCACTTCTTGATTATTTTTTTCAAAAAAAAGCAAGAGTTACAGTTTTTGATGAAAGAGAAATAGAAAAAATCCCAAATGAACTAATACAAAAATTAAACAATTATGAGTTTAAATATGTATTTGGAAAAAATTGTTTAAAAAACTTAGGAAGTTTTAATTTTAATATTATTCTACGTTCTCCTAGTTGTTTACCAACAAGAAAAGAATTAGAAGATGCAAGTTCAAATGGAGCTTTAGTTACATCAGAAATAGAACTTTTAATGGAAATGGCACCTTGTAAGATTATTGGAGTAACAGGAAGTGACGGAAAAACAACAACAACAAGTTTAATAAATAGCATTTTACAAAAAGGCGGATATAAAACATATTTAGGTGGTAATATCGGAACACCTTTATTTACTAAATTAGAAGAAATAAAGCCACAAGATATATTAGTTCTTGAACTTAGTAGTTTTCAATTAATGGGAATGGAAATCAGTCCAAATATTGCAGTTATTACTAATATAACACCAAACCATTTAAATATTCATAAAGACTATGAAGAATATATAAATGCTAAGAAAAACATATTTAAATATCAAGGTGAAGATGATACTGTTATTTTAAATTATGATAATGAAATCACAAGAAACTGCAAAAAGGAAGCAAAAGGAAAAGTCATATTTTTTAGTGGAAAAGAAAAATTAGATGATGGATTTATTGTAGATGACAAAATTATTAAAGAATGTGATGATAGAATAAGAAAACACGTATTAGATTGTAGAGAAGTAATTTTAAGAGGAGAACATAATTATGAAAATATTGCAACAGCATTTGCTGCAACTAAAGATTTAGTTGATATAGATGTGGCAGTAGAAGCTGTAAAAGAATTTAAACCAGTAGAACATAGATTAGAATTTGTAAGAGAAATAAATGATGTTAAATGGTATAATGATTCTGTTAGTTCTTCTCCAACAAGAACAATAGCAGGTCTAAATTCATTTGATGAAGAAATAGTTTTAATTGCTGGTGGATATGATAAAAATTTAGATTATACACCAATTGCAAAACCAATAGTAGATAAAGTAAAAACTTTAATACTAATTGGGCAAACTTCAGATAAAATATTTGATGCTGTAAAAGAAGAACTAGAAAAAGAAAATAAAGAACTAAATATATATATGTGTAATTCTTTAAAAGAAACAGTAGAACTTGCAAGAAAGTCTGCAAAACCTGGGCAAATAGTATTATTTTCTCCTGCAAGTGCAAGTTTTGATATGTTTAAAAATTTTGCAGATAGAGGAGAACAATTTAAAGAACTTGTAAATGAAATCAATTAAAATAAACTAAGAACAGAAAACCACTTTTATACATAAAATAAATATAAGTATAAAGGAGGTTTTTTTATGTATAATAGCTATGAAGATTACATAAGGAGTGTATTAGGATATGATAATATGCAAAATCAGATGAACACAAATATGACAAATAATTATTCAGAAAATAACATGAACAATTTATCTATGTCTGATAGAGAAATTGAAGAATGTTATCCAGAAATATATAAAGTTATATATCCTATGATTCAATCTAGATGTCAGAGAAATACAAGGCCAGTAACAAGAGAACTAATAGATGAAATGACAGAGGAAATTTATCAGGCAGTAGAAGGAAATGTTTCTTTTGATGAGGATTTACGGAGAAAATAGGGGAGAAATAAAAAATAGAGTAGTAGCAAATGAAAAACAAGTTAAAACAAAAGAAAATAAACCTGAAAATAGAGGAGAGAACAGAGTAGAAAATAGACAAAGGAGAAATACTGGATTACAAAATTTAATAAGAATATTATTAATTAGAGAACTTTTGAGAAGACCTAATAGACCGCCTGTAAGACCACCTATGCCAGGGCCAAGACCACCATTTCCAGGAGGACCAAATCCGGGCTCTAGACCACCTATAATGCCTAGAAGTTATGGATATAATTCTTTTTATAATGACATATATGAGCAATTTTAGTTGAAAGTATTGACATAATGTGGTATAATATAATTGTCTTAAAGGGCAAGTTGCCCGAGGAGGTATAGTATGGACAATCAAAAACACGAGCGGAAGTTCGAAGAACTTGAACTTCAGACAGCACAAATTTTCTCGCAGAAGTTTCTGAAACGTTTGCAGAAAATGGGTTATCGGCCAGGGGTCGATAAGCTTGAATTATCGACTAACTTCAGTACAGAATTCACCATCATTAGACATCTACATGATGCATGTTATGCAGGTGGGCTCGTGAAGTTTTTTCTGTTAAAAATCCCTGATAAATATAAGCCCAAAAACAAGAATAAGAAGGGGAATACTACTGAAGAATCATGGTCTGAAAGCCTAGCGCTGGAAGATATTTTTGCACAAAAGATTCTAGAAACTTTGGAATCTTTAGGATGCAATGATTCGTCAAGACTTAGATTTTCGACGAATTACAAGAACCATACGACGACAATTGTTTATAAAAAAACAGTACTAAGGGAAGATTATTTTGATGTAATCATCCCTGACCAAGTAAGAGAGTGAGAATTCGCTCTCTTTTCCCATTTAAAATTATATATAGAATATAAAAAATCCAAAAAGATATTTTTTTAGTTTCATGTTTCTTCAAACTTATTTTTAAAAATTTTTCAAAAATTTGCATCAATATTTTAAAAAAATTTACACATACTAAATTTAGATTATTTTGAAAGGTGGTAATTTTTATGAAAGTAAGTAGATGTATGTGTGAAAATGTTTGTCAGGTAACTCCAGAAACAAATATAAAAGAAGTTGCAAAATTAATGCAAGAAAATAAAGTGGGATGTATACCTGTTTGTAACGATAATAAGGTATGTGGAATAGTAACAGATAGAGACTTAGTTTTAAGAGGAATGGCTTGTGGAAAAAATATAGATACAACAAAAGTAAGTGATATAATGACATGTAATCCTTGTACTTGCAGTGAAGATGATGATATAGAAAAAGCAGAAGATTTAATGGCAGAAAATCAAATAAAAAGAATACCAGTTTGTGATAATAACAATAATATTGTAGGTATGCTTTCCATAGGAAATTTATTCAAAAATCATGAGGATTTAAATGAAGATGAATTATGTTACACTTTAGAATGTATTTGTAAAAACTCAAATAAAAATGCTTAAAATTTTACTATTAAGAACGGATATAATCCGTTCTTTTTACATACAATAAAATAGGGAGGAAATCATGGTTTACGATTTTTCTTATTGGACAAGAGTATTAAAAAGAATATTATATGTTGTATTTATATTAATTGGACTATATGTAGCATTAAAATTGTCTATATTTTATATGCCGTTTTTAGTAGCTTTCATAATTTCACTTATGATAGAACCTGCTATAAAAAAGATAATGAAAAAAACAAATTTGACAAGAAGAACAAGTGCAATTATTATATTTATATTGGTATCTATAATAATTATAGGTGGTTTAGCTTGGTTAATATTTTCTCTATTTTCAGAAGCATCTAGTTTGCTTCAAAGTTTGAATAATTATTTTGATAAAGCATACATACAGTTTCAAAATCTTATCTCAAACTTTAATTTCGACAAAATTCACTTGTCAGAAGAGTTTTTAAATGTTATACAAAATTCGACATCAGATATATTAAATACCGCATCAGATTGGCTTAAAAATGCATTAGGTGGGCTAATAGATTTTGCAACAAGCTTACCAACAATTGCTATATGTATAGGAATAACAGTTGTTGCACTTTACTTTATTTGTGTTGATAAAATATATATATTAGACCAATTAGAACATCATATGCCAAGAGTATGGGTAAAAAAATTAAGATTTCACTTACATGACTTGACACATACATTAGGTGGATATTTAAAAGCAGAAGCGACATTAATTCTAGTTTCTTTTATTATTTCACTAATTGGACTATATATATTAGTATTTCTTGGATTTAATATTAAATATCCTCTACTTATGGCATTATTTATAGGGTTTGTTGATGCACTTCCAATTTTAGGTTCTGGTACTGTAATGATACCATGGGCAATAATTTCCGCAATTAATGGAGATATTAATTTAGGACTTGCAATTATAGTACTTTTAATAATTATGTCTGTTGTAAGGCAATTACTAGAGCCAAAGCTTGTGAGCAAAAATATAGGAGTTCATCCAATTTTTACGTTAATTGCCATGTATACAGGTTTTAAAGTTATAGGGGTGATTCGGATTATTAGTAGGTCCAATTGTTTTAATTTTATTTAAAAATATTTTTGCAAGTCTTATTGACCAGGGTGTGTTTAAGACAATTTTTGATAAAAATTAGAAAAGTAACAAGTTAAATATCTTAAATATCTTGAGAAATATTAACTTTTATGGTAAAATATATATATGTTTATTTAAGGAGAGGTTGAAATATGGCAGGTTATGTAATACACATTGCTGTTGCCCAAGAATATTTAAGAAAACATAATAAAGAATATAATAGGGATTTTATTTTAGGTTCAGTTTTACCAGATTTAACCAAAGATAAATCAAAGACTCATTATGGCAAATCTCCAGCATATACAAATTTAAAAAAATTTCTATTATTTAATGATTTATCAACAGAATTAAATAAAGGAGAATTTGTACATTTAATTACAGACTATTTATTTTATAATCATTATTTAGAATTCTTTTCAAAAAAAGATATTTATAATGATTATGATATATCTAATAAGAGTATAATTGAAAAATATAATGTAAAATTATTAGATGAAATTAAAGATACAGTTTTTTTAAAAGAAGGAGAAATGAAAGTTTTAAATTTTTCTCTTATTTATAAACTAATAGATGAAATATCAGATATTGATTTAGAAACAGTAAAAAAAGAAGTTTTAGAAGATAATAAAAAGTGGACTTATTATAAAAATATAGTATAAAGAAAAACATTTAATGACAAATCAAAGTTTACTAAATACAAAAATAAATCAAAATATATACAAGGAATAAAAAATATAAATAGGTGATGAAAAATGATAGATATGCACATACATACAAATAATTCAGATGGAACAGATACAATAGAGGAATTATTAAAAAAAGCTGGAAAGTTAAATTTGAAATATATATCTATAACCGATCATGACACATGTAAAGGATATGAAGAATTAGAACAAATAGATGCAAAGAAATTATTTACTGGAAATATTGTTAAAGGCATTGAAATGAAATGTTCATATAAAAAAAGAACTATTGAAGTATTAGGTTATAAAATTAACACCAAAATAATGCAAGAATGGTTAGATGATTTTTACAAAGACAAAAAAAGAGAAGACTTACAATTAAAATATTTTAATTTATTATATGAAAAATGTATGAAAATGGGACTAACATTAGATAACGAAAGAAGTATTAAATGGAATCCAAGTAATGATTGGGCGAGTTTTGTTATATATACTGAAATAAAAAAACATGAATCAAACCGAAATAAAGTTCCAGAAGATTTATGGGAAACATTCTCAGCTTTTAGTAGAAAGTATTGTAATAATCCTGAACATGTTTTATATATTGATAAAAGCCAAGATTATCCAAGTCTAAAAGAAGCAATACTAGCTATAAAAAGAGCAGAAGGATTAGTTTTTATGCCTCATTTGTATATCTATAAGTGGGTGGACAATAAAAATGAATTTATAAATGAGATAGTAAATAATTATGATATTGATGGAATTGAATGTTACTATACGGATTTTACAGAGGAACAAACAAAATATTTGTTGGACTTGTGTGATAAAAATAAATTATATAAAAGTGGTGGAAGTGACTATCATGGTAAAAATAAGCCCAAAATATCACTAGCAAAAGGGTATGGAAATCTAAATATAAGTGAAGAAATAATTAGAGAATGGATATAAAGGAGGTACATATGAATAAAGAATTAAAGATGGAGCATGCCTTAGATGTTTTGAATAGAAAAATTGCAAAATATATTAGAGAGCATAAAGATGGAAATATTGATGAATTTAGAACTAAATTACGAGAATTTGCAAAAGAAGAAGAACAAATATATGAATTAAACGAAGACATAATAGAAAGAGTAATAAGAGAATATTTAAAAGATATAAAAGAATAGGAGTTTTGATATGGGAAAATATGATTTAACAATTGCTGATATAAAAAATAATGCAAATAGATTTTTATCTTATATTTATGCAACTGCTAGAAGATCGCAAGAACCAGAAATAGACTTTATAGTGGCTGGACCGGGAGCAGGAAAAAGTGGGGTAGAGAGTTATTTAAAAAATAAATTTAAAAAAAGAGATGAAAGATGTGCTGTTGTAAGTTCTGATAAAATAGCTGAATTCCATCCGGATTATGAAGATATTATTGAAGAATTGCCTGAAGTTTGTTATAAAGTTACAAGGCAGTTTGTAAGACCTGCTACGCCAATAATATTTGAAGAACTGAAAAATAATAATATTAATATACTAAATGAAAATACTTTTGATAAAGGACAATCAGATATAGAATTTGTAAAGAAATTCAAGGATTCAGGGTATAAAATAAAAGTACATATAATTGCAACAGATATGTATATTAGTAGGCTATCTTGTTATGAGAGAGAAGCTAGAATGTTACAAGATGGAGATACTCCAAGAGGAGTTTCAAAAGAAACGCAAACAAGAATGTATAATTCATTTATAGATGAAATTACAGAATTGGAGAAGTTAGGTTATTGTGATGAATTAAATGTATATATAAGAGGCGAAAACATTAATAAACCAGAATTAGTATATCAACTAGGTGATAGCAAATATAAAAATTTTAAAGAAGCCATAATAGAAGAAAGAAAAAAACAAAGAAAAGCAGTATTAGCAAATCCATCAGAGTATCTAGCTAAGATTAAAGAAGTAAGCAAAATAATTGAAAGAGATGGAGTAAATGAAGTTCTAACAAGCAATTCGCTTGAGGGGTTAAAAGAATTACAAAAAGATTTTATAGAAGAACTAGCAAAAGAAAGTGATATGGAAAAATAAAAAGATAATGAAAAGAGATACACAAATTGGTAGTGTATCTCTTTTCATTGTCTTTTTATTTAAAATATAATATAATTATGCATATAAAAAAGAGGAGGTTACTATGAAACAAGAAATAATTTTACCAGATTATAATCATTCAATTTTAAATTTAATAACAACAGTTCTAAAATACTATAATGTAGATACAAATCATACTAGTTTAGGGTCATTAGAAAAAATCATGACCAAAAAATACAAAAATATTATTTTCTTAGTATTAGATGGAATGGGAGAACATATATTAAATAATATTTCGCCAAATGGATTTTTTAATAAACAAAAAATAGATTGCATTACTAGTGTATATCCATCAACTACCACTGCAGCCCTTACAACATATTATTCACGGAAAACCGCCATATGAAACAGGATGGATTGCATGGTCTCAATATTTTAAGGAATATGGAAGAGCAATAGATATGTTATCACATAAAGAGTCATATAAAAGAGATTCTTTAGAAGGTGCAAGTATTGATGTGTTTGAATCAGTTGTAAATTATATACCTATATTTGAACAAATAGAAAATTCTTCAGGAACAATAGCTTATGAGATGACACCTTCATATTCAGACAAAAGAGCTAAAAGGAGTATTAGAGCTGATTCACTAGATGAAATTATAGAAAATATAAAAATGATTGTAAATATGCCAAATGATAAGTTCATTCTTGGATATTCAGATAATCCAGATGGATTATTACATAAATATGGAACTGACTCAGAAGAAGCCAAAGAATTGATTTTAGAAGCAGAAAATAAAATAGAAAAATTATATCATGAATTACCTGAAGATACTTTAGTCATAATTTCTGCAGACCATGGACATAAAAATATAAATAAAGCATATACTTTATTAGACTATCCGGAAATTCAAGAATGTTTAATATTGCCACCATCTTTAGAATCAAGAACAGTTTCTTTTTGGGTTAAAGAAGAGATGAAAAAAGAATTTGAGGAACGTTTTAATAAAATATTTAAAGATGAATTTTGGTTAATGACAAAAGAAGAATTTTTGGAAAAACATTTTTTAGGTTATGGTAATAAACATCCAAAAATAGATGATTTTATAGGTAATTATGTTGCCTTATCAATTTCAGATAGTATAATAAGATTAGAAACATTTTTAGCAGAAGGAAAAAAAGTGAAAAAATCAACACATTGTGGTTTGACTAAAGATGAGATGGAAGTACCAGTAATTGTTTTGGAAAAATAAATATATGATATTTAATAAATTATTAAAGATGCATTTTTTAATGCATCTTTTTCACAAATAAAGTTTAATTTAAACCATATAAATTGTTATCAACTAAAAGTTTTGCTCTTTTTGCTGTCTTTTCGTCAGAGTGTAATGCGTTTTTAATAAAATCAGGATGTTCTATCAAAAATTGTTTCATTGTTTCATCAGGATTTTCAAAGAATTTTTTTAACATTTGTAATTGTTTTTCATTAATAATATTATTTTTATAAGCTGTTTCAAACATGGTATTATCTACATTAACTAAAGAAAATGCTTTTACACCCTCAGCTTCTATTTTATCTTTTCCACCTTGCATACGGTCAACAACGACACAAGACCAACACATTTGTCCACCAATATTTTTTATAGCTGGTATCCATGCTCTTATGTAGCTAGATGCGACTGTTATTAAATCAGCAATATGTAAAACTTTTTTATTTTCAAGATTTGTTATTTTTTCTGTTTTTTCAAACTTACTATCACTAACAACAGCAGATAAATCTTTATAAATAGAAATATGTGGTTTATCTAAAAGATATGCAATTATATTTGAGAAAAACCAATCTCTTCTTTCTCCTCCGGAAATATAATCTACTTCTGAAATATCAATGTTTTTTACAATATAGTCTTTCATAAAATCAATAACATTACAATAAATTTCATTTTCATTATATTGTTTTAATACTTTTTGAAATACCTTTTCAGGCAAAGTCATTTTATCAGCTAAACACTCATCAATAAAAGAAAGCAATGAATTTGCATCTTCTTGGCTTCCATAAACAAAATGAGTGTTAATAAAATATGGACCTATTTTACCAGAAGTGTACCAAAATGGTTTGTTTTCTTCACAAAATCTTATAGCTTTTGTTTCAAATAAATATGACATAATATCAGACATAAAAATTCCTCCTTAACTTTATTAAACACATAATAATACAAATAAAAAAATAAATCAATAGGCAAAAATTAGTCTAGATACAAACTTGACTTTTAAATTGTTTTTATATATATTATTAATAATTAAAAAAAGGGGGAGAGTAATGAAACATTTAATTGATATTAAAGAATTATCTATAAAAGAAATTGATGAACTTATAGAAATAGCAAATGATATCATGGCAAATAAAGAAAAATATGCAAAAAAATGTGAAGGAAAAATACTAGCTACTCTATTTTATGAACCAAGCACAAGAACAAGATTAAGTTTTGAATCTGCAATGATGGAATTAGGAGGAAATGTACTAGGATTTTCTTCTGCAAATTCTAGTTCTGTTTCTAAAGGAGAAAGTGTGTCAGATACAGCAAGAGTAATAAGTGGATATGCAGATATAATAGCTATAAGACACCCAAAAGAGGGAGCACCATTAGTAGCCTCAATGAAAGCAGAAGTACCAGTAATTAATGCAGGTGATGGAGGACATAACCATCCAACACAAACTTTAACAGATTTATTAACTATTCAATGTGAAAAGCACAGATTATCTGATTTAACAATAGGTATCTGTGGTGATTTAAAATTCGGAAGAACAGTTCATTCTTTGATAACATCAATGTCAAGATATACAAATATTAAATTCGTATTAATTTCACCAAATGAATTAAAAATACCAGACTATGTAAAAGAAAATGTATTAGATAAAAATCATATAGAATATATTGAAACAACTAGTTTAGAAGAACATATGAAAGATTTAGACATTTTATACATGACAAGAATACAAAAAGAAAGATTTACAGATGAAGCTGAATATGTAAGACTAAAAGATTCATATATTTTAAATAAAGAAAAATTAAAAACAGCTAAAGAAGATTTATGTATAATGCATCCATTGCCTAGAGTAAATGAAATATCAGTAGATGTAGATGATGATAAAAGAGCCTGTTATTTCAAACAAGCTAAATATGGTAAATTTATAAGGATGGCACTAATTTTATGGCTTTTAGAAGCAAAAGAAAATAAAAATAAAGAAAAAAATTCTAATTCTGAAATAATAGATGTTATAAAGTGTAGAAATCCAAGATGTATTACATCAATAGAGCAAGAATTGCCACATATTTTTGAAGTAGTAGACAAAGAAAATGGAGTATATAAATGTAAATACTGTGAAAATCAAATAAAAAAATAAATTTAATATAGGAGGAAATGTATGAAATTATTATTAAAAAATGGAAAAGTTTTTGATTATAAAACAAAATTAAATAATAAATATGATATCTTAATAGAAAATGATAAAATTGTAAAAATAGAAAAAAACATAAATGAAACTGCAGATAAAGAAATAGATTGTACAAATCTTAATATTATACCAGGAATGATTGATATTCATTGTCATTTAAGAGAACCAGGAGGAGAACATAAAGAAACAATTGAAACTGGTTCGAAAAGTGCAGTTGCAGGCGGGTTTACAACCATTTGCCCTATGCCAAATACAAAGCCAACACCAGATAATGTAGAAACATTAACATATATTATAAATGAAGCAAAAAGAGTAAATTTATGTAATGTACTACCATATGCATCTGTAAGCAAAGGAGAAAAAGGAGAAGAACTAGTTAATTTTGAGGAATTAAAAAAGGCAGGAGCAATTGCTTTTTCAGATGATGGAATGCCAGTTGTAAATAGTAGAATGATGAGACAAGCTATGATAGAAGCAGATAAACTAGGAACATATGTAGCATCACATTGTGAGGAAAAATCTGTATCAGCAGGTGCAATAAACGCAGGACTTGTTGCAGATAAATTAGGTGTTCAAGGTGTATTACCAGAGGCAGAAGAAATTATGGCAGCAAGAGAGATTGTTATATCAGAAACAAATAATGTAAGAGGACATATCTGTCATATTAGTACAAAAACAAGTAAAAATATGATAAGAGATGCTAAAAAAAGAGGAGTAAAAATCACTTGTGAAACTTGTCCTCACTATTTTACATTTACAGTAGATGAAGTATTAAAATCAGGAACAAATGCAAAAATGAATCCTCCATTAAGAGAAGAAAAAGATAGACAGGCAATTATTGAAGGATTAAAAGAAGGAACAATTGACTGTATTATAACAGACCATGCACCACATTCAGAATCAGAAAAAGATGTAGAATTAGCAAAAGCACCAAATGGAATAATTGGATTTGAAACAGCACTTTCAGCAGAAATAATGAATTTAGTAGACCCAGGACATATTGATTACTTAAACTTAGTAAGACTTACATCATATACACCTGCTAAGATATTACATATAGATAATGAAAGAGGAAGTATAGAAATAGGGAAAAAAGCAGATGTTACAATATTTGACCCTAATGAAGAATATATCTATACAAAAGATATGATAGTTTCAAAATCTAAGAATAGTCCATTTATTGGAAAAAAATTAAAAGGAAAAGTAAAATACACAATAGTAAATGGAAGAATAGTTTGGGAATTTTAGGACTTACCTAAAAATTTCTGAATCAATAATAAAAAATATAAATTTAAACTGTAAAATATTGAAAGGAATGGAATTGAAATGATAAATGCAATAGATAGATTAATTGATAAAATCAAAGAAACAAACAATCCAACAGTTATTGGATTAGATCCTAATTATGAAATGATACCAGATTATATCAAGAAAAAATATGATGAAGATTTAGAAGGAGTATCAAAAGCAATTATAGAATTTAATAAAACAATAATAGATGAGATTTATGATATAATTCCTGCGATAAAGCCAAACATAGCTTTTTATGAGATGTATGGTCTGCCAGGAATAAGAGCTTTTGAAGAAACTTGTAGATATGCAAAAGAAAAGGAAATGTTAGTAATTGCAGACATTAAAAGAGGAGATATTGGAAGTACAGCTAGAGCTTATTCAAATGCTTTTTTGGGTAAAATAAAAATAGGAGATAAGGAAGAGAGTATCTTTGATGTAGACTTTGTAACTTTAAATCCATATTTAGGAATAGATGGGATTAAACCATTTATAGAAGATTGTCATAAATACAATAAAGGTGTATTTATTATTGATAAAACATCAAATCCATCTTCAGGAGAATTACAGGATTTAAAGCTTGAGACAGGCGAGGAATTGTATGTTAGAGTAGCTAAACTAATAGAAGAGTGGGGCAAAGATTTAATCGGAAAATATGGATATAGTAGTATCTCATCAGTAGTAGGAGCAACATATCCTAAACAATTACAACATTTAAGAAAACTAGCACCACATACTTTTTTCTTAATACCAGGATATGGGGCACAAGGAGGAAAAGCAGAAGATATCACACTAGGTTTTGATAAAGATGGAATTGGTGGAATTGTAAATAGTTCAAGAGGGCTTATGTATGCATACAAATCAGATTTATGGAAAGATAAATATTCAGCAGAAAACTTTGCAAAAGCAACAAGAGCAGAAGCCTTAAGAATGAAAGCTGATTTAAATCAGGGGATTTAAGGGACGTACCTAAAAATCCCTGTAAAGAGGGATTTTTGCTCCGTCCCCAAATTCTCAAATTTTCTTAAAAAGGAGGTAAAATATGTCAAAGCAAATATTTGCAGAATTAGTAGAAAAAGAAGAAATTATTAAGGGGGTTTATAAGTTTGGTGTAAAGGCAAGCGAAATTGTAGAAAATGCTAAGCCTGGAAATTTCATAGAAATTAGAGTTACAGACCAGGTAGAACCTTTTTTACGTAGACCAATTAGTATCTACAACTTAGATAGAAAAAATGGAATTTTGGAATTTATTTTTCAAGTAAAAGGTAAAGGCACAGATTTATTATCAAGAAAAGAAATAGGAGATAAAATAGATATTATAGGTCCATTAGGATATGGAACTTTTAAAATGGACAATTATCAAAAATTAGCAATTATTGGTGGAGGAATTGGAATATTTCCATTATATGAACTTGCCAAAGAAGCAAAAGAGGCTAAAAAACAAGTTAATACTTATCTTGGATTTAGAAATAAAGATTTTGTTATGTTAGAAAAAGAGTTTGAAAAAGTATCTGACAAACTAACAATCACAACAGATGATGGAAGTTATAAAAACAAAGGTTTTGCAATTGATTATCTTATAAAAAACATGGAAGAAGAACATTTTGATTGTATATATGCTTGTGGCCCACTTCCAATGTTAAAAGCAGTCCAAAAATATGCTAATGAAAATAACATCAAATGCCAAATTTCTTTAGAAGAAAAAATGGGTTGTGGTTTGGGGGTATGCTTAGGTTGTGCAGTAAAAACGGCAAATAGTACAAAGGAGGCTCCTCAATATTTCCATGTGTGTAAAGGTGGCCCAGTATTTAATAGTAAAGATGTAGAAATATAAGAAAGGGTGAAAAATATGAATACTAAAGTAAACTTTGCAGGAATTGAGATGAAAAATCCAGTAACTGTTGCATCAGGTACATTTGGTTATGGAAGGGAATTTGCTGATTTTTTTGATTTAGGAAAATTAGGAGCTGTTATTACAAAAGGAACTTCTTTAAAACCAAAAAGTGGCAATAAACCATCTAGGATATGTGAAACACCAAGCGGAATGTTAAATAGTATTGGACTACAAAACCCAGGTGTGGAATATTTTGCAAATAATGATTTACCATATCTTAGAAAATTCGATACTAAAATCATTGTAAATGCTTGTGGAAGTTCTATAGATGAATATGTTGAACTATGTAGAATTTTGAATGATTTAGATATAGATGGTGTTGAATTAAATTTATCTTGTCCTAATGTTAAGGAAGGATGCATGGCATTTGGAAATACTTATGAAGGAGTTAAGAAAGTAACAAGTGAAGTTAGGAAAGTATTAGATAAACCTTTAATTGTAAAACTAACTCCAAATGTGACAGATATAGCAGGAATTGCAAAAGGAGTAGAAGATGGGGGAGCAGATGCTGTTTCATTAATTAATACATTATTAGCAATGAAAATTGATATTTATAAAAGAAAACCTGTACTTGCAAATAATACAGGTGGATTATCAGGACCTGCTATTAGGCCAGTTGCTGTAAGAATGGTATATCAAGTAGCACAGGCTGTTGATATTCCAATTATGGGATTAGGTGGAATCATGTCTGGTGAAGATGCAATAGAATTTATGCTAGCAGGTGCAACAACTGTTTCAATAGGAGCTGGTAATTTTGTAGAACCATATACAAGTATAAAAACAATCCAAGGAATTGAAGAATATATGAAAAAATGCAATATAGATGATATTAATAGTATAATTGGAAAAGTAGAAATGAATTAAATAATATAAAGAAGGTAGCAAATAAAGCTACTTTCTTTATATTATATCGCCCCATCAGTTGGAATATAACTCTCATCAGGAGGATAGACATATTCTTCTGTAGGTCTTGTTGTTTCAGTTAATTCTAGAACTTTTACAATTGGCATATCTCCATGATATTCTCCTTTTGTAATTTCACCTGTAATTGTAACCCAAGTACCATCTTTTAAATCTTTTGCATTTTCATATTCGCAAAGAAAACCAACTACAACAGCTTGATTATTAAAAGAAATAATCATATCACGAGCTAAAACAAATTGATTATCTTTCAAATCTGAAACACGATACACATATCCTGTAAATTGAAATTGTACTCCAACATAAGAATCAATATTATCATGTACAGCCTTTAAAATATTAGTGTAATTTTTTGTTTGTATTTCTGAGATATTTTTGTTATTTGCATAAGATTTATCAGCCCCATTAAATATTTTCCAAACAACACTGCCCATAATAAATATAAGTAAAATTAAGATACAAATAAATATTATTCTAAAAGTTTTGCTACCATTTATTTTAATATTATAAACAAACATAATAAACTCCTCACTTCTCCGTAATATTAATACAATTCTATGATATATATTTTTAAAATATGAAATAAAATACTTGATAAAATCCCATTTTAGTGATATAGTTACAAAGTAAAAAAGTAAGAAGGAAGGACTGAATTTTAAAAATGAGCATACTTAAAAAAATATTTAAAACTTATAGTGAAAAAGAAGTAAAAAGAGTAATGCCTATTGTTAAAAAAATTAACGAATTAGAAGGCGAAATCTCTAAATTAAGTGACCATGAATTAAGAGAAAAAACAAATTATTTTAAAGAACAATTAAAAAATGGAAAAACTTTAGATGATATATTACCAGAAGCTTTTGCTGTGGTTAGAGAAGCATCAAAAAGAGTTTTAGGTATGAGACACTTTGATGTTCAATTAATAGGTGGTATTATTTTACATCAAGGAAGAATTGCAGAAATGAAAACAGGTGAAGGAAAAACTTTAGTTGCAACACTTCCAGTATATTTAAATGCACTAGAAGGAAAAGGTGTCCATGTAATTACAGTAAATGATTACTTAGCAAAAAGAGATAGTGAATGGATGGGAAAATTATATAAATTCTTAGGACTATCTGTTGGATTAGTAATTGCTGGAATGGATCCTAAAGCAAAACAAGCAGCATATAATGCAGATGTAACATACGGAACAAATAATGAATTTGGATTTGACTACTTAAGAGATAATATGGTTATATATAAAGACCAATTAGTTCAAAGAGATTTACATTATGCAATAGTAGACGAAATTGATAGTATTTTAATTGATGAAGCTCGTACACCACTTATTATTTCAGGTAGAGCAAATGAATCATCTGATCTATATAAAAAAGCAGATAATTTTGTAAGAAAATTAACACCAAAAGTAATAGTTGAAGAAGATGTAAAAGATTATGAACAAGCAGAAGATAACGAAAAATATGACTATATCGTAGACTTAAAAGCAAAATCTGCATCACTTACTGGAAAAGGTATTAAAAAAGCAGAAGAAGCATTTGGACTTGAAAACTTCAATGATTTAGAAAACTCAACATTAGTACACCATGTAAACCAAGCATTACGTGCTCATGGAATTATGAAAAAAGATATAGACTATATAGTAAAAGATGGAGAAGTTTTAATTGTTGATGAATTTACTGGTCGTATCATGTATGGAAGAAGATATAACAATGGATTACATCAAGCAATTGAAGCAAAAGAACATGTAAAAATAGCAGATGAGTCTAAAACACTTGCTACAATAACATTCCAAAACTTCTTTAGAATGTATAATAAATTATCTGGTATGACAGGTACTGCTATGACAGAAGCAGAAGAGTTTGAAGAAATTTATAACTTAGATGTTGTTGAAATTCCAACAAACAAACCAATGATTCGTAAAGATGAAAATGATGTTATATACAAAAATGAAAAAGCTAAATTTAAAGCTATTGTAGAAAGCATTAAAGAAAGTCATAAAAAAGGTCAACCAGTCTTAGTAGGTACAGTATCTATCGAAAAATCAGAAAAACTTTCTAAATTATTAAAATTAGAAGGAATAAAACATGAAGTATTGAATGCTAAATATCATGAAAAAGAAGCTGAAATAATTGCACAAGCTGGTAAATTTGGAGCAGTAACAATTGCAACAAACATGGCAGGACGTGGTACTGACATTATGCTAGGTGGAAATAGTGAATATTTAGCAAAAGAAGAAATGAGAAGATTAAAAATCTCTAATGAATTAATAAATGAAGCTGATACTTATTATGAAACAGATAATCAAGAAATATTAGATGCAAGAAAGAAATTTAAAGAATTAGTAGAAAAATATGAAGAGCAAATAAAAGAAGAAAAACAAAAAGTAATTGAAGCAGGCGGATTAAAGATAATTGGTACTGAAAGACATGAGTCAAGAAGAATTGACAACCAATTAAGAGGACGTTCTGGACGTCAAGGAGATATTGGTGAATCTAGATTCTATATTGGCTTAGATGATGATTTAATGAAAATCTTTGGTGGAGATACAATCACTAAAGTATATAACACTTTAGGTGCAGATGAGAATATGCCAATAGAGTCAAAAATAATATCAAATGCGGTAGAAAGTGCTCAAAAGAAAGTAGAAAGTAGAAACTTTACAATCCGTAAAAATGTATTAAAATATGATGATGTTATGAATGCACAAAGAGAAATTATATATAAACAAAGAAGAGAAGTACTAGATGGTGAAAATATTCATGATAACATCATATCAATGATAGAATATGTTGCAGATAATCTTGTAAATCTATTTATCGAAGGAGAAAGTCAAGAGATAAATGAAGAGTCTTTAAATAATGAAATAATGAATATATTTGGAATGGATATAAAAGACTTTGTAAAAGAAAACAAGAAAAATCCACAAGCAATATCAGACGAATTAAAGAAAAAAGCATTAGAAAATTATTCTGAGAAAGAAGAAGAAATTGGTTCAGATGATATGAGAGAACTTGAAAGAGTTGTAATGCTTAAAGTAGTTGATGAAAAATGGATGAACCATATTGATTCTATGGATGAGCTAAAAAATGGTATAGGACTTCGTGCATATGGACAAAAAGATCCAGTTGTTCAATATAGACTAGAAGGATTTGATATGTTTGATGAAATGATTTCAGATATCAAAGTAGATGTAACAAAGATTTTAATGCATATTAGGCGTCAAGGAGAAACAAAAAGACAAGAAACTGTTAAAATTACAGGTGCAGCTTTAGAGGCAATTCACAGTGTTGACGGAGGTTCAAAAATAGGAACTGATGTTGATAGAACAGTAAGAAATGATGGACCAAAAGTGGGTAGAAACGACCCTTGCCCATGTGGAAGTGGGAAGAAATATAAAAATTGTTGTGGTAAAAACCAGTAATATCAATGGGTATAGGGATTTCTAAAAACAAAAAAACACAGAAAAACACACAAATTGTTGCCATTTTGTTGCCATATAAAAATATAATCGCTAAAACCATTGAAAATACTGAATTTTATCTTGGAGACAAGAATGGCGACAAATTGAAACAATTATAATAACCAAAAAGCTAACATATAGAAAGTGTTAGCTTATTTTTTATTTACCAAAAAAATTTGGAGGTAAAAAATATGGTTAGTGTAAGAAAAAGAGGAAATGTTTATCAGTATCAATTTGATGTTGCACCTGTCGATGGGAAAAGAAAAAGAGTTACAAAATCAGGATTTAAAACAAAAGCTGAAGAAGAAAAAGCTGGAACAATAGCATACAATGAGTATATGCAAACAGGACATAATTTTGTACCTAGTACAATGTCCTATTCTGATTATTTAGATTATTGGCTAAAAGAACATTGTGAAATTAATTTGAAATACAATACAATAGAGGCATACAAGAATATTATAAAAAATCATATAAAACCTAATATAGGATTTTATAGATTGTCCCATATATCTACTTCAACTTTGCAAGAATTTTTAAATAAAATTTATGTTGAGAAAGCCTTTTCAAAGAACTTTCTAAAAAATATTTTAAAAGTTTTAAAAACTTCTTTTAGTTATGCAACGGATAAAGTTGGATTCATAAAAGAAAATCCAGCACTTAAAGTTACTTTACCAAGATATGATATGCCTGATTCAGATCCTGCTCACATTTTTACAAAAGAAGAAATCGACACAATATTAAATAGGTTTAAAAAAAATCACGCAATTTATTATGCTTTTTTAACTGCTTATCATACAGGGCTTCGTGTTTCAGAAGTATTTGGGTTAACTTGGGAAGATATAGACCTAGAAAACAAGACACTATCAGTTAATCAAAATATCGTAAAGAAAAATCAAAAGGGAGGAACTAAAAAAAGACATATTAGTGGAAATTCAACTACAGTATGGTACTTTGGTAGTTGTAAAACTCCAAGTAGTTACAGAACAATAAAAATTGGAGATACTTTAGTTGAAGCATTAAAAAAATACAAGGAAGAACAAGAAATTGACAAAGAAGAATATGGAGATTCTTATATGAAACATTATGCGAAAGAAGTAAAAAATCCTTATACTAATAAACCAGAAATTAAAATATTAAATGCTGTTGCTGAAATAGATGTAGCATTACCAGAAGTCCATTTAGTTTTTGTAAAAAGAAATGGTATATTTGAGGGAACAGACACTTGTAAATATCCATTCAAGGTAATTCATTATGAACTAGGCATTAATTGTAGATTTCACGATTTTAGAGATACGCACGCTACAAGATTAATAGAGAAAGGAGCAGATATTAAAGCAGTAGCAAAAAGATTAGGTCATAGTACAATAAGAACAACCTATGAAATTTATGTTAGAGTAACAACAGGAATGGAAGAAGATGTAGTAGATAAATTTGAAGATTATGTAACTGCTTAACTGGATTTTAATTAAATAATAATATTGAGCTATTTCAATTAAGAAATGGCTCTATTTTTTTACCTTAAATTAGGAGGAAACGAAATGGAAAAATATAATTTAATAAAATCAAATAATAAATCAAGGGTATATTCTAGAGAAACAGCACAAAAGAGTCTTATAAATGTAATACAAAGAATTAATGAAGCAAATAGAAATGATGAATTTATTTATAAAATTACTAAGGCAGTCTTATTTGGTTCGTATATAAATTCAAACAAAGAGAAGGTTGGAGATTTAGATATTGCAATATATATCGAACTAAAAGTATATATATTTTGATAAATACAAAATAATATATGAGGAGGTGTGATAAAATGTGGCAATTTCTTTTAGGATTATTTATAGGAGCGAATATTTCACTCTTTCTATATGCAATCATACTAGCAGGAAAGAGAAGTGAAAATAGAGATGAATGAAGAAAATAGAATTGGATATTATGCAATAATACCTTCTACAATATTATTCAATAAAAAATAAAGGCAAATGAAAAATTACTATATGCAGTTATAACAGTACTATCTAACAAAGAAGGGTATTGTTATGCTTCAAATGCTTATTTAGGTAAACTTTTAAATGCACAACCACATACAATATCTAAATGGGTTTCTCATTTAAAGAGTTTGGGATTTCTTTGTTTAGATATTATAAAAAATGATAAAGGAGAAATAATACAAAGAAGAATATATCCAAATGATACCCCCTATACGATAAATAGGACATACCCCTATTCGATAGATAGGACAGAGGGTATGTCCCAAAAAGGACAATATAATAATATAATAGATAATAATATAAATAAGGAAAAGATAGATAGATTATTTAATTATATAATAGATAAAGAAAAAGAAATTCCAAAAGAATTTATAAATGTTGATTTTAATGAAATAAATGTTGCATTAAGAAGATTTGATATGTCATATCCTAAACCAATTCTAGATATAATGTCAGAAGAAAATTTGGAATCTGTAAAAAATATAACTTATATTATTGCATTAATGGTAAAAAACAAATTATTTTATTTATCTAATAAAATAACTAGAGATAAACTAATACAGGTATATAATGATTGTAAAGATAGACAAAAACAAAATGAAGGAACAGAAAAAAGAATAGAGAATTTTATCAATTATTTTTATAAAAGCATAGAAAATGAATTAACGAAGGCAAGTAAAGAACCTTCTTTTTTTATGCCTAATAATGATGAAATTGAAATTTAAAGGAGGTGGTCTTATGCTCTAACTAAATAAAAAAAACAAAAAAATAAAAGAAAGACTAACTATTAATTGTCAATAGTTTTTCAAAAAAATTAAAAAAATTTTTGTTAGATAAAAAATTGCATGAGAAATAGAAGTTTTTAAGCCATTTTTTAAAAACTCCTGCAACCGTTGCGATATGTACTTTGAAAAATTTATGTTAGCTTAAATTAAAAGGTGTTTCATTAGTTAGAATCTTGAAGATAATTCTAACCAATTTGTTACAAACATGTCCTAATGCTACTCTATGAGTTTTACTTTGAGCACGTTTTGAAATATAGTAGTTGTGAAAAGTCTCATTATTGTATATAATAAGAAAAGCAACTCTATAGATTGCATAGCGAAGGTAAGTAGAACCACGTTTAGAAATTTTCATTTTTATAAGTGAGAAATAGCTTTTGCAGAAGAATATTTTTCAAGCAATGCATAAGAAACTTTTAAATGCAAATTGCCTTTAAAGAAACTAGAAAGTTCTGGAAAAACAATATCTAAACAAGATGTTAATTGAGTTTTAATTCTAGTTTGCTGTTGAATAGTTTCAAGTCTAAATCTTGAAAGACGTCTAAGCTTAATAATATTAATATCTTGAGAATTGACAAGGGAATATTTTTTAATCATAAGACATTGAACAATAAGTTTAGTGTCAATCTTATCAGTCTTAGTTTTTCTAATATTAGAATCACGAAGAGCATCAGTTTGAATTGGATTAATAAGACCAACTTGATAACCTCGTTCATATAGAAAATAGATAAGATTTTCTGCATAATGTCCAGTTGATTCTAGACCAATTAAGCAGTCCTGAAAATTCTCAATTTCTTCAACTAATTTCATAAAACCTTGACGAGAATTTTCAAAAGGAAAAGGTTTTACGATAACTTCACCATCTGAGCTAACAACAGATGCAAAGTGTTTAAATTTGGCAATGTCAATGCCGATGTAAACCATAGTGTTTACCTCCTGTAATAAAATTTATCAACAACTGTGACAACACCCAACTAGTTTTATTACTTGTAACCTTGCACTAAATGAAAGATCAAAGTCTTATCTAACTAATTACCAATTAATAATAAAACTGTGGCAATATTCTTTCTTCAGTAGTTGAAACTACAAGGAGCTATAAGAGTCCACAGTGTTAACATAACAATTATATCATGGGATAATTGTTATATAAAGGTTTATGGGTAACCTTTTAAAAACCTAAATATATTATACAAGGAGTAAAGTAGAAATGAAATTTAATGAAAAATTAATTAAATTAAGAAAAGCAGCAGGATTTTCACAAGAGGAACTTGGAAATAGACTAAATGTTGCAAGGCAAACTGTAAGCAAATGGAAATTGGGTGAAACAACTCCAGAGATGGACAAATTAGAAGAATTATCCAATATCTTTGGAATCAGTATAGATGAATTAGTAAAGGATGAGGCTATTCCTAATGTTATAACAAAAGAAATGAATCAAGAAAAAATTGATTCACTTTATAAAGATATTGGAACTGCTAAAAAAGGAATAAAAACATATCTAATAATTGTTGCAGTATTTTGTTTATTGTTTATAATAATTCCTTTAATAATATTTTTTATAAGAACAGTTTTGTTATAATTTAATAAACTACAATAATTGAGGCAGATAAATTGAAATTATCTGCTTTTTATAATATAATCGTGATGTAAAAAAGAAATGTGAAAGTGAGAAATATTATGAAATATATAGCGTTGTTACGAGGGATAAATATAAGTGGCAAAAATAAAGTTCCAATGAGTGAATTGAAATTAGAATTAGAAAAAAATAAATATCAAAATGTTTCTACTTATCTTAATTCTGGTAATGTTATTTTTGAAACTGATATAGATAATAAAGAATCTATAATGGAAGATATTTATAAAATTATTAAAAATAAATTTAATCTTGAAATACCTGTTTTTGTTATGACTGCATTTGAGCTTGAAGATATATTAAATAATAATCCTAGCTGGTGGGGAACGGATAATAAGGATATATATGATAATTTGATTTTTATTATTCCACCTACAAAATATGAAGAAGTATATAATGCTATTGGAAATCCAAAAGAAGATATAGAAAAAATAAAAGAATATAATAATTCTATATTTTGGTCGTATGATTTAAAAAATTATAGAAAGTCAAATTGGTGGAGCAAAACAGCAAGTACAAATATAAGTGATAAAATTACTATAAGAACTGCTAATACTATGAAAAAAGTATTAGAAATATGTAAAAAATAATATAGTGTTTTATAGAAAAATAGTAACATTTGTATGGGAGTTTAGAATATGAGATTAATTAATAAACAATATTTAGATAAATATAAAAAAGAAGATTATGTATGGTATGCTTGTTATGGCTCTAATATAAATTATGAAAGATTTATGTACTATATAAATGGTGATATAGAAGGAAAATATAGTACAATAAATGGTTGCGAAGATAAGTCAGAACCAATAGAAGAAAGAAAATATATATTTGAATGTCCTATTTATTTTGCTGGAAATAGCAAAAGATGGGGTGAAGGAGGTTTTGCTTTTTTAGATTATGAACATGAGGGAAAAAGTTATGGAAAACTATATAAAGTAAAAATGAATCAGTTTAAAGGTATATTAGAACAAGAACAAAGATGTAAATTATATGATGCAATATTGTTAGTTGATTATATTGAAGGTTTACCTGTTTTTACTTTTACGGCTCAACATAAATTAAATGATTTATTGCAAAATCCAAGTATTCAATATGTTGAAGTGATAAAGAAAGGATTATTAAGTTTATATGATAACATGGACAGCAATCAAATAGATGCTTATTTAAAAAATTGAAATATTTAAGTAGACAAATTTTGATGAGAGTAACTTGAAAGTGAAGGTGTTACATTTGAAAAAAATAGTTTTAAATCCAATTAGTATGTTTATTATAGGTTTATTGCTAGGAATAATTAGTAGATTATTAGATATTTATATTCAAAATTTAGGAAATATCTTTTCACAAATGGCGATATGGATTTTATTTGGAACACTAATTTCAATATATAGTGAATCAAAGAAAAAAGCAATGATTAATATTTTTCCTTTTTGTATTGGTATGCTTTTAACTTATTATGTAGTAGCAATGATAACTAAAGGTGTTTATAGTAACATCATTATCATTGGTTGGACTATATTTGCATTTTTTTCACCAATACTTGCATACTTCGCCTGGATAACAAAAGAAAAAGGAATATTACCTAAAATAATAAGTATAGGAATAATATTGATGTCTATATTTTCTAGCATTATATTGTTTGATGGTTATAGAATATATGATATTATAATTGATGGATTACTAATATACTTTTTATTTATAAAAAAATAAAAAGATAGATAAATTATTAGAGTAGCAGTAGTTTTAAGAAAATGTTAAAAAGCATTGCTTGTAGCAACGGACAGTTCTTTATATAATAATTATAAAGAAAGGAGCTGTTTTAAAATGTTAAAAGAAAACATTAAATCATTAAGAAAATCAAAAAGATTTTCACAAGAAGAACTTGCTATAAAATTAAATGTAGTTAGACAAACAATTTCAAAATGGGAACAAGGATTATCTGTTCCAGATGCAGAAATGCTAATCAAATTGGCAGAGGTTTTAGACACAACTGTAAGCACTTTACTTGGAGAAAAAGTTACTGAAACTAAAGTAGATGATTTAAAAGCAATTTCTGAAAAATTAGAAGTAATAAATTTACAACTATCACAAAGAAAAAATGAGAGAAGAAAAATAATTCATTGGTTGTTAATCTCATTATGTTTAATTATAGTTGGTATTTTTGTGGTTTTAATTTTATTAAATAGTCCATACTTAAATTGGGATTATAATGATCCAGAGAAAGCAGTTTTAGGAGTGGCTATTCACTCTTTTGAGTGGATATTTATGAGAATAGCACCAATTATTTTTATTGGATTAGTTATTGGGATTTTCTTGACTAGAAAGAAAAACTAAAATATTCAATGAAAAAAGCTAGATTATAACCCATAATTTTACTATGTAAAATATATTTGATACTAATAATTCATAAATGTAAAATATATTTGGTAGAAAAAAATATAAGGAATATTATAATTATTGTGAAAGGAGGAAACTATGGATTTAGGTAAAAAAATAATGACAATGAGAAACGAAAAAAATCTTTCACAAGAACAATTAGCCGAAAAACTAAATGTAACAAGACAGACAATATCAAACTGGGAAAATGGTAAATTTTATCCAGATATAGATAGTTTAGTAAATTTAAGTAAATTCTTTAATGTATCATTAGATGTTTTGTTGAGTTATGATGACAAAGTTTTAGATTATTTAAAGGATAGTACAGATATTGTTAAAAGTAATAAGAATATTTTATATGCAGTTTTGTTAAATATCCTGTTGATAATAGCATTTATAATTGTAGGAATAATTTTTAATGAAAGTGCTTCCATAATAATTATTATTTTTACAGTATCCATTATTAGTTTTTCATTTTTATTTTACCAAATTATAAAAAAGATATAGGAGACCAACTATGAAAAGTCAATAGTTTTTTAGAAAAAAAGCAAAAATTTTTAGCATAAAAAAAGGTCAACTTTAATAGCCGTTTTTAATTAATTTTTTAAAAACGGATGAAAACATTGAAAATTAAATATTTAGTTAATCTAGGTTAAAAGCAACATTATCTTTTAACATTTTAAATATGACACGAACTAATTTATGAGCAACATGTCCTAAAGCACAATAATGTGATTTACCTTGAGAACGCTTAAGTTCATAGTATTCTTTAAATGTCTTGTTGTTTAAAACCACATTGTGAGCAGCATAAACAAGAGAATATCTAAGCATTCCCGAGCCACGTTTAGACATTCTAGTAGATTTTGCTTGAAAATTACCAGATTGGACAACAGATGGGTCTAGTCCAGAGTAAGCAAGTAATTGACATGAATGTTCAAAACGATTAATGTCGCCAATACAGCCAACAATAACAGCAGCTTGATTGTAAGACATACCAGGAATTGTTAAAATAGGCGAATCCATTTCATCTAAAATAGACTTGTAAAGAGCCTCAATTTCAGCAATTTGCTCATTGTAAAGTTCAATCTGTAAAATAGCATGTTTGATTTGTAAAGATAAGCTAGGATTATTAATACCAACAGAAGATTTAGCCAATTCACGTAAACGAATAGCATCTTGTTTTCCGTATCTACCATGAGAATTATCGTGAAGAATATTAGAAAGTTTAGTTAAATGCAAAGAAGAAATTTGTTTAGGACTTGAATATTCTTTCAATAATTGGTAAGATACATTTAGATGGATATTTCCTTTAAAGAACTGAGAAAGTTCAGGAAAAATCTGATCTAAATAAGATACTAATTGAATTTTAGATTTACTTCTCATAGTAACTAAGTTACGACGTGAACGGCATAAGCCTTTGAGTTTTAAATTGTTGATATCTCTAGAAGTGATGAGAGAGTAATTACCCAAAGTTAGAGCTTTGATAATTATGTAAGTATCAACCTTATCATTCTTAGTTTTTCTAATATTTGATTTACGAAGATTAGCTGTCTGAATAGGGTTAATAAGTCCTATCTTGTAATTCAAATTGAATAAATAAGAAATGATATTTTCGCCGTAATGAGCAGTAGATTCTAAACCAATTAGTATCTTTGTTTTATCTAAAGATTCTAAATTAGAAATAAATTTTTGAAATCCACTGTTATCATTAGAAAACGAAAAAGGTTCTTTTACAATTTCTCCATCAGAGGAGATAATAGAAGCCCAGTGAGTATTTTTAGCAATATCAATTCCAACATAAAACATAAAAAGTACCACCTTTCAAAAAATTAATAACTGTGACAACTTCCACAAGTATTCGTCCTCATATCCTTGCTAGACATAAAAATTCAAAGACTTATCCAACCAATAAATAATTAAAAACGAAACTGTGGCAATACACTCCTTGCAATAGTCAAAGCTATAAGGAAAATCAAAAGTCCACAGTTACCACACTTAGATTATATTAAATATTAATAAAAATTTAAAGAAAGGAGTGTATGGTTATTTAAGTTATTAAATATATCATACAAGGATTTTATGAATTATATATTTATGGCTATATTTATAGCAATTTATTTAGTAGGTGCTGTTTCAATGGTTTATCAATTATACAAAATAACAATCATAGATGCAAAAGCAAGAGGTTTAAAACACCCTAAACTAATGGGATTACTTACGACAAGTGGACAAAGTTCTGAAGGTCTAATACTATATTTATTAAAAAGAAGAAAATATCCAATAAAAAATATAACAGATTCAGAAAAAGAAGAGATTTCTAAAAGAAAAAGAATAATATTAGTAGGTATTATATTTATGGTTATAGGTGCTATTGGTTTTGTTTATGTATTAATACCTAAGATTTAAAGAATAAAATTAAAATTTGACAAAATGTAAAAACGATATTATAATACCACAATAAAAGTGCCTTAAAGCACAAAACATCCCCTTTTATTTTATAGAGAGTCGCTAGAAATAGTGGCTCTCGTTTTGATTTATCTTACAAAAATGTAAGACAAATGTAAGATTAAAAAATGGCAAGGAAATATTTAAAGTTTTATAATATAGTTAGAACATAGGAAAGGAGATTTTATAATGAGTAATGTATTAGAGGTAAAAAACATTGAAAAATACTATGGAAATAAATCAAATTTAACAAAGGCGATAGATGGTATTAGTTTTAATGTTGGAGAGGGAGAATTTGTTGGAATAATGGGAGCATCAGGATCAGGTAAAACAACATTATTAAATTGTATTTCGACAATAGACAGAGTAACAGCAGGAAAGATTATTATAAATAATCAAGACATTACAAAACTAAAAGGCAATAAACTAAATAAATTTAGAAGGGAAGAATTGGGATTTATATTTCAAGATTTTAACTTGTTAGATACTTTAACGGCTTATGAAAATATCGCACTTGCTTTAACAATTCAAAAAGTAAATTCACACGAAATAGATAAGAAAGTAAAAGAAATAGCACAAAAACTTGAAATATCAGAAATACTAAATAAATATCCTTATCAAATTTCTGGTGGGCAAAAACAAAGAGTAGCATCAGCAAGAGCGATTATAACAAACCCTAAAATGGTACTTGCAGATGAGCCAACTGGAGCATTAGATTCAAAGTCAGCAAGGCAACTATTAGAAACATTTGAACACTTAAATCAAAAATTAGGTGCTACAATTTTAATGGTAACACATGATGCTTTTACAGCTAGTTATGCAGAAAGAATTATATTTATTAAAGACGGAAAGATATTCAATGAATTAGTAAAAGGTGAGGACACAAGAAAACAATTCTTTGAAAAAATAATCGAGGTGCAAACACTTCTTGGAGGTGATTTGAACGATGTTATTTAAGTTATCTTTTAGAAATATGAAAAAGAGTTTTAAAGACTATGCAATATACTTTTTAACTTTAGTATTAGGTGTAGCGATATTCTATATGTTCAATAGTATAGACAGTCAACAAGCAATGATAGAAGTATCACAGTCAACCAGAGAGATGATACAATTATTAATTCAAATGCTTGGGATGGTTTCAGTATTTATTGCTATAGTTCTAGGATTTCTAATTGTATATGCAAATAACTTTTTAATAAATAGAAGAAAAAGAGAATTTGGTATATATATGTCGCTTGGTATGGGCAGAAGGCAAATATCTGGAATTATTTTACTTGAAACAATACTAATTGGAATTTTATCATTAGCAGTTGGACTATTTATAGGAATATTTGCATCACAGTTTATGTCTATATTAGTTGCAAAATTATTTGAAGCAGATATGAGTGAATTTACATTTGTATTTTCAAAAGATGCTTGTATAAAGACTTGTATATATTTTGCAGTAATGTATATTGCAGTAATAATATTTAACACATTAACTATTTCAAGATATAAACTAATCAATTTACTAACAGCAGTAAAGAAAAACGAAAAGGTTAAATTAAAAAATCCAATTATTTCAATACTTATATTTATAGCATCAAGTGTACTACTTGGATATGCCTATTATCTAGTAACTGGTGGAGTTTATGAATTAAGAACAGGTGAACAATTATTAAAGCCAATTCTAATGGGAGTAATTGGAACAGTTGGAGTATTCTGGTCATTATCAGGATTTATATTAAGACTTATACAAACAAGAAAAAGTGTTTATTTAAAAGGAACAAATATGTTTGTGTTAAGACAATTAAATAACAAAATAAATACTAATATAGTTAGTATGACAGTTATTTGTTTAATGTTATTTATGACAATTAGTGCATTATCAAGCAGTTTATCAATACAATCAGCATTGGATTCACAATTAGAAAAATTTACACCAGTAGATGTTAACTTATACAAAACAGCATATCTTCCAGAAAGTTATGTAAGTTCATATAGTGGAAAAACAATATATAATACAGAAACACAAATAGAAGATTCAAGGCATCCTGTAAGTTATACACTTGAAACAAATGGATATGATATGAATAATTTAAAAGATATTGTAGAAATACCAATCTATGCAATTCCAGAATGGACTTTGAAAGTAAGTTTAGGAGATTATTCGGAAACAGCAATGCAACAATTTTCAATGCTTGCTTATGATACACCAGAAACTGTAATAAAAATTTCAGATTACAATAAAATTGCAAAACTTTATGGAGAAGAAGAATATTCATTAAATGATGATGAGTATATAGTTCTTTGTGATTTTGAACAAATGATGGATATAAGAAATGAAGCACTAAAACAAAATTCTAATATAGAAATAAATGGAAAAACATATCATTCAAAATATAATGAATGTAAAGACGGTTTTGTTATGATGTCAACTACCTATATGAACGCAGGTATCATATTAGTACCAGATAGCTTTGAGATAAAGGAAGAAAATACAGAACAATACTTTTTAGCAGCTAACTATAATGTAGAAACTGAAGAAGAAAAAATTGAGTTAAATAATGTTCTTGCAGGTGAAGTTGATAGTGAATTATTTGACAATTTATCAGAAAAAGAAATAAATCTTGAAGGAATGACAAAGATTAGCTTAACAGAAGCTAGTAAAGGTTTATCAACAATTATCATATTTATAGCAATTTATTTAGGTATTGTATTCCTTATTGCAAGTTCAGCTATTTTAGCCTTAAAACAACTAACTGAAAGTTCTGACAACAAACAAAGATATACAATATTAAGAAAAATTGGTTGTGATGAAAAAATGATAAATCAAGCACTATTTAGACAAATATTCATATTCTTCATGATGCCACTTACTTTAGCAATAGTACATTCAATATTTGGAATTAAATTTATCTTATCAATTCTTGCAGCCCTTGCTTCACCAGATGAATTACTACCATCAATTATTGTAACAGCAGTAATCATTGGAGCAATTTATGGATTATATTTCCTAGCAACATATTTCGGAAGTAAAAACATAATTAAAGAGGAGGAATAGTGCTATGTTCGGTTTCTTTAAATTAATTATAGTATTTATAGTTGGACTAATAATTTTAGGAGCTAGTTTTTTTACAAGCATTTTTACGAATAGTGCAGTTTCAAAAGAT
Source organism: uncultured Clostridium sp. (assembly GCA_930987745.1). Lineage (GTDB taxonomy): Bacteria > Bacillota > Clostridia > TANB77 > CAG-508 > CAG-269. The sequence goes on from CAKNKX010000004.1 coordinate 60,251, forward strand.
AGTGCTATGAATACTTATAATAACTTTTTACAAGATGTTTCGAGTTTAGGAATTACAAGTGATAATAAAATACAAGGAGAAAGAACATTTGGAATTGATGAATATGTTGGAACATACAAAGCAAACTACAATAATACAACAAAGGAAGAAACTATATTTGGTGGTACTGCTTTAGATAGAGAAAATGGAAATACCATAAAACTTAAAATAAAAGTAGATAAACAAAATGGAGATATAGAAATTATAAACAAACTAGGAACTGAAAATGAAATTTTAATAAGTGATACTGGAGAAATAGAGAAAACTATTGATGTCAAAGAAAAAAGTTATTATTTAATAATTAAAACAAATAACTTTACTGGAAATGTCGATATAGTATCAAAGTAGGAGGTATTGAAAATGGAAAGTTTTAAAGAAAAATTGCCAATGATAATAGCTGTAATTATAGTGATAGCTTTAATAGTAGGAGCATACTACTTTTTAGTAATACATAAAGACTTATATTATACACAAATAGACAATACAAAAATACAAGAAATTACCGAATCAGGAGGTATGAAGTACGAATACACATTAACAGCATATAACAAAAATGGAAAAGAAAAAGAAATCAAATTTAAAACAAGCAGAGAATTAAGAGAAGATGCCTATTTGGAATTAGAAGTAATGCAAATTCGTGGAGTTGTAAATTGGAAAGAAGTACAAGCTAATGAATTGCCAGAAGATGTTAAAACAGCAATGAATGTGGAATAATTAAAAAAATAAATGTAAAAAGAAATGAGGTGGTAAAAGATGAAAAAGTTATTTAAAGTATTAATTTTCTTGATACTAATTGGAATGAGTATAGCACTATTATTCATTGGTAATGGTTATAATATGTATAAAGAAGCAATAGAAAATATGCCTCTTGAAGAAAAAGTAGAAGAAATAAGGTCAAAAGAAAATTATGCAGAGTTTTCAGAATTACCACAAATGTATGTAAATGCAGTAATAAGTGTAGAAGATAAGAGATTTTATAAACATAATGGAATAGATATAATCGCAATAGGTAGAGCAGCAATAAATGATATAAAAGCAATGTCTTATGTAGAAGGTGGAAGTACAATAACACAACAATTAGCAAAAAATATGTACTTTACACAAGAAAAGAAAATGGAAAGAAAAATTGCTGAAGTATTTATGGCTTGGAACATAGAATCACATTACTCAAAAGAAGATATATTTGAATTGTATGTAAATAACATTTTCTTTGGAGATGGCTATTATACAGTAAAAGAGGCTTGCGGAGGATACTTTAATAAAGAATTAAATGAAATGACAGATTACGAATGTATATTACTTGCAGGTATTCCAAATGCACCATCAGTTTATGCACCAACTAAAAATCCAGATTTAGCAAAACAAAGACAAAGGCAAGTGATGGAAAAGATGATAGAAAATAAATTTTTAACAGAAGATGAAGCAAATGAAATATTAAAACAAGCAGAATAGAATAACTGTGCTAATTGTAGAGAATCAGTTAGCACAGACATCCTCTAAAAAGGAGGAAATATAAAATTGGAGGAATTAAATGAAAGAAGAAAGTAATGTAGAAAAATTATCTGGACTAATTTTGAAATTATTAAAAGTATTTATTGTTTTTGTAATACTCGCTGTAATTGCAATAATAGGTTTAGGAATATATGCTTTGACTACAAAAGGAGATAAACAAGCAGAAAGTAAGGAAGTAGCAATATATCAATACAACGATATGGTATATCCAGTAGAAACACAAATAATCTAGTAAAATTTATAAAAAATTAAGAATTAATAAAAAGAATCATAAGAATTGTAATTTATAATAGATAAAGAGGAGAAAAAATTGGAGTATGGAAGAAACAAGCAATTCAATTATGATAATAGATAAAGAAAAAATAATACAAAAACTAACAAAAATATTTTGGATATTTTTAATAGGTAGTATAATAGGCTATGGTTTAGAAATGATTGTTGGTTTAGTACAAAACGGACATTTTGTATCAAGACAAGGTTTATTATTTGGACCGTTCATACAAGTATATGGAGTAGGACTTGTTGCTTATTATTTAGTTATCTCAAATATAAAAAAGAAAAGCTACATTAAAATATTTTTTATAACAATGTTACTTGGAGGAATAGTAGAATATCTATTTTCTTATTTACAAGAAACTTGGTTTGGAACAATATCTTGGGATTATAGCAATTTATTATTTAATATACATGGAAGAACAAGTTTATTACATTGCTTATATTGGGGAATAGGTGGAGTTCTTTTTGTAAGATTTATATTACCACTTATTCGTAACCTAAATGAATGGTGTAAAAATACAAATTTTAGATTTATAACAGCTTTTTTAGTACTGTTTATAACATTTGATATAGTAATGTCAGGTATGGCTGGATCAAGGCAATTAGAAAGAAAAAATAATATTGCAGCTAATGGATATATAGATAATTTTTTTGATGAATATTATCCAGATGAAAAGTTAGAGCAAATATATTCAAATGCAAAAACCGTAAATTAGTATAGTGCTAATTGTAGATGAAGCAATTAGCACACAAAACATCCCCTTTTATTTTCGAGAGAGAATCATTAGAAATAGTGATTCTCTTTTAGCTTCTAAATAAATTTGAAAAAAGAATTTAATTATGATAATATTTTAGTTAGAAAAAATAAAAAAGTTATAGGAGGTATTGTTTATGATTAAATTAGTTTTAGTAAGACACGGACAAAGTGCGTGGAATTTAGAAAATAAATTTACTGGATGGACTGATGTACCATTATCAGAAAATGGTATTGAAGAAGCAAAAGAGGCTGGAAGAATATTAAAAGAAAAAGATTTTCATTTTGATATTGCTTTTACATCAGTTTTAAAAAGAGCGGAAGACACTTTAGACTATATATTAAAAGAAATGGGAGAAGAAAATATAGAAATTAAAAGAAGTTGGAAGTTGAATGAAAGACATTATGGGGCATTACAAGGACTAAATAAAGATGAAACAAGAGAAAAGTATGGAGCTGAACAAGTATTATTATGGAGAAGAAGTACAAATGTAAGACCACCAGAATTAGAGGTAACAGATGAAAGGTATCCAGGCAATGATCCCAAATATAAAGGTTTAACAGAAAATGAATTACCTAAAACAGAAAACTTGTTAGACACTATAAAAAGAGTTTTAGAATATTGGAATACAGATATTAAACCTGAAATAGAAAAAGGAAAGAGAGTAATTATAGCAGCACATGGAAATAGTTTAAGAGGGCTAATTAAATATTTAGACAATATAAGTGATGAAGATATTATAAAATTAGAGTTACAAACAGGAAATCCAATTTGTTATGAATTAGATAATGATTTAAAACCAATTAGACATTATTATCTAAAAGAAAAAGAATAATTTGTTAGGAGCAAGAAAATGAAAGAAATATATCCAGAACAAATGAAAATGAAATATAATGATAAATACAAAAGTATATTTACTATGTATGATGGAAAAGAATTGAGCCAAATGACATTTTATCATTTATTTCCTGGATTAGATTTAATATATAATAAATTTAATACTGAAATTTCTCCAACAAGTAGTAAAGATATTGAAAGAGATTATGTAGAAATTAATTATTGTAAAAGAGGAATATTTGAATGTACTATGCCAGAAGATAAATTACTTTTTTTAGGAGAAGGTGAAATTTCAGCTAATATAAATAAAATTCAAAGAATAGAGGCAGTATTTACAAAAGGATATTATGAAGGTATTGAACTTTTAATAAGTATAGAAGAACTAGAAAAAAATATTCCTCCAATGTTTAGCCAAATTATTGATAATATAAAAGAATTAAAAACAGTATTATTAAATAATAATATGGGAATAATTTTAAAACCAATAAAAGAGATGATCCATATATTTGATGAACTATATTATATAAATCCAGAAGAAAATAAATTATATGCTCAAATAAAAGTTTTAGAGCTGCTTTTAGTTTTTACTACAATACCAATGAATAATGAAAATAAGAAGAAAAGATATATTGAAAAAGCACAAGTAGATAAAATTAAAAAGATACATGATTTTTTAATAAGAAATTTAGATAAAAAAATAACAATAGAAATGCTTTCTAAAAAATATAATATGGGAACAACACCGCTTAAAATATATTTTAAAGAAATATATGGAGAGCCAATTTATACTTATTTAAAAGACTATAAGATACATAGAGCATTACATTTATTAGAAGAAACAAATAAAAATATAAGTGAAATTGCAGGAATTGTTGGCTATGATAACAGCAGTAAATTTGCAAAAGTCTTTAAAGATAAATTGGGATGCACACCAACAGAATATAAAAAACAAAAAGTCCATTTGGAGCATCAAAGACTATTTGGGGTAGAAATAAAATAATAAAAGTTATATAAAGATAGGTGATATTTTAATAATACACCTATTTTTTGTGATTAAAATAGGTTATAGAAAGAAGGGAGAGTTTTGAAAAATAATAATTTTAAAGAATTAATGTCTTATGCTGGTAAGTATAAAATACTAACATATTTATCACTTGTTTTGGGTGCTATTAGTGGAATTTTAGCATTAGTACCATTTATTTATATATGGCTTATTATAAAAGAGGTCATAGAAGTTATGCCGAATTTTGCAGATGCAACTAATATGATACATAATGGTTGGATGGCAGTAATATTTGCTTTACTTGCAATGATTGTTAATTTTTCTGCTTTAATGTGTTCACACTTGTCTGCATTTAGAATAGCTTCAAATATGAGAATAAAATTATTAAAACACATAACAAAATTACCAATCGGAAAAATTGACGATATTGGCACAGGAAAGTTAAGGAAAATAGTATCAGAAGCAACTGGGGCAACAGAAACATATTTAGCACATCAATTACCAGATATGTCAGTAGCAATAGCAACTCCAATATGTATGATTATTCTATTGTTTGTATTTGATTGGAAGTTAGGGATAGTAAGTTTAATTCCAACAATTTTGGGATTTTTTGCAATGTCAAAAATGGTTGGAAAAGCAATGCAAGACGATATGAAAAGCTATCAAGATTCATTAGAGGATATGAATAATCAAGCAGTAGAATATGTAAGAGGTATGCCTGTTGTAAAAACATTTGGACAGAGTGTATATACATTCAAGAAATTTAAAAGTTCTATTGACAACTATGATAATTTTTGTATGTCATATACTAAAAAAGCAAGAAAACCAATGCTACAATTTCAAACATTTATAAATAGTGTATTTGCATTTCTAATAGCAGTTACTTTAATAATAGTAGGTAGAGGAACAATAGATCAAACATTTTTCTTAAATTTATTATTCTATATTATTTTTACTCCAGTAATCAGTACAACATTAAGTAAAGTAATGTTTATGAGTGAAAATAAAATGTTAGTTGCAGATAGTTTGCAAAGAATACATAGTATTTTAGATATTAAACCACTAAGCAATAATGAAAATAAAGTGAATATCAAAGATAATTCTATTGAACTTATAAATGTAAAATTCAAATATGAAAATAGTAAATCTAATGCTATTGATGGAATATCATTAAAAATAAAACCAAATGAAACGATAGCGTTAGTCGGACCTTCTGGAAGTGGCAAATCAACACTTGCTAATTTAATTTCAAGATTTTATGATGTAGATAGTGGAGAAATTCTAATAGGTGATGTAAATGTAAAAGATATAGAAAAGAAAGAACTTATGAACACAATATCTTTTGTATTTCAGAATAGTAAATTATTAAAAACGAGTATTTATGAAAATGTAAAAATGGCAAAACCAAATGCTACAAAAGTGGAAGTGTTACACGCGTTACATTTAGCACAATGTGATGATATAATTCAAAAATTACCAAAAGGAATAGATACTGTAATTGGAACAAAAGGAGTATATTTATCTGGAGGAGAAGAACAAAGAATTAATATAGCAAGAATAATGTTAAAAGATTCAAAAGTAGTAATTTTAGACGAAGCAACAGCATTTGCTGATCCAGAAAATGAAATACAAGTACAAAAAGCATTTGAGGAATTATCAAAAAATAAAACAGTAATAATGATAGCACATAGATTATCTACTATAAAAAATGTAGATAAAATATATGTTTTAAATAATGGAAAAATAGAAGAAGAAGGAAATCACGAAGAACTATTAAATAAAAACGGATTATATAAAGAAATGTGGGATAATTATCAAACTTCAATTTCATGGAAAGTAGGTGAAAATGTATGATAGAAAAATTAATGAAGAAATATGCTTTGACCGAGCAGGGAGCAAAAGACTTTATTAAATCCACAATAAGCTGTACGATAACAGATTTAATTTTAATGATTCCAGTTGGCTTATTGTATTTATTAGTAAGCGATTTATTAAACGGAATAATACCAGTTTCACACTACTATATATATGGAATAGGAATTGTAGGAATTTTAGTTTTGCTTTATGTAAGTAACTATTTTCAATATAATGCTACATTTTTTAGTACATATATTGAAAGTGGAAAAAGAAGAATATCACTAGCTGAAAGATTAAGAAAGTTACCTCTTTCTTTCTTTGGAAAAAGAGATTTATCAGATTTAACAAGCGTGTTACTAACAGATTGTGAGAGAATAGAACATAATTTTTCACATATAATGCCTCAATTTTATGGCTCAATTATTTCGACTTGTATTATTGCAATTAGTTTATTTTTCTTCGATTGGAGAATGGCTTTAGCAGCTTTATGGGTATTACCAATAGCACTAATAATTGTCGGAACATCTGGAAAAGTACAAAATATATTTACAAGAAAGAAAAATGAAGCAGTAATTGATTGTACGGAAGGAATACAAGAATGTATTGAAACAGTAAGAGATTTAAAAGCCAATAATAGTGAAGATAGATATTTAGAGGGATTAACAAAGAAAATAAAAAAAGTAGAAAAGAAAAATATATTTGCTGAATTAGGTGTAGCAATATTTGTCATTAGTTCTTCATTGTTATTAAAATTTGGAATTGGAACTGTTGCATTAGTTGGTTCATATTTATTATTAAACAATCAAATAACCGTATTAACATTTTTTATGTTTTTATTAGCAGTTTCAAGAATATATGAGCCTATGAATAACACATTAGTTAATTTAGCAGCAATTATTTCTTCAAAATTAAACATTGAAAGAATGAACGAATTTTATGATTATCCTTTACAAGAAGGAAGTAAAAAATTAAAGACAAATGGATATGATATAGAATTTAAAAATGTAGAATTTGAATATAGTAAAGGTGAAACAGTATTAAAAAATGTATCATTTACAGCAAAACAAGGAGAAGTAACAGCATTAGTAGGTCCATCAGGAGGAGGAAAAACAACTATATCAAAATTATGTGCTAGATTTTGGGATGCTACAAAAGGAAAAATTTTATTGGGTGGAGTAGATATATCCAAAATAGATCCAGAAACTTTACTAAATAATTATTCAATAGTATTTCAAGATGTAACTTTATTTGATAATACTGTTATGGAAAATATTAGAATAGGTAAAAAAGGTGCAACAGATGATGAAGTAATAAAAGCAGCTAAACAAGCTAAATGTGATGAATTTATTAAAAACTTACCAGAAGGATATAATACTCATATTGGAGAAAATGGTTGCAATTTATCTGGAGGAGAAAGACAAAGAATATCTATAGCAAGAGCAATTTTAAAAAATTCTCCTGTAATTTTATTAGATGAAGCAACAGCATCATTAGATGCTGAAAATGAAACTGAAATTCAGGAAGCTATTTCAAAATTAGTAAAGAATAAAACTGTATTAATTATTGCACATAGAATGAGAACTGTTACAAACGCAGATAAAATAGTTCTATTAAAAGATGGAGTTGTTAAAGAACAAGGCTCTCCAAAAGAACTATTAGGAAAAAATAGTATATTTAAAGATATGGTTAATAAACAACAAGAATCTATGGAATGGAAATTAAATTAGATAGGAGTTTGATATGGAGAATATTGCAATAGGTCTTTTAATACCTTTTTTAGGAACTACATTAGGTTCTGCAATGGTGTTTTTAATGAAAAATAAAATGAACACAAAAGTACAAAAGTTGCTATTAGGATTTGCATCTGGAGTAATGATAGCAGCCTCAATTTGGTCTTTAATTACACCATCAATAGAAATGGCAGAAGAACAAGGAATAGTATCATGGATTCCTGCTGCTATAGGATTTTTATTTGGAATTATCTTTTTGTTAGTTTTAGATAGTATAATACCTCATTTGCACTTAAATTCAAAAAAGCCAGAGGGTATAAAAGCTAAATTAAAAAATACAACTATGATGGTACTTGCAGTAACCCTACATAATATTCCAGAAGGAATGGCTGTCGGAGTTGTATTTGCAGGAGTTTTGGCACAAAATACAACGATTACTCTTGCAGGTGCATTTGCATTATCAATAGGAATAGCAATACAAAACTTTCCAGAGGGAGCAATAATTTCAATGCCTTTAAAAAATGAAGGGATGTCAAAGCCAAAAGCATTTTTATATGGTACATTATCTGGAATTGTAGAGCCAATAGGAGCAATAATCACAATTCTTCTTACAGGAATTGTAACACCTATATTACCATATTTATTATCTTTTGCAGCAGGAGCAATGATTTATGTTGTTGTTGAAGAATTGATACCAGAATCACAAGTAGGTGAACATTCTAATATTGGTACTATCGGTGTTGCAATAGGTTTTGTTATAATGATGATTTTAGATGTTGCACTTGGATAAATTTATAATTTTATTGTGTAGAGAATCATTAGAAATAGTGGTTCTCTTTTTGATTTTTTTTTACAAAACTCCACCAAAACTACACAATTAAGATATATAATACATTCGGAGGAAAAAGCAATGAAAAAAATATTAGTAGTAGAAGATGAAAAAGACATACAAAATATAATAAAAGCATTTTTAGAAAATGCAGAATATAAAGTAGAAACAGCAGACGATGGATTAGATGCGATAAATTTTATACAAAAAAATAACTATGATTTAATTTTATTAGATATAATGTTACCTAAAATTGACGGTTTTACTGTATGTGAAATGATAAGAAAAAACAGTAATATACCAATTATCATATAGTATTATGGAAATACTTAAAGACTGCTCCCATAAAATGAATAAATGTGTGGTTATCGTAACTCATTCAAAAGACCTAGCAAAACAAACTGATGTAATTCTTAGGTTAAGAAGAGGAGAGTTAGAAGTAGAAAATAGGAAATAATTATTTAGAGGACTGCAATGATGTAGTTCTCTTTTTAATAATTTTACAAAAAAGTGAGGAAGTTATGCTACAAAAATTTTAAGAAATGGAGTAGAGATAAAAGATGTTGCCGAAATATTAGGACATAATAATATAGAAACAACAGAAAATTATTATATATCTAGTTCTAATGAATTTAAGAAAAATGCAAATGATATTTTTGAAAAAACTACTTTTTCTAATACTATAAAAGAAATTTCTAACTATACATATTAATTGACAAAATAAAACTTACATGGTATATTAAGCATATAAAATATACTATGTAAGTTTTTACATTATATTTTATAAATATATTAATGGTAAATAAAAAATATGTTGGCGACATTGTTGCCAATTTGTTGCCACAATATAAAAAAGATAATTAAAATAATACAATAAATACTATATATACCTTTTTATATAAATCCTTTAAATCGAGGAATACCAATAATATAGATAATATTGTATATACTAATAATACTTATCTTTCCACTACATGTGGGTCGGGTAAAAAGTATAAGAACTGTTGTGGAAAGAACGCATAGCACCTGTGTTTAAAGCATTTTACAAAAATCGAAAATTGGGTGACAAAATTAGGTTGTCACCCAAACTTAAATAAAAAATTTAGAAAAGCTTAAAATTAAAGAAGTGTAACCTAAATAAAAAGGGTGACACTTCTTTTTATATTAGAATTTACAAATGATATAAATAAAAAAATAAGGAGGTAATAATTATGAGAAGAATTAATGTAAGAAAAAGAGGAAAGGTGTATGAATACTTTTTTGAAGGAGCAAAAGTAAATAACAAAAGGACTAGAATTTCAAAATCTGGATTTAGAACAAAAAATGAAGCATATTTAGCAGGAATGAAAGCTTATGATGAATATATTAATGGAAAAAATAAAGTAGAAGCTCAAATGTCATATTCAGACTATTTAGATTATTGGATGAAAGAATATTTTGAAATAAACTATAAATATTCAACTGCAAAAAGATATAGAGAATCATTTGATGCAATAAAGAAAATACTTGGAAATTATAGAATTTGCAATATTACACCATATCTACTAAATCAAGCACTATTAAAATTATATCAAAAAACAGGTAATAAAGAATCTTTGAGAAATTATCAAAAAGTTATAAAAAGTTCATTAAGAGATGCTGCAAACTATTTTGGCTTTATTGAAGGTAATCCGGCAGGAAATTTGCAAATTCCAAGAGTTTTATCATTCGAGTTAAAAAAAACAGAACAAAACATATTTATACCAAAGAAGAAATTGACAGAATATTATTAAGATTTCAAAACAACACAACATTCACTTGTGCATTTTTAACAGCATGTTATACAGGAATGAGAACCGGAGAAGTATTTGCTCTAACCTGGAATGATATTGATTTAAAAAATAGGTTAATAATGATAAATAAAACTGTATATTCAAAATTAAAAGATGAAAAAAGTAGATGGTTTTTAGGAACAACCAAAACTGAAGGAAGTTGGAGAGAAGTTTGTATTTGTGATACTTTATATAAAGCATTATGCAATTACAAAAAGCAACAACAATTATACAAGAAAAAATATGGTAATAATTATAAAAAGTATTCATTAGAGCCAATAAAAAATAAATACGGAAAAATAGTTGAATATAAAATAATTGAAAGTAAATATAAAAATAGAAATAATGTTGAAATGGTTTTTACACGCAAAAATGGAAGTTATGCAGGAACGGATGTTATTAAATATCCATTTAAAATTATACATCATGAATTACAAATTGAAAATTGTAGATTTTATGATTTAAGGGGAAGTTATGCAACAAAATGTTTAAGAAATGGTGTTGAAATTAAGGATATTGCTGATATATTAGGACATAAAAGAATTGAAACTACAGAAAATTATTATATTATAGGTTCAGAAGAGGCAACAAAAAATATTAATAAAAAAATTGAACATATAATGGGAACAGAAATAATTGAAGAAATAGTAGAAAATATGATATAATTAAAAAAATATTGTTGGGAGAAATTATAATGGACATAAATGATGAAACTAATAAGTTTAAAGAAATATTTGAAAATGTGGTAAGGGATGGATTAAAAAAGGCAAAGATAAATATTGAGAATGGATCATCTATAGATCAATTTTATGAATATCCAATTTACGAAAGTGATTTTGAAAATAGCAAAATGCCAAATTTCCGTACAACATTTCTTTCGTTCTTGAACGATAATGTGGAATATAGAGACTATTCAAGCTTATTTAGAAAATATATAACAAAAAAAGATGAAAAAATAGATATTGGAAATTTAAACGGAATAAATAAGTTTATATCTCTTGTTGAAAATAATACAAAATTAAAAGAAATGTTTTGCATTAGTGAGTCTGATTTTAAATATTCTTTTTTGTATATGTTTATATCAGACTTCATTGGAAAGTATATTTACAAATATGGCACAAGATATAACAAATCAAATTATAATAAACTACTGTTTCCAGTATTAAATTGTTTATATTCAGAACAAATAAAATTAAATATAATTGTTCCTATTTTATTATTGCAGTTTGAACAGAACTCATATAAAATAAACGAAAATACAAAAATTATTAAAATGAACAAAGAAATACAACTTTCACGATATAAGATTGGAACAGATAGAGGGACATTTGAAAAGATTGTAAAGGGGTGTGCAACTCACGCTCTTGCTTTAGATGGCTACACACTACAATATCCATCAAATAATTATTGGAATATTAAAGATGCACTGAGCAGATATAATTCTTTTCCTCTATTCATAATAAATAGTTTTTTTATTTCATTGTTTCTTGAAACAGGCATATATAATGGATATGAACAAGTTATTGCAATACCCAAAAACTGGATGTTGTATATTCCAGAAGGTAACTTAATTGAAATGCATGGTACAACTGTCAATATGTATCCAATATACTTAGAGAAAGGAACTTGGAATAATGAAGTACCAAAAATAAGTATAGTACAATTAAAAAAAGTTAAAAAAATATTTAATAATGTTATTAATTGTAATAACAAACAAATTGAGATGGCAATAGATAGGTTGATTAGAGCATTAGTTAGAGATAATAAGGAAGATGCTTTTTTAGATATTTTAATAGGAATTGAAATATTGTTGACTGATAATGAAAAAACAGAAGTAACATATAAATTAGCAATAAGAATATCATTCATTATGAATAGGTTAAATAAAGACATTGATTACAGAAAAGTGCTAAAAGATTTATATGCATATAGGTCGGCAATTGTGCATGGAAGTATAAATAAACAGAAATTTTCTTATTCAAAATATTTAAATAAAAGTTGTTATAATATTGCATTAGATATTTTTAGTAAAATTTTAAAAGAAATAATATTAGACAATAAATTAATAACTAGTAAAAATATCCCTCTAGAGATTGACAATATGATAATTAATAGTTTCGTTAAATAGAATTAATAGAGAGAAAAATGATATTTTATTTGATAAGAGGAGTCAAATTATGAGCAATGAGTATAAACAAATAACAATATTTGAAGAAGACTATATTCAAAGGACTACTGGAACGGTTACCCAAAAACCAGATAATGCACTAACCGAACTTATAGCTAATTCCTGGGATGCTGGTGCAAAACTAGTAGAGATTACAATTCCGTTAAAAGAGCATGAGAAGTTGATAATCCAAGACGATGGAATAGGAATGTCAGAAGCAGAATTTAGTCAAAGATGGTTAACTTTAAGCTATAATAGAGTAAAAAATCAAGGAATAGATGTTGAATTTCCTCCAGAAGTAAAAGACATAAAACGAAAAGCTTATGGGCGAAATGGAATAGGAAGACATAGTATGTTTTGCTTTTCTACTTCTTACCATATAGATACATGGAAAAATGGAGAATGCTTTAGTTGTGACGTGGATTTATCATCTGGAGTAACTCCTTTTAAAATATACAATGTAAAGAAAACTAAAAAAGAAGGACATGGAACAAAACTTTCAACATTTGTGACTCAAAATTTGCCAGATGTAAAAACGATTACAGATGTATTATCTGCAAGGTATTTGTTTGATCCAAGTTTCATTGTAAAAATAAACAATGTTATAATAGATTTATCTAATCATAGTGGCTTACAGAAACAGGAAGAGATTGTACTGAGCAACGGAATAAAGTTAAAAATTTATATAATTGATTCTAATAAAACAGCCAAAAAGTCAGTTTATCATGGCATTGCTTTTTGGGTGGGTAAAAGATTAGTAGGTGAACCATCTTGGGAACTAGGTGATAGGATGATAAGAGATGGCAGAACTCAAATGGCTAAAAGATATACTGTGATTGTGCAAACAGATGATATGTATGATGATGTATTACCTGACTGGACAGCATTTAAAAAGAATGATAGAACTAAAGAACTATTTGAAAAAGTTGCTATATATGTGAATAATTATATAAGAGAAATTAGTAAAGAAAAAAGGCAAGAAACAAAATTAGAAATCGTTAGAAATAGAATTAATGAAATTAAAGAATTGAATAAATCCTCTCAAAGTGAAGTGGCAGAATTTATAGATAATATTGTGGAGGAACAACCAGATTTATCTATAGAAACAGTTGATTTAGCAGTAGAAACCATGATTAATATTCAAAAAGCAAGAACTGGACAAGATTTATTAGAAAAATTGTCAAAATTCTCTGAAGATGATATAGAAACATTAAATAATATTCTTGAAAGTTGGAATGTAAAAGATATACAATTAACATTAGACACAATAGATAAAAGGGTTTTAGTTGTAGAAGCAATAGAAAGGTTATGCTCTGATAGGCATACGGATGAACTTCATACGTTACACCCACTTGTTGCACAAGCTAAATGGTTATTTGGACCAGAATATGATTCGGAAATGTATACATATAATAAACGACTAAGTACTATTGTAAAAGAAGTTTTTAAAAGTATAAAATACAAAGAACTCGAGGAACCAAATAAAAGACCAGATTTAGTAATATTTGAAGAATCCGTAATTGCTCCATATGGTTTTGAAGATTGGAATGACGAAATAAGTTTAAATGAATATAGAAAAATATTAATAATTGAATTGAAAAAAGGATTTTTTACAATAGAACAAAATGAAATAAATCAGGCTATGACATATGTTAATGCATTATATAATTCTTCTTCATTGCCTTCTAAACCTACAATTTATGCATATGTTGTAGGGGATAAAGTGTCTAATAATATTTCTAGAAATGTTAAAATGGATGAGACAAAACAAATATGTGCATGTACTTATTTAGAATTGGTAAGTACAGCTAAGAAGAGGTTATTCAAATTAAGAGAAACATTAAATGAGAGATACGAAAAAATGTCTACGGAAAGTATTGTAGATAAAGTTTTAAAAGAACCAAAACAATTAGAAATAACAAAGAATAATTTAAAAGAAAGAGATTAAATTGACAAATATTATTTTACATGATAACATTATTTTGTAAAATGTAATAAGTTTTGCTTATTTAGTTGTTTTACAAAAAATGGTAAATAAAAATATGTTGGCGACATTGTTGCCAATTTGTTGCCACAATATAAGAAAAGATAATTAGGATAATACAATAAATACTATATGTACTTTCTTATATAAATCATTTAAATTAAGAAATACCAATAGTATAGATAATATTGTAAATACTAATAATACTAAATTTTCTACTACTTGCCGGAAGCCGGTAAGAAGTATAAGAATTGTTGTGGTAAAAATCAATAAATAATAAAAAAGCTATGTTTTGTATTTTACATTTCATAGCTTTTTTATTATTGTCTTAGACAAAAAGGTTCTGGGGTACTATGTCGGGTCAGGTTTTTATTTTCCTGGATACTCTTTTTTATTCTTTTCTATGACACGGTCTAAAAAATCTTGCTTAAATAAAACTTTTTCTTCTTCATATCTAGATACATATGGAGGTGCAGATGTATCTGTTCCGTTCATTGAACCTCCTGGAATTAAGCATATTTCACGAGAGGCTATTATTATTGTGATTGGGATATATTCATCATCTTCAATATATAAAATAGCTCTATAATTATCATTGTAATAAGCCCTTCTTTCAATTATAGAAATTAATTCTTGTTTTTCATTGTAAATACACATATAATAAGAATTCTTTTTTGGAAAACCTACCTTAAATAACATATAAAAATGTCCATCAGGTAATTTATAAACTGTAGAAAGTACATTACGTTTAAAAGGCAATTCATGTCCAAATAGATTTACCTTACCAACTTTCATTGCTTCTGAATAAGTGTCAGCAAATAAATTTCCATTTTTTTCTATGTATAGTCCAGGAGTACGAGTCCAGTTATTTGAATATGGGTACATAAATTCTGCTTGAACTCTTTCTATCATTTTTAGTTTCCCAATAAACTCATATTTATCTTCGTTAAGATATAAGGCAAGCCATTCATAAGGTCTTTCCTCAACTTTGGCATATTGTTCTTTTGTAGGTAATACGTCAAAATAATAATCAACTATTCCCTTAACTCCGTCTTTGATTTTTTGTTGCAATCCTAAAATCATTTTTTTCCTCCCTTTTATTTTCAAAATAACTAATTAAAGATTATCATATAATTAATAATAAATCAAGTAACTAAAAGTGCATCTTTTTATGTTTGAAATTTTCTTATTGACCTATTTTTCTTAATAATATATAATAAAAAGGATTAAGGAGAGTGATAAAATGTTAGAATTAGAAGAAAATACAAAACTTTTAGAAATACTTAAAAACAAATTGCAAGAATTAGGTGAATCTCTTTGACATTGCTAAACTAGAAAAAGAATTAAAAGAATTAGAAGGAAAAACTTTAGAAAGTGATTTTTGGAATGACCAAAAAAATTCTGGAAAAGTATTAGCCAAAATCAAAAATATAAAAGCAAAATGTAGTAAATATGAAGAATTAAAAGAAGAACTTGAAAATTTATTAGAATTAACAGAATTAATAGAACAAGAAGAAAGTTTAGATGATGCAAAAGAAATAATCAAATCAACGAAAAAACTAGAAAAAGATATAAATAAATTAGAACTAGAAACTTTATTTACAGGAAAGTACGATGAAAACAATGCAATAGTATCAATACATCCAGGAGCAGGTGGAACTGAGTCACAAGACTGGGCTGAAATGCTATATAGAATGTACACAAGATGGGCAAATAAAAATGATTTCAAAGTGACAGAACTAGATTACTTAGAAGGTGAAGAAGCAGGTTTAAAAAGTGTTACATTTGAAATTATAGGAGAAAATGCTTATGGATATATGAAAGGTGAAATGGGTGTACATAGATTAATTAGAATTTCTCCATTTGATAGCGGAGGAAGAAGGCATACATCTTTTGCCTCTGTTGAAGTATTACCAGAGATTACAGATGATATAGAAATTGAGATAAATCCTGATGATTTAAAAGTAGATACATATCGTGCTTCTGGAGCAGGAGGACAACATATAAATAAAACTTCATCTGCAGTAAGAATAACTCATATTCCAACAAATATTGTTGTAGCATGTCAATCTGAACGTTCACAAATACAAAATAGAGAAACAGCAATGAAGATGTTAAAATCCAAATTATTTGACTTAAAGGAAAAAGAGCACAAAGAAAGAATTGAAGATTTAAAAGGAGAACAAAAAGAAATAGCATGGGGAAGCCAAATTCGTTCATATATCTTTTGTCCATATACTTTAGTAAAAGACCATAGAACAAATTACGAAGTAGGGAATGTAGAAGGTGTAATGGATGGAGATTTAAATGGATTTATGGAAAGTTATTTAAAAGAATTTAATCACAAATAATTTTAAGTAAACTTATAATACTAAAAAACATACAATATATAGAGTAGGTTTAAAATAAAACTTACTCTATATATTTATTTTAAGAGGTGCTACTAATGAATACTATTGTAGTAAAATTTGGCGGAAGTTCAGTTGCGGATAATGAAAAACTAAAAACAGTAGCTAATAAAATTATCGACCTATATGAAAAAGAAAACAATATTGTAGTAGTTTTATCGGCACAAGGAAAGACCACAGATAAATTATTAAATGAAGCAAAAGAATTAACTGATAATATAAAAGGAAACTCTAGAGAATTAGATACTTTAATAAGTACAGGAGAACAAGTCTCTATAAGTAAGCTTAGCATTTTATTAAATTCTCTTGGATATCCTGCTATTTCTTTAACAGGATGGCAAGCACGGAATAATTACTAATAGTGATAATCAAAATGCAATAATTAAAAAAATAAATATAAAAAGGATTAAAGAGGAATTAAAAAAAAGAAAAATTGTCATTATTGCTGGATTTCAAGGAATTGATGAAAATTTAAACATAACTACATTAGGTAGAGGTGGTTCTGATACTACTGCTGTTGCAATAGCTGCAGCTCTTCAAGCTAAAAATTGTTATATTTTTTCAGATGTTGACCGGAGTATATACTGCTGACCCAAACAAAGTTAAATCTGCAAAAAAACTTTCTGCTATTTCATATGAGGAAATGAGTGAAATTTCAAATGAAGGAGCTAGAGTTCTTCATAATAGATGTATTGAAATTGCTGAAAGATATAAGATTCCTATTATTACAAAATCCACTTTTAATAATAAACCAGGAACAGTAATTTCAGATATTATAGAAGAAAATACTATTAAAAGTATTGTAAAAAAAGACCTTTCTCGAATCTCTATTATAGGTAATGGAATAATTAGAAATATTGATGTAATAAGAAAAATTTTGAATATAATTGAAAAAGAAAAACTGGAAATGCTAGAATTTGAAGTTTTTCAATCAAAAATAACGATTACTTTTAAACAACTAGTTGATGATAAAATATTAGAAAAAATTCACAAAAATGTTATAAATGATTGTTAGCAATACTTAAAAGATGAGAATCAAAGAAATTTTCTTTGGTTCTTTTCTTTTTCTTGTTCTAAAATAGACAAACCTTGAATATATATATTTTAGCAATAAAAATATAGGAGGTAGGGGAGTTATGACAATAGATGAAAGAAAAGTTACTACAACAGGTGTAATTCAAAATCTCATATTAGAAAACAGGGGAAAATTAAGTATTTCTGGTGTTCTTGATGTTTTAAGTTTTGATGACCAAGTAGTAATAGTTGAAACCGAACTTGGATTGTTAACGGTAAAAGGAGAAAATATAAGAATAAATAAATTAAGTATAGATACTTCAGAAGTAATAGTAGAAGGAGATATATCAAGTATGTCTTATAGTGATAAGAGTGTTGAAAAAACAAAAACAAGTGTACTTAGTAAAATTTTTAAGTAAAAGGAGAATAGAGTAAACAAGTGATTACAAATCAGGGCTATATATTTTTGATTTTTATATTAAATGGTATTTTAATAGGGTTATTATTTGATGTTTTTAGAATATTAAGAAAGACCTTTCCTACTAAAGACTTTATAACATATATAGAAGATATATTATTTTGGATAATTACAGGAATTCTTGTTTTATATTCAGTATTTAGATTTAATAATGGTGAAATAAGATTATATATGTTTGTCGCTATACTTATTGGCGTGATTTCATATATGTTACTTTTGAGCTCACATATAATAAAAATAAATGTACATATTATAAATTTTATAAAAACAGTAGTAGGAAAAATTTTAAATATTATCATAAAACCATTTAAAAGCTTTTTTGGCTTTCTATCTAAGGTTTTTATAAAACCGTTTAAAAAACTATTTTTTAAAATGCGACTTTTATTTGCAAATATTTCTAAAAAATTATATAATACTTCTAAGAAAAATCAAAAAACAGCAAAAAATTAAAAAAACTAGAAGGATTTTATAAAAAAATGTAGAATTATATATTATGAAGTTACATTAGAATTGGAGAGAGAGTTACTTATGAGAAAAAACAAACAAAAAAGTAAAAAAATATATAAAAAGTGTTTAATTTTGATAGTAGCAGCTTATGCTATATTTACTTTAGCTAATCAACAAAAAACTTTAAATCAATATTCAGCAAATTCAGAAGAACTAACAACGCAAATAGCTGAACAACAAGAACACAAAGATGAATTAACTAAAGAAAAAGAAAATGTTAATTCACCAGAATTTATAGAACAAATGGCTAGAGAAAAGCTAGATATGTATTATCCAAATGAAAGAGTATATGTAGATCAAGAAATGTAGTAATTTAAGAAACTACATTTTTTTCTTTGGAAAATATTTACTTTTTTTGTAAAATC
>CAKNKX010000005.1 GCA_930987745.1 uncultured Clostridium sp.
TTATTTTCTTTTTTCCAAATCCTATTTATATTTTCCTGCTCTTTATCTTTTAAAGTCTTATATAAATCAGTAATTTCTTTATTTTTTGCTTATCATTATCACTTTTCCTTTTTTTAGAAATTATATCTAATATCTCTTTAGAATTGCATTTTTTTAAGTATGCTATATAATCTATCAAATATTCTTTATTTTTTGTTTCAATAATTTCTGTTAAATCATCCAAAGTTATTTTCATTTCACTATCAACTAAATTTGGAAAATACATATATAATATATACTCTATATTTGCATTAGGATTTTCAGCAAAAGTCTTCATCATCTGTAAAATTGGTTTATATATTTTTGACAAACTAAATTTTTCTTGACCTTCATGATACTTACATTGTATAGCAATTGTATTATTTTCTCGTCGAATATCAATATCTTCTATTATTCCTTCTACAGTTATCTCATCATCTTCTGATGCCTTTAAAATTTCTTGCAATGTAATATTAAATTGATATAAAAAACCTTGTATTGTTGAATCTGCTACTCTCGACATAGTTACTCCTTCATATATTATTATAACTTGCTATTTATTTCATCTATCCAACTTTCATCATCACTTTCAAAGTTTTCAATAAACTTCAATATGTTAGTACTAGAAATTACATTGTCATCTGTTGATAACTTACCTACATTTTCTTTCATTTTTTCATAATTACTTCTTTTTATTTTACTAAATAACTCTTTTCTCTGCTCATCTGTAGCTTTATAATTATCGATACCAACATATTCTTTTATATATTTACTATTTATTGTCTTACTTTGACTTGTTAACTTTATTTCAGCAAAGTGTGAAAGTATAATTTGCATTGTACATGGATTTCCAAATATTACTATGTCATCTGCTACATCTTCGCCATGAAAGTCATTTATCTTTTGTTTAATTTCTCTATATTTTTCTGATGGTCCTTTATCTGTATCACAGAATATTAAAACCAAAGAATATGAATCTGATTGATATTTTTCTTGATACCTTGCTATTATTGTGTTTATTGATTTTGCATTTACTGTAATAAAATCATATTTATTAGAAAATACTGCCTTACTTTTTAATGTTTCAATATACTCTAATTCTTCATATCCTTCACATATAATACATATCTTTTTTCCTTTATATTTCCTCATTATCCACCTCCAATAAGGTAGATATTAAATCTGGCTCAGGTATTGCCCCAAATTCACCTTTAACGTACTTTTCTTGTATATTTGATGTATCTCTTACTCCGTTTTCTGCATAACTAAACTCTTTTAAAGAATATAAATCTGTTCCATTTTCATCTTTATCTGTAAACCATATTTGCTCTTTTCTAAACATTCTTTTACAGTCTAATAAACTTATATCATGAAGTGTAGCTATTAATTGTGCATTTTTGTTTATTTCGTTATTAAACATACTAATTATTGCTCTTGTAATTTTGAAATGTAAACTGCTATCCAATTCATCAATTATTAATGTTTTTCCTTGTTCGATTGCCTCTATTACATAACTTGCAAGAGCTGCAAATTTTCTTGTTCCTAATGAATCAAATATAATACTTGGAACTGGTTGCCCCTTATAAACTGATACTATTTTTATCTGATCCATAAAGCTTTGATTTTTTAAAATTTTTTCATCTGCAACTTTTCCATCTATTTCAACATCTAAATCTTCCACATACATATAATCATCTAAATATAAATCAGCATTCTTAATAAACTCAACAACTTTTTTTGTTTCATCATTTTTGTTTTTTAGCATTTGTATTGTTTTTGAATTTGGTATTTTGTTCATATCTACTATTTCAATACTATTTGCTATACCTGTTAATATAGTTTTTATTTTCTCTAGTATTGGAAACTTTTCTATTTGTACTGTATATATTAAAATATTGTTATTAGAAGATATATTTAATACTTTTGCTAATTCTTCATCTTGTGGACATTCATATTTTTCATTAATTGTATCTTTTAAAAATATTAATTCTTCTTTTTCATTATTATATTGATCTTTTACTATTTCACACATTTTTTCATATATATACATCATTTTTTTGTCATCAAACTTATATTCATAAGAATATTCTTTTTTATCATATATGAACGACATAGCTTCTTCACAAATGTTATTATTTGTAAATATGTTTGAATCTAGATGTATTTCCTTATTTAGCAAAGTATTTTTAACTGCTTTTATACAATTTATAAAAGTTGTTTTTCCAGTATTGTTTGGTCCATAGATAGCTGCTGATTTCAATATATTTAGGTTATCATTTATATTAGTTATATTTGATGAGAATTTTTTTGTCCTCATATCTGCTTTTAAACTCATTTCTATAGGATTATTAAAAGCAAAACAATTATTAAATTTTAAACTTGTTATCATAATAAAAACCTCCAATTTGTTATTAGTATATCATACTTTTATTTTTTATGCAATAATAATGCACAAAAAATATTGCTTATTGTATAATATGCCCAAATTCACTAAAAATACACTTACATATTAAAAAATTGTCGGAAATCTTCGTAAATGCCAAATGATTTACGAAATTTTCCGACAAGTGTTTATATAAAATTTTTTTAAAAATATGTAAGTTGCTTTTTAATATTTATATTTCTATAGCACATTTTTTTGATTTTTACATTTTATAAAATATGTACTATAAATCTAGCTCTCAAAGTAAAATGCTAACCTTGAATTATCTCTAATATATTTCTCTTCAAAATTGTTATTGGTAAAATTTTTTATGATATTTCTTCAAAATTTTTGAGCTCTTTCATTCTTTATTAATGTCCTAACTTCCCATTTTCCTCTTCAAAAAAGCTAAGTTCATATGTATATAACTGCATTAAATTATAAATTACATTTTTATCTTTTTCTTCACCTTTTATTAAATCAAACTTCATTTTTTCCTCCTAATTTGTCAGATTATTTCTGACAAACTTAAATAATTTCATTATTTTTTTAGAATTTCTATCATCTTATTTATTTGACTAACATTATATTTAATCTCTCCTATAGACTGTTCAATCTCACTTTCGGCTATTTCTATTTCATCTTCTTTATAAGTATTTTCAATACATAATGACCTTTTAAAATTATAATCTAGCCACCCAAGACCGCCATAAATATCTGCATATATTATTTTTTTAATATTTGTATCAATTTCTTTTTTAGCATATTTTTTATAACTATTCACTACTATTTCAAATTTATTATAATCTAAGTTTTCTATATCTCCACCAGACCAATACCAAGCAACTTGTATTAATTCAATAGTTGGATTTATATATCCACTAGCCTCCCAATCTATAATAAATGGTTTATATTCTTGCCACATTACATTTTTTCTATCAAGATCAGTATGGCTAATAACTAAATTTTCATTAACATACTTAATTGCTTCATTTGATTTTTTATTTAATTCATATAATAAATCAATATTTTTCTCTAAAATATTTTGATAAGCTTTGTTTTCTTTCTTTGCCAATTCTAAATATGTATTCCAGTCAAATTGTTCTATATTAATCTTTTTTCTTTCATTATCTTCAATTTTCGAAAAATCGATATTGTGAATTTTGGCTAGAATTTCTCCCACTATTTCACAATGTTTTTCTGTTATCTCTTCAGCTTTCAAGGTTTTACCTTCTATCCAATCAAATGCCATAAAATATCTATTATTTATTTTTCTCATAATATCATTGTTTTTTAATTTAATAGCTCCAATAGCTGTTATACCATTTTCTTTTACAATATCAGTAACTTTCTCTGAAAATATAAAATTTGAATATGCATCTTGTCTTTTCATAACTCCAGAATTCAGTTCTTTTATTGCATATATGCCTTTATCAGTTACTACTTTATACATTCTATGAGATAATCCACCTGTTACTTTAGTTATACTCTTTACCAATGTTCCTAACTCTTCTTCTCCTATAAGAATTCCTATATCTTTTTCTAATTCAATCTTATCAATATCCTTCAAATATAGGGTATATTCACTAGGATCAAACTCATCGCCATGTCCTTTATCTATTGCTTCATTAAATCCTAATTTAAAATATATATGTTTTGCTATTTCATTGTCATCTTCTACTCCTATTGTAAACTGTGTATATCCTTTTTTAATTAAATATTCTATACAATAATTAATTAATTTTTGTCCTAATCCTTGTCCCTGATATTTTTTGTCCACTCTAAATGCTTGTAAATATACTCTTTTATTTGGTATTGTTTCTGTTTCCAATTCATCATTTTTATAACTAACTGTTATTTCTCCAATAACCTTTTCATCTTCCTCAATTACAAACACATCTATCTCTTTCTTTCCAAATTGTTCTAACCTTTTCTTTTTATACTTAATCCACATTTCATTATTATCAGGAAACAAAGTTTTTAATTTTTCAAATTCTTCTTTTTTTATTTTTCTAATATTCATTATTTTCACCTTTGCACTTTTTTCATTTTTATTACTATACCATAGAAATTAATAATTTACAATGAATTGAAAATATATCGATTCTTATCGTTGCTTAATTGCCACAAAATCTTCAACAAAGATAATGTCAAGAGCGAATGAATTGAGTCTATTTACTCTTGATATTATTTTTATTGGAGATTAAACTTATTTTGCAAAGATTATATCACGAATTTTCTTAAATTTTCGTGATATAAAATTCCATAGGACGAAAATCTTGATTTTTCCGTTCTATAAATTTTTGTAGGACGGATTTTTGCAATTTTTCGTCCTATAGATTCTATAGGTCAATTTTTTTATTTATATGTTCTAATTAACAAATAATACATCGACTATATTCTTATATCTATTTTTTAATAATTCTCTAGTTCTTGGACTTAACTTATTATAATCTCTTTCTAATTTTCTTCTTACATATTCTTTTCCATCTGATATAGATAAATTCATTTCCTTATAAACTAAAGAAAACAATGATGGTATGCAATCAAAATGTGCTATTACATCTGCATCTGCCACACATTGTTCTTCAATCGTATTTCGTGGTCTATCTTTACTACCTCTATGATTTAATACACAATTTTTAACTTGTTCTATTCTTTCTTTTGGATAATTTAATTCTGTTAATAATTGTTCTGCAATTTCTGCTCCATAAATATGATGTTGCTCTCTTTCTCCATACTCTGATGGCATTGCTATGTCGTGCAATAATGCTCCTAATTCCACTATTTCTATATCTGCTCCATATTTTTTTGCTAATTCTATTCCATTCTCCACAACATATTTTATATGTTCATTCCAAAAGTCATATCCATCTTTTTCTTTTGACTTTTCACATCTAATTAATAATTCTTGTTTAATTTTTTCTGTTATTTCACTCACTTATTATTCCTCCAATTTATAATTTACACCTAACTACTTTTCTTATTGGCTTATCTATTTAATATTCTCTCAAATCTAATTTTATAAATCATTTTCTATATTTTCCATTTGATAATGTGTTTCTGTTTCTCCATATACTTTAAATCCTAATTGTTCATATAACTTTTTTGCCGGGTTTTCTTTAAATACCTGTAAAATTGTTCTAATTCCTTTTTGATGATTTTCTTTTAATTGTTCTTCTAGAATCTTTTTTCCTATTCCCTTATTTTGATATTCTTTTAATATACTTATTTCATTTATAAATAAATCTCCATCTTGAGTTGTATGTACTGCATATATTCCTATTGGCTTATCATCGACTAAGATAATTCTTTTATGATTCAAATGCTCTTTTAAATCTTGTTTTAATCTTTCTTTTTGATCATTGTCTTTCCAACCCCAAAATTCATCAACATACCATTTAAAATTCTCTTTTTTCAATTTAAATAGAAAATCAAAATCTTCTAATGTACAATTTCTAAAAGTATATTTCATTATTTACCTTTCCTCTCTTTTTATTTTAAATAACTATATTTTTCACTTACAATTCTATATAATTCTTTTGCACCATTGCTTAATTCATTTTCGTCAACTTCGCCAATTTTATATCTCTCATATCCTAAACATTTATCTGGCTCTGCTATTTTTAATTGACCACTTTCTAGATTTCCTTTATAGACAAGATATATCCATAATTGTTCTTTATTATATCTCGTATCATATGTTTTTGCATAAGTAGAAATTATAAAATCTTCTATTTCAATATTTGCATCTGTTCCAACTTCTTCTGTGATTTCTCTTTGTAAGGCTCTTCTAAAATCTATATCATTTTTCTTTACTCTTCCTCCTATAGTTTCCAATTTCAATTGTTCATCTCGACAACCTAAACCTCTTCTTTGAAATATTATTTTATTTTCTTTATCAAAGGCATATACAATAACTGCAACCTCATATTCTTTTGACACTGAATCATTATTTTTTACTATTTCCTCTAATTCTTTCATATTTTTTACTTCATTTGAAAATAATATCATTTTAATCCTCCAATACACCCTATTTATTTATCTTTTAATACAATTTATTAAAATTTGTTTATTAAATATAATTCACTATATCTTCAAAAGTATCATATCCACTTTCACTATTGATGTGTCCTGCTTTTGGAATAAAAACTTGCTCTGTTGCAATTTTATCTGCAAAATCTTTTTCAACTTCATATTTTACATATGGATCATTATCTGAATAGAAACAAATTATTTCATTTGAATATTGTTTTACATCTTCTAAGTTATCAAAATACATTGATTTATTAACTGCATCATATTCTTCATTTAATCCTAGATAATTATTAAATCCACATACAAATATTAATTTTTTAGCTTTTACTTTATTTTCTACTAAAAATTTTGATATAAATACTGGTGCAATGCTATGACCTATAATTGTAGTATTCTCATTTATTAAACCTAAATCCAAATAATATTTAAGCAATTTACTCCAATTTTCATAATTTTGATATCCTACTCCAATTGGAAAGTCTGGTACATATACTTGTTTCCCTTCATCTTCTATAAACTCATGTAACCATCCTATCCAATTTGAATACGGACTACTAAATGAGCCATGTATTATAAAATAATTTTCCATATGCTTACCTCTCTTCCAATTTATAATTTACACTTAATATTTTTTCTTTCTCGTCTACTTGTATCTGCATTTTAAATTTACATTTTTCATCAGTTAAACCTTTAATAAAAAATCTATCTAAAATCATTATATTAGATATATTTTTTCTTTTTTCAATAATTCATTAATTTCTATCCATTCTGATGTATTTTCTTCAAAGTCTTGTGGTTTTCCTTCACATTCATTACATATAAATATATCAAAATCAAATATTCTATTTGGATATTCAATAATCATATTTCCCTTATATTTTAAGTTTCTAATTTTTAGTCCTGTTTCCTCGCGCATTTCTCTTATAACTGTCTGTTCTGGAATTTCTCCTTCTTCAATTTTCCCACCTGGTATTTCATAATATCCTGCTTTTTTATTTCCTTCTTTATATTTTGTTACTACTACTTTATTATCTTTTATTAAAAAGCATCTAACTGCTTTTCTTATTGGCTTATCCATTATTTTCTCCTACCTTATCTTAAATTTTTATAATTTATATTTATAATAATTCTTTCTTTACATCTAACCAATTATTTACTCTTATTATGCCTTTTTCTTCAAGTTCTTCATCAGTTAACTTTTTATTTCTAAACTCTGTAAATAATAACTTCTTATCACAATTTTCTAAATTAGATAGTCTATCATCAATTCCTATATCATATCTTATTTTTGTTTTATCTGTCATGAATATAAAATTATTTGTGTCAATAAAAGGCAACCAATAATGTAAATATTCAAACTTATTCTTCAAGTTAGTAGATGCATCAATTACATTTTCTTTCCAAATATAAGCCGTCGCAATATAAACATCATATTTTCTATTTAACTCTTGCATTACTTCAACACAATTAGGTAATGGCTCAATATAATCTTCATTATCATTTTTATATAAATTTTTATATTGATATATCTGTTTAAATTCTTCTTCTCTTCCTTTTATTAAATCTTGCCTATATTGACTATGTAATTGATTAAAATCTACTTTTCCTAAGAATTCTACTAGGAACTCCGAAAATCTTCCTATTACAATAACTTCATCCATATCAATCATAATAGATTTTTTATACATTTTTATTTTCCTCCACTTTTCACATTTTACATTCCTCTTCATAATTCCAAATACTTAAATGTCCTTTGGCTTTTATTGGATTGTCTAGCACTTGAATATTTTCTAAAATCCAAGCATATCTTCCTTCTTCATATATTCCACAAATATATTCTTGATGATTATTAATTTTCATATTTTCTACATATTCTTTAGTCATATAAATACAATCTACTAAATTACATTTACAAATTATATTTCCAAAGTTTAAAGGAATATTATTTACTAATGCCATAAGTTCTTTATCATTCTTCCAATCTTTTGGAATAGCAGTGGAACTAGCATGAATATATAACTCTCCTCTATATGAAGTTTTCCAACTTCTTGTTTCTACTAATTTCTTCTTTTCTTTAATTAAAGTAGCATATGGTTCTGTTAAACTTAATACTTTCATTATATTAGATCTCCAATTTTACTTTGATTTTTTTATTTTCTTCTAACTATTTTTTATTTCTCTGCCTATCCAAGACATTATTACATTTACAATATAATCTTTTTGTTCTTCATTCAGTTCTATTCCTTTTGGTATTTTATGCCATTTGTATAAACAACCTCTACAACAAGTTGCAGTTGCATGTTGTGCTATAAATACAGGATGTCCTCTCATTGGCGTTTGTTTTCCATCATTTGGTATGGATTCTGGTGCTAATCTTTTATTTATAAAGTCATATGTATGTTCTCTAATTTTATCTATTCCTTTTTCTTTTATATAATCTTTGTCTTTTTGTTTTAAATGAAATTTACTTCTGAAGTTTGATTTTGACAAACTATTTAGTATATTTTCTATACTTGTAGATAATTTCATATTTTCTCCTTTCTGTCTCTATAAAATAAATAGTCCAGCTTCTAATCCATTAATTTTTATTTCTCAAATTATATTTATCAATATTTTCTTTAGTTGCAAATCCATTAGGCCCTTTTACTTTTTCTAAAAATACGATTCCGTCTAAATGGTCACATTCATGTTGCACTAATCTTGCAAAAAATCCAGTTATTTGTTTTACTATTTTTTCTCCATTTTCATTATAATAAGTCAATTCTATATTCTTATATCTTTCTACTTTTCCTCTGATACTAGGAACACTCATACATCCTTCATATTGCACATCTGTATCTTCTGATAATTTCTTCCAAGTTGGATTAATCATTGCTGTTATTGGTATTTCTTCTGCATCATTATATTTTATATTTTCTTTTTTAGCTCCTACTACAATAATTCTTTTATCTAACCCTATTTGAGGTGCTGAAATTCCTAATCCCGTTCCAAACTCTAGTGTTGATTTTAAATCTTCTATAATGTCTATAATATCTCCATTAATATTTTTTATATTAATTTCATTGCATTGTTTTTCAAGAATAGGGTCTCCTACTTCTCTTACTTTTAATACTTTACCCATATTTTTCTCACTTTCTTTTAACTTATTTCTCAAACTCATTCTTTCTTTAAAGAATGCATAGAAATATCTTATATTATAATTTATATTTTTTATCATGAAAAACATCTAAAGGATATATTTTTTTATCTTCAAAATCCTTAATATCTTGAATAGCAGTGTCATAACCTCTTAATTCTCGATTTGTCATATTTTTTACTTTTTCAATGTCTAACCACTTTACATCTAATATTTCTTTTGTATCAAATTTAATATTTTCATCTATGATGTCTGCTGTAAATTTTACAATTATAGCAGTCTCTTCTTCTTTTAGAATTGCCGTACTTATTGGTAAGACACCTGTAAGTTTTACTTTGCATCCAGTTTCTTCATATGCTTCTCTTATTGCCGCTTCGGTTATTAATTCATTTTCTTCTACATGTCCTGCTGGAAAATTCCATTGTCCATAGCATTTCTTTTTTGCCTCTTTTACCATTAATATTTTATTATCTCTTACTATTAAACAACCTGCGATAACTACCATATTCTCCTCCTATAATTTAATGATTTCTAAATTATTTGCTACATAAATATTTGCTTTGATTTTTTTCTTTATTTGTATATATAATTTTTAATTATTAGATAATTTATCCATTTCTATATAGTTTTTTAGTATTTTACTGTCTCTTAGTACAACAAATTTTGTACTATAAATAGATTCATATTTTGATGCAACTAATTTATCAAAACATTCTGCTATAAGTTCTAGTGCCTTTTCAGGAGTTTCCCACAACAATTTAGCTCCTTCATCTTTTTCTTTCTCTGTTACATTTAATCGCTTAGTATCTTTTAAAACTTTACCTACAAACACATAAGAAGTCTGTTTAAAATTATTTAGCGACTTGTATTCCTCTGTTGTTCCTAAAGTTTCTATTATTTCTATCTCACAACCAGTTTCTTCTAAAACTTCTCTTTTAAATGCTTCCTCTGGCTTTTCTTCTCCTTCTAATCCTCCACCAGGTAATTTATACTCATTTTTATTAGTTTTATTAAATATAGCAATCTTTCCATCGTCTCTTAAAACAATGCCTCTTGCTCCTAATCTTAATTTAGGATTTTCCATATTAATAGTTTTTTCTCCAATATCTTCGTCCGTTATCTTACATATTAATTTCATAATCTTACACTCCTAACTCTCTAGCCACACTATATCACAAATTTACATTTTCCTCAACAAATTCAGTAAAATTCGCATTAAATATATGAGATTTTTGAGCAAAAAATAAAGCACCTTTAAAGGCACTTTACTTAGGATTCTCTTTAACTATTTAAATTTTATTTTATAAATTTATATGTTCATCAACATTGGGCCATATCATATGGGGAGTACCCAACATAGATATATAATCTCTGTAATCCACTTACAGCAACTATTATATCAATTTTCAAGTTTCATTTTATATGTTTCCACATTCCATATCTAAAACAACCTTAACATTAATTTCAGAATTTTGTACTTTTTCTAGTCCAAATCTACCTCTTTTATGAAACATAATTGTATTTTGAAAGCTAGTAAATTCAAGTATTACTAGTAATTCTTTAACTCTAGCAACGCTACACACTCCACATGTTTACTAAATGGAAACATATCGACTGGTTTTACTTTCTTTATATCATATATTTCTTCCAAATATGACAAATCCCTTACTAATGTTGCTGGATTGCAACTAATATATACTAATTTCTTAGGTTTAATTTTCTTAATATTTTCAATAGACTTTTTATCTAATCCCTTTCTTGGAGGGTCTACCATAACAACATTTGGAATTATATTATCTTTATTAATTAATTTGTCCAAAACAACTTCCACATCACCTGCAATAAATTCCACATTTGATATATTATTTATTTTAGCATTTTCTTTTGCATCTTTTATCGCGTCTTCTACAATTTCAATCCCATAAACTTTTTTGGCATATTTTGCCATAAAAAGTGAAATTGTTCCTATTCCACAATATAGGTCAAAAACTATATCATCTTTATTTATCTTGGCTGATTCTACACCAGTATTATATAATTTTTCAGCTTGCACAGGATTTACTTGATAAAATGAAAGTGGTGATATTTTAAATCTGTATTCTCCTAAAATATCCTCTATGTAACCATTTCCATATAAATTAATATTTTGCTTACCCATTATGACATTTGTATTTTTCTTGTTTATGTTTTTTACAATTGTTTTTACTTCTTTAAAGTTTTCTAAAATTTCTTTTACTAAATTACTTTCATTTGGAATTTCATTGCCATTTATAACTAAAATAAGCATTATTTCATTTGTTTTAATTCCAATTTTTGTAACAATATGTCTGATTAAACCTTTTCCGTTTGTTTCATTATATATACTGATATTATTTTTTCTAATCCACTCTAATACAAACTTTGCTAGATTTTGACTTAATTTGTTTTGGATTAAACATTCTTGGATTGGGATGATTTCATGTGTTCTATTTGCAAATACTCCTATTTTTGGGCTTCCATCTTTATCTATTCCTACTGGATATTGAGCTTTATTTCTATAATACAAAGGATTTTCCATTCCGAACTGTTTCTTCCACATCAATTTTTTGTTTTAGAGTTTTGTTTACTAAACTTTGTACAGCATTTTGTTTCATTTTTAAAGTCTCTTCATATTTAATATGTCTTAAATCACATCCACCACACCTTTTATATGTATTGCAATCACTCTCCACTCTATGTTTTGAAGCTTCTAATATTTTTAGTATTTTCCCAAAAGCATGTGATTTTAAAACTTTAACTATTAGTATTTTTATTTTCTCACCTTTTATAGCATTTGGAATAAATATGGTAAATCCATCAATTTTTGCAATACCTTCTCCTTCAAATCCATTATCTATTATATCTACTATATATTCTTTATTTTTTTCAACTGGCATATCATTCAATCCTTTTCCTTTATCTAACAATTCTTATTATACCAGCTTTAATCCATTTATTCAAGATGAGACAAAGAGGGACGGAGCATTTTTGTCTCACTTCTCCTGACTTTTGTTCACTATTTTCCCAGCTAGGATACAGCTCAAATTTAACGCAAAATCGAATAGGAGAAATATCATTAATTGATATTTCTCCTCTCACATCAAAAAGGAAAAATTTAGTCCATACCCAAATTTCCCAAATTTTAAAAAAAGAAGATGAAACAAAATAAGCCCGTCCCCAAAATTCTCAACCAAATTTCCCGAATTTCAAAAAGAAAATGAGACAAAAATGCTCCGTCCCTAAAATTCTCACTCCGTCCCTCTTGTCTCATTCTACTTCTTTTGCTTGTTTTAACATTATATCTCCAAATACTCCGATAGCCTTCTGTTGGATTTTTTACTAATACATGTGTTACTGCTCCTACAAATTTTCCGTTTTGTATTATTGGAGAACCTGACATTCCTTGTATTATTCCTCCTGTTTTTTCTAGCAATTCTTCGTCTGTTACTTTTATTAACATACTTTTATTGTCATAGTTATTTTCTTTATATATTTCTTCTATTTCGATTTCATATTCTTTTGGTTTTTGGTTATCTAAACTACAAAGAATAGTAGCTTTTCCTGTTTTTATTTCATCTCTTGTTGCTACTTCCATTTGTTTTGACAAATCTATATTTATACTTGATAAGTCATCTAGTTTACCATATATCCCAAATGAAGTGTTTTTTGATATTGTCCCTATTTCTTTTTGATTTTCTATTGTTCCTTGAATTTTTCCGTGGATTATCTTCTTCACCTTTTGTTATATTTAATATTCTTGTTGTAACAAATTCTCCTGATGCAATATTAATTAATTCATTTGTATCTATATCTGTTATTCCATGACCTAATGCTCCAAATGTTTTTGTTGATGGCTCATAAAATGTTATTGTTCCAACTCCTGCTGCACTATCTCTTACCCATAGTCCTAGTTTATATTCTTCATTACTTGTTTTTACTGGTTCTATACTACATTCTTTTACTTCTTCGTCATGTATATATGTTACTTCTACTGCTTTTCCTTTAGAGTTATTTACCTCTTCTACTAATTCATCTGTTGAAGATATTGAAGTTTCATTTATTTTTGTTATTCTATCTCCTTCTTCTATTCCAGAGTTCTCATATGGTTTATATTTTTTATTATCTTCACCTTCTATTTCTGACATTCCGAACAACTAATACTCCACTTGTATAAAGTTTTACACCTGCAATATCTCCTACTGGTATTACTGTAGTTTTTGGAATTACATCTACTTCTATTTCTTTTAGAAATATTTTGTCAAACAAACTTACTTCTATACTAGTTTTTCCTAGTTTTTCAGATATTTTTTCATTTGATGATGAAGATGTTTCTATTGTATCTTTTGTACTTTTGAAGTTGATTCCTAAGAAATTTATCATATTAAAATTTTCACCTTGAAACAAAATTATTTCTTCTGGAATATTTGTTATAACTAAAGTATATGAATATATTACAACTAAAAAAAATACTAATAATAGCATTTTTAAAACTTTTTTCATAATTCCTCCATTTTTTATGATTTATAAAACTTGATAATTTTATAAATTATGAAAATTAAGATTTTGCTATTATTAGTATTTACTTTTTTTTATTTTATATACTTTTATTTTATATCTTTTATTTTATAAACTGAATTTTATTTAAAATTATAAAAATATGTTTAATTTACAAATGAATCTAATAATTCAATAGCATTATTATTTGTTCTATACATAGAATATCTTTCTCTTCCTAATGCTGTAAAATATTTAGTTGCGAGTAATGAATTACCACTTCCAACTTGTGCTATATATTCATATACATTATCTACAACTTCAACATTTGTCTGATTTACTATTGATGAATAGCAACCTGATTCTCCATGAGGATAATAGTAAGTTGTTGGTCCATTTCCTGATAGTGATTTTCTTTCGAAATCAATATTAAAATATGCTCCTGTGATATTTGTATTTGTTTCTAAGTCTTTATCTGCGGCTCTATGATATTGTCCATCTCCAGTTGTTATATAGATAGAATCTAAGTTTACAACTTCTTCTGTTTTTGTATTTGTTACTATTGAATATCCATTATATATTTTTCCACCAATATTTAATCCTTGCATAAAACTAATTATTGATACATTATTTAATATTTTTTCCCATTCTTCTTCTGACAAAGTTGGCATTTGGAAACTTACCCCTGCCATTCCAGAGTAATTATTATAGTTTGCTATTGCAATTGATAAATTTTTTTCAATTGAATAACGAATTACTGCTAATCTTTGTTGATTAAATAAAGAATTTGGATCTTCTAATGATATTGTTCCTTCTCTATCAAATATTAAATTTTCTCCAAAAACATCTCTTAGAGATTTGCTTCCATCTTCACTTACTGCATCTGTAGTTTTAAGATTTCCTAAATTTGCTCTAACCCAAGCTGTAAATTCTCTTGCTTCATCATAATATCTATATCCTGCATTTGTAGTGTCTGTAAAGTCTCTTGATTGTTCATAATGTCTTACTCCATTTAACATAGAAAACCATGTGTCATTGTTTGAGTCATAATAATATTTTACACCATTTACTTTTATATATCTATATGTTTCAATTGATGCTGTTGTATCATCTTCATTATCTAATACTGCTAAAGTTTCATATAATTCTTCTGATGATTGTATTTCATAGCCTCTATAATATATAGTACTTCCTGAACCACCTGTTATATTGTCTAATAAATATCCACTTCTATTTACTGCAGTACCATTTACATATCCTTCAACTGTTATATAGTTATCTAATGTATAAGTTATTACAACATCTGTACTTCCTGTTTTATATCTACAACTATAATGTATATATGGTTTTAATCCATATATCACTTCTCCATCATGATATGTTGTACCAGTATTATCTTCATCTTGCAATGTATTTGTAAATGGAGAATATATATAATATCCGGTCATACATTGTATATACCAATGCTGGAATATAATCTTGTAAAACATCTTTGTTATATCCGAACCATGTTAAAATTACTAGCAATTGCATTAAAAAATGAATTAACTGATGCTTCTATGTCTCTTATTTTGGAGTTTGATAAATCTGATGTTCCACTATTTACTGTATTTAATTGAAAAGCTTTTAAAGCATCATATGTTGCATTTTTTAATTTTGTATCATATGATATTTGCAAATCTAGTGTTCTTACTTGATTTTGTACATATGTAGTTAAAACCATTGAAATTGGTAACATTATTATAACAAATATTACCGCTAAGTATTGAATCTTCATAACTTGCTCTTTCCTTTGTACTATAAAATTAGCTTGTAATAATAGGTTTATTACAAGCCAGTATTTTTATAATTTTAATTTCCAGCTCCGTTTGCTGTAACTATACCAGCATGTTCTGCTGCAATTGTATATGTATCATTTCCTGTTACAGAATAGAAGAAATTTTTAAGCTGTTGTGATAATGTTGAATTTGTATTTCTTACACTTGCAGAGAAAATATCTCCTTCTTTTAAAGCTAAAGTTTGAGTAACTCCACTTGATGGATTTATTGTATCTAATATTTGTGAAGTATACATAGTATAATATACATTTTCACCAATTTTAGTTGATTCTGCTTGTGTTGTTTTCTTTCCTGGGTTTTCGTCCAATACTTGTACTTCCATTTGAACTTCGTAAGTATTTCCTGTTGCAGAAATAGTTTCTACGAAATTACTATATTTGTCCATTGATAGTTTTCCTGTAGTTCTTACATCATCGACAAATTCTGTTGTTGCTGTTTCTACTGCTAATTGTGAAACATCATCAGTTCTATCAGACATTGTCATTAGTGGAAACACAAACATTAAAACAGCTGCTAATACAATTGCTATTACGGTAATTAATGTATCTCCCATTTTATCCTCCTTCAAGGTATCTTATACCTTTATTATATAATTGAATATGTTATTACCCTTTTTTCTATTTTGTTAGCTTCAGGTACATTAGAAGTATCATCTTCACCTGGAGCAGGTGTAACTGTTCCATCTTCAGATATTTCATCTTGATAGTATATTCCTATACTTTCCTTAAGCTTCCTATTACTTATTTTATCATAAATCCCATTTTCATTCAAGTTTATTCCCATATTTTCTCTAAAATACGACTTTATAGTCGAAAAATTTTCACATTTATTTCCATACAAAATCGCCATTATAAATTGTTCTTCTCTAGTATAAGTTCCTAAAGCTAATCCTTCTAAATCAATTGTATTTACTACTTGCAGTGAACCAGTCGCATCTTCTTGCTGATATGCACCATCTGAAAGTATTCCATCATCAAATACTATTTTATAGTTTTCTTTCCATGCCTTATATATAGATGGTACTACACTCTCTATTCCTACAATTCTTTCTGTCACAGGATTTCCTGAATCATCTACATTTGCTTCTATATATCTATAATCATAATCTCTATCATGATATTCTAATAAAGTTGTCGCTGTCAATCTGGCTTGACTAAAGGCATTGATACTTATAGCCAATGCCATAATGAATATTAAAAACGCTGCCGCCATTTTTAACGCATCTGCTGCATTTTCCATAAAATCAATGCCTCCTTTTTCCTTATATTACCTAAATTATGATGGGTTTGCTATTGTTATGCTTGTAACTAAACCACTATTTGTATCTGTGTTACATTTAACTTTATATGTTGCACCTGTACTTGCTGGGTCATAGCTTGAACCACCTGTTATTGCTCCAGTTGGTGGTGTTCCTGACCAAGTAGCTGTAACATTAACTTTAACTTGTCTTGAAGTATCATCTTGATATGTTATATTGTTGTTTTGAATTTGTTGTAATAAAGAGTTTACTTGTGCTCCTCTTACATTTGGTCCTTGATATTGTGTGAATTTTTGGTTGAATGTAGAAATATCTACCTCACTCATTGCATTGTTGTTTACAACTCCTGATGCTTGGTTATAAATCATTATACCTAATGATATAATTAAGATTGCAAGAAGTATAGCTCCTGCGATAATTAATGCTTTTGATGCATTCTCCATAATAAATTCCTCCCTTTATTTTATTATATATTTTTTCCAATTTTTTTAAATTGGCAACGTTAATAACTAATTTAATAAGATTACTCTGTAATCTGTTCTATATATAGATATTTCACTTTTCCAGTAGAATTATGATACTCTAGTTTTGAACATTTAAATTTTATTGTATTATAATATTTAACAAAAGTATCCATTCCTCCTGCATATAAAGTTTCCATATCATATACTGTATCTGTATCTGTCATCTTTATATCTATTTTTATAGAATTGTTATCATTTTCAACAAATTTTCCTTCTTTATCTTTTTCAACTTGATTAGTTAAATTGTTATCATAAGCTTTATTTATTAATGTTACAACATCTGCTCCATAAAACTCTTGATTTAAATAACTTTCAAATTGATTATTTTCCCTTTTGGCTTCATAATAGTTTGCTTTATAGTTCAAATACATATAAGCTATTCCAACTATTACAATAATACCAATTAGAAATATTAATGCTAATTTTTTCATACTTGTCCTCGTTTTAAATTTAATTTATAGTAAAAGTAACATTACTTACTCTTTGAGTATTATTATTAATTGTTACATCACAACTATATGTTGGTAATGTTTTATATGTAACACCTGTATCGGGGTCAGTTGTATCTACCATTGAATTTAAATCATTTTTTACTAGATTATCTAAATCCTCACTACTAAAAGTTTGAAGTCCATACACATAACCACTGTTTGTCCTTGCATTAACATTTACATAATAATTACTTGATGTTTGTGATGTAAGGTCATATTCTTCATTAGTGTTTCTTGCCAAATTTGCAACTGTTATTATGTCATATATTGTAATGTCTGTTCTACTTTGATATGCTGTAAATTGAACATTAAATTGATTTATTTGAATTTCTGCATTTTGTCTATGTGTTTCAGCAGAGGCAGACCCAAAATTTGCAAATAAATATACTGCTAAACTGAGTATTAAGAGTCCTATGAGTAGTCCTGCTGCCATAACTAATGCTCTTGACGCATTTTCCATATTATTTACTCCTATTAATTAAATTCGCCAGTTGCCACAAATGTCATTGATATAACCCTTCCTGTATTTGTATTATATGATACATTTGTACAATCAAAATGTGCTCTTTTAAATTGGACATATTCATAATATTCATATACTTCTTCCCTTATTGTGCTATCTTCATTTATTTCATCAAAACTAGATATACTAATTTTTTTAGATGATGAATTAAATTTATCAATTGCTTGTGCTTTTTCTCTATCTGTTGAGCTATCACTTATGAAAATTGCAGTAAGATTTGTAGTTAACCCAGTTAATGAATTAGAACCATATTTTTGTTCTAATCTATCAACTTCAGATTTTATAGAATTTTCAAATGTATTTTGATTTTTCTTTATAGTATAACTACTATTTGTTATTAGTAATTTTCCTTTACTATTATCTGCTATCAAATCATCTTCTATTCCATTTAGTGAAAATGTTATTTCCATTGCTTGATAATTGATGTCATCTCCTGTATCTGCCCAACCTGTTCCTTCTGTTGACTCTCTTCTGTTATAATCTATCACTTTATTTAGTAAAGAATATAGCTCACTTCCTCTTACATCATCTCTGTCATAAGTTAAATATTGGCTATTAAATTCTGTAATTTGTGATGAACGAACATCTCTAGTATTAACTTCTTGATAACTTGTTAAATTGTTAAACATTAGTATTAATGCACCAATAACTAATAATGACATTAATACTCCTGCAGCCATCATCAATGCTTTTGATGCATTTTCCATACTCTAGTTTTCCTCCTTTTTAAGTAGTAGTTAATGTTTGGAATGAAGTTGTCATACTTGTTAAACCTATAAATACCAATGGTACAATTAAATATCCTACAAATAAACATACTAAAGGCGCAAATCCTATTACTTTACCAATCATTCCTTTTCTACTTATCAATCTTTCATTTGATTCTTTTCTTTTTTCTCTGTAGTAGTCTCTTTCTGAGTCTAATTCATCAAATGCATCTGTAATTGGTATTTTTTCTACTGCTGCTTGCAAGCTTTCTATTATTCTTATTAATGGCTGATAGCTTACATCTTCTTTCATTTCTTCTAATGCTTCCCATGCACCTGCTTCATAGTTATTAACACACTTGGTTATTGGTGCTCTGAAAATATTAGAATATCTTTCTAACCATTCTAGTATAATTTCAACATTAACCCTTTCAATCCTCATAAGCATAAGTATAATTGTTTGGAATTGCATTACTTCGTCTTCCATTTCTAATTGTCTCATTTTTACTTGGAACATTAGAATCCATATTGGTGCCATATATGCAATTACCGCAAATACAAATGAAAGTAATATCTCAAACCATTGTAAATATTCTGAATTTATTACTGCTAATTTTTCTTTTACCCTATCTACAACAACTTGTACTTCTTCGTCTGTAGCATTTTCATAATAATCTAATCTTCTTACTGCCCTTGATATTTCGTCATCTTGTACATCCATTCTTCCTCTAAATTGGTCTAAAAGGATATTATCTTGTTCTGTTACTTCCATTGCTGCTGCTTCATCTTTTTCATCAAGACCTCCGGATTATGTCATAATCTGTCGTCGGCTCTGTATAGATATACTCTACTGCTACATTATGTAATTGTACAAATAAAATTATTGATACAATACATGTTATAATAGCAAGTGTTATCCTATTTATATATAACCATTCCATTTTTAAAGAAGATGCTGAGTCTTTTAATAATTGGCTTACTTTTCTATATTCTCTTGTACCTTCTTTTGGAATAAATAAATCTACAATTTTCTTAATTATTTTATTTTTGTATAATTTAGCTTGCCATGGGTTTTCTGTGTTTTTTGTATTTATATTTGTTGAACCATTGTCTTTTATTTTTCTTACCAATATATATGATAAGAAAGTTAATATCAATATTAGAATTTGTACTACCATTCCTGGTTTACCTAAGTACCAGCTAGCTGTAAATGAGAAGTTATCAATTGCCCAGTTTTTTAATGGTTCTAGTAAAAGTACTGGTGCTATTGAAATTATTGATAAACTTTGGAATACATAGTTTAATTTATCTCTTTTTAAGATTTCTAGTTGCATTTCTTGTGTTATATTATTAACATTTTTTAAGTATAGAGATGCTCCATCTATTTTTCTATCACCAAATTCTTTTGTTAAGTATGATACACCTGCAAATTCTTTTAAGAAACTATTTGGTGCAATATCATAGTATTTTTCAAGTTCTGTTTCTGGGTCATCTGAAATTAGTATTTCATATATTTTTTCACCTTGTCTTGATATGTTTTTCTCATCATCTTGAGATACCTGATAAATAGCTTCTTCTACCATATTAAACTCATGATATGCATGTCTTATTTCTGAGAAAAAGTCTATTTGTTCTTTTAGTAACTTATCATCTATTTTATCTACAGAACCATCTATTAATGTGTCTACCATGAATAATTCAAATATTAATAATATAAACATTAGTAAATAGTTTGAGCTTGTAAAAATTATTGTTAAAACTGCAATTGGTACTAATATAACAAGTGCTTTTGTTAATATTTTTGATGCGCCTTTTCTTGTATTGTACTCATCATCTATATTAATAATTTCTAGTTTTCTTCTTACTTTTAATATATATCTTTTTATAAATGGAATTTTTAAGTAAGTCAAATATAATTTCTGGTACAATATTTCCATTGAAAATGAGCTTTCTCTTGTTCCTTGTTGCAATCTTTGTATTTTTTTATACTCAGATTTTTGCATTTTTTTGGACATTGCTACATAAATCAGAATTATTATTACTAAAGCCCCTCCAGCAAATCCCATTAAGTAAAATATTGCATTGTTATCCACTTGCTTTTAGCACCTCCTTTTTAATAGTTTGACAAGGGACACACCTTTACTTCTTAGTATTCCTTATTAGCATAAGGAATGTCCCTTCCCCGTACTAACTAGTAATCATTTCTTTTTAATTTCACTGCTTTTAGACTTCAGTCTTTGGGCGTCTTCCTCTTCTTTTTGGGGCACTTTCTACTGGAACCGCACTTACTTGTACAGGTTCTTTTGTTCTATTTCCCCAATGTTTTTCTACGAATTTATCAAAAGCTTCTTCATCTGCTGCATCCATATTTATTCTCATTTCTTTTAAGTTGTTTTCTGTTATTGGATTTGTTATTACATATTCACCATCTACATATTCTAATATGTTTCTATATGTATATAATTTTCTATCTGTAACATTTTCAAAATAATGTGTTGCATTATCAAAGAATTTGTCGAATTTTCCTTCTAAAGTCTTTTCTTTTCTATGGTCAAATGTATATTCATTTTTTTCTTCTACTGGAATACATTCTGTTATTCTTTCTACATATCTTTTTCCTCTAAAGTCTTTTGTTAAATGTATGTCAAAGTTTAATACTTGCACAACTTGCTCTTCTGCTGTTTTTTCATTGTTGAATTGTCCAATTCTAAGCATTGAGTTTCTTAGTGCTGTTACTAAGTTAGGAAAAGTTTTAGCATGGTGAGTAAATAATGTGAATTTTGATGCAACTTGGGCAGCTTGTATCATCCATGCAGCTACGGGGTCTGTTGCAACCTCACCGATGATATTAACAGAACCGTCAGTTTTCTTTTGAACGTCTAGACCTTCTTGTCCTGAAATTGTTTCCGTTTCTCTAAATGTTAGAATGTTTCTTGTTGGGTAGATTTTTCTTAAGTGTAACTCAAATGCTGTTTCTTGAACCCTTATATTCATTGTTTCATAGATATTTTCTATCATTCCCATAAGCATTGTTGTTTTACCACAACCTTGCTCACCAGTGATTGATATAATTCTTGCTCCTTTTACTAAGAATTTTAATAATTCTATTGATTCATCACTACCTGGCTCTCCTTTAAACCATTGTTCTAGTGTTGAACGTTTTACGTCGAATTTTCTTACAAAGAATGCCCATGTTTCTGAGAAACTTGGTCTTACAACAACTACACGAGAGCCATCTTTCATTTCGTTTATCTTATACCCATTTGTATCTGATAATTGTCCTGGGTTGTTGTATTTATATATATTTTGGCAAACCCTTTTTAGTTCAGATTCTGTTCCAAATGAAAGGAATGCTAAACGAATTGATTTACCTTGGAAGAATATCCAAATACTATCACAAGCTCTTGGCACTTTATGTTCTGCAATTTGATTTAAATAATCTCCTCCATCTGTTTGTGCAAC
Source organism: uncultured Clostridium sp. (assembly GCA_930987745.1). Classification (GTDB taxonomy): domain Bacteria; phylum Bacillota; class Clostridia; order TANB77; family CAG-508; genus CAG-269. Next base: position 22,930 of record CAKNKX010000005.1, read on the forward strand.
TTGGCTTAAGAAACTTTCTGGAAGTCCTGATACACCACCAGACACACCATCTATATTCATGTCTCTTACTTCGTCAATAGCACTGAATCCTTTATAGTGTTGGTATATTCTTTGCACTACTACTGATAATTTATCTGAAAAAGAAAGTACTATATTTTCTTTTTCGTATATATCATTTATTTCATCACTTGTTATAACATAAGAAGGTTTTGTTTCCCCTTCAACATATTTTAATTCTGCTAAATTGTATTTTTTAATTAATTCTGTTAAAGCTTCATATGCAAATTCTTTTTTATATGCATAAATTAAAATATCGAATTTATCTTGCGGTGTTAATAAAGAAGGGATATCAAATGGAATTGATTTTGAGATGTTTTCTTCTGTTACGCCATATTCTTTTTCTAATAAGTCATATATTAATTCTTTTACATATTTTTTGTCATTAACATCTCCATAAGTACAACCTTTTAAAGCTTTCTTTAATTCATATTTCTTGTTTTTTCTTCTTTTCAATTCTTCTTCTGAAAGCCCAATATCATAAAGGTTGACTTTTGTAATTTCATCCAATCTTTTTTTGACAAATTGCATCATTTTTTCAATAGTATATGTTTTATCATCAACATCAATTTTCTCTTCAACCTCAGCTGTTTTCTTCTTTTTTATTGTGTAGTATAATGCATAACCTGCAATTCCTACTACTGCTAGAATTAGAAGAATATTTGTTACTGTCATTTAGGTCTCCCTCCTTACAATTTCATTGATAAATCTTTTAATCTGTATATAATATTTTCTCCTGCTCTTTTAACTTCACTTAAGAAAAACGCATTTCTGTCATCTTCGCCTACATTTCTTATTTTTAAGAAAAACTCTGGCACTTTTGCTTCTTCACATGCTTCAAAAAATAACGTATTATATGGTATTGTTGATACATCGTTTTTTTCCTTCATGTATCTTGTAATATTTTTTATTGAGTATTTTGAATATTTATCATATCTGTTTATTAATAACAAAGATTTTTTAAATTTCAGTTCTGTACCATTTGCTTTATCTTCCATGTATTTATCTATACTTGTTAATCTTTGGCTTAGGTTTATAACAACTAAATTGCTATTTTGTAATATTTGTTCTCTTAGTTGTTTTGGTACAGATAAATCTAAGTCTACAAAAACTAAGTCATAATTTTTATTTGCTAAATTTATAATGTCTGGATATGTATCAACTATTTCTTCATATTCTCTAGAGTTTCCTTTTGAACTCTGTAATATTTCCAATCTGTCTTTAAAAATTGCTTTAGTATAATTAATTATATTTTCTGGAGTTAATCTTTTACTTTTCATTGCTCTTGCGGCTGACTCTACACCATCTTCTGTTGCAATACTTGCATTTGGTCCAAATAATCCTAGGTTTAGTTTTTTCTTTTTAGGTTTCCAAAAACAATTATCTAAAGTTTTATCATTATGGCCAGTAGATACAATTAGGATTTTATAGTTATGTTCTATTGCCATCTGAGTAGCAATCGCAACTACAGATAGTGTCTTTCCTGTTTGCTCTTTTCCATTATTAAAAAATGTTACAATTGACATCTTCTATACTCCTCTTTCTATAAGTTTCATTGCTCTTCTAACTTCAGAGTCTTCCACATTCCCTAATATCTCCTCTGCAATATATTGGATTCCATCTTTGTATTGTATGCTTAATCTTCTAAATTTTATTTTTGCAACTCGTTGATTTTCATAAATAACACTTAAATCGCCATTTTCCATAGGGAAGTATATTTTATAGTCATTCCATATGATTTTATATTCTGAAGAAAGATAATTTAGATAGTCATCTTCTTCTTTTAGTATTTCTCGTGCAAATAATACTTTGCTTAAACTAATTGGTTCTTTAAGGTCTGTAAATATTTCTAATCCTTTTTTTAATGAATAATTGTCGAAAGATGTAACAAAATAATTTTTGTTGGCTTCTTTTAAATTGTATTTATTAAATCCTTCAAAACTGTCAACATCTACGAACATATACTCATATTCCATATCTTGCTCTTTTGTGAGTCCTAAGTATTTTTTTATATCTTCCTCATCTGTAAACCCTACTGCTATATCAATATCTTCAAAATCTGTTATGTATTTTACAACAGGGTTCATAGTTGGCACAATATATCTTGATTTTTGTGTAATAGTGTTATCTACTATTAGGACTTTTTTCTTTAATGTCGCTAATATTTTAGCAACATACAGCATTAAATCAGTTTTATCGTAAGCACCTATAAACCCTATTTTTTTCATCCTTGCTTTTCTCCTTCTTTTATTATTCTGTTGTAGTAGTTGCTGGAGCTGCTAATGATTCTAAGTATTCTTGTCTTGCATTTTTTGAATTTGTGATACTATCTTGCATATTTGTTTCAAGATTTGATTGTGATTGGTCTCCTTGGCTATTAATTACATTATTTATATAATCATTTCTTAATGTAGAGCTATTTCCACTATTGTATCTTTGTCTAATTTCATTTTTAGCATCTTCTAAGATATTTGGGTCGCTTTCAAGTAATGCTGATGTACTTTCATTAACTGGATATGTTGGTGTTGAAGCAGTTTGCATTCCAGCTTCTGTATATTTTGTTGCATATAGTTTTGCTCCATTTATTCTGAATGCATCATATATAGCACAGCTCATATGTAATGTTTCATCTTCTGTTAGGTTAATCCATATTGTATCTGATGATTCAATACCATCTACAGATGGAAGTGATACTTCTTTTTTAGATACTACGATATAGTCTTGTCCTGATGGTAACATTAATCTTATATCTATATAATCTCCTGATGTTAAATCTGTTGGTAAGATAACCATGTTATATTCTTGTTGTCTTAAATCATCTTGAACCATACTGTCAGCTTTACTTAATAAATCTGTTGTTATAACTGTGTTTGCTCTCATATCAACTTTAGCAACTATTGGTACACTATTTAATTCTATATATTCTTCTTGATTATTTCTGTTTATGAAATAATTTCCTGTTGTTTCATCTTGATAAAGTTCATAATCTCTATCATCAATTCTTATACTTAATGTTGCTTCTCCTGTTTCTTCATTATAGTTTGTGCTTACTGGATTTCCTGATACATCTTGTAATGCATAATTATTAATTACATTTACATCGCTTGTTGCATTTGCAGGAACAAGTGTGCTACTTACAGGTAGTTGTGTTAACATATCATTTGTTATTACTTGTCCTGATTTTACATCTGATTTAAGAACCAATACATTTACCATTGATGCTTGTGCCTCTCTTTGTTGTCTATTCATATTCATTAATTGAATAAATAAAAAGGCAATAATAACTCCCGCTATTAGTAACATTACTAACATTCCTAATAAAAATGAATTTCTTGCTTTTCTTTGCATTGGATTTGAAGCCATGGCAAATTCCTCCCTTTATTTATATTCTATATATTTTTTTGCAAAATACTTTATCCATTTAATTTTAACTCAAGTCAATTATAAAATCAATGGATTTGTGCAAGTGTTATAAAAAGTTAATATTTTTGTAACATTTTTGTAATAATTGTCGAATTTTATCTTTCGTAATTTATTTTCCAAAAATTTCTTGTTTATTTTTTGTTTTTTCTGTGAATGCTAGTATTAGAAAAAGCGATAGTTTTTTCTTTAGAAATGTAATATTACAGGAGGTGAAAAAACATGGCAAACTCTTCAAACAAAAAATTAGTTCCAGAAGCTATGACTGCTTTAGATAAATTCAAATATGAAGTAGCTAGTGATGTGGCTGTTAAAAATATATTTTAACTTTACATCTTAAGCTACTTCATATTTTTTGTTTCCATTATTCACAACTTCTGCTTCTTTTATAGTTTTACTTTTATCTTTTTCAAATTGATTTAATTCACTAAATTTATAATAAATCGTAATTTCATGATTTTCTGAAATTGTTATTTTTTCAATTAACTCATTTAATAATTGTTTTGTAGGTTTTTCCAAAGATATAAATTCTTTTACTAGTTTTTCTAATTTATTGATATCTTCTTTTCTTGTATCTTTTTTATTTAATAATTTTTCTAATTCTTTTTTTTCTTTTATATAAGAATCTCTGTCTTTTGCAAATTCTCCAGTTAAATTTATATAGTCTTCTTCTGATACAATCCCTTTGACTTTATCTTTATATAAGTTTTTCATATATAAGCTATTATCTTCTATTTTTTGTTCTAGTTCTTTTATTCTTTGTTCATAGTCAAACTTTTGTCTTTCTCTTCTTTTTTCCTGCTCTGCTAATTTTACAAGTTCATCTTGTAAATCATTAGAAATGTATTTTTGGCATACCTCTTTAATATGTTTAATTAGTAATTTTTCCAATACTGGAATACTATTGGAATGTCTTGTACAAATATCACTATATAATCTTGAATAGCTATAACATATTGTAGTATAACGATATTCTCCATATTTCTTTAAAGCATAATTGGAATATGTTACATTTAGTCTTGCTCCACACTCTGCACAATATAAAAGTCCTTTAAATAAATAATCATGTTTCGTTCCCTTAAAAGATTTGTTCCCTTTTAAGATTTCTTGCACTTTATCAAAATCTTCTTGTTCTATTATCGGTTCATGTGTTCCCTTACAAATTAATCTATCTTCTTCTGGTACATTGATTCTTATTTTGGATTTATAATTTACATTTTTTCTTTTAAATTGTACTAAGTCACCAAGATATACCCTATTTTCTAATATTCTTCTAATCGTTGTTTGTTTCCAACTACTATACAAAACCGTTTGTCTTGTTTTTCCTATATTCCTTGACTCACCTGGTACTGGAACACTTTTCTTTGTTAAGATTTGTGCAATTTTTGTTAAGCCATTTCCTTGTAAATATAAATTAAAAACTCTTTTTACAATTTCCGCTTCTTTTGGATTGACAACTAAATGATATTTGTTTTCTGGATCTTTGCTATATCCATATGGTGCTGTTACTCCTAAAAAATTTCCTGCTTTTCTTCTTTCTGTTAGAGAGCTTCTTATTTTTTTAGATATATCTTTTACATACATATCATTGATAATACTTTTAAATGGTGCTATATCACTCATTCCCGCATCTTCCATTGTGTCTATATTATCAAGTAATGCAATATATCTTACTTGATGTTCTGGAAAATATCTTTGCAGATAATATCCTGTATCAATGTAATCTCTTCCAAGTCTTGATAAGTCCTTTGTTATAACTGTATCTATGATTCCTTTTTCAATATCTTTTAGCATTTCTTTAAACGAAGGTCTATTGAAGTTTGTACCTGTCCATCCATCATCCACATATTCTTTGACTATAAAAAAGTTTTCATTTTCATTTATAAATCTTTTTAGTATTTCTCTTTGATTTGTTATACTAGAACTTTCTTCTTTATCACCATCTTCCCTTGATAACCTTATATAAAGACCTACTTTAAAAGTTTTTGTCTTTTGATTGCTTAATGGTAAGTTCATAGTTCACTCCTTCCTTTTAAGCAATCGCCTAAAATAATTATAACATATCTTGTGAAAATTTGGTCAAGTTTTGTTAAATTTTTAGGCGATTTTTGCATCAATCTAATTTACTCGTTCTAAGGTTTACTAAAAAAGATTTTTTTATGATTTCGTTTACATTTAGTTCTGAATTTTTTGCAAATATATCTTTTATTTTGTATTTTTCTTTTGTGTCTTTTATTCTTTTTTGTTTACTATTATTCAAAATGCATCACCACTCTTATTATTCCACTCGTAAGTAAAATATATACATTTATTGGTAAATGTTCTTATATTAATAAGAGTCCAAAATAGTTTTCTAAATATTGCAAGTTTGTTTTTAAAATTATAAAATAATCTATTTTCATTATCCCAAAAAAAATCACGGGCCAATGGCCCGCAATTTTTAGAGGTGGTTCTCCCACGAGGATCTAATTCCCTTTGCCTCTTCATCACTATTCATTTCCAATGTTACTCTGTCATCATACATAGTTAAGACTGCATTGGGATATATATTTTTTATACTTCTTGCATATGCACTTAATTGCTTCATATATACCCCTTTCAAAAATTCGTTCTTTTCTGTAATTTTCAAAGTAACGAATCTCCCCCCGTTTGGCTCAACCAGTTCTACGGGAATATTTACTTTTTCCTCTTGTTTCCTCCGACGATATGATTCGTCGATTGCTCTCTGTCTTCCTTCATTGAAAGATTTTTTTACATCTTCAAAAAATCCCATAGTGTTTCCTCCTTTTTCTAATGTAGTATCTCTCTGACAGTTTAATTATATCATATTTAGGCCATTTTTTCAATTTTTTATGTAAATGGTATGTTCGCTTTGCTAAAATATTAAATCGAAAATATATAAACACTAATATATTTTTTCTTACTCTCTAAGAAATTGAGTCAAATTTATTTTCAAATAAATTGCAGGAACAGGAAGACCTCTCGTTTCCCGATAGCTACCTAAAAGCGTGGCTTTTAGCAGGGTGCTCTTAAAAAATCGAGTCTACTATTAGACGTCTCTTAATTTTGATGATTTTTTATTCAAAAATTTTATTTTTATTAGTTTTATTCACATCACAATCAATTTTTTGGCTTTTATTTCTTTGTTTAGAGTATTTATCCAAACAAAAAGAATACCAAATTTGTTTTGATATTCTTCACAATTTTATTTTATATTCTATATTAATAATTTCCAATAACCTTTTCTATCTGATCCCACTCTTTCAATTATCTTTTTATCTTTTAATTGTTTTAAATTCAAGGTTATAGCAGGTCTACTTAAATTTGTTTTTTCCATCATTATTTTTTGTGTGATATTTGGATTAGATTTAACTAACTCTATGATTTTTCTTTGTGTTTCATTTATATTTTCTGTATAGTTTTCTGTATAGTTTTCTGTATAGTTTTCTGTATAGTTTTCTGTATAGTTTTTATCACCGGTATTATCTACTTCTTGTTCTCTACTATAATTTTCATTCATCAGTGTTACTTTAAAATCTGTTCTGTTTGAATAAAATTTTATTTTATCCTTATCTCCTAGTGCCTCATAAATTTTCTTAAATCCACTTCCACGTCTTTCCATAAAGTCTAATCTTTGAAATACATCTGCTATTATTGGATTTCTTCTTTTAGATGGAATATTTAAGATATCTTGATTTTGAATTATGCTTCCATCATACATTCCACCAGGAGATTCTATTTCTAACCTATCATCATAAATATCAATATGAATTTCTGCTCCTACTATATCATACATTCTATGAATCAAAGCATTTACTAAAAGTTCTGTTATAACTCTTTCATTATAATCATAATATTCTACTCTTGTTCTTGGCAACTTTTTCCATGCTTTTTTGTTATGATTTTTTATAAAATTAAACCCATTTTCTAAAAGCATTATTAAATTACCACTATATTCTTTATCATCTACCGCATCTTCAAATATTGATGTTTTATCTAGTCCGTTCCATCTTGTGCAAAATATTCTTGATTGTAACAATGGGCATTGGTCTGAAAATAATACTCCTGCATAAGTTAGTTGCTTTTTTTCATCCATTAGTCCAAAAGAAATAAAGTCATTTTCTTCTAATTTTTTCCCTGTTTTTTGTAAATATGTTGCTTTAAATAATGTAAAACTTAAATCGTCAAAATTATATTTAGATGGCATTGCATCAAATGTTAACTTTTCTCCTTTTGCAATTAATTCATTTATGATATATGTTGGTGCATTTACACTTTCATTTCCAATTCTAACAAAAACAATTTTATTTCCATCTGACACATAATAATATGGTGTTTTCGTTCCTTGAATGATTTCTAATCTGATTACATCTTTATTATTTTGTGTAATTACAGATATATTAAAATTTGCTAATGGTTCTATTCTTGTTTTTATTAATTCACTTATTTTCTCAATATGTTTTTGAACTTCTTCTAATCCAATAATTTCTCTATTATCATTTACTCCAAAATATATTGTTCCACCAATTCCATTACTAAAAGCTGATACTGTTTTTAACCAGCTTTTTGGTTTTTTATATTCTATTTCTTCTTTAAATTCTATTTCTGTTGTTTCTGCTGATAAATTTATTGTTAATTTTTCCAGTTTAATCACCTCTCATCTAAACCATTTTTTCTCCATTCTTTTTTCATTTCTTGTTCTTCTCTTTCATCTGCTTTATCTTGTTCAACTTCAACTAGATATATTTTATTGCTAAATCCACCCTTTTTTTCTCTTTTCATTTGTTGTACATTTTTTAATTCTTCATAACTAATATTTTTTATTCTCATAATACTTTGTATTACTTCCATAACATCTGCTAATTCTTCAATAGCATTTTCTTCGATGAATTCGTGCGCTTCTTCTAATAATTTTTTATTTAATTCTTTTATGTATTCCTCATCATCCATTATTCTCCATGTTGCTTTTCTTCCTTCCATACTATTAATATTTTCTGGAATTTTATCTCTTACTAATTTATTATATGTATATTTCATTTATAAATTCTCCTTGCCAAATTCTTGTTTGTATTCTATCATTTATATCTTCATTTGTCAATGAATTTTTAGGCGATTGCTTTCTCTATTTCTTTGCTTATAATTTTTTTCAAACGTCAAATATATTTTTGACTCCTAGCGAAGTTGGTGTTAATTTAAAAGACGGATACAATGGAGACATTTCAGCAAGAGACGCTGGTAAAATAGGTGGACAAATGGTTAAAAAAATGATTGAACAAGCTGAAAGAAACATGAAATAGTTCTACTTTTAGATACTAATTTTAATTTTAGTCGCAGGAAGTTAATTTTTGCTTTTATATATTTTTATAAATACATAAAGGCAGGACTTGATTTCCTGCCTTCTTATTTTATAGCTAAATTTGCATAGTTTTCTGTATAATTTTATTTTTTCTATAAAATCTAACCTTCAAGTTTTTTAGTTATCTCAACAAAAAACTCTGAGTTCCATAAATTTAATGAATCTTTATCTTCTATAAATGTTATAACATCTTCTTTTGCATCAGTGTAATTTATTTCTTTAAATTTTTTATTTAATAGATCTTTTAATATATCTATATTAAAATCCGAATTTTCTGTTATTACCTTAGATTCAATTAACTTTGACTTAATCAATTCTAAATTTACTTTTGTTTCTTTAGATAAATAAAACACATAATCATATAAATCTCTACCTTTTGTCCTATAATTCCAGTTTCTGCATAATATTGCATGTATTTTTCCTGCAAATTGAGATGGTTCATCATATAACCTAACTTGATGTGGTGAAGGTAATAATTTATATTTAAATTCATATGTAGCACCACTTGGTGGATTTACATCTACTTCAAACTTTATTTTTATATTTTTTAAAGATGTCATATTTTTCATATTCTCATTTGGGAAAAATATAAATATATGTTCTTTTGTATCTCCTTTTAAGAAAGCTGAAAGAATATTAGAATCTTTCGTTTTTTCTTTTGTAATAATATTTAAATTTAAACCATAAGCCATGACTTCCTTTTCAATAAAGGGGAAATATTTGCTTAAATCAAAATTTTTATTAGGTTTTATTAATGCAAAATCTAAATCTTCAGAGAATCTGTTTAGTCCATAAAATATTCTTAACGCTGTTCCACCATAAAAAGCTGCTTCATTAAAAAATCCTCCTCGGCTTAACCCACAAATAACAATTTCTTGTATGATTTCCTTCATAGCATTAATTTCATCTGTAGTATTTTTTATATCATATTTGGCTAACATATTATTTAATATACTATTCATTTTCTTTTCTCCTTATATATCTATATAATAAATTCACATTTGAAGAATTATAAGAATTTGAAATTTCTTCTATATCTTGTAAATTTAATTTGTTAAATTCATCCATATCGATTCTTAAATCATTAAATAAAACATTCTCTAATTCTTTCATATTTTTTAAAGGTGATAATGTATATAACTTATCACATAATGCTTTTTCAGGAGTTGCTATTTGATATGAATAATTGCCTTCTTCTACAAGCTTAATTCCTAAAGGATACACTTTTTCTGGCACATCTCTATATAAATAAGTACCAAATTGATTATTATATACCTTTTTCCTTTTCTTATTACATGTAGCACTTGTAAAAGCTGTTACTTTTTCAGGAATTAGTCCATAATAAGATAAAGCAAAATCAAATGATAAATAAGATGGTCCATATATGCTTCCTGCCAATAAATAACCATCTACTGAAGAGTCAGTTTCATATAAACCATTTACTATTTTTATTAAGTTTCCTTTTTTAATTTCTCGACAAATTTTGGTATTTGGGTTAGAATATTCCTTTAAATTTTCTTTTATCATATTATTTGTTAATATCATATTTTCACCTCTTTTTATCATTTTATAATATTTTGTGGTGAGAATCAATACTTTTTTAAGATTTTTTAATTCAATTTGGTAAAATTTTGTCAATAATTTTGTTCACGTTCACTGTACTAAACAAAATTCTTTATTTTTCGATTTTTGCTTTTATATATTTTTATAAATACATAAAGGCAGGACTTGATTTCCTGCCTTCTTTATTGTCAACAAGGTTCTTGGGTACTAGGACTGCAATCTTTAATTACTTCTTTGATTACTATATCTGGTCAGGTTCTTATTTATAAAACTTTATATTTTAATAAACTAATACATAAACTGTATCTTTTTCACATTTAATATCTTCTTCTTTTACCTTTTCCAAATCTTCTTCCTCAAAAAATAATTTTTCTAAGTCTCTATCTGTATATATCTTTATAATTTTTTCATCAAATGTTGATGTTATAATTGAGTTTCTAGTGATAACTAGTGGCGACAAATTTCTTGCTTCTGCTAATTGATATTTTATTTTTATGTATTTTATTTTCTCATTTGTTTCTGCTTCATATCTAGTTATTTCATTCATAATTTTTAAAGATAATTCTTTTTCTATATTATTACTTTCTTTTAGGTTTCCACTTTTTTCTACTGTATTATATAAATTCAAAATCATAAAACAAGTAATTACAAAAACAGACAAATATTTTAATAAACTTTTTTCTTTGAAAATATCTGTTTTTATATATACATATATCCATAATACACTAAAACTTGCTCCTATTGAGCCAAAAACTCTTCCATTTCCGTTTTGTATTCCATCAAATACAATTAATAACACAAAACTTGAAACTATAGACATTATAAATAAAAAGAAAGCATTATACCAGATTTTTATATTCTTATTTTTTACACAATATATAAATATTATTAATAAACTTATTGCATTAAAAGAAATATAAGCATATTTTGGGAATAGATATAATGATTCAATTATTAAAAAATACATTCCTTGTATTATTTTAGTAATATTACCTAATATATCTCCACTTATTCTTTCTCCACAAACAGTAGAACCAATTATTATTTCCATTACTTTTTTCAGAACAACATTTAAGATTACTGCTATTATAACTCCTATTATAGAAAAAATTAGTTTTTTCTTATCTATTTTTTCTCCTTTTTTATATTCTAAAAAGAAGAATAAAATCGCTGTTATAAATAGCATATTTATTGTACCTTGATAACATATTCCTGCCAAAAATGTATATAAAATTACTTTTTTCACATCTTTTTTTATTACAATATTTTCTGCTACTAATATATAAAGTAAAATACTAAGTGACATTACAATACATTCAACAAATTCCATGCTATTTATTGTAGTAAAGTTAAAAATATAGCAAAATCCAAGAACTGCTAAAATAATTTTTTCTTTTACTCCTGTTTTCTTATATTTACTAATTACTGTATATAATTTTAAAACAGTAAATGATAAAATAAGCATTGATAAACAGATTAAGATTATGTAAAAAACCTTTAAATTCAAATTCATAGCATTTGCAATCATGCAAAGTATTCCCATCACAATTCTTCCATCCCAAAAAGAATAGTTAATTGCATATCCATCATATCCCAAATTTATTATTTTTGATGAATCTATTGAAAAATACCCTGTTATAAAATTAATATATACTAAACAAGCAAGTACTAATACACTAAAAAATATTATTTTATTCTCTTTTGTCTTTAACATTTTTCCACCTTTTATTCTTTTTTCCTTATTATATATATTGTTTCTGGTTTTTTCAACTCTTTTTTTATTACAAATTTGTTACAATTTATTTATTTTATTACTACGGATACTTGAATTATGACGTTTTATGTCACATTTTGTGTAATTTTTCTTATATAAAAATCACTTTATATAATTCTATATAAAATTTTATAAAAAATGTACACTTTTTATAAAAAATAATATATAAAAAATCCCTAATACTAAGATATTTAGCATTAAGGATTTTATTTACTTATTTATTCTTTTTATATTTTTTAGTTTTCTGGTTCTACTAAACCATAATTCTTTCCATCTTTTAATTTATGTATTGCATTTACTTTTCCTGTTTCAACATTTATAAATACTAAGAAATTATGTGATGGTTTTTCTTGTAATTTTAAAACTGCATCTTCTGGAAGCATTGGTTTTATATCATAATATGAAGTTTTAATTATTTCATTTTTTATTTCTACTTCATGTTCTGGCATAACTTCCATTGTTTTTAAAGAAGCATCTCTCATCATTTTTTCTCTTTTTGTTTTTGCTTTTCTTATTTGTCCTTCTAATATATCTATATCTTTATCTATAGATGCATACATATCTTTATCTTCTGTTACAGCTCTATATTTTTCTCCATTTGCTGTTACAAATATTTCAGCTATTTGCTCGTTTTTCTCAGTTCTTAAAGTAACATCTGCTTCTGCATCTTCAAAATATTTATCTATTCTGTCTAGTTTTTTTTCAACGTAATCGTTTATTGCTTCTGTTATCTTTAGTTCCTTTCCTGTTATTTTTATTTTCATAAAAATCGCTCCCTTCTTCTAACTGTTTGTTATATTACTATTATATCTTTTATTTCGTTTTTTTTCAACTGTTTTTTTGAAGTTTTGTTTTGCTATTTTTAAATTTTATATTCTTTTTCTAGTTTTTCATTAAAGTATAATTTTGTAACTAATTTAAACTCTTCTAATGACTCATCTTTTATGCTAAAAGAAAACAGCTTTTTAGGAGGTGCAGTTATTGTATATTTAATTGCATTATATGTACTTTCACTAATTGTAATTGAGGATTTATCTTGTTTTCCACAATTTTTGCACTTTACACCATTATCTCTTAAACTAAAATATATTAAATCTTCTTTTCCTTTGCAATTAACACATTCATTAACATTTGGTCTAAATCCCAGGATAGATAATAATCTTAATTTAAAAATACTTAAAACTAAATCTAAGTTTTTATCTGTTTCTGATATTACATATAGGGTATTTAATAATAATTGCATTATATTAAAACAATTTTGATTTTCTCCTGTTACTTCCTGAACTATCTTATTTATATGTACAGCAACATTTAACTTATCTAAATCTGTTCTTATATTATAAAAAACTTCTATTGGTTCTACTGAATTTATATGATATGTGTTTGTCCCTTTATACATTAAATATTCACCAAAACAGAATATTTGAGAACCAGCCAAAAGAGCACTTCTTGGTCTTCTTGCTCCTTTGGCCACACACGAGATTTTTCCAAAATTAGGTGTCAAAATTGTAAGCATTTTGTCAAAATCCCCCATATTACTTTCTGATAATACTACTCCACTTATTTTTGTGCTTGCCATTTTGTTTCCTCTTTTATATTTTCTATAACTCTTCTTTTAAATTATTATTTTCTAAATTATCTATTTCAATTTTTTTATTTTCATTTTGTGCTTCTTTTTCTATGGTTTCTTCAATATTTTCTATTTGTTTCAACTCTAGAAAAGTATTGATATCTCCAGTATTTTTAAAGGTATCCCATGCTATTTTTTTAATCATACAATCACTTCCTTTAATTTTATCCTTTGCAGTTTTTAAGATTTTATTCAAAATTAATCTAAATTTTGAATTTATTTACTATTAAATCGTTCTCTTGCCAATCTTCTTTTACTTTTACCCAAGTTTTAAGATTAACTTTTGTTCCAAAGTTTTGTTCCATATCAATTCTCGCCATTCTTCCAATTCTTTTAAGCATTTCTCCATTTTTTCCTATTATAATTCCTTTATGAGAATTTTTCAAACAATAAATTGTGGCTTCAATATCGTAAATTTCTTCATTTTGCTTATTTTTTCTTAATTTCATTTTTTCTACCTCAACATATATACCATGTGGTACTTCATCTTGAAGAACTTTCAAAGCTTTTTCACGAATTGTTTCTTCTGCAAGTTGTCTTAAAGTTTGATTTGTATATTCCTCTTTATCATAATATGCAGGACCTTCTTTTAAGTTCTTTTCTATTTCATCTAAAATAACTTCTTTATATTTCACATCTTTTGCAGATATCGGAATTACTGCTTGAAAATCATATTCTTTGCTATATAAATCTATTAAATGTAAAAGAGTTTCTTTTTCAACTAAATCAATTTTATTTATAATTAGAATAGTCTTTCTTTTTGCCTCTTTTATTTTGTCTAATATTATTCTATCGCCTTTTCCAATATCTTTACTAGTCGCTTCTATTAAAAACAATACTAAGTCACAATCTGTAAGAGTTGTAAAAGAAGTTTCAACCATAGTTTTATTTAACTTAGTTTTTGGTTTATGTATTCCAGGTGTATCTATAAAAACAATCTGAGAATTTTCTCTATTTACTATTCCTTTAATCGCTGTTCTTGTAGTTTGGACCTTATTTGCAATTGCAGCAACTTTTTCTCCTACTAATAAATTAAGTAATGTTGATTTTCCTACATTTGTTCTTCCGATTAAACTCACAAATCCTGATTTAAACTCTGGCATGTTTACTTTTCCTTTCATTTATTATTTCTTATTTTTTATTGCATATATATTATACACCATTTCCCTGCTAAATTTGTAGAAATTTATGAAATTTTTCTATTTTTTTTAATTGAGACTTTTGGGGACGGAGCATTTTTTCTCATTTAAGAAAAAATTCTCCGTCCCCTAAATTCTCAAAAAAAGAGGGATATTCCTCTTTTTCTCTTGTTTATCTTATGCATATGCTTGGCGTTTTCTGAAATTAAGTAGATTAGTAATTTCATTTTCACCTTTTCTAACTTTCTTGGTTTTTCTTGCTCTTTCTTGTTCAATTTCACGTTTTTGTTTTTCAGCCATTGATTGACATATTGCTTTTTGATATGTAAAGTGTGTATCTTGTGCAATTTTACTCCAGTTATATTCATTTCTAACTTTGTTTTTAGCTTTTTTTGTTACATCTGCATATAACTTATGGTCATATAATAATTCTAATATTGAATCTGCAAACGAATTTGCATTTCCACAATATGCTTTCATTCCATTTACTCTATGTTCTACTATTTCATTTAATCCACCAATATCAGATACAACTATTGGTCTTTCTGACAACATTGCTTCTAGAGCAACTATTCCAAATGGTTCATATGTACTTGGAAATACTGCTATATCTGCTGCTTTATACATTCTTTGCACATCTTTCCCACTCATATATCCTGCAAAATACACCTTGTTTCCAAGTCCTAAGTTATTTGCTTGTGCTTTTAATTCATCAATCATTCCACCTTTTCCACAAATAACTAATTTTGCATCATGATATCCATTTAATATTTTTGGCATTGCAGAGATTAAATGTTGTATTCCTTTTTCATATACAAGTCTACCCATAAATAGAATAATTTTTTCATTATCCATTGCATATTTTCTTCTGAAGTTATAATCTCTTTCTACTCCATTAAATAGATTCAAATTTACTCCATTTGGCACTACATTTATTTTTTCATAAGGTAAGCCAAATAATCTTTGTAATTCATTTTTCATATAATTACTATTTACTACAACTTCTGAAGCTTCATATGTAAGCATCCATTCTGTATCATTTATATATCTTTGTGTTTCGTCATGTATTCCACTATTTCTTCCTGCTTCTGTTGCATGTATTGTTGCAACTATTGGAATGTTATATGAATTTTTAAGTGTTTTAGCTGCATATGCTACTAACCAATCATGTGCATGTATCACATCAAAATTTCCTTCTTTTGCGATTATTTCATTTGCTTTTGCTACCATATTGAAATTCATTTGCATAATCCAGTCTATAAAGTTATTTGGATTAATCATATAATTATCCACTCTATATACTTTTACACCTTTATCATCTTCAAAATATGGTACATCTCCATCTCTATATGTTACAACTGTTACTTCATGTCCATCTTTTAATAATGTTTTTGATAAGTCATGTACTACTCTTGCTATTCCCCCTACTACTCTTGGTGGGTATTCCCATGTTAACATTAATATTTTCATCGTAACATTTCCCCTTCTTTCTAAATTTTCTTTTGTTTTTCTCCCATTTTCATTTATTTTATACAAATTTTTATTAATTGTAAATGGTTTTTTGATATTTTTTTATTATTTTTTGTCTTTTATTTTTCTTTCCATAAAAATAACCTCAAATTACAAAATTTTCATTTAATAATTTGAGGTTATTTTATAATTTTATTTAAATTTTTTAGCTATAAATGATGTATCATAATTATTTGTTTTAAAATCTTCATCATCTAATATTTTTA
Source organism: uncultured Clostridium sp. (assembly GCA_930987745.1). Lineage (GTDB taxonomy): Bacteria > Bacillota > Clostridia > TANB77 > CAG-508 > CAG-269. The sequence continues at coordinate 39,605 of CAKNKX010000005.1, forward strand.
GTATAAAATCTGTATTTGTTGTAATTCCATCTACTACCAATTCAGAAATAGCACTTTTTAATTTTGCAATTGACTCATTTCTATCTTTTCCATGTACTATTATTTTTGCTATCATTGAATCATATGTTGGGGGAATTGTATACCCTGCATAAATTGCAGTATCAACACGCACTCCATTTCCTCCTGGTAAGTGTAATTCTGTAATTGTACCAGGACATGGCATAAAGTTTTTATCCGGATTTTCTGCATTTATTCTAGCTTCCATGCTATGACCAGTAAATACTATATCTTTTTGTTCAAAAGAAAGTTTTTCACCACTTGCAATTTTTATTTGTTCTTTAATAATGTCGATTCCTGTCACCATTTCTGTTACTGGATGTTCTACTTGAACTCTTGTGTTCATTTCCATGAAATAAAAATCCTTATTTTTATCTACTAAAAATTCAATTGTTCCTGCATTAGTATATCCAATTTCTTTTACAGCTTTTACAGCAACTTCACCCATCTTTTTTCTTGTTTTTTCATCTAATATTCCTGATGGTGTCTCTTCTAATACTTTTTGATTTCTTCTTTGAACTGAACAATCTCTTTCGCCTAAATGCACAGCATTTCCATGTTCATCTCCTAAAACTTGTATTTCGACATGTCTTGGGTTTTCGACAAATTTTTCTAGATATATGCTATCATCATTAAAAGAAATCTTTGCTTCTTGTTTTACTAAATCATACTCTTTTTCTAATTGCTCTTTATTATATGCAACTCTTATTCCTCTTCCACCACCACCGGCTGAAGCTTTAAGCATTACCGGATACTTAATTTGTTCTGCTAAAGTTAAAGCTTGTTCTTTAGAATATATTAATCCATCAGAACCAGGCACAACTGGAACTCCCGCTCTTTTCATTGTTTCTTTTGCTTTTGACTTATTTCCTAATAATTCGATTAATTTGTAGTTTGGTCCTATAAATTTAATTCCCATTTCTTCACATATTTTAGCAAAATTACTATTTTCAGATAAAAATCCAAATCCCGGATGAATGCTATCAGCTCCAGTCAAACATGCGGCTTCCAATATAGCTTTCATATTCAAATAACTTTTATTAGATGGAGCAGGTCCTATGCAAACAGCTTCATCTGCAAGTTTTGTATGTAATGCATTTTTATCAGCTTCAGAATATATAGCAACTGTTCTTATTCCCATTTCACGACATGCTCTAATTATTCTTACAGCAATCTCTCCACGGTTAGCTATTAATACTTTTTTTAACATTTTCTTCTCCTTCCAATGTCCCATAAGAGACAAGTCCTTTTGGACATTTTTTATAAAAATAAGTAAGAATATCTAATTTTTTAATGAGACAAAAAAGCTCCGTCCCCATTTGTCTCACTTCTCTAAACAATCGCAAATGTTAATTCACCTTTTGCAGCAACTTTTCCATCAACTGTTGCAATTGCTTCTCCTATTCCTATTGGTCCTTTTTTCTTTATTATTTTTACTTCTAGTTTTAAGGTATCTCCTGGAACTACTTGTTTTTTAAATCTTAATTTATCTATCCCACCAAATAGAGCATTTTTTCCTTGATTTTCTTCCATAGAAAGTATTGCAACTGCTCCTGTTTGTGCTAAGGATTCTACAATTAGAACTCCTGGCATTATTGGATTTCCAGGGAAATGTCCTTTGAAATAATATTCATTTTCATCAACATGTTTATATGCTATGGCACTTTCTCCTGGTGTATAACTTTCTACTTCATCTATCATTAAAAAGGGCTCTCTTTGTGGTATTATTTTTTTTATTCCTTCTTTATCTAATAACATCTTTCCACCTCTTCTATATAAAGATTATAACTCACACTAAATTTCTTATTTTACTTTGAACAATGGTGTTCCATATTCTACCATATCTTGATTATTTACACAGATTTCTACTATCTCACCATCAAATTCTGATTCTATTTCATTCATTAATTTCATTGCTTCTACAATGCATACTACTTGACCTTTTTTTACTTTATCTCCTACTTTTACATATGGGTCTTTATCTGGTGAAGAGCTTGCATAAAATGTTCCTACCATTGGTGATTTTATTATTTTATAATTTTCTTCGACCTTTTCTTCAACATTAACTAAAGAATTTTCTTGTTTTTGGCTTACCACAGGCACTGTCATAGGGGCACTTGCTTCAATTACTGTTCTAGGTGGTTCAGGTCTTTCAATTACTACTTCTTTTTTAGTATTTTTCTTCATACTGATTTTTACACCTTCAGGAAATTCTATTTCTAATTCATCAATTTTTGATTCTCCCATATCATCAATTAATTTTTTAATATCCTTATATTCCATTTTCTTCTCTTCCTTTCCATTTTTTATTCTCTATTCTAAACTTTTGAAATTTAAAAAGGGAAAAATGGGTCCGTCCCCAAATTCTCAAGGAGTGTCCCTAAATCCCTAAAAAGAGGGAAAAAAGGTCCGTCCCCTAATCCCTGATTTTCTTAAGTAAAATTGTGCTATTATGTCCTCCAAATCCTAATGAGTTAGACATTGCATATTTTATTTCTTGGTTTCTTCCTTCATTTGGAACTACATCTAAGTCACATTCTTCATCAGGTACTTTATATCCTATTGTTGGAGGAACAAATCCTTCTTCTATTGCTTTTGCACACACAATTGCTTCTATTCCTCCTGCTGCTCCAAGTAAATGTCCTGTATTTCCTTTTGTTGAGCTTACCATTACATTTTTTGAAGCTTCTCCTAAAGCTGTTTTTATAGCTTGTGTCTCACAAGAGTCATTTAAATGTGTTGATGTACCATGAGCATTAATATATGTTATTTCTTCTGGTTTTACATTTCCTTCTTCCATTGCAATTTTCATTGCTCTTGCTCCACCTTCACCTCCTGGTGCTGGTGATGTAATATGATATGCATCTGATGTTGCTCCATATCCTACGATTTCTGCATATATTTTTGCTCCTCTTTTCTTTGCATGTTCATATTCTTCTAATACAACTACTCCTGCTCCTTCTCCCATTACAAATCCATTTCTTTCTTTATCAAATGGGATACTAGCTCTTGTTTTATCTTCAGTTCTAGACAATGCTTTAATATTTGTAAATCCTGCAATACCAAGTGGTGTTATACCTGCTTCAGTTCCCCCTGCTAAAACAACATCTTGATATCCATGTTTTATCATTCTAAAACTTTCTCCAATACAATGTGTTCCTGATGCACAAGCTGTTACCATAGCCATAGATTCACCTTTTGCTCCAATATCTATCGCTACATTTCCTGTTGCCATATTTAATATTCCCATTGGTATATACATAGGTGAAACTCTATCTGGACCTTTTTCTATACATTTTTTATTTTCTGTTTCAATAGTCTCAATTCCACCTATTCCTGAACCAATTATTATTCCTACTCTTTCCATGTTTTCAGTTTCTTTATCTAATCCACTATCTTTCCATGCTTCTCTTGAAGCTATCATTGCATATTGTGAAAACATATCTAATCTTTTTGCTTCCCTTCTTTCAAAGTAGTCTTCTGGGTTATATCCTTTTACTTCTGCTGCTAATTTAACTTTAAAGTCTGTTGTATCAAATTTTGTAATTTGATCTATTCCACATTTACCTTCTTTTATTCCATCCCAAAAACTTTTAACATCATTTCCAAGTGGTGTTATTGCACCTAATCCTGTGATTACTACTCTTCTTTCCATCTCAAAATTTCTCTCCTCTTTTTTATTTTATCATATTATTAGTTATTACATTACCATTCCACCATCTATATTTATTACTTGACCTGTAATGTATGAACTATTATCAGAACCTAAGAAATATATTAATTCTGCAACTTCTTTTGCTGTTCCCATTCTTTTTAATGGTATTTGATTATATATGTGTTCTTTTACATCTTCTTTTAATACATCTGTCATATCTGTTTCAATAAATCCTGGAGCTACTGCATTTGCTCTTATATTTCTTGATGCTAATTCTTTTGCAACACTTTTTGTGAATCCTATAATTCCAGCTTTTGATGCTGAATAGTTACTTTGTCCTGCATTTCCTGCAACTCCAACTACTGATGATAAGTTTATAATTGAACCTTGTCTTTTTTTCATCATATATTTTGTAACTGCTTTTGTTACTAAAAATGTTCCTTTTAAGTTTGTTTCTATAACTTTATCAAAATCTTCTTCTGGCATTCTCATAAGTAAATTATCTCTTGTAATTCCTGCATTATTTACTAAAACATCTATTTTTCCAAATGTATCTATTGCTTGTTTTACTAAATTTTCTACATCTTCTGTTTTTGATACATCTGCTTTTAGCACTAATGCTTTTACATTATTGTTTTCAAATTCTTTTTTCAATCCTTCTTTATCAGTTTTATCTGATACATAATTTGTTACAACATTATATCCTTCTTTTGCAAATTTCATTGCAACTTCTTTTCCTATTCCTCTTGAACCACCTGTAACTAGAACTACCTTTTCTTCTTCCATTTTATTTCCTCCTAAAATTAAAATATATTTTATTTACCAATATTATTTATATATTCTTCTAAACTTTCTAAACTATTTATATTAATTGTTTTTGCTTGCTTTTGGTCTTTTCTAACAAATCCAGTTAAAGCTTTTCCTGGTCCTATTTCTACATATTCATCTACTTTTTCTTCTCCGAAGTTTTTCTATCGCTTTATCTAATCTTACTGGACTTATTATATGTTTTTCAAGTATTTTTCTTATATCATCTTGAGAGTTATAGTATGAACCATCTATATTTTTTATAACTTTTACATTTCCTTCTTTAAATTCTATATTTTCTAATTCTTTTGCAAAAGCTCTTGATGCCTCTTCTAGTTTTACTGTATGGAATGGTCCACTTGTATTTAATGGAATTACTCTTTTTGCACCTGCTTCTTTTAAAAGTTCTCCTGCTTTTTCTATTCCTTCTTTTGTTCCTGATATTACTGTTTGAACTTTACAGTTATAGTTTGCTGGAACGACAAAAATTCCTTCTTCTTCTACTTTTTTACAAACTTCTTCTATTTTACTTGAGTCTAATCCAATTATAGCAGACATTTGGTATTCTTCTTTAGGTAGGAGATTTCCCATATAATATCCTCTTTTTTTAATTAAATTTATTCCATCTTCAAATGAAAGAATTCCTGAATAAATTAATGCTGTATATTCACCTAAACTTAAACCTAGTGCAAATTCTGCTTTAATTCCTTTACTTTCTAGAATTTTAGCAAATGCTAAACTTGTTGTAAGTATTGCAATTTGAGTAAATTCTGTTTTATTTAAAATATCTTCTGGTCCTTCAAAACATATTTTTTTAACATCTATTCCTGAAATTCTTCCTGCTTCATCATATATTTTTCTTGCTTCTTCATATTTTTCATATATGTCTTTTCCCATTCCAACTACTTGTGATCCTTGCCCTGGAAATAAAAATGCTCTTTTCATAAGTTCCTCCTTAAATTTATATTTCTAATAAAATACTTCCTGTGTTTAGTCCTCCGCCATACCCGAAGTAATATTATTTTATCTTTATTTTTCAATAGATTTTCTTTTTTCATTTGATTAATTGCTATTGGTAAACTTCCACAAAATGTGTTTCCAACATCTTTAATATTTTTATATATTTTGTTTTCATCTATTTTTAGTCTTGAAGTTATCCCATTTATTATTTTTAAATTAGATTGATGTGGCACTATATATTTTATATCATCTAAACTTAAATTAGCTTTTTCTAGTAATTTATTTATATTTTCTACAGTTTTTGTTACTGCATATTTATATACTTCTTTACCTTTCATTTGTATTTTTTCATTTGATTTACATGTTAATATTTTATTTTTGTCTATATTTCCATCAATTTGTGAAAAATACATTTTTTCTTCATCTGATTCTTCTAAAAGTATTGCTCCTGCTCCATCTGACAGAACAACAGCTGTCCCAATATCTTCTTTATCTATAAATTTAGATAATATATCAACACCTACAACTAATGCTTTTTTTGCAATTCCACCTGATATATATAATCTTGCAATATCTAAAGCATTTATATATCCACTACATCCTGCTAATATATCTAAAGTTATCGCATTTTCTATTTCTAATTTTTCTTGGATATAGTTTGATATTCCTGGCATTAAGTTATTTGTTGTTGTTGTTGCTGTTATTATTAAATCTATATCTTTTATATCTTCTTTTTTTATTAAATCTAATACCGCTTCTTTTGCCATTTCTCCGATTGTTTCATCTTTTACATAATATCTTGTTTCTATTCCTGTTCTCTTTTTTATATATCCTTTTTCTAAATTTAGTTTTTCTTCTAGTTCTTTATCTGTTACTTTTTCTTTTGGCAAATAGCTTCCTGTTCTTGTTATTTTAATATTTTTCATATTTTCCTCACTTTTTTCCATCTATATATTTATACACTATTTTTGAAAATTTTTCTATTAGTCTAGGTGGTCAGGAAAAATTTTTCCACACTAAAAGCCCCATTTTAAAACGAGGCTTTGATTTTTATTTTATTGATTTTGCTCTTCTTGATTATCTTGATTTGATTGTTCATTCTCTCCAGAATTTTGATTATCTTGTGTTTCATTGTTTTGTCCTTCTTGATTTTCTTGGTTTGTTTGATTTTCATTATTACTTACATTTTCTGAAGTTTCATTTGTCTGATTTGTGTTTGTATTTGTTGTGTTCGTATTTCCAGATGATGAACTATCACTACTATTTTTTCTAATTCCTCTACTATTTAAATATTCTTCTGCATCTATTATATTATCATTTACATTTATATAATAGTGATTTTCTCCTCCACTTATTGTCATATATATATCATCTGCTATTGTTGCAAATAACTCTTGTCCAGAAGAATTTATTAATGTATATTTATCATCTAATTCTGCTACTATTACATTATATCCTGGTATTACAAGTAGGTTTAGAGCATCTCTATTACTTGTTGCCTTATATCCGAAACTATCATATTTATATTCTACTATCTGTCTTCCATTTTTATCATATAATCCCCAAAGATTGTTTCTTCTTACTGGAATTAAATTATCAGCTAATATATATTTATTTTTTATATCATTTTGTGCAAAATCATCTGCATTAATGCCTATTTCGTCATTTTCAATATATATTTTAATATTTCCTCTTGTGTCTAATACACCAAATTTTCCATCTCTTTCTGCAACATATAGTCCACTATCACTGTCCATTAATTCTATGCTATCATAATTTAAAGGTATTCTAGTATCTCCTTCAGATGAAATTACTCCTACTTTTTCATCTGCAGTTACCAAAAAGTCTCCTACATCTGGCATAAATTTTACATCATCATATTTAACATCTAATATTATATTTCCCTCTGTATCTACTACACCAACTTTTTCATTGCTTCCTGTTACAACCATCATACTTTGTAACAATGCTTTTTGATTTGATAACACATCACTTAATTCCATATATCCTAAATCTAAAGTAACTGGTGAATATGCTTGATACAAGTATGGTAATGTATATATATATATTCTGTTTTCATTTTTATTATATTGAATTGATACATTAAATCCTTTTTCAATTCCTTCTAATGATGCACATAATACTCCACCATTTGACTTAACAGGGTCATCCATATATTGATATTCATAATCTTGATGATCTTCTGCTAAATTTAATTTATATATTTTATTTGAGGCAAGTGTAAAGTTTGCAACTTCTCCTTCTGTTTGAACATAGCATTTATTTGTATCTTCTGATTTTTGGCTATAATCACCATTATAGCTTTGATAGTCAAAATAACTTGCAACAGATTTTATTGGTAAATATATAGTTCCACCTTCTTGAAGCAAGTTTTCCAAATCAGGGTTTTGTTCTTCAAATAATTGCTTTAAATTCTCGTTTGCTTGTCCATTTAATACAACTCTTAATGTTGTACTTTGAATATACATTAAGTATGATATTATTGCAATTATCGCAATAACAACTAAAACAATTGCTCCTAAAATAATTCCTGTTGTTCTTTTCTTTTTCTGTTCTTGTTTTGTTTGAAAACTTTCCTCAATTAAATTCATTAGTATTCCTCCTTTATATGCTATACTAGTTAGTATATCCATATTTTTTATAAAACTCATCCCTAAAGCTTGCTAAATTATCATTCTCTATTTCTATTCTAACCTTTTCCATTAAATTAGTCAAGAATCTTAGGTTATGAATTGATAATAATCTTACTCCCAAAATTTCATTTGCCTTAATTAAATGTCTAATATATGCTCTAGTGTAGTTTTTACAAGTATAACAATCACATTCTGGATCTAGTGGTCCCCAATCTCTTTCATATGTAGCATTTCTAACTACAACTTTTCCATGTGATGTTAATGCTGTTCCATTTCTTGCAATTCTAGTAGGAAGTACGCAATCACACATATCAATCCCTGCAATTGCTGCTTCTATTAAATAATCTGGTGTTCCTACTCCCATCAAATATCTTGGTTTATCTTCTGGCATAAGTGGTGTTGTAAATCTTAAAATATCTAAAAACTCTTTCTTAGGTTCTCCAACACTTATACCTCCTATTGCATATCCAGGCAAGTCTAGCTCAATTAAATCTTTAGCGCTTTGAGTTCTTAAATCTTTATAAAATCCACCTTGAATTATTCCAAACAGAGCTTGTTTATCTACAGTTGTGTGTGCTTCTTTACATCTTTTAGCCCATCTTGTTGTTCTTTCCATTGAATTTTTTGTGTATTCATATGTTGAAGGATATGGACAACATTCATCAAAAGCCATTATAATATCTGCTCCTAAATCTTCTTCTGTTTTCATAACAGATTCAGGTGTAAAAAAGTGTTTACTTCCATCTAAATGTGATTTAAATTCAACTCCTTCTTCTGAAATTGTTCTTAAATCACCTAAACTAAACACTTGGAATCCTCCACTATCTGTAAGAATTGGTCTATCCCAATTCATGAATTTATGAAGTCCTCCTGCTTCTTTTACTATATCTTGTCCTGGTCTTAAGTACAAATGATATGTATTTGATAATATTATTTGAGCTTTTACTTCTTCTTTTAGCTCCTCTGGTGTCATTGATTTTACAGTAGCTTGTGTACCTACTGGCATAAATATAGGTGTCTGGATATCTCCATGAGGAGTATGTATTACACCTCTTCTTGCTCCTGTTTGTTTACAAACATGTAATAGTTCATATGTTACTGCTGGTTTCATCTTTTCCTCCTATTTTATAAACATTGCATCTCCAAAGCTGAAAAATCTGTATTTTTCTTTTACAGCTTCCTTATATGCTTCCATTATGTATTCTTTTCCAGCTAGTGCTGATACTAGCATTAAAAGTGTTGATTGTGGTAGATGAAAGTTAGTAATTAATCCATCTAAACATTTAAATTTATATCCTGGATATATATATATTCCAGTATCTCCTTCTGTTTCTTTTACCATTCCATTTTCATCTGCTATTGTCTCTAATACCCTACAAGATGTTGTTCCTACTGCTATTACTCTTTTTCCTTTAGTTTTTGCATTATTTATTTTTTCTGCATCTTCTTTTTTGATATAAAAATGTTCTGTGTGCATTTTATGTTCTTCTACATTTTCTTCTTTTACTGGTCTAAATGTTCCTATTCCTACATGTAATGTAACATTTGCAATAATTACACCTTTTTCTTCTAATTTTTTTAATAGTTCATCTGTAAAGTGTAACCCTGCTGTTGGTGCTGCAGCAGAACCTTCATATTTTGCATAAACTGTTTGATATCTATCATTATCTTTTAAAGATTCATGTATATATGGTGGAAGTGGCATTAACCCTATTTTATCTAATATTTCATTAAAAATTCCCTCATATGAAAATTTTACTTTTCTTGTTCCACCTTCCATTGTATCTAATATTTCTGATTTTAAAAGTCCATCTCCAAAGATAACTTTTGCTCCAATATGTAATTTATTTCCAGGCCTTACAATACATTCCCAAATATCACCTTCGATATTATTTAAAAGTAAAAATTCTACTTTTGCTCCTGTTTCTTTGTTTCCATATAGTCTTGCAGGGATTACTTTTGTATTATTTCTAACTAAGACATCTCCTGGTTCTAAATATTCTATTATATCTTTAAATTTCTTATGTTCTATTGTCTTATTTTTTCTATCTAATACCATTAGTCTTGATTCATCTCTTTTTTTAATTGGCACTTGTGCAATCAATTCTTCTGGTAAGTCATAATCAAATTCTGTTACTTTCAATTTTTCCACCTTTTTTCGCTATATTTTATCTATAAAAGGATGCGTTAAAACTTGCATCCTTTGTATTTAAATCTTTATTTACATCCTTTTTAGATTTTTCTTTTAAGTTAAATCTTTCATAGTTAAATTAATTCTTCCTTGGTCATCTATTTCTGTTACTTTAACTGTAACTTTATCTCCAACATGAAGTACATCTTCTACATTTTTTACTCTTTCTTTAGATATTTGAGAAATGTGTAATAATCCTTCTTTATCTCCACATCCTAAATTAACAAATGCTCCAAAGTTCATGATTCTTACTACTTCACCATAATATATTCCACCAACTTCTACATCTCTTACGATATCTTCTATCATTTCAAGAGCTTGCATAGCTTTTTCATTGTCTTGTGAATATATATATACTTTTCCATCATCTTCAATGTCAATTTTTACACCTGTTTCATCAATAATTTTATTAATCATTTTTCCACCAGGTCCAATTACATCTTTTATTTTATCTACTTTAATTTGTGTTCCAACTATTCTTGGTGCATATTTTGATATTTCTTTTCTTGGCTCACTTATTACTGGAAGCATTATTTCATCTAAGATGTAGTTTCTTGCTTTTTCTGTTTTTTCAAATGCTTCTTTGATTATATCATATGTTAAACCATCACATTTGATATCAACTTGAATTGCTGTTATTCCTTTTTTAGTTCCACCTACTTTAAAGTCCATATCTCCAAAGAAATCTTCTAATCCTTGGATATCTACAAGCATTACATAATCATCATCATTTTCTGGATTTGTAATTAACCCTGTTGAGATTCCTGCAACTGGTCTTTTAATTGGTACACCTGCATCCATTAAACTTAATGTACTTCCACATATACTTGCTTGTGATGTTGAACCATTTGATGATAAAACTTCTGATACAACTCTTATTGCATATGGAAATTCTTCTTCACTTGGTAATACTGGAACTAATGCTTTTTCGGCTAATGCTCCATGACCAATTTCTCTTCTTCCAGGTCCTCTTGATGGTCTTGCTTCACCTACTGAGTAACTTGGGAAGTTATAGTGATGCATATATCTTTTTGATTCTTCTGTAGTATCTATTCCATCTAATGTTTGTTCTTCACTCATCATTCCTAGTGTTGCTACAGATAATACCTGAGTTTGTCCTCTTGTAAATAATGCACTTCCATGAGTTCTAGGAAGTAAACCTACTTCACATGATAGTGGTCTTATTTCATCTAAACCTCTTCCATCAACTCTTTTATGTTCATTATATATTAATTCTCTTACACATTTTTTCTCTACTTTGTAGATTGCTTCTCCAATTCCTTGTTTATTTTCTTCTAAAGCTTCTTCTCCATATTTTTCTAAATATGCATTTTCAATTTTTTCTGTAAGTTCAGCAATATTATTGTCTCTTGTTTCTTTATCTTCTTCTTGAACTTTTTCTTTCATTTCATCTTTGAAGTTTGTTTCTACAAATTCATAAATGTCTTTGTCAACTTCAAATGATTTATATTCAAATTTTGGTTTTCCAATATCTTTTTGAATTTTTGTTATAAATTTACATATTTTTTTAATTTCTTTATGTGCTTCTTTTATTGCTTTTAACATTACATCATTTGGTACTTCATTTGCACCTGCTTCAATCATTGTAATTTTCTTTTCTGTTGCTGCAACTGTTAATGTTAAATCTGATTTTTCTCTTTCTTCTACTGTTGGGTTTATAATTATTTTTCCATCAACTAATCCTACATTTACTGCAGCTGTTGGTCCATTAAATGGTATATCTGAAATAGCTAATGCTGCAGCTGACCCTATCATTGCTGCTACTTCTGGTGAGTTATCTTGATCAACACAAAGTACAGTTCCAACTATTACTACATCATTTCTAAAATCTTTTGGGAATAAAGGTCTTAGTGGTCTATCTATTGCTCTTGATGTAAGAATTGCTTTATCACTTGGTTTTCCTTCTCTTTTTAAGAATCCTCCTGGAATTTTACCTACACTATATAGTTTTTCTTCAAAATCTACTGATAATGGAAAGAAGTCTATTCCTTCTCTTGGTTCTTTTGAAGCTGTTACATTTACTAATACACATGTATCTCCATATCTGACAAGAACACTTCCATTAGCTAGTCCTGCCATTTTTCCTGTTTCAATTACTAGTTTTCTTCCTGCTAGTTCAGTTTCATAAGTTTTAAACATTTTTCTACTTCCTTTCTTTGGGGACGGTCCTAAAAATCCCGTTTTTTAGGGATTTAAGGGACATTCCTTAATCTTTCTATATTTTTTGCACCTTTTATTCAAGTAGTTTTAGATTGTAACCTCTATAATATACTAGTATATATTTTTTCTAATACATTATACAAGCTACTTACCTAATCTACTTGAATATTTTTAAACTTAAACAAAAGCCCATGCCAAATATAGACTGTGGGCTTCTATTTAATATTATTTTCTTAATCCTAGTTTTTCAACTATTTCTCTATATCTATTAATATCTTTTTTTGCTAAGTAGTTTAATAGATTTCTTCTTTTACCAACCATTTTTAATAATCCTCTTCTTGAGTGGTTGTCTTTTTTATGAACTTTTAAGTGTTCTGTAAGTTCATTGATTCTTTCTGTTAAAAGAGCTATTTGAACTTCTGGAGAACCAGTATCATTTTCATCTCTTTTATATGTTGAAATTACTTCTTGTTTTCTTTCCTTTGTCATTTTTACACCTCCTAATTTTTTCTTCCTAAAACCTGGCCTAAAGTTTAGGTGCTAAAGCTTTAAGCTAAGTAAAAGGTATGCTTAATTCAAAGCATACCTATTGTACTACATTTTCAACTAAATTGCAAGTATATTTTCACAATTGGTTTATTTTATCGTAACTTTAGTTATTAAAAAACATTATCTAAATTATTCTACACTTTTTAAGCTTTCTATCATATCTATCTTTTTAAGTGCAAAATATGTCACAATATTTACTATTATTGTAAAGCCAAGTGTAATTAAAACTGAATATATATAACTTTGTGGCAATATTATTTTTGCAAATCTTAACATATTGATTTCGCAAGTTCCAATTATATAGTAATTTAAGAAATATCCTCCAACTAAACCAAGCAAAATTCCTATTATTGTTAATATTACTGTTTCTCTTGTTATATATAAATATACTTCTTTATCATAAAATCCTAGTACTTTAATTGTTGCAAGTTCACGTATTCTCTCACTAATATTTACATTTGATAAGTTATATAACACAACAAATGCAAGAAGTCCAGCTGATACAATTAATATGATTACAACATAATTTAAAGAACTCATTGTATCATCTAACATACTTATTGCTGATGAAATTCTAGTTAATGACGAAACTTGTGACTGATTCATAATTTCTGTTGCCAAAGCTTCTTCTTGTTCTTCTGATAAATCAGTATTTTGTGTTAATAATACATTTGTCTCATATGTTTCTCCAAATATATTTTGATATGTATCTTTTGTCATATAAACATAATGATATATATAGTTCTCTACTACATTTGAAATTTTAACTTGTTTTTCATTTCCGTCACTATCTCTTAAAGTGATAGTATCTCCTGCTTTCACATTCAAAAGTTCGGCTGCTTTATCTGTAAGACAAATTTCATTTTCTTTTAATTCTACTTTTTCTTTTGTTTTTACATCTGCTATATTTATTACTCCATCTAAAGATTCTGGATTGTCTGGAATAATTATCTGAACATCTTCTTCTAAATCATTATTTTTTGCTGTCATTGATGTCATATGTGTTTTAACAACTTTTTCTATTTCTTCTTTTTCAGTTAAACTTGTAATATATTCTTGAAGTTGTGTTTCATCTAATCCACTTTTTAAACTAATTTGCATATCATAATTAAATACATGCTCATATTGGTTTGGCATAATGCTACTAATTGAATCTTTTAGTCCAAAACCTGTAAGTATTAAGGCAGTACATCCTAAGATTCCTATTATTGTCATCAAAAATCTTTTTTTGTATCTAAATATATTTCTTACTGTTACTTTTTGAGAGAATTTTAGATGTTTCCATATAAATGGAATTCTTTCTAATAAAACTCTTTTTCCCATTTTAGGTGATTTTGGTCTCATAAGTGTTGCAGGTGTTTGTCTTAATTCTTTATATACTGCATAAATTGTCGAACCAACTATACAAATAAGAATTAAACCAAGTCCGATTGTTGCATAATTCCAATTAAAGCTAATTATGATATCTTCTATGTCATACATTATTGAATACATAAGCCAAATTATTTTTGGAAGTAGAATAAATCCGACACACATTCCTAAAAATCCACCTATTACGCAAGCAAGTGTTGCATAAATTATATATTTACTTGCTATTTGTAATTTATTATATCCCAAGGCTTTTAATGTTCCAATTTGTGTTCTTTGCTCTTCTACCATTCTTGTCATTGATGTTAATGATATTAATGTTGCTACTATGAAAAATACAATTGGAAAAACCTCTCCTATATTTTCGACACTTTCTGTATCTTGTATAAAACTACTATATCCTGAGTTTGCAGTTCTATCTAATATGTACCAAGTTGGTTTTTCAATTTCGCTTATTTTTGCTCTTGCATCTATTAGTTCTGCTTCTGCATTTGCCAGTTCTGTTTCTGCTTCTTGACTTTTTGTATTTAACTCTGCTTCTGCATTTGCTAATTCTTGTTTTGATGTTTCTACTTCTTTTTTCGCACTATTTATTTGTGCATATGTCGAATTTTTGGTATTGTTTAAAGTTTTTTCTTGGGTTTCTATCTCTTTTTTGGCTGTTTCTATCTGATTTTTTCCGTCTTGTATTTGTTTTTTTGCAGACTCTACCTCTTCATCTATTTTTGAAATTGATGATTCTAACACTTTTTGGTTTTCTTCTAAACTTGCTATTTGTTCTTCCAGTTTTTTCTTTTCACCTTCCAAAAATTCTTTTTGTTCATCTGGAAGTGTTTCTGATTCTATTGCTTTAACTATTTGCTCATATGCTTCTTTTGCTGTAGGTAAGCCATTTTCAACTTCTGTTAAAGTTTGCTTTAAAATATTTTTTTGAGTTTCCGCATTTGCAATTTCTGTATTTGCTTGTTCTTCTTTTGTTTTTAATTCTTGTTCATTTGCTGTTATTTGCGCTTTTGCAGTTGCTATTTGGTTTTCTGCATCTTGAAATTCTTTATTTGCAGTTTTTTCATTTTGTGCTATTTTATTTTCTGCAGTTGTAATTTCAGCTTTTCCATTTTCTATTTCTTTTCTTGCATTATTTAATTCAGTTTCTACTTCTTGTTTTTTTGTGTTAAATTCATTTTCTGCATCTTCAACTTTTTTTGTTGCTTTTTCTATTAAAGCATTTTGTCTTGCTTGTTCTCTTTTATCTTTTATCTCTTCTATATTGTTTACTGTATTTTCTATGTATTCTTCATATTTAGTACTTGAAGTTTGAAAATTTTCAGGATTTTCTACTTTTACATATATATTTGTATATACATCACTTGATTTTATATTATTTTTATTAATATATATGTAATAATCAATTTTACCTGAACCTAGAGAACTTGTTCCTCTATCTCTTGATAAATATATTAGACTTTTTACAGTTCCAACAATTGTAACTTGCTTTTGATTTAAGTATTCTACTTCTTCTCCATCATCATTTGTCACATTTTCTACATTTAGCTCTATTGTATCTCCTATTTTTTTATTATTTGCAGTTAAAAACAAAGGCTCAACAACACATTCTGATTCATTTTCCGGCATCTTTCCTTCTATAAGTTCTGGCTTATTTATATCTTCTATACACATTACCTTTGCAACTAATTCTTTGTTTTCTACTTCTAAAGTTGCATCAGTTTCATAAGTTCCAACAACTTCTTTTACATTTTCTAGTTTTGATATTTCTTTAATATCATCATTTGTTAATCCTAGTGTAGAAATTATTTGAATATCATACATGTTATGAGAATTATAATAATCATCTATTGTATCTACCATATCTGGTGAAGTTGCTCTAATCCCAGCAAAAAAGCCTACTCCTAAAAACGCCATAAGTAATATTGATAAAAATCGCTTATATGTATTTTTTATTTCTTTTACACTATCTTTAAATAATGCTTTTTTCATCACTTCACCTCCATGTTACTTTAGAGTTCTTTTCAAAATTCAAGTATCACCACTCAATTTCTTCTATTGGCATTGGTTTTTCGTTTATTTCTATTTTTTCTGCTGTTCCATTTTTGAAATGTATTACTTTATCTGCCATAGGTGCTATTGCTCCATTATGTGTTATTATTAATACTGTCATATTTTCTTTTCTTGCTGTGTCTTGTAATAATTTTAATATTTGTTTTCCTGTTTTATAATCTAATGCTCCTGTTGGTTCATCACATAAAAGTAATTTAGGATTTTTAGCAATCGCTCTTGCTATTGCTACTCTTTGTTGCTCTCCTCCTGATAGTTGTGATGGGAAGTTTTTCATTCTATCTTTTAACCCAACCTTTTTTAATACTTCTTCTGTATTTAATGAATCCTTACATATTTCTGTTGCAAGTTCTACATTTTCTTTTGCTGTTAAATTTTGTACTAAATTATAGAATTGAAAAACAAACCCTATATCTTCTCTTCTATATTTTATTAATTCTTTATTTTTTAGTTTAGCTACATTTTTCCCATCTACAATTACTTCTCCAGATGTTACAGAATCCATTCCACCTAAAATATTTAAAGCAGTTGTTTTTCCTGCTCCTGATGGACCTACTATTACTACTAATTCTCCTTTTTCTATAGAAAAATTCGTATTGTTTAAGGCTTTTATTGTAATTTCTCCCATTTTATATTCTTTACATACATTTTTAAATTCTATATATGACATATATTTTCACTTCCTCTTAAAAGGATATTTTTTACATCTTGATTATATCACATGAGTATTTTTTTTAAAAGAAAATAAATAATATTTTAAGAATATATTTTTTATTACATAATAAAGGAACTAAGCAAATAGCACTAAAAACGACTAGGTATTGGCAGTACCTAGTCGTTTTATTCTTTTTGATACAAATTCTCTCTTATTTATGCATTTATATATTAGCACATATTTATTCATATTTCAATTATTTTGCTAAGTTAATTATATTATCCATAACTTCATTTGTTATTTTATCTAATATTTCTTTATCTTTACTTCCTTTGTATTTGCTATAATCTAAAGGCTTTCCATATGTAATTGTAACTTTTCTATGTTCTTTAGTTCCACCTTTTATTCCACAAGGTACAATTTTTGCTCCACTTCTTAAAGCAAAAAATGCTACACCGTCTTTTACTTTTTCTCCTTTTTCCAATCCATTTCTAGTTCCTTCTGGAAATAGAGCAATACATTTTCCTTCTTTTAAATCTTTTAGAGATGTTTTTATAGCTGATATATCTTTTTCATCTCTTTTTACTGGTATTGCTTCAAATGCCCAACCTAAAAATGCTAAAAATTTATTTTTATATAATTCCTCTTTTGCTAAAAATTTCATATCTCTTTTAGCTGTTGCAACTAATAAAGGTGGGTCTAAATAACTTCTGTGATTTCCACAAAAGATTAATGGACCTTCTTTAGGTACATTTTCTAACCCTATTATTTCTGCTCTATAATATATTTTTAACCATATATATATAGCTCCTCTTACAATCCATTTTATAACTTCTTTAAATGCTTTTTTCATTACATTTTCTCCTTTTATTTTAATTTTTTATTTATCTCTTTTTCTATTGTTTCTATAACCTTATCAATTGGCATATTGCTAGAGTCTATATAGATTGCGTCATCTGCTTGTTTTAATGCTCCAAAATCTTTTTCCATATCTATTTTGTCTCTATTTTTTATATTTTCTAAAATTTCTTCATAAGTCATCTCAATTCCTTGTTCTTTATTTTGCTTTTCTCTTCTTCTTGCTCTTTCATGAGGAGTTGCATCTAAATATATTTTAATATCTGCATTTGGAAATACACAAGTTCCAATATCTCTTCCTTCCATTATTACATTTTTTCCTTTAGCCACTTTTTTAAATATATCATTTAATTTTATCCTTACTTCTTTTATTGCAGATATTTGAGAGACAATTTTAGATACATCTTTTTGTCTTATCCTTGTTGTCACATTTTCTCCGTCTAAATATATTTCATCTTCACCATTTTCTATTTTAAAATCTATATTCAAATTATCTAGCATCTTTATTATTTTATCTTTTTCTTCTATAGATATATTCTCCTTTATTGTTTCTAAAGCTACACATCTATATGCTGAACCTGTACCTATATTTACTAGCCCTAGTTTTTTACTTAAAGCTTCTGTTACAGTTCCTTTTCCGCTTCCTGCTGGCCCATCTATTGCAACTATAAATGACATTTTCTTTCCTCTTTTCTTTGTTTTATTATTTTTCTTTTTCTGGTACATAAATATTTTTTGCAACCACTTCTATTTCTACAACATTCATTGCAGTTAATTTTTCAATTTCTTTTTTCGCTTTTTCTTTAAAGTTTTTTAAACCTTCTACCACATTATATCCATATACTATTGTAACTTCTATATATAGTCTTACTCCATCTCCATAATTATCAACTCTTGCTTTTAGGATTTTATGAATTGCTTTAGTATTTACTGCTAAATATTCTAATATTTGTCTAAATACTAAATCTGATATTGTAAAATTCCCCATATAGCTAAATGTTGGTCTTATAATTGATTTTTCTGAAATATATGGCTTTTGCCCTTTACCTTTTGATTTAAATATTTGAAGTGGGTCTAGTAGATATCCTGAAAAATCTTTTTTTATTTGAAATGTTGGAACTGGAATTACGTGTTTTCCTTCTGTTACTCTTATTCTTCTTGCTGTTTCCATTTCTTGTTCTGTTGCAACATCATTTATATATGTAGTTTCTGATATCTCTGGAAGTCCAAGATTTTCCGCAATCTTTTTTACCATTCCATCAGATGTTCCAAGTATTAAAATACTTTCTGGTTTATATTTTTTCAAAGCTTTTATTATAGCTTCTTTTTCATCATCTTCATAAAATAAAGCATGTTTTACTGTTGCAACTTTTGTAGATGCCTTTTTTGCAGACTCTCCTGCAATAACTTCATTATCTTTAATTAATAACCCATCATCTATTATAAAGTGAGTATTCTTTTCTCCTGCTACCATTTGAGCTCTGTAGCTTTTTCCTGTTCCTGATGGTCCAACAAAAGCATATACTTTCATTTTTTTCATAAATGGTAACTTATCCTTTATTTCATCCAATAACATAAGTTTATTCTCCTTTTAGGGATTTGGGGACAGTCCTTTTCCCTTTTCTTAATTCTAAGTTTCCTTAAATACTTTAATTTTTATTATTCTTTTCTTTAAGTGCCTTTCTTCTTAATTGTCCGACATGCTGCATCTATATCTGAGCCTAACTCTCTTCTAATTGTCGCAACTATTCCATGAGCATTTAAATAATCTCTAAATTTAATAATATTTTCGTTTGAACTTTTATCAAATTTGCCATTTTCTATTTTATTAATAGGAATTAAATTCACATGACAAAGCATTCCATGTAATAATTCAACTAATTCTTTTGCATCTTCTTGATTATCATTATTATCTTTTGCTAATGCATATTCAAAAGATATTCTTCTATTTGTTAATTTTATATATTCTTTACATGCTTTTATTAGCTCTTCTATAGAATATGCGTTATTTACTGGCATCATACTACTTCTTTTTTTATTGTTTGTTGCATGTAATGAAATTGATAATGTACATTGTATATTTTCTTGTGCTAATCTATATATATTTGGAACAAGTCCACTTGTTGAAATACTAATATGTCTTGCCCCAATATTTAATCCTTTAGGGTGATTTATTATTCTTATTGCTTTTACTACATTATCATAATTATCAAGTGGTTCTCCGAATACCCATAAATACTACATTTGATATTCTTATTCCTTGGTCTTGTTCTACTGCTAAAATTTGTTCTACTATTTCTCCTGCACTTAAACTTCTTACAAATTCTATCCCTGTTGATGCACAAAATTTACATCCCATCTTACATCCAATTTGAGATGATACACAAATACTGTATCCATAATGATATTTCATAAGTACTGTTTCTATTGCATTTCCATCTAATACATCAAATAAATATTTTATAGTTCCATCTTTTGACTCTTGTTTATTTAATATATTAAAATTACAAATGGTATATTCTTTATTTAGTTTTTCTCTTAGTTCTTTTGATAAATTTGTCATTTCTTCAAAAGTTTTTACTTTTTCTCCATATAACCATTTATATATCTGTTCTGCTCTAAATTTCTTTTCTCCTATATTTTCTAATTCTTCTTGTAATTCAGAAAATGTATAGTCTTTTATATTTTTCATTTTATTTCTTCCTTTTATATAGCTTTTTTACTATATTTTATTTAAATTTCTATATAATTATATATTTATCTATTAAAAAAGTCAATTGGAGTAGATTAATAAAACATGAAAAAAGAAAGCTACAGGTAATTGCCTATAGCCTTCTTCTAGTATTATGCTTGAAACTTTTTTTCCGTCTCCTCCTCTTTATCTGGTTGTATGATAACTGTCTTTCCTTTTGAAAGAGCTTCATATACTCTTTTAAGGAACGCCTCATTTCCATTTTCACCATTCTTTATCGTGTCCTCTACAATTTTATAGATTTCACTCGTAAAAGAGCGGATTTCATTCGATACGAAGCCACTGCAAGATATAACTTCTTGCTTATAAGCATCGATTTGATTCTTGCTTGTTGCAAGTAATTTATTCATCATCTTTACCAATACGCAGGCCATAAGGTGAGAATATATTTGTTCCCTCATCTCCTCAAGCCATTCGGCATTTTCTATTGTACTCGCCTCCAACTTCAGGATATCGTCTGGAGACAGTTGTTCCAAGTACAAATCTTCCAATTGTCTTATGAGTCCCTCTATTCCAGATGAGACAAAATCTTCTGTCTCTCTGAAAAAATCGTCGTCAAAGACCATTTCTCTCATCTTGTGCAATTCCCGCAAAATCGTGCTGTCGTTGTTAAAATTGTCTTTCATAAAACTATATACCTCCTACTACGTCCCTTTGGACTCAATAGTATTATATCATTTCGTGTTCGTTTATGTCAACTTTTGAGCTTTATTTCCCTTGGAATTATTATATTGCTTGACTTTACCCTTTTAGGTTCTAATAACTTATCTAGTTTTTCCATCATTTCATACTCTTTATGAAAAAATATAGAAAATAGAGCTTCTCTAATTTTATCAAAAGGAGTAGTTTTTCTTACTATTAATCCTGTTTCTAATGGCTTTGGCATATTTTATCACCTCTTGCCTTTAATTTACTTACATATGGAATTTTCTTATTATTGCTTCTTTTATATCTTTAGTACATAATACAATACACACAATAAAATTCAAAATTGAAATACTTGTCGCAATTATGCTTAGTACTGGATTTCTTACTATATTTTCTCCGATAAATATTACAGGTAACATACTAAATAACACAATTATTAATTGATATATTGCATATTTTATATATTTTTTATAACTTACTATTGTTAAAATTAACATTGTTACATTTGCTACAATTATTATTATTGGTATTGAAATATCTATTGACCAACCTGAAAAACCTATTTGATAATCAATAAATACAGTAAGTAACGATATTGCAATTGTTTGTATTAAAACATGACCTGCTATATTTGTATTTTTCTTAATTGAATAAATTACTGTAACCCATACATAAATTATCCCTGCAATTGATAAAGCAGACCATGAAATTTTATTACTTGTTAATTTGTCTATTAATATTAATATTCCTGATAATACTACTGAAGCAATAAGTAAGGCTTTCATTACTTTATCTGTTTTATTTGCATTAATTTTCTTTGGATATATCATTTAAAACACCATTACTTTCTATTTCTACTTTAATTCCCTTATCTTTTAGGAATTTATAAAAACCTTTTTCTATATTATTATCTTTTAATATAGATGTAAATGTAAATACGATTTTATCTTCAAAACTACAACTTGAACATTTTATCTTTTCTACTGGTTCTGGTGCAATAAGCATTAAAAAGTATTTTATATAGTTTTTATATTTTCCCATAATACCAATTCTACCAATATTTGAAAATGTTGTTGTTGTATATTTTCTTATTTCTAAATAGCTTAATCTTACAATTGGCTTTTTTAATACTAAAGGAATTGTTTTTATAAAGAAGTTTGTTCCGAAGTTTTACATTAGCTGACATTGTTTTTATTATTTCTTCTTCTGATAGTTTTTTCTTAAAATCTTTTTTTACAAATTCTATAATTTTATCAAATGTATCTAATTTATCTTTTATAACTTCTGCTTCTACTGTTATATATGAAAAAAAGTTTGACATTGTTTTTGAAGGAAAATATTTCTTCAAATTTACTGGAATACATACTTTTATTGGCTTTTTTGATTTACTTTTTTTCTTTATATAGTTTTCTTTATATATTGAATAAATTAAAACTGATGTTAGATACTGAGTAACTGTTGCATCATATTTTTTGCATTCTTCTTTTAATCCTTTTAAATCTATTATTTCATGTATGCAACTTCTTGCTCCTAATGGTATGTTTTTTCCTTTTAAAATATATGCCTTTTTACCAGAAGCATTTGATTTTGCTTTTTTATCATAGTTTTTCATATAACTATCTTCTGTG
This sequence comes from uncultured Clostridium sp., assembly GCA_930987745.1. GTDB lineage: Bacteria > Bacillota > Clostridia > TANB77 > CAG-508 > CAG-269. Next base: position 62,641 of record CAKNKX010000005.1, read on the forward strand.
TTAAATTCTTCTATTTTCCTTATTTTTCTTTCTTCTTCATTTAGTATTTCTGGATGCATTAATTCTAAATATGTATATATTATTTCTCTAAAAAATATATATCCGACTATTTCCATCTGTTAGGCTATGAAAAATATCTATATTTATCTTGTTTTCAAAATATGTTACTTTAAATAAATAATCATTGTTTTTCCTTGGGTCAATATATGTGCAAGGATAGTCTTTTTCTTCTTCCACTTTTGGAAGTTTTTGATTTTCTTCAAAATAGAACCAGAAAAATCCTGTTTTCATTTTTACCTTAAATGATACATATTTACTAAGTGCTTGATTTACTGCTTCTTTTAAAATATTTGGCTCTATTTTTTCTGTTAAAACTACTGATAGTCTAAACACTGTACTATATTTTTTTCCTGCTGATATTGGAAATATTTTGGCTGAGTTATCTAATCTTCTCCAATATAGTTTATTTTCTTTTTTCTTTTTCATAGATTTACTTCCTTTGTCTTTTTATTATGAATTTATTAAAGTTATAATATCATCATATCCTTTATGTATCAGTTCACTAGAACTATTTTTTTCTATCATCCAAATATGACCTGCATCATTATATTCTTTTAATTCAATTTCTGTTCCTTGTTCTTTTGCTTTTTCTACAAATAGATGTGCATCTGGATTTAAAATATCTCTTGTTCCTGTTAATATTGTTACATTTTCTAGTTTTGATAAATCTCCATCTATTGGATTTACTAAATAATTATCCATTCCATCTTGCCCTGCATATGTTATCCCTGCTATTCTTAATGTATCTTTGTTTAGCTCATTATCTATTTTTTGTACTTCTTCTATTTCAGGATTTTCTAGTCTTACATCAAGCCATGGAGATATTAGTATTACTTTGCTTGGCATATCTACTGTGTCATCACTAATTCTTTCCATTAAAGCAGTAGCTATTCCTCCTCCTGCTGAATCTCCCATAACTATTAAATTCTCATTATCTACTTTGTCTATTATTTCTTTGTATAAAGGTGTTACCATTGTAAATACATCTTTATATGTATATTTAGGTGTTAATGGATAATCTGGCATTATAACTGTTGCTTTTGTATCATTTACTACATTTTCTAAAAACTCCCAATGGTCATCTGTTGCTTCTGCCACATATGCTCCTCCATGGAAATATAATATTACTTTGTCTGATTTTTCTTCTTTTGGTGTTAAGATAAATAAATGTCTTCCTATAAAAGTTTCTACTTCCAAATTACAAGTTTCCTCTATACCTTCTGGTACTTTTGTTTCTATATCTGCAATTAGATAATATGCTACAACTAATAACGAAATTCCGAGTATTATTAATATTAATCCTAATATTACTTTTAATATTTTCATTTTCTCCCTCTTGTTTATTATTTTGCTTGTATTTTATCATAACCAAAAACAAAACTCAAGAAATATAAAAGCCTATTAACTTTTTGTTAATAGACCTTTACATTTTCTTATTTAAAACTTACTGATGTTTGAGAACCAAATGTTACATTTTGTGTTGAACTATATAATTCTTCTCCTGTTCCAGCATCTGTTATTGTAACTTTTACTTCTGTGCTTTCTCCGTCTTTGCCTGAAAGTGATACAGAATAGTTTGATTCGTTTTTACTGATACCTGTTCTTCTTTCACTATTTACTGTTATATTTACATTTGGACTTTCTTTACTTTCTGAAGTAGTATTTTCACTCTCTTTGTATCCTCCAGTTATTGCTTTTACATTTATATTTACAGTAAGACTCTTTGTTTCTGCTACTTTGTTTACAGTTAATGTTATTGTAGAGCCTTTATCAACAGTCCTATTTGCATCTATACTTTGAGCTGTTACTTTTCCATTATCTGATGTTGCTGTTTGATAAGATATAGTAACTGTTAAGCCTAAGTTCTCTAATGTACTCTTTGCTGTTGCTTCATCTTGACCTACTACACTTACTACTGTTACTTGTTCTATTCCTGTTCCAATGCTTACATGAATTTTTACAGTATCACCAGCATAAGCTTCTGAATCTGCCTCTGTTTCTTGACTAATTACTATTCCTTCTTCTACTCTTCTACTTGTTTCTTCAACAACTTCTGCTTTTAAATTTGCCTCTTCTAAAGCTTTTATTGCTTCTTCTTGTTCCATTCCAACAACTTTTGGTACTGTTGTAGTTTCTTGCCCTTTACTAATTACAACTGAAACTGTGCTTCCTTCTTTTACACTGTTATATCCTTCCATATAACTTGGGTCTTGTGATATTACATGACCTGCTTCTACATCTTTGTTATACTCTTCGCTAGATACTTCAAATACCAGGTTTGCATCCTCTATTTGTTTTTGAGCTTCTTCCCTTGATAGTCCTACAACATTTGGCATTGCAACTTCTGGTGGGTTTGTTATATTTAATACTAATAAAGTTCCACCTAGACTTAAGGCAAATAATAAGATTAAGCCAACTATTATACTTAAAGCTTTATGTTTTTTTATAAAAGCTACAAATTTATTGTCTTTTTTCTTCTTTTTCTTATCATCTGGATTGTCTCTAAAATTTTCATACATTTCTGTACTTAATCTTTGAGTCTTTGCTGTTGGGTCATATTCATTTTCTTCGACAAAATCACCATCTGGATTTTTTAGAGATTTTCTTAAATCAACTAACATTTCAGATGCAGATTGATATCTTAAAGTAGTATCTTTTTGAAGTGCTTTCATTATTATTTTGTTTACTGCTGTTGGTACATGTTTATTTAATTCTATTGGCTCTTCTGGTTCTTCTTGCATATGTTTTAATGCTACTGATACTGGTGTATCTGCATCAAAAGGAACTTTTCCAGTTACCATTTCATACATAACTACTCCTAATGAGTAAAGGTCTGATTTCGCATCAGTAAATCCACCTCTTGCATGTTCTGGTGAGAAATAGTGAACTGAACCTATTGTTGTACCAAATGCAGTAATAGTTGAATTTGATACTGCTTTTGCTATTCCAAAGTCTGTTACTTTTGCTATTCCATCTTCAGTTATTATTATATTATGTGGTTTTATATCTCTATGTATAATGTTGTTTTTATGTGCTGTCTCTAATGCCGAAGCAATTTGGATTGCGACATTTACTGACCATTTCCAAGGAAGTGGTCCTCTTTCTTCAACAATTATTTCTTTTAGAGTTTTTCCTTGTATCAACTCCATTACTATATAGTGTAAACTATCTTCTACTCCTACATCATAGATTGATACAATATTTGGATGTGTTAGTCTTGCTGCTGATTGTGCTTCTACTTCAAATCTTTTTATAAATTCTTCATCTGTTGTAAATTCATCTCTTAATATTTTTACTGCTACATTTCTTTTTAAAACTTTGTCTACAGCTTTATATACTGTAGCCATTCCCCCATTACCTATTTTCTCGACAATCTCATAACGACCGCCTAATAGTTTACCCTCTAAATTCATATTTATCTCTCCTTAAAAAAGTGTTAATTGTAGAAAGTTATATATTTTTTATTATCACAACTGTTATGTTGTCATACCCTCCATTATTATTCGCCTTTTCTACTAGCTCTTTTGGCGCTTGCTCTATATCTTTCTTTGCTTCTTTGAATATTTCTTCTTGGCTTACTAAATTAGTTAATCCATCTGAACACATAATTAAAATATCTTCTTTTAAGAACCCTTTTACCATAACATCTGGCTCTACAAAAGCATTGCACCCAAGAGCTTTCATTAACATATTTTTTTGTGGATGATGCATTGCTTCTTCTTTAGTTATTGTTCCGTCTTTTACTAGTTTTTGAACATAACTGTGGTCTTGTGTTAATTTTCTCATAAATTCTTTTCTTATTCTGTAAATTCTACTATCTCCAACATGTCCTATATATACCTTATTATTATATATTAAACAAATTTCTAAAGTAGTACCCATTCCTTCTAAATCTTTATTTTCTTTTGACTTTTCATATACTACCATATTAGCATATTCCATACTACTTCCAACTAATTGAATTATACTTTCTCTGTCTTTTTCTATTTCTTTGAAGTTATTTTCAATATAGCTTTTTGCTGATTGGATAGCTAATTTACTTGCTATTTCTCCTCCGTTGTATCCACCCATTCCATCTGCTAGCATATACAACTGGACTTGGTCTAATGAATCAGATATATAATATGCATCTTGATTTATTTCACGTACTTTTCCTATATCTGATTTTGCATAGGCTTTTATCATTTACTCACCTCTTATATTTTGCTATCTTTTTAAATATATTTTTTCTTCCTATTTTATATCACAAGTTTGCAATTTTTGCAATTATTTTAAATGATTTATTTTTATTCCTTAAATTTAAAATTAAATTCCAGCAAAGGCTAAATTGGAATTTAGTTTATCTGAAATCTTTACATTGTTTTATTCTGTGTTAATCAAGGTTATAATGTTTGGACTGTAAAAGTATAATACAATTGTAAATTAATAAGGATGGTGCAAAAATGAGTGTATTAGATAGGTTCTGGCCAAAAGATGAATTGGTTCAAAAAACAATTGAAATTGAAAGTAGTCTTTTTGATGAAATTGAATTTTTATGTACAAATGTATACGATACTTCTGTTAGTAAACTAATTAATGCTTGCATTGATGAATTAGTTGAAACAGAAGATGTTAAGTTATATCCAAAAGAATATGATGAACTTTTTACTAAACATACTTTAATTTTAAGAAAAAGTTCATTAGAAAATTTAGAAAAACTAAAAGATAAATATGGTGTTTCAGTATATAAATTAATACATATTTCCATAAAAAATGCACTTAATGAATACCATAAAGAAAATGATACTAATAAATAAATTATTATATATTATTTTTATCATAATTATGCCCTAAAATAGGGCTTTTTATTTTGCTAAATTATACAGCTGAGATTTTTATTTTTGTATCTTCTTTATCATCTAATATTATTATTATATTTTCATCTTCGTTTTGAATATTCCTTACTTCATTTAGGTTAATTACTACATTGTCATTGTTAGATGCATTTATAATATGCAATTCTCCATATTTTACACCATATGTGATTTCTTTTAATGTTACTTTTCTAATTATTCCTCTTTCTGTTTCAACTTCTAGTTTCTTTCCTTCATTTTGGTCTAAAAATTTTATTAAATTCATAAACATTCCTCTTTTCTTTTGTTATTATGTTTTATTTTTTGTTTTATTATTCTTTTATTTATTTTTTTATTTTTATTTAATACTACATATGCAACTATGGTTCATTTATTTTTATATATTTTAGTCTTATTTTATTTAAAGGTCAATGTTTATTTTAAAGTAAATATTGGTTTTTTCTTATTTTTCCTCTTATTTTCTTTTGTTTTCTGCTATTTTCTGGCTTTTTTGATATAATAAAAAAACTATGTAATTTTTTGTACTGAACCCAAAAAATTGGACATTTTTTGATTAGGTACTAGGCAACTTGGGAATGAACTCTGTATTGTACAGGGCTCATTCCTTTTAATTTGCCCTTTATCCTTTTATTATTATAATAATCTATATATTCTATTATATCTTTTTCTAACTCCTCTATTGTTTTATATTCTTTTATATAAAATAATTCTGATTTTAGTAATCCGAAGAAGTTTTCTGCTAGTGAATTATCTAAACAATTTCCTTTTCTTGACATACTTTGTCTAATTCCTTTTTCCTTTAATAAATGTTGATATTGTTTCATTTGATATTGCCATCCTTGGTCTGAATGTAGTATTAAATTTGTATCATCTGGTATTTTTCTAAAAGCCTTTTCTAACATATCTACTACTTGTGCAAATACTGGATGTCTTGATAGGTTAAAGCTAATTACTTCTCCATTAAATAAATCTACTATTGGTGACAGATAAAGTTTTTCATTATGTACTTTAAACTCTGTCACATCTGTAACCCATTTTTTGTTTGGTTCTTCAGCTTCAAATTCTCTATTTAGTAAATTATCACAAATTTTTCCTACTTCACCTTTATATGATTTATATTTTTGTGCTCTTATGAAACATTGTAAACCAAGTTCTTTCATAAGTTTTCTTACTGTTTTATGATTAATACAAAAACCTCTATTATGAAGTTCTAATGTGATTCTCCTATATCCGTATCTTCCTTTATTTTCATGATAAATAGCTGTAATTTCTTCTTTTGCTTCTTTATATTTATCTGGTTCTTTCATTCTATTTAATTGATAGTAAAATGTACTTCTTGTTACTTTTGCATATTTTAACAAAGCCTCTAATTTAAATTCATGCCTTAATTCATCTATTACTATTACTTTTTCTCTTGTTTTGGCTTTGTTCTTTCCTGAACTAAGGCTTGCAATTTTTTTAAGTATGCATTTTCCATTCTAAGTCGTTGATTTTCTGCTATTAAATCTTCTTCTACTTCTTTAGATAATTTCTTTTTTCTTGGTTTAGAACTCATATTTTTTCTTCTGCCACGTCTCTCTTCATAGAGTGCTTGTGGTCCTTCCTCATAATATATACGCTCCCATTTACCAACAATATTATGATTACCCAAATTAAATTTTATAGCTGTTTCTGTTAATGATAAATGGTTGTTATGCATATATTCTACTACATTTTGCTTAAATTTACCATCATATTTTTGATTGTTTTTAATTAGACCTTTTTCTCCATGTTCTCGATACTTTCTCACCCATTTTAAAACAGTATGGTCTTGTTTCATATTAAAATGATTTGCTGCATCAGTATACCCATGATGTTCTTCGATACAATATTTAACTACTTGCAATTTAAATTCATTTGAATATTTTGCCATAAAAATGAACCCTCCTTATTAAACTTTTTTGTCTAATAATTTGGGTTCACTTCATTTTTATCTACATAGTTTTTCGTTTTTATTTAATTTTTGCATACAAAAAATCTAGTGGTAGTTTTTAAATTCTACACACTAGATTATACACTCTCAAATTAAATTTTAGATTTTTAAAATAACACTTCTATATATTAAAGTATTGTTTTTTACAGCATTCAGGGCTACAAATATAAAGTGACACGAAAACCGAGGATAAGAGTGGTATGGTCAGGGCTGCAGAGGTCACGACTAGAACTTGGATCCCCAGAGCCAGAATTGCCGTAATCGCCTCCTCTACACACTCGGATGCCGGTGTCGAAAGACTCCATTGTCCATTCAAATACATTTCCTGCTAAATCATATATATTCTTTAT
>CAKNKX010000006.1 GCA_930987745.1 uncultured Clostridium sp.
TTAATAGATAAAAAAATAAATCTCCAAACTCAAAAAGTAGAGTTATTAAAAAAATGTAAAAAAGGATTATTGCAAAATTTAAAATCAAATTCTAAAGATTGGAAAGAATTTAGAATTAAAGATTTATTTAATATTACTCGTGGACAAGTAATTCCTAAAAATACTTTAAGATATCTTTCAGACAAAGAATATAAATACCCCGTCTATTCTTCTCAAACTTCTAATCATGGAATATTAGGTTATGATAAAACATATGACTTCGATGGGCAATATTTAACATGGACAACTGATGGCGCTAATGCGGGAAAAGTTTTTTATAGAAATGGTAAATTTAGATGTACTAATGTATGTGGACTTTTGTATTCTTCACAAAATGTAGCATATATTAATTTGCTCACAGCTGATTTATTGAACTACGAAACACCAAAATATGTTTCTTATGTTGGGAATCCTAAATTGATGAATAATGTGATGTCAAATATAAAAATAAAATTACCTTCGCTTAAAATTCAATCTAAAGTATCAAATATTTTTATAATATTTAATAAAAAAATATATATTGAAAATCAAAAACTCGAAAAGCTAAATAATTTAAAGAGATCACTTCTACATCAAATGTTTATCTAAAAAGGATTACACTTCAAAATGTAATCCTTTTATTTTAGCTCCTTCAAGCCTAATTCTTTCAAATATTTATTAAGTTCTTCTGTTACTTTCTTGTCTTCTTCATCTATTTTTTCTAGCTCTGCTTGAACTGCATCTAAGTCAATTTCTTCTTCTTCCTCAAAAGTATCAACATATCTTGGAATATTCAAATTATATTCATTTTCTTTAATTTCGTCCATTGTGGCTAAATGCGAATACTTTTCTATTTTCTTTCTTTCCTTATATGTATCTATAATTTTATCTACATCTTCATCTCTTAATCTATTTTTGTTTTTTCCTGGTTCAAAATCTTTTGAGGCGTCTATAAATAGTATATTATCATTTGTTCTACACTTTTTAAAAACTAATATACATGTTGGAATTGAAGTTCCATAAAATATGTTTGCTGGTAATCCTATTACTGCATCTAAATAGTTCTTGTCTTCTATTAAATACCTTCTTATAACACCTTCACTAGCACCTCTAAATAGCACACCATGAGGCAATACTACCGCCATAGTTCCATTATCATCCAACAAATATATCATATGTTGAACAAATGCATAATCAGCTTTTGATTTTGGAGCTAATTTTCCATAGTTACTAAATCTTTCATCATTTAAAAATTTAGGATCTGCTGACCATTTTGCAGAATATGGTGGATTAGCCACTATTGCTTGAAATCTCATCTTCATATGCTCTTCACAAGGATTTTCTAAAGTATCACCATTATAAATATCAAATCTATTGAACGGAACTCTGTGTAATAACATATTCATTCTTGCCAAGTTATAAGTTGTGCTAACTTTTTCTTGCCCATAAAACGCACTTACTTTTACATCCTTTTGCCTTGCTACTCTTAATAATAAAGAACCAGAACCACATGTGGGGTCATATACATTTTTTAAATCCTTTATTTCCATAGTAACAATTTTTGCTAAAATATTTGATACCTGTTGAGGAGTATAATATTCTCCTGCTTTTTTTCCTGCATTAGCAGCAAATTCTCCTATTAGATATTCGTAAGCATCTCCTAAAACATCTATTTCCGTATCTTCAAATTTAAAATCTATGTCATTAATTTTAAGCATTATTGTTCCTATTAATTTACTTCTTTCCTTTTCTCCTCTACCCAATTTAGAAGAATTTAAATCCATATCCTCAAACAAGTTTTCAAAATCATGTTGACTTGCTTTCCCTAATGTTGATTCTGAAACTTTATTAATTGCTTTATTAAGTATTGAAATGTCAAAATTTCCTGTTTTTATTAATTTTATAAGATTTGAAAACAAGTATTCTGGTTCTATTACATATCCTACATCACTGTCCTTTGTTAAATCTTCAATAATTGCCTCTCTATATTCTTCTTTTTTCCATGCTTGTTCATATGTTAATTTATCACTATTTAACAAATTTCCTTCTATATAGCTTACTAACCTTTCTGATAAAAATCTATAAAATATTAAGCCTAATATGTAATTTTTGAATTCTGATGCTTCCATTGTTCCTCTTAAATCATTCGCTATGCTCCATAACTTAGAATATAATTCTGTCTGTTGCTTGTTTTGTTTATCAGCTACATCCATTTCTATTTCTCCTTCTATTTAAATTTGTTTATTAGATTTATAATAAACTCTTTTATTGATTTAGTTATATTTACTTTTTCAATTAATGGTTTATTTATTTCCTCTTTAATTTTACCAGTATCTAAAATTCCTGAATATTCATATTCTCCTATAATATCATTTAATAAATTAATATCTATATCATATTTCTTTGCTATTTGTTCTATTTCCTTTTTCTTATGCTCATCCATAAAGTTGTAGTAATTTTCTTCAATTGAATCGTTTTCATTAAGTGTTGGTATAATTTTATTCAAGAATTCTCTAATTAAATCAGACTTTAATCTTAAATCTTTATTGTCTGCATTTTCCAATTTGTTTAAAATTTCTTTTATATCTTTCTCTTTTTGTTCTTTATCTTTTAAATCTATTGATTTCATTAAGTTCAAAATATAATCTACATTTATTTTATCTGTATACATTAATTCCAACTCAAAATCAATATCATTTAATATACTAACTTTATTTTGTGCATCTCTGCTAGTAGCTAAATCTAAGTATTTACTCTTATAATCAAGATATTCTTGATGAGATATACCTACTTCTTCCTCTGTAAACTTAAACTCTCTAAAAATTCTAAGTTTGATTAATATTTTTGTTAATTCTCTAAAAATAATTATAAATTGTTTTTTCTGTTCTTCTGATTGGATTGTATCAATGAATTCAACTGTTGGTGCAAACTCTTTTAATTCTTTTGCTCTTTTAATAAATTTTTCTTTATAGTATTCATATGGTTTTAATAATACTTCATCTGGATCACTTGTATCAGAAAAAATTCTAATTGCTTCATCTACTGCTTTCTTTGTTGTTCTAAAACTTACTATATTACCTTGAGTTTTTGTAGCTTTTTCTACTCTATTTGTTCTCGAAAATGCTTGTATCAAATCATGATATTTAAGTGCCTTATCAACATATAAAGTATTTAACTTTTTACTATCAAATCCTGTTAAAAACATATTTACTACAATTAAAATATCTATTTCAGCATTTTTTACTCTTTTAGATACATCTTTAAAATATGCATCAAAAGTATTTACAGAATAGTTTGTATCAAACATTTCATTATAATCTTTTATTATTCTTTCCAAACTTTCAAATGAAAGTTCATCTTTTCCCTCATAATCTTCATTTGGTCCATATGTAAAAATCGCAGCTATTTTTAAGTTTGTTTTTTTAGATTTAAAACAATCATAATATTTTACTAATTGAGGAATACTTGATGTCGCAAATATTGCAGTATACATCATATCATTTGTTTTTATTGGATGCATAGAAAGTATTCCTTCTGTAATATTATTGATTCTTTCATCTGCCATATATGCTTCTTCTGTATTAATTCCTTCGACTTCTACATAATCTATATTATCTAAATTAGCATCTATTGTTTTATAATAATCTACTGAAAATCCCAATACATTTCCATCATTTATAGCATCTTTCAATAAATATTTGTGCAAGCATTTTTCAAAAATGTCCGCAGTAGTTCTTCCATCTTGACTTCTGTTTTCTGGGAATCTCGGTGTTCCAGTAAATCCAAAATATTGTGCTTTGTTGAAGTACATCTTTATAGCTTTATGCATATCTCCAAATTGGCTTCTGTGACATTCGTCTATAATAAATACTACTTTTTCATCCCTATATTTCTCCATTAATTCTGCATATCTAGGATTATTAATTGCATTAGCCATTTTCTGAATAGTTGTTATTATCAATGGTTTCGTAGAATCTTGTATATTTTTCACTAATTTATATGTACTATTTGTAAAATCTACAGAACCAGGTTCAAATTTATTAAATTCATCAAAAGTTTGTGTATCTAAGTCTTTTCTATCTACTAAGAAAAATACTTGCTTTATGCTTGGTTCATTTGCTAATATTTGACTTGCTTTAAATGAGGTTAGGGTTTTCCCTGAACCAGTAGTATGCCATATATATCCATTATTACTTGTTTCTAATGCTCGTTTTACCAATGCTTCTACTGCATATACTTGATATGGTCTCATTACCATTAACTGTTTGTCCGTTTCATTTATAATCATATACCTAGCAATCATTTTAGACACAAAACATTTCTCTAAAAAATACATTGAAAATTCACTTAAATTACTTATTCTATTATTTTCTTCATCTGTCCAGAAAAATGTATATCCAAAATTTATTTCACCATCTGTATTTGCAAAATATTTTGTATTTACTCCGTTACTTACTACATATATTTGTATAAACTTGTATAATTCTTTATATGATGTTCTTCTATATCTTTCAATTTGATTTACTGCTTCTTTTAATGTTTTTCCTCTTGCTTTTAATTCTATTTGTATCAATGGTAATCCATTAATAAATAATGTAACATCATATCTAGTCTCTCTTTCACCTGTTATACTTGTTATTTGATTTGAAACTTGATATATATTTTTACACCATTGTCTTGTGTTAAACAATTCTATATATATCTTTTCACCATTATCTCTCTCTATACATTGTTTTTCTCTTAGAATCTTACTACTTGCAAATACTCCTTTTCCAGTAATCATTGTGTACAATCTTTCAAACTCTCTGTCTGATAATTCTTTACCCTTTAATTCAATTTTGTTATGAGCATTAACTTGTTTTCTAAAATTTTCTTTTACATCATCTAAATTATTTAACTTTACTCTTGTATACCCCAATAATTCTAAATGTTTTATTAATTTTTCTTCTAACATCGCTTCACTTTCATATTCTTTAGACATATTTAGCCCCCAATTTTTATATAAAAATTCGATTTTATTCTATCATAAAAGTATTTTTTTTACAATATCTACAAAATCTCTAGTGAAATAGCCTTTTTATTGTTTTATCTCTGAATATATGATAAAATATAACATATTATATAATATATTAATTGTAAAGGAGTTATTATGAAAACTGCACTTGAAATTACAAATGATTTAACCAAGGTATTAAAAGAAACAAAAAATATCGAATTTAATTTATACTTTTATAAGAAACGTTCTTCTCAAGGTAAACCATACTTTGAATGTTTTAGTGTTGATATAAAAGATTTATATAATGATTATAGTGATTTAGCTCATAATCTGATTACAAATCATATTAATAAAAAAGAATTAAAAATGTATTCTCCCGAAATGCCAAAAAATAGTATTGGCTATATTGATATATCCAAAGAAGGTAATATTTTAAAACCTTCATTAAATTTGATTGATACAGGATTAATTAATTCACAACCTTTCAATTTAAAATTTTATAAACATAATGGATATATTATAGAAATAAAAATAGATGGAATAACTTATGCAAGATTTTTCACAAGTTCTGGTGTTTTAAAAACTTACTCCAAAACTTTTTCTTGGAATGTTTCTACTTTTAACAGAATTGATAAACCAACCTTCGAATTAAAAAATTATTGTGATTTGGTTGTCTTTAATGATTATTGTTTATTTTTTACTAATAAAGCCGAATGTATCCTTGACTTAGATAGACAATATAAACGAATTGCCGAGAAATCTTTGAACTTCCTTAAAACTTGTTCATTAATAGAAAATTTTGAAAAGTTTTCGGCTTACTCTTCAGAATATCCAAGAATTTTAAAATTTGATACATTTGATGAGGAGCGTATAAATCAATTTGTGAATTTACCATTAAATGAAAAAAAAGAATTAATCACTAAAATGGATCTAAAATGTAATGGTTCAGGCAATATACTTATTGATTCCAAAGAAGACTCTGAAAAGGTATTAAATTTTTTATGTAGCAAATTATTTGTAGATTTTACAAATGATTGCTATGAAGCATCCTATATAAAGAAATTAACACCTACTCAAGAATCTCAGTAACTAATATTACTTCGCTGTCAAGCCATATTACTTTAACTTTACTAATAGAATAACTATGAATAAACTTTGATTTAGAAATAACATAGATATCTTTTTCTCCCATTTTGGCTATATAATTAGTATACCCAAGTAATTCAAGAACAGGATTATACATTATTAAGTTGTATTTAACATATAAGAACATTAATATAAAAAATATTACCAAAAAGCTTATTAGCTGTTGTTTGTTGCTAAAATCAAACGCTACTAATGGAAGAATATTACTAAAAATATATGTTAAGCTCATTTCTTTCATTGGCTTTATATTTGACAACTCTATTTGCTTAACCAAATATTTTTGTTTTTTTATTTTTATTAATATTCCTATAAGTAAAACTACTAATAGCACCATCATTATTAATAATGTTAGTAATAATGGTTGCCTATCTAATCTTGTTTCTATATCCACATATTGTATAAATAAAACCAAAAATAATGGCAAGTTAGAAGTAAGATATAAAATATATCTTAAAAATTTATTTAACATTATTTTCTCCTTTCATTCGTAATTATAACAAATAATTATAATTTTGTATATATTTTTAAGATGAAAACCAGTGATCATACTGATTTTCATCTAACTTATCTATACTATCTATGTTTATGATAAATACAATTAACTTCAATTGCTATATTTAAATATTTTCTAATATATTCTACATATTCATAAAAACAAACCACTTTAACTTTTATATCTGAATGAAAATCATCTGTTGCTAAATAATTAAGATAATCCATAAGATAAAAATTTGCAAATGGCATATAAAAAATATAAGTATATGCATTATTTTCTTTAATGTAGTACTCTTCAAAAAAACTCTTGGCTTTTAAAGATATTAATTTATCTCCGAAAATTTCACGCACTTTATTATTCATAAATTTTTCATTTTTTATAATCTCAAAAATCTCCCATGCTTTTTTATTATATGGAATTATATAAGATTCTTTATATCTAATTTTTTCAAATTTAGGATTATACAAATATTTTTCATCTTCTGTAAAAACAATTAATCCATTAAATTGGCTTTTATTCCTGTCAATTTCTTTATCAATATACTTTAATTCTCTTGGTGTAATATCTTTATGTAGAAAATAAACTATATAAGATCTTTTGAAAAAATCCTCATCACTTTCTTGCCACCATCTTTTTTCTCTCGACATGACACCAATAAATCTATTACCTCTTTTAGTATAAGTATTTACACTACACCTCCAACTTGGCTCAAAGTACCATCCAGCTAATTGTACTTTACAAGAAACATCACTAATTCTTTCCATTCTCCTTTTATAAGTTTCATTTCTATTTATATTTCTATAACCTAATCCTATTTTATTTAAATAGCTTTTGCCTTTTCTTCCTAATACAACTTTTCCATATAATCGTTCTACAAACTCACCCTTTGCTAAACTTGCTAATCTATTTTTATAATAATATTTTGAATCATAAAACAATTTAACATTTTCATTTGTAATAATTCCATATTCAGCTAAATACATTATAAAATTGAAATCTCTATTCCTTAAACATATCCTCTTTTCTTTTTCCACTTAAATCACCTCCTACCTTTTTACATTTCTACCTATCTTCCAACTTACTTCTATGCGACAGAAGACACAAGATTACCATCTTGTGCCTCCAGTCGCCCTTACATGTATTTATATGTTTTTTCTGTTACGTACTCCCTACCTATGTACAATTTTTAAACACAAAAAATGTCTATTTTGCTTTATTTTTAGGTATTTCTATATTTATTAAAAAGTGTGATTTTTTGAAAGTCCCAAAAGTGTGACTAGTTGGATATTTTAAAATTGATTAATAATCACACTTTTTCAAAATATTCTTTAGGATTTATATTACAAATATTTTGAATATTTCTTTTTTCTCCAATAAATATTTTTATATAATTTTCTCTGTCATTAATTCCTTCTAACATATAGCTTACATACTTAATATTATCATCTGTAATAAGTCCTCCATAAACAAATCCATTAAAAATATATCTTAAATCTCTATTATCTATATCCCAATTATTTCTTGGTACACTTACTTGCACTCTAATAATAACTTCTTTATTAGCGAATAACCCTTTGTACTTTTCTCCTATTGCTTGGCAAGTATTCTCTAATCTTTTATTATTATAGGGTGTTCTTACTGGTGGCAATAATTCATGTATCTTTATTTTTAAGATTTCATTTGAATATTCACTTTCATACTGACTTATACCATCTTCTTTTTCTGGTAAAGGTTCTTCTCCTATTAATGGTCTTTTTAGTTTTATATATTTATATATCGCATTTCTAAATAATTCTGTTCTGTATAAAACTTGATAAATATTGTGTTCATTTATATCATCTTGCATATATTCATTTGCAACACTTAAAAACTCGCCTAATCTTTTTCTAAAGTTATTTCTATCATATGTTGCAATTCCTCTCTCAAACATTTTTACCTCCTTCCTAGCTATTTTTTATATTATCCCTCCTAATTTATATTCCATCACTATAAATAGCTACATTATTTTCGAATTTTATATTCTATAATCTCTTCCCCTTGCATTCCACTCTATAGCACATATTAGATAATCTTGATATTATAGAATCTGTTGTTTTACATACTTTGTTTGGTATGCTTAATCGTTTTTTTAAAGCTTCCATATCATAATTTGTTGTTATAATAAATGGTAGCTCATTTATCAATCTTTCATTTATAATTGTAAATAATTTAGACAACAACCAATCATTCATTGGTTCTACTCCTAAATCATCTATTACTAATAAATCTACTTTTGTATATAATTTTGTTAATTCACTTTCTGTATGATTTTTATAACATATAGCATACTTTTCCACTAATTGTGTTAATGTTCCAAATATTATTGGTACATTATTCTTTAATAATTCATTACATATCGCCATTGAAATATGTGTTTTTCCTGTTCCATTTTTTCCTACAAATATAATTCCCTTTTTCATATCATTAAAATCTGTTAAAAATTTTTGAGCTGCTAATTTTGTTTTTATATTTTGCTCATCTATAATAAAATTCTCCAAAGTTTTTTGTTTAAATTGTTTTGTTATAAAATCTGTTCCATAATATTGTTTAATTTTTTTGTTGTATTCTTCTTTTCTAAAATTCTCATATTGTTTCATCAATTCTTCTTGTAACTTTTCTTTTACTTTTTCTCTTTCTTCTGTTGCTTGTTTGCAATCACATTTTTCATTTTCTATAAATACATTTATACTTTTATTTATTGGATTTAATATTCCTCTTGGTTTCAAAACTTTATTACAATATTTGCATCTAGTTGCTTTAGGTATATTTGCTTTTATTGGATAACCGTTTTGCAAGATTTCTTCTAAACTATATAAAGTCTTTGATTTTTCCATAACTCTGTTCTCCATCTTTCACACCTCCTTCTGTTTTTATTTCTTTTTTTAATTCTTTTTCTCTTTCTATATCCACATTTTTTACATCTTTTGTGGAATCTTTTTTAATATGTAAGCCTTTCTCCTGTAGATTTTGATACTTATTCCAATTTTTTATTTTATAGCCATATTCATCTTGTATAATCATGCTATATTCCTGGAAAATATCTAGTGCATTCTCGATACTTTTCTGATTTCTACCCATATGATGTGCTAATGTTTCTATGGTAAAAAACTTATTTTCACTTATTTTTAAATATCCTCCAGATTCACAATTTGCTGCTATTGCTAAACAATTTATAAAAATTACAATAAGCCTATCTCCATCCTTTTTTCTTTTAATTTGTTTGATCTTCTCATTGTCAAAAAAATTGTTGTAAAACTTAAACCAATATCTTTTTCCTCCTTTCACTAATAATCACCTACCTTCTTAGTAAAATACTTTTTTTAGAAATTAGAAAAATCATATTTTACTTTTTTCTTTGGTTCTTCTAGACTATCTTGAATATATTTGTCTAGAATTTCTTTTGTGAATAGTGTTTTAGATTCAATTTTGTAATATGGTATTTTCTTTTCTCTTACTAATTTACGAATTAGCCAATATGAAATACCCAAATATTCTGCTGCTTCTACTGAATCTAAAACTCTTTTTTCTTTTGTGTTTTCATTTAATTTCTCACTATTCATACTATCACCTCCTTCTTTATTCTCATTATGCGTACATAATATAATATTTTATTTGTTTTGTAAATACTTTTTTTGAGATTTTTTATGATTATTTTAGTTTTAAATGTTTACAAATAGTATTTTATTGTATATAATGTCCTTAATTAGTGAGGGGGAAATTTTTACAATGGATAAGTTTAATTTTGGTAATCGTTTGAAACAATTGCGTAAATCATATGGTATTACACAAGCACAATTAGCAGAAAATTTAAATGAAAGAAGGGCTACTTTATCAAATTACGAAAATAAGAATGTGTATCCAGGATTTAATATGTTAATAAAATTGGCTGATTATTTTCATGTTTCTGTTGATTACTTAACAGGAAGAACTGATGATTATGAAGTCAATAAACATGATAAAGAAGATACTTTTTATTGGGTTAAAATCTCTAAACCAATACCTTATGAAAAAAATAAATATGGAATTTATGCTTTATCTAATGATACTGATATTGAATTTTATGATTTATCAGATTTGAAGAAAAAATATACTAGAATTTATTTACCTTTTTTGGGATGTGCACCTGATGCTAAATCTCATTTAAAAGAATGTTATGACTTTTTATCTGAATTTGGATTTTTAGGTGGTACTGAATATAATGATCAGTATTTAAATGTTTCTATGTTTAAAAAGCAATGGCCTGGAATTTATAAAATAAACAATGAATTTAATATTTCTACTATGGATTTTTTAGTAAATTTAGTTATGATGGATCCTAATCTATTTAGTAGTTCAAAAGAAGAAAAGGCTTTTGCTAAAGAACATTCACTAATGGGCTATAGAGAAACAATTCATGATGTTGAATATTTAGCAACAGAAATGAAATCATTAGTAACCATTTTTTTACTTTACCCTAGTATATTTATATCTAGAACAAATGAGAAACTTAGAGGTATTAACTTCTATTATGATAATTCTTATAAAAGAAGGTTTACTTTTACTTCTCTTCTTTCTTATATGTATTATGAACTAATAGAAGATTATATTAATGGGTATTATCCTTATAAATGCAATAAATGTAATAAATATTTTTTATCTAGAATAAAGGATAATCCTGAATTACCACATATTTGTGATGATTGTAAAAAACAAGGAGGTTCATTATGATAAAAATAATAGAATATGATTCGATCTATGATGAACAAATAAAAGACTTATTAATAGAATTACAAAATTATCTTATTGATATAGATGATTGGCATACTCAAATTTTATCAGACAACTATCGCGAAGATTACTTTAAAATGGATTTAGAACTTATTAACAAACAGAATGGAAAAATATTTTTAGCAATTGAAGATACTAAAATTATAGGATTAGTTCTTGGTGCTGTAAATCTAAATGATGAAATAGACAAACTAACAAATGATTGTGCTAAAACAGGTAATGTATTAGAACTAATAGTTAAAAATTCTTCACGTGGTCATGGCATTGGAAAATTGCTCTTAAAAAAAATAGAAAATCATTTTAAAAGTATTAATTGTAAAAGAATAAACATTGAAGTTTTTGGTCCTAATAAAAGTGCTTTAGACTTTTATTTAAAGAACGATTACATAGTTAGAGATTATATTGTAAGTAAAAAAATATAATACTTATTATTTATAGAAAAGGGTGATTAAATGAAATCTAAATATATTAGACAAGGCATTATTTTTACTATTGATATGATGTTTCTTCCCTTGATTATAACTTTACTTTCAAATAATTGGGAACCCATAGCTAATTTCAATGATGGATTGCAACGTTTTATTACATATATTGCTATTTATGAGTTTTTAGCCTTTTTAATAAATAAAAATCAGCTAGACGCTAGGAAAGATAGTTTATTAATCTATATAACTATTTTAAAAGAAACATTATTATTCATTGAAAATCCTGGCTTTACAACTTTAAAAGATAGCATATTAAATAAAATAAATAAATTGAATGACAAATCATATTATTTCATTCATGAAGATGTATTAAAAGCCGTAAATTCAATAAAATTAGGTATATCTAACAATAATTTAACAAATAAAAAAGCTTTTTTAGAAGCTGAATTAATTAATGCAGAACATCACTATGAATCAGAAGGTTTGTCTTGGAATAATACACTTTTATTAAAGTTCTTAAAAAAATAATATGTCTTCCCTACCACATGAAAGGAGGTGATGAAGGTGTGGTAGGAAATATCGAAAAACGTGGAGAGAATTCATACAGATTAAGAGTTTCTGGTGGATATACAGGAGAAGGAAAAAGAATTATCTATAAAAAGACAGTTCAAGCCAAAAACAAAAATGAAGCTAGAAAAGAATTAGCATTATTTATATCAGAAATAGAAACAGGTCAAGCTTTATCTGCAAAAAAGATGCGTTTTAGGAATTATGCTGATTTTTGGATTGACCATTATGCAATTCCAAATTTATCTCCTAAAACCTATGAAAGATACAAAAGTATGTTAAGGTCAAGAATTCTCCCCTATCTCGGCAACATGTATTTAGACAAAATTCAACCAATGCAATTAATGTATTTATACCAAGAATTGAGTGAGGCAACTTATATTAGAAAAAATATCAAACATAAATTATCTCCCAAAACTGTACTAGAACATCATAGATTATTACATTCAATGTTACAACAAGCAGTATATTGGCAAATGATTCCATATAATCCTGCATCAAGAGTAAGGCCACCTAAAGCTAAAAAAACAAGTATTAATTTCTATGATGATGTACAAACAATAGCATTAATAAAAGCATTGGAAGGTGAAGAATTAAAGTTTCGTGTAATTATCCTATTAACAATTTATACAGGATTAAGGCGTGGCGAAGTTTTAGGATTAGAATGGCAAGATGTAGACTTTAAAAATTCTTCAATCACTGTAAGACAAGCTAGTCAATATGTTTCTTCTATTGGAATTTATACAAAAGATCCCAAAACAGAAACATCAAACAGGGTTATTAGTATTCCTGATTCAATTACTAAATTATTAAAAGAATACAAAAGAAAACAATCAGAAAAAAGATTAAAATTAGGAGACAAATGGATTAATACTAATCGTTTATTTGTACAATGGGATGGTTCTCCTATGCATCCAGATACAATTACAAAATGGTTTAGGCAGTTCCTAGAAGATAAAAACTTGCCACATATTACATTTCATGGATTACGCCATACACATGCAACTTTGCTTATTGCACAAGGATTAGATGTTAGAACTGTTAGTAATAGATTAGGACATGCTCAAACATCTACAACATTAAATATCTATGCCCATGCATTCGCGAGAATGGACAGAGAGGCATCAGATAAACTTGATAATCTTCTTTATAGGGAAGATACAAAAAAATATTTTAAAGCCAATTAAAGGCTTATCACATAAATTTATACAAAAAATTGAAAGGAAAAAATTCTATGAAAAATTATAATAATAAAGAAGTAAATCAAGACATGATAGTTTCTGCTTAAATACTTTTAATTAATTTCACAATTTAATATTTTATAATTTAAGCAGAAACTTTTTTATTTTATTTCAAATAGAATTTAATCAAATATATTTATAAATATCGAAAATTCAAGGTTTACCAAAAACCTTTTTATATAGATTTGTGCCCAAATGGTGCCCAATTCATTTTATGTAATGTAAAATGAGCAAAAAATAAAGAGTCCACAATCTCTTGCGACTCTAAGTTTAAATCTTGGTTGCGGGGGTAAGACTCGAACTTACGACCTTCGGGTTATGAGAAATGGAATGCATTTTTCGTTTTTTCTATTATGTTTTAAAGAGCGCTATTCTGTATAGTTACAGCATAACACTCTTTTATTATCTACTAATAATTCTATTATTTTTTAGGTTGGTAGGGGTATTTTTAGGGGTAAAACTTCTTATTCCTCATATTCGATATTATTTTTCTGACACCATTCTATTGCCATATTTTTTAGATACTCTTCTCTAAAATTATAGTAATCATTTTCTATTCTAAATTTCCTTAATGTTTCTTTAAATCTCCTATATTTTCCTTTGCCATAAAATGCATCCTCTAATTCTTCTTGTATATTTTCATTTTTTATTTCATCAATATATTCTTCTACCAATTCTGAATCATGAAATACATATGAACTTGGTAAATAATAATATCTTTCTTCTTCGTCTTCTTCTATTTTATCAGTTAATTCTTCATATTCTTGCATTGACATCATATTAAGATCTATAAAAATAAAATCATTTTTCTTTTTATCATATACAATATACTCATAATTCTGTATTTCATCAAACATATCAACTAATTCATCTAATTTAAGTTTCATGTTTTTCACTCCCTTCTTATTCTATAATCTCATATCCTGCAATTTTATATCCTTTTAATCTTCTATTATACATCTTTTCTAGAACTTTCATATTATCTAAATAATCATACACTATTACTTTCTCTTTATCTTCATGCTCTCTATGCAATCTTCCTACGTATTGTATAATTCTTCCTTTCCATGAAACTGGCATAGTTAGAAATAATGTATCTAATCTACTATCATCAAATCCCTCTCCTATTGAACTACTTGTTGCTAATATTATCCTTGGTTTATTGTTTTTATCTGCTTCATCTATGACATCTTGAATTTCTTTAGTTTTCTTTTTTCCCATATTCCCCTTATACGCCACCACTGGTACATTTAAATTTTCTAAATTTTCCTTCAAAACTTTTAAATGTTCTACTCTTTCAGTTAATACTATAGGAACTCTACCTTCTAAAATGCATTTATTTATATCTTCTATTATCATACTATTTCTAAAAATATTATGGCACATATCGTTAAGGATTTCTGAAATTTGTATTTTATCTTTTTCTTCAGTTGGAATGTATTTATAATTAGTCTTTTTTACAATTACTGTATGTTCCATTTCTTTATTCTGTTTTAATTCGCGATGGCTTACCCTAACTCTTATATCGCCACACTGCATATATATTATTTTATGCCATCCATCTTTCCTTGTTGGTGTTGCAGTTAAACCATATACATGTTTACTTCTTACAGCTTTTAATACTTTTTCGAAGCTATATGCAGCAGCATGATGACATTCATCTACAATAACTAATCCATAATCTTTAACTAATTCTTCCAAATTATCTTTTTTAAATAAAGATTGAAAACTTGCAACATCTAATTTTCCATTTGGTTTTTCTTTACCGCTACCAATTTGTCCTATTTCTTTTTTATTTATATTTAAAAAATATGATAACCTTTCTTTCCATTGTTCTAACAGATTATTTCTATTAACTATAACTAATGTATTAGTTTTTAATTCTGAAATAATTTTAGCTCCCACTACTGTTTTTCCAAATCCTGTTGTAGCACATAATACTCCTACATCATGTTTTAGTAATTCTTTCATTGCTTTTTCTTGCTTATTATTTAACTTTCCATCAAACTTGTAGTCTGTTCTAATTCCATTTTCTCTTGTATCTTTTACTATTAAATTGACATTGCTTTTTTTACATATTTCTGAAACTTTATCTATACAACCTCTTGGCAATTTCAAGAATCTTTCATCATCTTCAAAACAGCTTATTATTCTAGGTGTTGTTTTATAAAATATTGGCATTCTTAATTTTTGTAATTCATAAAATTTCGGATTAGTGAAACTGGCTAATCTTTTTAAATAAGTTATTTCATTTGGTAGTAATTTTAATTTTTTAATATATATTTGATTATCAAATATGCACTCCACATTGTTTGTAAATATAGTATCTTTAATATTTTCCTTTTTAGGTATTTCATCATCATCTAAGATTTCTTCTATTTCAGGTTCTTTATAATCATCTTCTTTGTATTTATCAATAAATGCATATATTTCATTGCATTTCATTCTTTTTATATTGTTTAAAATGTTTATTTGATTTTTCTCTACTTCAAAATATTTATCTACAAAAACTGTATTTCCACTTTTACTGCTTTCACCTTGAAATGGTAAAGCTATTAAATTTCCAAATCCGCCTTTTGGCATTGTATCTTGGTTTGGAAATAATCTATCATATGAATCCAAGTCCAAAGATGCTTTTTCCATTGTCTTAGTTAATAGTATATTACCCATTTTTCTAGCAATTCTAGCTGGTATACTTTCCTCAAAAAATATCCAAATATGTGCTCCATTTCCTGAACGAGATTTTTCTACATATATTGGTATATCTGATTCATCACATATATTCCAAAATGCAGCTACATCTTTTTCGAAAGTTTTCTTATCAAAATCTATTGCTAAAAAATTACATAAATCTCCTGGTAATAATGGATATATTCCTATTGTAATCTCACCCTTTAAATGCTTTAAGATTATATCCTCTGTTAATGGTGTTAGTTCTCTAAAAGGACATTCATTACATTTTACTCTTGGCTTATCACATTTATATGTACTAAATTCATTCTTACAAACTGGTGAATATCCTGATTTTCCAGTTTTATTACTTGTCCATCTTTTTGCATATAAATCAGTTCTTCCCTTAAATACTTCCATAAAGATTTTTACTTTTTCTTCATTAGAAATAACTTTTTCTTCTTTTTCAACTTCTTTTTCTTCTATTTTTCCATATAGCTTCTCTTTTAATTCATTATTTTCTTTTTCTAATTTTTGTATTATTTGTATCAATTCTTTTTTATCTAAATCCTCTAACAAAGCTATCTCACTCCTTTTTAATATCTCTATTTTATCATATTTTTGAATTTTAATTAAATTATGTAAATTGTGTTGAATTATTTTATTTTCTGTGCTATATTAATTATATTATTTTCATATATTTTTTCTTTAATCTTCCCCACAAAAAAATTTCATAGGAGGTGACTTTATAGTTTTGAATTTATTTGAACCAATTATAAATAGCTTAGATAATGCTATTCATAAAAGTAATTTAAAAGATTCTTTTATAGATGATTTTATTCATGATTTACAAAGATATATGCTAAGGCAAAATTTGGATTATGATTATAGTAAACTACCTAAAAGTACTATATTTGAAGTTGATTATATTGAAGATGGTTTTGCTTCTTGTTTAGACACTTCTCAAAAACATTCAGAAAAATATTGCATTCCTTCAGAACTTCTTGACGAATCTGCCAAAAAAGCTGATTATATTCAATTTGATGGTACTAAATATACTGCTGTTTCTAATCCTTATCAAAAAGATTCTAACTAATTTTAATAAAAAAATAAGAACATATATCAAATATGCTCCTATAACTTACCTTATTTGCTCCATCTAAATTTAACTCTTTTAATTTTTCAATTATTATACTATTACCATCACTTTTAAGCCATATAGTTCACTGATTCTTTGTTATAAATATATTACTTTCTTCCACTCCTGCTTCTTTTAATCTTTCTATGACACTTTGATCTGGATGGTTATAATTTTCATTATTTCCCGCAGATATAATTGCATAAGTTGGTTTTACTATGTTCAAAAATTCACTTGATGTCGATTCTTTTGCTCCATGATGTGCAACTTTTAGTACGTCTACTTTTTCCAATCCTTTTATTTTACTATCTATACTATCTGTTATGTCTCCTGTAAATAAATATTTTGTACTTCCATAATCAAGTTTAATAACTATTGATGTATCATTAAATCTATTTTTGTCGCTTGAATTAGAATTGTCAACATTTAAACATTTCCATATTGCATTTCCTAACTTATATTCTTTGTCTTCTGACTTTTCTATTTGTTGCTTGTTAATATGTATGTGTCAAGTAAATGTAGGCAATTTTTTTATCTTTTTTTCTAATCCTTTAAATGCCATTGCTTCCAACACTTTATTTATTTTTTTGTTCTTTTAATAAACAAATTAATAACTTAATCTTAATTCGCTTATATCTCTACATTTCAATATTTTATTTATAAAATTATTTTCTATATGTCCTTTTTGTATTCCAACTCCTTCTTTTGTTTTTTCTGTTGCTACAAAACTATCTTTTCTCGTTCTATTTTTTCTTACATTTTCTTCTATTTCTTTTATCCAATCTTCTACACTTGTATCTATTGGTATTGGTGTTTCTAATTCTTCTAAACTAAACTTTTCGCTTAATACACATATCTTTGCTAATGCATTTGCTCCATGCTCACTAAACGCTTTTCTTCCACTACAAAATCTTTTCTTTAATTTACTAAATATCTGACTTTCTTGTGTTCCCATATTTCTGTATTCTACTCCTTCTGGTGCCTCTGGTACTTCTACTATATCTTGATATCTTTCTAGTCCACTACTTAAATAGCTTTGTAATGTATTTAATTTTTTTACTGCTTTATATTCTCCTCCTAATTCTACTTTTAATCCCTCTATTGTTTTTTCTATCTTATCATATTGTTTTGTTTTCACTAATTCTTCTACTATATTTCTATATTCTTTTGGTACATCCCTTACTATTTCTTGCATTATATGAAACTGATCCTTTTGATATATTCTTCCTTTTGCTGTTATTCCTTTTGTCCACTTCGCTCCATCTCCATTTACTACTCTTAATTTTATTTTCTCTACATCATATTGTTGATATACTCTTGCATCTCTTAATTTCTTTATTTCTTTTGGTTTCATCATTCCTGCTATATATTGCTTATTTATTAATGGATGCCTTTTATCATCTTTTTTCCACCCTTCATACATTACATGCAGTTTTAATTCTGTTTTGATTTTTTGCTTTGGATTAAATTCTTTGTTTTCTTTTTCACATTTCTTTTTATTTTCTTCTAATCTTTCTTTTCTATCTTTTCCTTGTAAATTTATCCACAATCCATCTGCTTCTTCAAACAGTGCTATTATTTCCTTCAATCCTGCCACTAGTTGTCCCTTATCCAACATTTTCCTTTCTTCTTTTTCTTTCTTTGTTATTTTGTCTCCCAATTTTACTACAATATTTCTT
This sequence comes from uncultured Clostridium sp., assembly GCA_930987745.1. Taxonomy (GTDB): domain Bacteria; phylum Bacillota; class Clostridia; order TANB77; family CAG-508; genus CAG-269. Next base: position 19,183 of record CAKNKX010000006.1, read on the forward strand.
ATCCATTCAAAACTTAATGTCGCATTTGTTGTTTCTTTTAGTACTGTTTCTGCTTTTCTATATGAATCTGTTATTGGTACTGTTTCTACTATTTTTTCTACTAAATTTTCTGATGCTTTTCCTTCTGTATTTATATGCAATTTTTCATCTAGTAAATACACTCTTTTCTTAATTCCTTCTTCCTCAACCTCATACATTGCCCTTACATATTCTACTTCTCCCATTACTGTTTTTATTGTATTTTTTCTTAATCCTTTATGCCTATATTTCTTCGTATCTCTGGCTTTCATTATCTTTCTGCCATAACTTTCTAAAATTAATTTTATTATTAAACATCCAAAATTACATACAAATTTAAATATTTTTTTCTCTAAATTATTGAATTTTATTTCTTCTTCTGTTACAATTTCTTCAAACATAGATATTTTCCTTTCTTTTGTGTGGTTTGCAATTCACATTTTAAAGGATTATCTATGTTTTTTCAATATTTTTTAGATAAAAATTATGTAGGCATTTTATATTTTGCCTACATTAATTTTACACTAACTTTTTCACCCGTGTAAACTTTAAAAATTCTTTAATAAATAATTTAAGATATTTTAATTTTATGATCCTCAATTATTTTAACTTTTCCCATTCACTTTCTTTAAAACCAACAAGTATTTTTTTGTCTGATATAAAAATAGGTCTTTTTATAAGCATACCATCACTTGCAAGTAAAGATATTTTTTCTTTATCAGTCATGGTAGGTAATTTTTCTTTTAGATTTAATTCTTTATATTTCATCCCACTTGTATTAAACCATTTTTTAATATCTAATCCACTTTCTTTTATCCACGAAGTTAATTCTTTATCTGTTGGAGTTTCTTCAACTATATGTCTATCTACAAATGCAATTTTATTATCTTCTAACCATTTTTTAGCTTTTTTACAAGTTGAACATTTTGGATATTCTATAAATAAATTTTTCATTCTCAATTCTCCTTTTAATTTTTTTATATATTATCATATTCTACTTAAGAATGAAAGCCATTTTATGTATAGACTTATTATTCAAAAAATAATATAATATACAGAGCAAGGAGGAAAATTATGATTGGTAACCCTATAAATTATGATAAAAAACAAACTGATAAACTTCCAAATACACAAGCAAAAATTGCCCCAGAATTAAGAAGATATATGAAATTAATAGAAGGAAAAGAAGTTTTAGATTTAGGTATTGGCCAAGGACAAAATTCAATTTTTCTTTCTAATTTTGGATTTCAAGTTACAGGAGTTGACTATTCTAAACAAGCTTTGGAAATATCTAAAGAAAACTGTCCTAATCTTAATCTTGTTCAAGATGACATTAGAAATTTTAATATAGGAAAAGACAAGTATGATTTAATATTGTCTAGTAATGTATTACATTTTCTTCATAAAGATGATTCTTATGAAATTATTGAAAATATTAAATCTAATTTAAAGACAAATGGATTAGCATATATATCAGTATTTTCTATAGATGACACTAGCTTGGATTTTAGAAAAAACAATCCTGATTTTTATGAATTAGAAAATAATGTTTTCCATAAAAAATCAGATGATACATACATGAGTTATTTTTCTAAAGATGAGATTTTAAATCTTTTTTCTGATTTTACTACTATATTTATCTCAGATGAATATAGTTTAGATTTAGGACATGGAAAACCTCATTATCATGGAATGATAAAATATGTAGGTAAAAAAGGAAATACATAGAAAAAGGAGCTAAATTAAAGTATTTTATAAACTTTATATTAGCTCTTTATTTTTTATTTAAGGCACTTAAAACCTTTTAAACTCCAACACTTTTTGTTTCTGGTAATGTAGAACCACCATCTATTACAAAACTTTGTCCTGTAATATATGAAGATTCATTACTTGCCAAAAATGCTGCAAGTTCTCCTAATTCTTCTATTGTTCCTAGTCTTTTCATTGGGATTCCATCTGCTATTCCATCCACAACAGATTTTGGATTATTTGAATTAGAATCTTTTGCAATTCCTTCAACCATTGGTGTCATGATATATCCTGGAAGTATTGCATTAACTCTAATTCCTTTTTCAACTAGTTCTGCTGCTAATCCTTTTGTAAATCCTAAAAGTGCTGCTTTTGTAGTAGCATAGGCTACTTCTCCTGTATCTGCTACCATTGTTCCTGTTACAGATGAAAGATTAACAATTGCTCCATCTTTTGGCATATATGGAACAAAGGCTTTTGAAACATTCCAACTTCCTTTTATATTTATATCAAAGTGATAATCTCTAATCTCATCTGGTGTTTCTAAAAATGGTGTTAATTTAGCAACTCCTGCATTATTTACTAATACATCTACTTGTCCATATTTTTCATAAACTTCTTTTGCTATTTCATTTACTCTTTTGCTGTCTCTTATATCCACTTTATATCCTTCTACAGGTTCACCTTTTTCTTTAAAATCTGCAACAACCTCATCAATTTTGTCTGAATAATCTAAAATAATAACTTTTGCTCCATGTTTTAAAAATACTTTTACTATTCCTAAACCATTTCCCATAGCTCCACCTGTTACTACAGAGACTTTATTTTCTAATTTCATATTACCCTCCAAAATATTTATTTTATTCTACTTCTGCTTTCCATAAACCATGTTTATTACAATATGCATATAAAGTTGCACCTTGTATATATGGAAATCTTACTTCTGCTGTTTGTTCTGGATATAGTTTTACTGTTATTTCTTTATTTTCTTTTACCATACTAATCCATTCAATGTAATGTTCTTTTTCCATTACATGATTTACTTTTACTAATAATTCATCTTCTACTTTTTCATATGTTGGAACATGTTTTTCAACTGCTGCATCAACAGAATTTGGAACTAATTTTTCCATTGGTTCTCCACAACATACAATTCCACATCCTTGACAATTGCAATCTTCAATTACTTTTACAATTGCTCCACATGATTTACATTTTTTTATTACTAATTCATTTTTCATACTATCTTCCTCCTTTTTATGCTTTGATTATATTATTTATTTTAAAACTTGTCTAGTAATTTTATACTAATCTTAAGTATATTTTTTAGTAGCATGCATATAATATATAAAGAAATATTTGGTAATTACCAATATTTTAAGATTTTTTATTGACAAATATATTTATATGGGTGTATAATAACAAAGATTTAAACATCGCGGGGTGGAGCAGTTGGCAGCTCGTTGGGCTCATAAAAATAGGGCTACGAAAAAGTCAAACGCTTTACATTTCGGGATTTTTTTATTGCAATGCTTGATACTGTAAGAATTGCTAAAATGCAATAAGAAGAATTTAACAGAATTAAAAGGAAATAAAACGAATTAAAATATAAAAAATTTATAAAAAGATTAGGGATAAATTAGGGATAAGTCAAAAATGAAAATGATAAAATAAAAGTAACCAAAAAAGGGAAAATAAAAACTACCAAAATTGGTTACTTTTTTGATTGCAAAAAAATAGTTTGATATACTACTTCTTTGTAAGGAGGAAGTATACAAATGAAAGAAAATATAAAGTTAAAAAATATGAAAGGACAATTAGAAATAATGAAAACCTTAGGAATAAAGCCGAATTTTAGTGAATTAGAAAGAGCTTTTGAAATAGAAAGACATACAATAAAAAAATATTATGAAGGATATGAAGGAAAAAAAGCAAATAGAAATAAACCATCGAAATTAGATAAATATTATGATGAAATTAAAAGTAAAATAGAATTAGTAGGAATTACTCAAATGGGATTGTACCAATATTTATACAATAAAGATAATTCCATAGGAACTTATTCAAATTTTAAAAAGTATTTAACAAAGCATGAATTAAAACCAAGTAAAAGTCAAAAAGTTCATTTAAGATATGAAACAGATTCCGGAGAACAGTTACAATTTGATTGGAAAGAAGATATAAAGATGATCAGCAAACATGGAGAAGTATTTGAATTTAATGTATTTTCTGCAACTTTAGGATATTCTAGATTACATGATTTTGTATATAGTAGAACAAAAACCAGAGAAGATGTAGAAAGATGTTTAATGACAACATTTAAATTTTTCAATGGTGTACCTAAACAATTGTTAATTGATAACATGAGAGCAGTAGTTGATATTAATGGAAATAAAAGAACAGTAAATCCAGAATTTAATCAATTTGCTAAAGATATGGGTACTTGTGTGAAATTATGTAAGCCAAGGTCTCCTGAAACGAAAGGAAAAGATGAAACAGCCAATAAGTTCATGTCATGGTTAATACCATACAATCATGAATTTGAAGATGAAGAAGAATTAATTAGAATTATTAAAAATATAAGAGATAAAGTTAATTCTACTGTTCATCAAACAACTAATGTACCACCTATCCTTTTGTTTCAAAAAGAAAAAGAATATCTTCTACCTTTGCCAAGCAATAAAGTCATGCTTTCTTACTTGGAAAATGTGGAGAAAACTAAGGTTTATCCCGATTCCTTAATTTACTACAAAGGTAAAAAATATTCTGTTTCACCCAAATATATTAATCAGTATGTCCAATTAAAACAAACTGATAATATATTGTATATATATCATAATAAACAAATAATAGCAACACATGAAATCAATTTAAAATTAATAAATTATGCTAAAGAACATTATGTAGAAGGTTTAACAATTTCTATGCCATATAAAGATAGATCTGACATAGAAAAATATGCTAATGATAATTTGAAACGTTTAGATAGATTATTGGATGTAAAATAGATAAAGGATTTAAATAATATAAAATTAATAAAAAGAAAGAGGTAATTTTTATGATATATAATCAAGTAATAAATAATTTACAAAAACTAAAATTAAATAAGATGAGTACATATTTATCAACATATTTAGATGAGATAAATAAAAATAATATTTCCTTTTTAGATGCACTTCTTAATCTTACTCAGAAAGAAATAGAATTTAAAGAACAAAGAGCTTCTGAATTTAATATACGAGTGGCTGGGTTTCCTTTTATTAGAACTTTAGATGAATTTGATTTCGATTTTCAACCAAGTATTAATAAAAAAGAAGTTTTAGATTTAGCAACACTTAGATTTATTGAAGAGAAGAAAAATGTTTTGTTAATTGGGTCTAGTGGTGTTGGCAAAACGCATATTGCAACAGCCATTGGCATTGAAGCTGCTAAAAAAAGAGTTAGTACATATTTCATTAGTTGTCATGATTTAATCACTAAACTTAATATTGCACATCAAGAAAATAGATTAAAGGATGCTTTAAAAACATTTAATAAATATAAGTTATTGATAATTGATGAGATTGGATATTTACCTGTAGACAAAAATGGTGCAAATTTACTGTTTCAATTAATTGCAAAAAGATACGAAAAAAGTTCTACCATAATAACTACAAATCAGCAATTTTCTAAATGGGGAGAAATTTTTTCAGATAATATACTTGCTAATGCAATACTTGATAGATTATTACACCATTCGTATGTTTTTAATATTACAGGTGATTCTTACAGATTAAAAGATATATTAAATAAAATGGAAAACTTTGACAATTCTATGTAATTAAACTTTATCTAAATTGGTAAAAATTATTTTCCCTTTTTTGGTAATTTTGGTATTGACTTTTATAAATACCCTGTTGTTTACAGTTCACTAATTAGTGAGCATTTCAACGAAACCAGCTAAAAAAACATCTTTAGGAGGTATTACTATGTTAAATATTATTTATGCAAGTCTGGGATTAGCAATTTTGATTTTAGCAGTAATTTATTTAATACTCCTTACTGTCCTTATGATTAAGAAAAAATACAGTAATGTAGCAAGTATTAAAGTTCGGATTGTGTTTACATCAATTCTGTGTGCTTTATTTATCATCAAGATAATTCCGGCAATAATGCTAGGAAAGTCAATCGTAAGTGAAATCTTTTGTGCAATACTTTGGGCTATATGTACCGTACTAGGCTTTTGGTCTTTACAGGATGCATATAATAAGGCACGGGACTCTGAATTTTATATCTTTATAAACTCGAGATTTAAAGAGAATGAAGATGTAATAGATGTTGATTTCACAGAAGAACAAGACATTGATGAAAGATAAAAGCCGTAACGAATAACATCAGTAAACAACACAGGGAAAAGTAAGAAGCATGGTTTTGGGGAAAGATGAACGATTATGTTCGTCTTTTTCTTTTGGCAAAATTTGATTTTTATGTGAATATATTGTATAATATAAGTATGTAACATTAGTTATTTCTTATTATCACTAATTAGTGAGAGGAAAGTCCTCTGGCTTTTTGGTAATTACACAATGAGAAATAAGCAACGAAAAAAGAATAAATTTATAGGAGGAATTAAGTATGTTACGGAAATTTGTTTGGTGGTTTATCATTTTTGGTTTGAGCTTTTTAGTTCAAAGCTGGGGTTGGGCAGATCAAGGAACTGCATTCCTTTGGATTCATCTCGGTGGCACAGGACTTCTTCTTGCAGTAATCTTTTTCTTATGTTGGGTTGCAGGAGATGATTTATATGAGAGACTCGGTCTTTCATTTATAGTTGCCATTATAGGTGCTATAATTCTTGGTGTCACACTGTTTGCAACTTGGGGTGCTACTCAATTATTTGGTGTAGAATTTACAGTTGCATATCAGATTATGACATTCGGACAGTGCTTGTGCGGAAGCTCCAAAAAAGATGACGACTAAAAATGCTACAAGAATGGGGTGGAGAAAGAAAAAAACTTTCTCCATCTTGTTTTTATTTATTAAGTTTGATATTGTTAATAAAAATGATAATTATAAAAGGACTAATATATGATGTATGAAAAAATATTAAATGAAAATATTGATAGATTAGATATATCTTGCTCAATAATAGACTATTTAAAGAAAAACAATATTGAAAAAATAAATCAATTGTGCAAAAATACAAAAAAAGATTTAATTAAATTGAAGATAGATTCTGTAGAAATATTTAATATTGAAAACCAACTACAATTATTAGGATTAAATTTAAAAAGTAGTTATTAATAAATATGGAGAACAAATTATGAATAAATACAGAGGTTTAATAAAATGTGCAGAATGTAATCATATATTCAAACGGACGAAAAGAAAGAAATAATATAAACTATAGATGTAATTATAGATTAAAGTATGGAAAGGACAAATGTAATAATAATACTATGGTGGAAGAAACATTATTGACAGATATGATTAGGCAACAATTAGATGTTATTAACATGTGTATAGATAATGTAGATATTCAATCTATTGTTAAAGAAATTATTGTATCTAAAGATAGAATTGAAATATTTTTTAAAAACCTACCAATAATAAGTTGTTATCTTGATAGTAAAATGGGAAAATTGCATTTTGACTCTTTAAATGATTAAAAGGGGTACAACAATTTTTATTAAATTTATCGGTGGGGGAGAGCAAAATAGTAATATTTTTGAGAATTTAGCATATAATATAGAAGAGGTTTAAAATTTTTGCTTACATTTTTGGCTAAATTCTCAAAATCTATTGACAAAATCATAATGTTAGTAGTATAATGAAAAATGTCAAACATCGCGGGGTGGAGCAGTTGGCAGCTCGTTGGGCTCATAACCCAAAGGTCGTAAGTTCGAGTCTTACCCCCGCAACCAAATTCGAGGCTTTAAGCCTCTTTTTTTATTTAAAAATATTTTATAAAACGCGCTAATATCAAGCATTTTATCTAAAAATAATTTTACTTAATTTATTTTATTTTTTATAATTTTTTCCCAAGATTGCCCCCGAGAAATCATATATTAAAATTTTAGAGAGCAAGTGTTTCCCCATTAGTAATTTCAAGTAATACATGGATTGCATTATTCAAAATTGATTATTTTTCAATTGAATCTATATTTTCTTATCTTCATTTTCGATTATAATAGTTGGTTCCTTTAAAGGCTACTATATTTGTATTTTGAATATGGTTTTAATATTCATTCTATAAGAAATAATATTAATTATGCTTTATCTAATAGAAATAAGAATATATCTATGAAAAATTTTGAAAGGATTTTTGGATATGAATATTATGAAAAGAATTTTGAACCTAAAATTTTTATTGAAGAAGTTAGTAATCTAATAAAAAAACTTATATATAGTCAAGTAAAGAATAAATAAACTAATTATTTATTCTCTACTCGATTTATTCCATTTTAATATGTATCATTATTTAGTATTTAAAATTGGATTCAATCATTCTATTTTGGAACCTTTTGATCTATTACATTTCCAACATAAAGTTTGCAAGTTTTCTTCTGTTGTCATTCCGTTTTTTGATATAGGAATTATATGGTCAATTTCTAAAAGAAGATTAGGTTCTTTTTCAATTGAATTTCCACATTTACAACAAGTATAATTATCTCTTTGTTTTATTTTTTCTCTCAATTGTGTCGTCATTAGTGCTCTTTGGCCTGCTGCACTTTTTCTAAATTTAACTAATTCACTTAAATATATAACAAATTTATTAAGATTTTCTATATCAAAAGTTATATTACATTGCATTGAACTATTTCCACCAGAACTAGTATATTTAAAAGTATATTGAGGAAAATACAATTGACTAAAATCTATATCCTTAAAACCTAATTTTCTAATCAATCTTTTTTTGTTAAATGTTTTTATCAATAATGGAACCTTATCGCTAATGCTATTAACAATGTTGTCTCTTTCATTTTTCAATAAATTTTTACCTTGTTCTGCAGCTGAAAAGTCATTTAAAACATTTTCAAATTTTTCAAGATTTTCCTCTGTTGGTTTTATATTAAAATATTTACAAATGTATTTAAAAGGTTGCATTCTCGCATTACTGCAAACTGTTCTAGAACAATTATATATATTTTTTGCCTCTTGATATTTTCGTAAAGCTGGTCTTTTATAGTTCCATCTACTATTATCTATATAATTAGCAGTACCATAATCTATCCTTTTTATATCAGCATAAGTATTTTTTAAATTTTCGATATGTTCGTTTAATTCATTACATTTATTTGTATTTTCTTTTATGCTATTTTTAATTTCAAGAAATTTATCAGAATTATAGTAAAAACATGTATATATATCATATACCCAGCCTATTCCAAATAATCCAAATGTTAATAAATATATAATTCCTATTCCATATTCTTTTTCAATAAATTTATGAACACCTAACCAACCTAATAATATAGTTAGTATTAATTCGTTATTATTTTTTTGATTTTGATTCATTATTTCCTCCATTCTAAGTATTTGCTTTCTTAATTTTACTTTAGTATATCATAATGAAAATTAATATACAATAATTGGATAACCTTTCACAAATTACTGATTTCTGCTATATTTATAAAATAAAGAGATAATAATTTCAACTAATTATCAGGCCTACTTATTGTAATTTATATTGTTGATAGTATAAATGCAATGAAATTTGCAATGAATGCTACAATCATACACCAAGCACACAATAATAGAGTTCTATTATTTTTTTGTTTATATTTATAAAAATAAACAACTGCTGAAAATCCAAATAATAAAGTTGTATAACCAGAACATTCTATATTTTTAATAAGAGAATATATAATAATAATTGCAATTGTTACTAATATAAATATAGTTCCAATAGTAACACTTTTATAGTGATTAAACTCAGATAATTTTATAATATTTTCTTCTGATTTTTCTTTTATCTTATCTTCTGGTATTTTTTCTCCTGCTAAAATATCATTTACACTAACACCCAGTATTTCACTTAATGGCTTTAAAAGCGACATATCCATTAAGCAGATTCCTCTTTCCCATTTGCTAACTGCATTTTTGCTTATATTTAATTTTTCTGCTAATTGCTCTTGAGTTAGTTTTTTATCCTTACGGCAATTTGCAATAAATTGACCTATTTTTATTTTATCCATACTTACCACCTCTTTATTAACAATTTAGCATAAAAATTCTTTCTTTTCCACATACCATAGGTTTATTTTTGAAAAAACATACCTATGGTTTACTTACAAATTACTATTTTATATTATAATTATTTTTCTTTATTCCAATTTATTATTTTCATTTTTATCCAATCACACTCATTTGATATTATTAATATTTTCAAATAAATCTTCTTCTGTAATTATTTGAATTAAGCTTCCTTTTTCTTGTAGTTCTTGTGCTTTAGCAATCTTTCCACCAATATTACCATATTTCCAAGCATCACTTCCAAGACCACCAACAAATAAATAATCTAATTTAGTAGATACACCACTTTTTTCTATTGCACCCAGATTTTCTAATTTTTGTTTTATCTCTGATTTGGTTCCATTTTTAAAATCTCCTGTTAAACAAAATGTTTTTCCATTTAGTTTGATACTTTTATTATTACTACATATTGGATTTAATATTTCATTAAAGCTCAATGCTAAATCTTCTTTTTCATTTTCAGTTAATATTCCATCTTCCAAAACTTTATTAACAATTAATAATACCTTATCATATGGATAAACACCACTTAAATAATCATTTTTAATAAGCCATATTTTTAAATTTTCTATTTCTTCAATTACAATTTTTTTATCACAAGCAATACCTTCAAGTATTCCTTGTAAAATTTGTAAGTTTAATGTTGTTTCATTATACATATTCGAAGATTGTATGCTGTTTACTAGACCTAACAGTTCAATCTTCTCATATTTTGTTATAATTCCATCTTCTAAAATAGAACTTAGTTCAGTTAATATTTTATTAAATAATGAATATTGTTTGTAAATTACATTTTCATCTAGCCATTTATTCAATAGGTTAATCTCATATTGATTGATTATTCCATCATAATTAATTCCTTTAATGATGCCATATAATGAATTAATATTAGAAGATAATTTAGAATCAATATTGTCTTTAACTGTAAATTCATATTCATATTGCTTCGCTTGTAAATTATCAATATTGTAATGTTCACTTAAGTATCTAAAAAGATAATAAGTAGTAACTGCATCTTCCAAAGCATTATGAGGATTATAATTAACATTTAAAAATTGAGCTATTGATGTTAGTTTGTATGAATCTAAATTTAAAAATTTCCTACTTAATTCTAAAGTACAACAATAATTAAATAAAGGCACATCAATATTATATCTACTTAATGATTTTTCTAATACACTTAGATCATACAATACATTATGTCCAACAATGATATTATTCTCAAGTAGTTCTTTAATCTCATACCAATAATCTTTTAAAGTAGGACTTTGCAATACCATATTAGATGTTATACCTGTAATTTCAGAATTTTTAATATCAAATCTATCTTCAGGATTTATTAATGAATATTTTTTATCAATTATTTCATTATCTTTTACAACTATGATTGCAATAGAGCAAATAGAATTTCCTCTCGCATTTGGATTTTCTAAATCCATAATTACATAATTTTTCATAAAATCAACTCTTTCTAAATATTTTTATTCTTACCATAGAATATTTTTCCTGATTCAAGATTTCCTTTATATTGGCATCCTTTTGCAAATTTTTTATCTGGATTAGTACATTTCAAGGAATCTGAGCATTCGATATATCTAGAGCAACAGCCAAAATTATCAGTTGGTTCGTTTGAATACAAATATTTATATATTTCTTTTATCTCTGTATCCAATTTATTTATATCTTCAATACTATCTAAATATATCTTAGCATATAACTCATTTTCTTTATATTTAACATTTTCAAATTCTTTTGATAGTTTATCTAGATTGACACAATCTAATTTTCTAATTTCGACAAACATTTTTGCTTTCTGAAATGTAATTTTTAGCAGAATATTCTTGAATACCATAAAAGAAACTGAACTATTTTTATTAACATTGACTGTTATTTTTTCTCTTTCATCTTGTGATATAATTTCTACACTTATATTACTTACTATATTATTTAATATTTCTAAAATTTTATTTTCCATGTTTTCCTCCATACTTTATTATATAAAATACTATTTTTGGGGTAATTATAACACAAAAATCAAATAATTTCCAACTAATCATTTGGCGTATTTTCACATTATATAATTGTTTTTATCAAATTTGTCAAACATATCATTTATTTAAAATAACTTTTTTAGTTCATTTTCTAAAATTCTCATATAGAAATCTCCTATATAAATTACTTTTTTACTATCATATCACAAAAATAAAAATCACTCTATTATATCTTTATTACTTCTTTTAGGCAGACTTGCCCATCTCTATTTTTCCATGACAATTTTCTTAATTTTGTCATAAAAGTATTGTAAATATAAATAAGGAATAATATAATACTTGAGAATTGAGATTAAAAGGAGGATTAAAAATGGGATTAAAACTAGAAAATGTATCTAAGACATTCGCCAACAAACAAGCAGTTGACAACATTTCTTTTGAAGTTGATAAACCTGGTGTTTTTGGTTTACTTCGGAACAAATGGTGCTGGTAAAACCACTACTATTAGAATGCTTCTTGGAATTATCAAAAAAGATACAGGTAATATAACTTGGAATGGAAAAAGAGTTGAAAGAAAAAGCGTAAACTTTGGATATCTTCCGGAGGAAAGAGGAGTATATCCTAAAACTAAGATATATGACCAATTAATGTATTTTGCTAAACTAAAAGGCATGAGTAAATCTGAGGCCGATAAGGCAATTAATAAATGGGCAAAGGTTTTAAAAGTTGAGGAATATATACCAATGCCAGCTGAAAAGTTATCTAAAGGAAATCAACAAAAAATTCAATTTATGACTGCAATTATTCATAATCCCGAATTAATTGTATTAGACGAACCTTTTAGCGGTCTAGATCCAGTAAATACCGAAATATTAAAAAATATAATTATTGATCTAGTTAAAGAAGGGAAATATATTATAATGTCAAGTCATCAAATGGCTTCGATTGAAGAGTTTTGTACTGATATTTTAATATTAAACAAAGGAAAAACTGTTTTACAAGGTAATTTAAAAGAAATTAAAGAAACATATAAAGCAAATAGATTAGAATTATCTACAAATAAAAATATTGATGAATATATTAAAGAATTTAATATGGGTATAGAGTTTTCTAAAAATAACGAATATTCTATTAAAATAGATTCTGAGGAAAAAGCTCACCAACTATTACATAAATTGGTTTCTGACGATATAGAAGTAGACAAATTTGAAATAAAGAAACCAACATTAAATGACATATTTATAGAAAAGGTAGGTGAGTAATAATGAAAGATTTATTAACAGTAATGTCTTTTACAATAAAAGATATGATAAAAAGAAAGTCTTTTATTGTTTCTACAATTATAATTTTAGTATTGATAGTTGTAGGTTTTAATATACCAAATATTATAAATGCTATTACAGGTGGTGATACAACTTCTTCTGAAGATAAAATATTAATTATAGACTCATCAAATGTTTTTGAAGGTACTTTAGAGAGTCTAAATCAAATGGAATTAGGTTATGAATTTCAAATAACAAATGATAATGTTTCTTTTGACGATATAAAAGGAAAAATAGAAAATAAAGATATAGATGAAGCAATTATTATTGAACCTAAAAGTGATGGTACATATAAGCTAAGATATATTGTAGAAAATTTAACTCAAGTATCTAGTATGCCAGAAGATTTAATTAATGCTTTAACTTCTGTATATACAAATTTACAAATTTCTAAATTAGGTTTAACTACAGAACAAATTGCAAGTTTATCTCCTTCTTTTGAATTTAGTTTAGAACAAACAGAGGAACAAGAAGTAAGTGGTAATGTATTTGTTATTATGCTTTTATCAATAGTTCTATTTTATGCTATTTACTTCTGTGCATATCAAGTATCAAGTTCTATTACAACAGAAAAGACATCAAAAATAATGGAAACATTAGTTACATCAACATCACCTAGAACAATAGTACTTGGAAAAACAATAGGAATTGGTATTGTAGGGTTAATACAAGTAAGTGTAATGGTTGCAGTAGCACTAGTTTCTGCCAAATTGTTCTTAGACCCAGAACTATTAAATGCAGTTTTAGATATGTCTAAATTTACACCATTTTTAGCTGTAATTACTATAATTTACTTTATTTTAGGATATTTTGCATATGCTCTTTTATATGCTTTAACAGGTTCTACAGTAAGTAAACCAGAAGATATACAATCAGCAAATACACCTGTTGCGATACTTGCAGTAATTGGATTCTACTTAGCATATTTCACTATGATGAATCCAACAAGTGAGTTAAATCAGTTTGCAGCAATTTTCCCACTATCATCACCATTTTGTATGCCATTTAGAATTATGATGGGAATTGCATCAACATCTGAAGTATTAATATCTATTGCTGTATTACTAGTAACAATATTAATCATTGCACAAGTTGCAATAAAGATTTATTCAAATGCTATATTAAATTATGGAACAAAAATGAGTTTTAAAGATATTGTAAAATTATATAAAGATAAAAATAATTAAATCCAAACCATAAAAGATGTGTCGTTAGTTGACACATCTTTTATAAACTTTTTATGTTTTTCATATACATTTTAGCTGTATTAATGATATATAAGTAATATATTTATATTTTTTTAGTATAATGTCTTCGTACTAAGGAAAAGGGGTGTTAATGTGAAAAATCTAATAAATCAAGACCTAAAGAAATGCGGTACTGTTACTGTTTCTGTATATAAAAAATCTATCAATAATGATATAATTTTTGACATAAAAACAGATAATGATAGTGTTTTACCTGTTTCTTATGTTATTGAAGATACTTTAAAATTATACTAGAATTGACTTTGTTCATTCTAGTTTTTATTTTGTATTTTACCTTCTATCTTAGAAAACCTTTAATTATTTCTTGTTCCGCTTCTTCCTCAGATAATCCTAAAGTTCTTAATTTTATTATTTGTTCACCAGCAATTTTTCCAATTGCCGCTTCATGTATTAAATTTGCATCAACATCATTTGCAACAACTTCTGGAACAGCTGTAACTTTTGCACTATCTTTAATAATTGCATCACATTCACTGTGTGAAAAACATTTAGAATTTCCATATATTTTTGATAAAAAGTATTGTTCAGAATTATCAACTGCAACAGACCTTGATGTAACATGTGCACTTGAATTTTCCCCATTTAATTCTACATCAAAAATTGTTTTTGCATATTGATCTCCATGTGTCATTATTTTTTCTGTAACCACAAAATTAGTATCTTTTTCAAGTACTCCTTTTGTTTCTCTAATAGTTGAATCTACACCTTTTATTTGGTAGCTTTCCATATCAATACTACTACCTTCTTTTAAATATACTTCTGTTACAGGATTTAATATTCTCTTTCCTTTGCCATCACCTTCTCCATAATGTTTTTCAATATATTTTACTTTTGCCCCTTCTTCTAAGTAAAATCTATGTATCCCATCATGTTCTGAGTCTTTGTGGTGGTCATTATGTATTCCACAGCCTGCAATTATTACTACATTTGCATTTTTTCCTATATGAAAATCGTTATATACCACATCTTTTAGCCCACTTTGTGTAATAATTACTGGTATATGAATAAATTCAAATTTTGTATTTTCTTTAACATATATATCTATTCCTGAATTATTTTCCTTTGTTACTATATTAACATTTTCAGTAACTTGTCTTTCTACACCTTTCCCATTTTTTCTTATATTAAAAGCACCTTTTTTTATATTTTCTAAATCTGATACTTCATTTAATAATTCTTCATCAATTTTATTTAAAACTTTATCTTCCATTTATTTATTACACCTTCTTTCTTTGCAACATTTTTTATTTGCTTCTATTGTACTTTCTAATATTTTTTTACTATCCTCATCTTTTTCAACTTTTCCATTTTTTAATAAAATTATCTCATCTGCAATATTTAAAATTCTTTCTTGATGAGAAATAATTAGAGTTGTTCCTTTTATCACTTCTCTCATTGTTTCAAATACTTCTATTAAATTTCCAAAGCTCCAAAGGTCTATTCCAGCTTCTGGCTCATCAAAAATACTTAAAGTTGTTCCTCTTACTGCAACTGTTGCAATTTCTATTCTTTTTAGCTCTCCTCCTGATAATGAACCATTTACTTCTCTATCTACATATTCTTTAGCACATAAACCAACTTTAGATAAAATATCACATGCTTCTTTTTTCTTTATATCTTTTTTGGCTGCTAATTTTAATAAATCATAAACTGTTAACCCTTTAAATTTGACTGGTTGTTGAAAAGCAAAACTTATTCCCATATTTGCTCTTTCATCAATACTTAAGTTAGTTATATCTTTTCCATTTAAGATTATTTTTCCTGAATCAGGTTTTTCAATTCCCATTATTATTTTAGCAAGTGTTGATTTTCCGGAACCATTTGGCCCTGTCATTACTATAAATTTATTTGTATCTAATTTAAGATTTATATTATCTAATATTTTTCTTCCTTCTCTTTCAAATGATATATTTTGTAATTCTAACATTTTACTCCTCCTTGTTTTTCTTTTTAAATCTATTTTTAGCTGTAATCTTTACACAAGCTCTACATTTTTCGCTATCAGAATTATATCCACAATCTAAGTCACCTAAATCCAATATTTTGCTTATATATTGATCCAATTTTTTAGTAGTTTCTTCAGACATAGCATATTTCATTGCTTTTGCTTCTTTTTCTGCCTGCTCTTCATCTATTTCTAAAACTTCTGTTAAAAACATATTTAAAATATCATATCTTTTTAAAATTTCTTTTGCTGTTTCTTCGCCTTTTTTTGTTAGTTCAATATTTTTATATGCTTCATAATTTAGTAGCCCAAGTTCTTTTAAGGCATTTACCCCTTTATTTACACTTGGTTTTTTAAATGCAAGTTTATTTGCAATATCTGTTACTCTTACTTTTTTATTATTTTTACTTAATATATATATTGTTTTTAAATACTCTTCTTGTGACTCTGTTAGTTTCATGTTTTCCTCCTTTTTGTTAGCTTACGCTAACATTATACAGAGTAACCCATTGTTTGTCAAGCTTTTTGTTATTTTATATCTACTAAATCTTTTATTTCCTCATATTTTGCATCTCCTATTCCTTTTACTTCTTTTAACTCTTCTATATTTTTAAAACTTCCATGTTCTTCTCTATATTGAATTATTTTCTGTGCAGTTGATTCTCCAATTCCTGGCAAAGTATCTAATTCTTCTTTAGTTGCTTTATTTATATTTATTTTTTCTTTTTCATTTTCCACGTTAGAATTTGTTCCACTTCCCCCTAAAGTTGTTTCTTTATTATTAATATTTTCCTCTAAATCATTTTCTAATACATCTTCTCCTTGTTTTGGTATATATATTTTCATTCCATCTTCTAACTTTGATGCTAAATTTACATTTTTCATGTTAGCTATATCTGATACTCCTCCTGCTTTTTCTATTGCATCTGCTATTCTCGCATCTTCTTCTAATTCATAAACCCCCTCATTTTTAACTGCACCAGATACATGTACTTTAATTGTAACTATTTTTTCACTATTTGCTTCATCTACGTTAGTTTCATTTGTTTCATTTTCTACTTCTAGCTCATTTTCTTGTGATATTTCCATATTTTTTTCGTTTGTATATGAATAATATGTAATTCCAATTACTGCTACTATCCCTAAAAATATTAATATTATTTTTTGTTTTTTTGATATTTGTTTCAATAAAATTACCTCCTTAATTTGGTTATTAAGCTTTTATTAATTAATTATTTTTTATTTACATTTTTTTAAAAATACGGTATATTATTTAGATAGGAGAAGATGATATGAAGAAAATTAAATTTTTAACAATAAATATACTAATTATTTTAATAATATTTACAATATTCCCTATTTCAAATGTTTTTGCAAGTGATAGTGAGCCTAGTATAAATGCTACTTCAGCAATTTTAATTGATAATAGGACAAATAAAGTATTATATGGAAAAAATGAGAATGAAAAAATGTATCCAGCAAGTACAACAAAAATTATGACAGCAATTTTATCTTTAGAAAATACTAATTTAGATGATAAAGTTGTTGCAAGTTATGATGCAGTTATGAATGTTCCTGACGGATATTCAGTTGCAAATATTCAAGTTGGTGAAGAACTAACTATAGAGCAATTATTGGAAGTATTACTAGTTCATTCTGCAAATGATGCAGCAAATGTTTTAGCAGAAAATATTGGTGGTTCTATAGATAGTTTTGTTTCAATGATGAATACTAAATGTAATGAATTAGGACTTTTGGGAACTCATTTTACAAATGCATATGGATTACATGACGAAAATCATTATACAACCGCTTCTGATCTAGCAAAACTTATGCAATACTCTTTAAAGAATGAAGATTTCAGAAGATTGGCAGGTCTTGCAACATGTAGTATTCCTCAAACTAATATGTCTGCCCCAAGATCATATAGTTCGACAAATGAAATGATTATTCCTGGAAATGAATACTATTATCAATATATTACTGCTGGAAAAACTGGATTTACAACCCCTGCTGGTGAATGTTTGGTTTCATCTGGCTATAAAGATAATTTAGAACTTATTTGTGTTGTTTTAGGATGTTTTGACAGTTCTTCTAGATTTAATGATGTAAAAAATTTATATGAATATGGTTTTTCAAACTATTCTATTAAAAACATTGTGAATGCATTTGATAGTGTTACTTCTATTGAAGTTTCAAATGGCTCAAAAGAAACAAAAAATTTAGATTTATTAGTTGCAGAAACAATACCTGCATTAGTAAAAAATTCTGATAATAATGAAAATATAGAGCCTGAAATAACATTAAATGATAAAATATCAGCACCTATAGAAGAAGGAGATACACTTGGAAAAGTCACATATACAGTAAATGGAGTTCAATATACATCAGATTTAGTTGCTTCTCATTATGTTGAAAAAGTAGATTATTTTATTTATGCTATATATATTGTTGGCGCTATTGTTGTTTTATTATTAATCTATTTAATATTCTTTTCTAAGAATAAAAGATAATTAAAACTATTTTATACTATTTTTATTAAAAGAAAAAGAGGGTTTTTATAAGCCCCCTTTTTTTATTTATTTATATTAATAATTTTATACATAATCTTTTCCAAGTACTATTGTTATATCAACTTTACTTGAACTTGATGTACCATCTGAGATTTCTCCTATACCTAGTACTTGTTCAAGATTTGTAAGTATTGTATCTGCTACATTTTGCTTGTTTATTATAGTTGTTTTAGAAGTAGAGTTTGTTACTCCTTTTCTTGTAACTTCATATCCTGCTCCTTCTAATTCTTTTATTGCTTGATTTAATTTTTCGCTATTTCCACTACCATTTAATACTTCTATTGTAACATCTGCTTTACTCACTGTATTTGTGTCCACCGTATTTCCATCTTCTGAAGTTCCTTCTGTTTGTTCTTGCTCTAAATCTCTATCGTAAAATAGTTCTTGAACCATTTTCTCTGTTTCATTTTCATCTGCAACAAAGATACTTACTCCATTTGTTTCATCCCATGGTGGTGTTGTTCCTGGCAATGTTGCTGTAAGTAAATTTTCCGTATTAAATTCTACTATATATGGGATATAATCTTTTGCTACATCAAAATTAATATTTGTTGTAACATTTTGTTCTGCTACATCTAGTATTTCGCCTAATTTGAATATGTTTTCTACTTTTGCCGTTTGTTTTAGTACTGCCATCATAAATTCTCTTTGTGTTCTCATTCTTCCTAAGTCATTGTCTCCATATTCTTCTGGATATGTTGTTCCATCATTATTATGTCTAAATCTTACTAATTGTTCTGCTTTATCTCCATCTAGAAGTTGTTCTCCTGCTTTTAGATGAATGTGTAAATCTTGTGATGTATCATCATAGTCCATATCTATTGGAACATTAAATGTTACTCCTCCAATTGCATCTACTAACTGTATAAATCCTTCTGTTTTTACAATTACATAATATTCTAAACCTAGACCTGTTAAATCATTTACTGCATCTAATACATCTTGTGGGTCTTCATTTATACTATATAGTGAGTTTATTTTTTGAGATGCAACTGCTTTTTTAGTATTTTTACCTGTAAATGTATCACGAGGTATTGATAAAAGTGTTGCTTTTTGAGTGTTTGGATTATATGATGCAACCATTATTGTATCAGTAAGAAGTGCGCCTTCTTCATCTGTACTTATTCCTAATACTAAACATCTAAATTCTTTTAAATCTTTTTTAGTATATTCATCATGTCCTACAACTGTTGCAAGCATTCCACTTAATCCCCAACCGTTTTTATATACACGATATGCAAATACTCCTCCACATATTAGTAATATTAATAAAATTACTAATAATACTATTTTCCAAATTTTTCTTTTTTTCTTTTTATTTCTTGCTTTTTGTCCTGTAATATCTTTTTTATTTATTTTTGTGTTATTTACTTTTTTATTTTGATTTTTTTTATTTGAATTTTTACTACTAGTTTTTGAATTTATTCTTTTGTTACTTGCTTTTTTATCCAAGATTTCTCAACTCCTATAATTTTTATGTTCATAGTATATCAAATATATATAAAAAAGGCAATAAATTGCCTTTTATTTTATGAATTTTTTAACTAAAAAAGATATTCAAAATATTATTATCATACATTAATTTTCCAAGATATGAGTCCTCAATTTGCATATGAACACTATTATTTGGATTTACCTGTCCAAATACTCCTATTAACATTAATAACACATATATTATTAATACCCCTCTAAGAAGCCCATAGATTATTCCACCTGTTTTATTAAATTGTTTTAAAATAGGTAATTCTGCTATTTTATCTGCTATAAAGCTAATAAATATCAGTGCTATTCTCAAAACAGCATATAATAAAATCATTACTGCTCCATAAATTATATTTATAGCTAATTCTCTTGACGTTTCTGAAAGCATTCCATTTTTTGCACTTTCTACTAACTCACTACTATTTTCTTCTGCTTTATTTTCTTCATTTGATGTAAAATTATTTATGCTATCTGTTATTGCGTTTTGAATATTTTCATCAAGTTGTGTATTATTTATAATTAAACTTGCTATTGGTCTATATAATATAAATGTGATAACAATTGCTATAATAAATGCAAATAGACCTATTCCGAAGTTTTACTAACCCTTTTCTGTATCCCAAAAATACTGATAGCAAAATAATTGCTATTATAATAATATCTACTATCATTTGTGACCTCCTATAAGCTTACTAGCTCTATTTTATCTCTATAAACTATTCCTGCTAAGTTTTGTGATAATACTACATTTGTAATTTCCTGATTTGCCACATATCTTTTTACAAGCCATCCTCCTGTATTTATAAATTCAACTTCTGTTCCTAAATTTAATGCTATGATATTTCCATTTGTATAAATTTCTCCTGCTACTGACTCAGCACTATACTCTTTTGTTTCTTTGTTATTTGTATCAATAATTGTCACTTTAGAATTTGCTGTAAATAATCCTGATGATTGTTCTTCAACTATACAAGCATAATTATCTAGTTCTATTGATTCAGCTATTAGAGTTTTATCACTATCATCAATTAAAAGATTATCTTGACCATCTTCTATTACTCTTAATTCATCAGTATACATACAAACTAATTTATTTCTATCTTGATATTTTATATTAGTAAGCAATTTATCATTTTCTGATTGATATGTGCTTTCTACAGAATTTGTTGGGTCTGAACTTGCTTTTTCAACAGAAATCACTCTTATACTTGATTTTATCATTGTACCTGATGTATCTACTTCTGCTACAGCCAAATATTTATTATCATTTGAAATGCTCACATCTACAGCTCTTGTTGAAGATAAATATACATTAAATAGTTGTTTTCCTTGAGGAGTATATAGTGCAATTACTGCTTTATTGATTGTATCTTCAGTAACTATTGCAACATATCCATTTTTATTTACAATAACTTGTAAAATATTTCCTTCTACTTCTGTTTGCCAAGATATATCCCTATTTTCAATTATATATACTTTTTTTCCGCCATTTTCTGCTATTGCAAGAAATCTATCAGAAGAATTAAAAAGTGGATTTGAGACTTGAACTTCTAGTGATGCTTCTTCATTTCCAGAACTTCCGTAAATACTAAACGTATTTTTATTTAATATTCCAATATATCTATTAAATGCAACTATATTTGCCGTTTGACTATCCTCTAACTCTATTGTCGTTACATTATCTTGCATAACTTCTTTTCTTAAAATATTTCTATCTATCCAATCTCTAAAACTATCATTATTTAAATACACACCTATAACTGTTCCTAGAACAGCAACTATTACTAGAATGATTATAGATATTATTATTTTTTTCTTATTTACCTTTTTTTTCTCTATTTGTTGTTCTTCCCAGAAATCTTTCATATTTTTTCTGATTTCCTCCTTAGTTTTTTCTTTATTTTACTATACCCTTATTTAAAATGCAATGCTTGAGGTTTAGAAAAAATTATAATTATTTGTATTAATCCTAAATATCCAAATAAAGGGTCTAATGTAGAAACTAAATTTGAAAACCCAATATTTGAAACTAAGACAGAAGTTATACACATAATTAACGCAATTTGTGGATAACTCTTCTTTGTTTTTGCTGTATTTTGCAAAAAACTTGCCCCTAAAGATACAGCTGTTGTAATAATTGAACCTAAAATTATTATTCCATAAATATTTTTAAATGCAGGTATTATCTTCTCCACCATGTAAACTGCTGGCATTTCAATATTTTTTATATCTACCTCTATTTTTGTAAGTAGAAAATATACCATTGATGATAAAATTAAAATTATTACTGATGAAATTACTGATATTTTAAATATCTGCTTTTTATCTTTTAAATGTTTTCTTAATGTTATTAGTACTGGGATTAGTAAAATACTATTATAACTACTATATGTTATACTACTTAAAATAAAGCTTGATTTATTTTCTCTTATAATATAGTCTCCTAAGTTTTCTAAAGGTAAATTTAAAATATTAAAAATTCCTATTATTAAAATAGTTATAATTAGGACTGGTACTATTAATTCATTTACTTTTATAATTCCTTTTGTGCTTGTCATAAAAATGAAAAAGCAAAATATCGCTAAAATAGCTCCTCCAATTTCTTTTTTTAGTCCATATGTTTGTTCTAAATATGCACCAAAACCTGCTATCATTATGAAAAATGAGACTAATATAAATGAATTTACTATTATATTTATTATATTATTGTATTTACTATATTTTGGTTTAACTAAACAATTTAAAAATTCTTTATATGTTGTTATATTATTTTTATTTATAATATCTAATGTTTTATATATTGTAATTCCTGTAATTATACTAGATATAATAAGTCCTATTGTTCCTTCTAATCCATATGAAAAGAAAAATAAATAAATTTCTTTTCCTGATGCAAATCCTGCTCCTATCATTGTACCTATAATTACAAAAACTATTTTTAGTATATTTTTCATGAAATAAAAACCCCCATATTAATTTATGGAGGTTTTAAGTTTTTATTCTATTTTTTTCTTCTTCTTACTTGCCATACTACAATTCCAATAATAATTAATAATACTGGAACTGCGAATATTATTGTCATTATTATTATATTTTGCTGTTCTGTTACAGTATAAGTAACTTCTTCACTTGTTTTTCTAATTGTTATTGTATCTTCTCTTTCATTTAAATATGATACAGAGTTTAAAAGCATATCTTCATTATTATATAATGAAACAGTATACATAGTATATCCATTTATTTGTACTGGCATATCCATTGCAAATAATTCATTTGAAAATACTATTAATTTTGATGTTGTACTATCATCTATTGTTTTTGTAGCTATTGCTGCTATTGTAGAACTTTCTGGTTCTTCATCTTCATCTGTTCTAGATACACTACTTAAACTTGTATTTGTTCTTACAAATGCTGAATCTGTTGTTTGTACTAGATTTTCATATTCTACTCCTAATTCTTCTAGTTTATCTTCGTCAAAAGTAATTTTTCCTGCATCTATAAAACATATATTCATAGACATATTTAAGTTTTCTGTTAAACTTGTACTTTCAGTTGTTTCTACTATGAAATCAGGATATCCAGAAATCATATTTGCACTGCTTCCTTCAAATATTACACCATCTGAAATACTTACTCCATATTCATCTAATACTGTTTGGAAATTACTTAAATCTACACCTGTTAAATTAGGTCCACACATAAGTAAAATTTCTCCACCATTTTTAATATATTTTATAATTGCATCTCTTTCTTGTTCAGATATATCTTCTCTTAATGTTGTTAATACTAATGTATCACAATCTTCTGGTACTCCACCATTTTGAAGAATATCTACAGTATCTACTTCATTTGCTTCATCTTCCATTGCTTGCATTACTGTTGAATAATACTGTATGTCATACATTAAATGATTATTCATAAAGTATATTTTTGGTTTTTCTTCTGTTGTAACATCTAATATTGCATTTGTTATTGCTTCTTCTGTTGTGTCTATTGTTTCATAAGTTGAATAGTCATATGTGTACATATCATATTGTGAAACTTGTTTTTCATTATCTCCTGATGATACAATAATTAAGCTGTCATCTGCTTCTAATGAATATTCTGTCATCAAGTCTGTTCTTGCAGATAAATCATTTACTTCTTCTATAGTTATATGGTCATTTAATGATTTATATTTTTCCATGAAATTCATTATAGATGTATTTGAACTATAATTAATTAAAGTTATTGTTACATCTTTATCTATATTTCCAACTTTGTCTCTACTCTCATCAGACAATGAATATATTTTATCTGTTGTACAATCTATTTCTGGTAATACTACATTTTCTAATAATATATTTACACCTATATAAAGTAAGATAATTATTGCTACTAATAAGATTGTTTTTGTTCCATTTACTAACCATTTCTTGCTTAAAACTCTACCTATTTTTTGGAAGAATTTTCTTACCTTTCCAGGTTCTTTATTTTGTTTTTCTTTTTTATTTTTTGCTTTTTCTTCTTTTTTCTTTGCTTTAGCTTCTTTTTTCTGCTCTTTTATTTTAGCTCTATCTTTTTCTTGTTCGTTATTTTTTAAGTTTTTATTCTCTTCCAATATTTTCACTCCTTACTTAACTAATTTTCTTCTTTGCATTACTATTATTGTTAAACTTATAAATACCACACTAAATAGTACTAAACTTATAATGTTTTCTATTGATATAACTCCTTGTACAAAACTTGTGTAATAATTCATTAATGCAAATCCAGAGAATTTACTACTTATATCTGTTATAAATAAAGATATTATTAAAAACGCAACTGTAACTACTCCCGCAATTACTTGATTTTCTGTTAAACTTGATGCAAACATTCCAAAAGATAAGGCTGCAATACTAATTAATACAAATCCAAGCATTGAAACTAATGTTGTAAGTAAATTTGGTTCTCCAAAATACATTACTATAAAGAAAAACATAAATGATAATAGTAAGGTTAAAAGTATTACAACTGTTGCTGCTAATAATTTTCCCATAACTACTTTAAACATTCCTGTTGGAGATGTAAGAAGTAGTTGTTCTGTTCCAGATTTTCTTTCTTCTGCAAACATTCTCATTGTCAATATTGGCACTATTATTATTAATCCATATAATGCTGTATAATAATATAAAATACTTAAGTCTACTGTTCCATAAGATATTACTGTTAAATAGAAAAACACACTAAAACATAATAAAAATATTCCCATAACTACATATCCTATTGGTGAAAAAAAGTATGTTTTTAATTCTTTTTTCATAACTGCAAGCATTATTTGTTCCCTCCTTCTATTATTTTCATAAACGCATCTTCTAATGTAGTATCAGCTTTTTTCATTTCAAATATTGTGATATTTTCTTTTGCAAATTCTGTAAATATTGTTTTTCTTAAGTCAATGTCTCCTTCTGCTTCTAATACATATTGTTTAGTTCCATCTTCGTTTTTTGCCACTAATTCTACATTTTTAACATTTTTTATCTTGTTTTTTATATTATCCATTTTGTTTTCTGGGTCTTCTACTGTTACATATACGGAATTATTATTTGCAACTTTTTTCTCTAAATTTTCTGGTGTATCTGTTGCAACTATTTTTCCTTTATTTATAATTATTACTTTATTACATATTTGACTTACTTCTGATAAGATATGTGAACTTAGTATTACTGTATGAGTTTTTCCTAATTCTTTTATTAGATTTCTTATTTCTGTTATTTGTTTTGGGTCTAGTCCTACTGTTGGTTCATCTAGGATTAATATTTTTGGATTTCCTACTAATGCTCCTGCCATACTTACTCTTTGTTTATATCCTCTTGATAGATTCTTTATTAGTTTTTTCTCTACATCTTTTAAACCTGTTTTTTCTATTATTTCATTTATTTTCTCTTTTCTTGTTTTTCTATCTACTTTTTTTAATTCTGCCATATATGTTACAAACTCTTTAACTGTTAAATCCGTATATAATGGTACTCCCTCTGGCATATATCCTATTTCTCTTTTAGCTTTTCTAGGTTTTTTAATCATATCATATCCATCTATTATGATATCTCCTGTTGTTTGTTCAATAAAGCCTGTCATCATGTTCATTGTAGTACTTTTTCCTGCACCATTTGGTCCGAAGCAACCCCACTATTTCGCCATCATTTATTGTGAAGCTAGCATTGTCTACGGCTACTACATTTCCGTACTTTTTTGTAACATTTTTTACTTCTATCACAAAAAATTCCTCCTTTTTTATCTCTTACAATTTATACCATTACATACTATCATTTTCTTTTTTTAAAGTAAAGCAATTCACAAAAAATTCACATTGGAGTCCACTTTAGACACATTTTAAACATTTTTTGTTTTCCTTTGCATACTAATTTAATGAGGTGTTATGCTATGGCAATTATCTATCCTTTTATTGTTAGTTTTTTACTTGTATTTTTTTCTGAACTTGGAGATAAAACTCAAGTTTTAGTTTTATCTTTCTCGACAAAAGATAGAGCTAAAAACATATTACTTCGGTATTGCAATTGGTACTTTTTTTAGCCATGGAATTGCCATTTTATTTGGTAGTAGCCTGACATATTTTGAAAATGATAATTTCCAGTTTATTTTAGAAGTTTTTACATATCTTTCTTTTTTAATTTTTGGCATTTTAGGTTTTATTCCTAAAAAAGAGAAAAATATTGATGACTCAAAAGATACTTTTTTGAATAAAATATCTAGATTAAAAACAAATGGTATTTTAGTTGTTGCTTTAAGTATTATCATGGGTGAATTAGGTGATAAGACTTTTTTAGCTTCAATTGGTTTAGGTGTAAAATATCCTGGATATAAAATATCACTAATTTTAGGTTCTATTTGTGGAATGGTTTTAAGTAACTCTATTGCTCTATTTTTCGGAAGATTTCTGGGAAATAAATTAAACACTAAATTTGTTGATATTTTATCAAATACTATTTTCTTGATTTTTGGTATTATCGGGTTATTTACAATGATTTATTAATTATAAAAAACAAAAACCTGTAGTTTGCTTTATTGCAAATTACAGGTTTTATGGTGAGCCAGGAGGGATTCGAACCCCCGACCCCAGGCTTAGAAGGCCTGTGCTCTATCCAACTGAGCTACTGACCCATTTTTCAGACACTAAATATAATAGCACAAAAAAATTGTGCTGTCAATATAAATCTAATAAAAAATCATGATTTTCAGATTTTCAGATTTTTTCTGTTTCTTTTTTCCATTCCATTACATATTCTTTTTCATTTGTTTCCTCATCTATCTGTATTTTAACATTTTTAAATCCCATATCTATATAGAATAATATAGCACCAACATTTTTTTCATACACATTTAATGTTAAATTATCATATCTTTCTTTGCAGAAATTTATCAACTTTCTTCCTATTCCCTGTCTTAATGAATCTAACCTAACAAAAACAGCTCCTATATAATTTCCATCTAAAACACTTATAAATCCCTTAATTTCCTCGTCTTCAACATATACATATGTTTCAGATTTTAATAGATATTCATTTTTTACTCTATTAAAATTTTCAAGCCAATAATCCTTATCTATAAAGTCATGAGCTTTAAAATTTCCTTTTGTCCATATTGTCATAACTTTTACAGTATCTTCTTCTTTAAACTTTCTTATCATATGTACTCCTCCTAGATGTATAATACTATCTGTATCTGTTTATGTCAATATTTTGGATTCACTTAAATATTTTCTACAAAAAATTCATCTATTGTTTTTATATTTTTATTAGTATTATTTAAAATATATTCTGAATATTTGTCTATTAATTTTAGTAATTCTTCTTTAGATAACTCTTCTTTTTTTATGATTTTCTTACTTTTTCTTATATTATTTTTTTCTTTTTTGTTTATATTTTCTAACTCTAAATTAGATAATTCTTTTATTGCTTCATAATCGGCATGATTTATGCATTCGATTATTGTATTTAAAAAATTTGTATATTCTTCGCCTTTTACCATATTTTTACAATCTCCTTTGTATTTTTATATTACTTTAATGATTAAGTTTTATTTTTCATGGGTATAACTATTAGTGATACATGGTTTATTTTTATGCTAACATATTTTACTTATTAATTCAAGCTTCTATCCTATTTTTTTCGTTTGCTTATCGCTATTCTGTTACAGTATTAATGTGTTCCAGTTTTTTTACTCGCTTGATATACTTAAATATATGATTTTATTTGGAGGTATTTTATGAAACCTATTTCAAAGTCTGATATAGATGAAAAATTCGGAAAAGTTTTAAGAGAATTCAGAATTAAAAAAGGTCTTACTCAAGAACAATTATCAGAAAAGTTGGGAATTTCTTTAAAATATATTTCTAGAATAGAAAATGGAAATAATGGAATTAAAACACAAACATTAATAAAATATATAAATATTTTAGGCTTTTCTCCAAATATTATTTATAAAGATTTTATTGAAAATGAAGACTTAAAAAATGATATAGAATTAACTGAAATGATTTGTTCTTTACCCAAAGGAAAAAAAGAATTTCTAAAAAATATTCTTCCTTTTATAGAGAACTTTGACCCTGATGATAAATAATTATATAAACTTTAAAGCTCTAGCTTTTATTTTGCTAGAGCTTTAATTGTATTTATTCTTCCCAGAATGCTAAATATGCTTTATATGCAGAATAAACATCAAATTTACTTGTTACTTCATAAGGAGCATGCATTGAAAGTACTGGCACACCACAATCTATTACATCTGCACCTTTATTAGCTATAATATATGCTATTGTGCCTCCTCCTCCGACATCTACTTTTCCAAGTTCTGCTACTTGATATCTAATGTTGTTTTTCTCTAATACATTTCTTACCCAAGCAACATATTCTGCATTTGCATCAGACGCTCCTGATTTTCCTCTTGAACCTGTATATTTGTTTAGACTAATTCCTTTTCCTAAAAATCCTGCATTTTCTTTATCTGAAACTGATGCATATATTGGGTCAAAACCCGCATCAACATCTGATGATAACATCTTTGAAAAACAAAATACTTTATCTAATAAGTTTGGCTTATTTACACCTAATTTATTTAATATTTCTGAAATAAAGAAATCAAACATATGTGATTCCATTCCAGTATTTCCTATACTTCCTATTTCTTCCTTATCAGATAATATACAAATTGCTGTGTTTTTTACATTTTTTAATTCCATCATTGCTGCAAGCGATGTATATGCACACACCTTGTCATCTTGACCATATGCTGCTATCATACTACTATCAAATCCTAAACTTCTTGCTTTAAACTCAGGCACCAATTCAATTTCTGCACTTGTTAAATCTTCTTCAGTTATTCCATATTTTTTATTTAAAATATCTAAAATATTTAATTTTACTTTTTCTGAAACTTTTTCATCATTATATGGAATACTTCCCACCAATAGTTGCAAATCTTCTCCATCTATACTGTTTTTTAACTTTTTCTCCATTTGGTCTTGTGCTAAATGTGGTAATAAGTCTGTTATTGTAAATATTGGATCAGATTCATCTTCTCCTATATTTATTTCTATTTTTTCTCCATTTGTTTTTACAATTACTCCATGCATACTAAGTGGAATAGTTGTCCATTGATATTTCTTAATTCCTCCATAGTAGTGTGTTTTTAAATATGCTAATCCTGTATTTTCACATAGAGGATTTGGCTTTAAATCTAACCTTGGAGAATCCACATGTGAACCTATTATATGCATTCCTTTTTCTATAGACTCTTCTCCAATAATTCCTAAATACATACTTTTTTCTCTATTTATAAAATATATTTTGTCTCCTGGCTTTAATGTTTCATATTCCATGATATCTTTAAATCCATTTTCATCTGCTAGTTTTTTAGCATTTTTTATAAATTCTCTTTCTGTTTTAGATTTATTTAAAAATTCCATATATTTTTCAGATACTTCAAACACTTCACTTTTTTCTTCTTCAGATATTTCTTCCCAACCTGTTTTTTTGTTTTTAAATAATTTTTCTTTTAATTCTTCACTCATATTTTTCCTCCTTATCTTTTTCCATAGTATATCACTTTCTAAAATATTTTTCCACTATTTTTACATTTTATTCCTTATTTTACATTTTTTGTTATATTAATTTTATATAATTTATTTTTTCCATTCTTTTTATGAAAAATTTACTAATTTTTGTTGACTTGTATGCATTTTTTTGCTATTATTTCTTTAATAAATCATATATTTATATATGTTTATTTTTTGTTTATTGAACTAGATTTCTTCTTACCAAGTAATCTAGTTCTATTTTTTTCTCATAAACTATTGCCAAACTTAAAAATTTGTGTTATATTATATTGGTAACTTATTTCGAGGCGTAGCGCAGTTGGTAGCGCGCGTGGTTTGGGACCATGAGGTCGCAGGTTCGATCCCTGTCGCCTCGACCATTTTTTTGCAATTTTTGCAAAAAGTCGAGAGAATTTATAAAAATTCAAAAACATTCAAATATGCTATTTTCTAAAAAAATTAGGAAATAGCATATTTTTATATTCTTGAAAAATTCTAAAAAATGCTGAAAAATTTGAATATTTTATTCCGCAAAAAATTCCGCAACACATTTTTTTACTACTTTAGGGAATAAAAAAATTTCCGCAAAGTTAGTTTTCCTTTATATATCAACAAAAAGTCCTATTCCGCAAAATTATTTTAGAAAGGAAAACTATTGTTATGGATTTTATACCTTATAAAGTAAATGAGGTTTTAGAAAATGTCTTTTATCAAATTCCAAAAGAATTATTTACAAACCTAGCTTACAATAATCTAGATTCTAATAGTATTTTACTATATGGACTATTGCTAGATAGATTATCTGTATCTATGAAAAATAAATGGATTGATAAAGAAGGAAATATATATCTTATTTACTCAAGAAAAGAAGCACAAAAGATGTTAAAGCTTTCTGATAAACCTGTATCGAAAGCTTTTAAAAAGCTTGAAGAAGCAAAACTTATATATGAAATAAGAAGTGGATTTAAAAAGCACAATATTATATATGTTGGAAAAATAGTCCACCAAAGTGTTGAAAAAACTATGAATCGTATAATGTCCGATTCAAGAAACGGAGAAAATACGATTCATGAATCGGAGAATGTACGATGTAGTAATAATAAATATAATAAAAATAATTATAGTAAAAAGAGATTCCCTGAAAAAAGTGGATGGAATTATGAGCAAAGAAAATACACTGCAGAAGAACTTGAATCTTTATACTGTAATATACCGAAAGGAGAATGAATTTTATGAGAAATAATATAACTTATCACAAAGAAGGAGATTATTTAATACCTGATTTAACAATTGAAAATGATAATAAAAACTATCATATTGGAAAGTATGGACATTTAAGACTTAAATATCTTAAAGAACACAAAATAGGATTTTATACTGAATTAATAATGGTTGGACAACTTGCAAATCATTTATCAGATGTTAATGAAGTTGCTACTAAAATGGTTTCAGATACTGTAAAGAAACTAGCAAAGCAAGAAGGAATAAACGAAGAATTAAAAGCAACAAATCAACTCGAGTGGGTACAAGCTATGAATAATATAGAAAATAGAGCAGAAGAAATTGTATTTAAAGAATTAATATATAGATAGCTATTAAAATATAACAAATCAGATTTTGCTTAAAAGGTAGTTATATTCGATTTTATTATAAAAAGAACATAACTACCTTATTCACTTCATTAAATCGATTTATTTGCCAATATAAAATGAAGTGAATTAGAAAAAGCAGTTCTGCTTTTTCTATATAGAGGAAAAATAAATTTTTCCTCTATATGCAAAAAATTGTGATAGCAAATTTTTGCTAAAACATAAATTGAGTAATACACGAAATTTGTGTTTTGGGGTTGTAGGGTATCCCTGCCACACTAACACTTTTTTGCCAATAGGCTATAAAAGTGTTGTAGTGTGTTACAATACTTCAAAGAATTTGCTAAGCTCGCACTATTGCAATACCAGTATTTGTTCTTACAGGAAGGCTAACGCCTCCTGCAAAGCTATGCTAAAAAATACATCAAAGGAGGTGCATATAAAGATGAGTTATGCTATTATAAGAAATGTGAAATATAAAAGAGATAATCTAAAAGGAATATATAGGCACAATGAAAGAAAAAATTATAATTATTCTAACAAAAATATTGATAAAGAAAAAACTTATTTGAATTACTCATTAAAACAACCTATGTATAGTTATGAGAAAGAATTTGACAGGCTGAGGAAAGAATATGATTTAAAAGGACAAATAAAAACAGTTAGCAATATTGCTTGTGAATATATTATTACATCAGATAAAGATTTTTTTGATAAAATTGGAGAAGAAGAAACAAAACGATATTTTAAAACAGCATATAAGTTTGTATCTGAATATAAAAACTTAAGTGAAAAATATATAATGTCTGCACAGGTGCATATGGATGAAGAAAGTCCACATATGCACCTTGTTTTTTTACCTGTTGTTCATACCACCGATAAAAAAGGCAATAATATAGATAAACTAGCTTGTAGCGAGTTTTGGAGAGAAAAAGATAGTTATAGACAACTACAAAATGCTTTTTATGAATATATGGTATCACATAATTTTGAATTAGAAAGAGGATTACCAAAACAAGAAACTAATAGAAAACACATAGATTTAGCTGAATATAAAGAATTAACTAACTTTGAGAATACTAAAAAGCTAGTTGAAAGTATTACCTATGATATTCCTGAAGAAACAGATATAAAAGATTTGAAAAAATTTATGTTCAATAAAAATGAAAAAATTTTAAATGATGTTATAAAACCAAAAGAAGAAATAATAAAAGAATTAGCTATTGAAAATAAATCACTAAAAAAGGAGCTTTCAAAACAATCTAAAATTGTAAATGAAGCTACTAAATATCAAAAAGAACGTGATTCTATAATTGCTGATAATAGAGCTTTGCATAATAAAGTAGACAATTTAGAAAATGAATATAAGAAAAAATCCTCTACTCTTGAATGGGAATATGAAAATAAATATAACAAGTTAGAAAAGGAAAATAATAGGCTTTACAAAATAATTGATAGATTCTATACTGCCATTGAAAAATTCATTGAATGGATTTGTAATAAATTTAATTTTGGAGAATCAAAAGAGCTTATTCGAAACTTTGAAAAAGAAACTAATACTTTTATAGATCCAGTAAAACAAATAACTAAAGAAGAAAGAGAAAAAGAATGGGATAGGGAACTATAAAAACTAGATGTTATTACACATCTAGTTTTTAACTGTTTAATTCTCTTTGTACCATTGATTTATCATCTAAACTATTTGTTATCATAATTTATCTCTATTTCATTTTTCAGTTTTCTTTTTTCTCTACTACAGCTAAAATTAATTAATATACCTTTATCTTCATACCCAGCATTAATATATGCTTTATTAGATGCTGGATAACTATAATCTGTATATAGTAGTGGTTGTAATCCCCTATTTAATAATTTCTCTGTTAAATCATGGATTAAATTAGTTGCATAAGATTTTCCTCGTTCTTCTTCTAATGTGAAAACATGTCCTATTCTTGCAGTATCTCCTAATACTTGAAAGTTAGCAATACAAACTATTTTGCCATCTTTATTTTTCCAACAAAATAATCGTTTTTGGTCTATTTGTCTCCCCATTTCTTCTGTTAATTCTTCTAAAGAATCTTCTTTTATACTTTTTAAAGTTTTATTAGCAAATTCTACAAACTTAATAAAAAGAGTTAATAGTTCTTTATCTTCTTTATTTGTACATAAAACCATATTTCCATCTACTGACTTTACACTTTTTACTTTATCACAAGATAAAAATCCTAATTCAAAATAGTCTTCTTTGTTAAGTTTATCATAACCACTTTGTGTTAAAAAATCATAATATTCTTTTTTGCAAGTAAATTGATCATATTCCAAATTAGTTAAAAATTTACTTATAACTTCTTTTGTTTCCTCAAGTATTCGTCTATCTTCTAATCCATCTTTTGTCCAAATCCATGTTGGCATTCCTACTTTATTTCTTGCAAAAAAATAATTTTCTTCATCACTATATAATAATATTTCATCTCCTGCTAAAATTTTTGATACAATATTAAACTTATATTTATCCTCTTGAAATTCTGCAATTTCAAAAATTGAATTATTGGGTTCTATTTTCTTATACATTCTTATCACTCCATTCTATAAATTCTTCTTTCAACAATCCTGTTACACATTCATCTACATATTCATTTGTTGCTAAGCAAAAATATTTTTTTCTTCTTACTCCCTCATCTTTATAGCCAAGCTTTAATTGCATATTATGAGATTTATCATTTCCTTTAAAATATCCGTTTTCAATTCTTCTTAATCCTAAAATATCAAAGCAATATCTATTTCTGCTACTGAAAGCCTCTGTACCATAACCATTCTTTTGGTATTTTTCATTAAGCCATATTCCACCACCGCAAGTTCCATCTTTTTTATTAATATTTCTAATTTCTGTACCTCCAATAACTTTATTACTAGATTTTAATACTATTGCTAATGAAATTTTAACATTTTCATCTTGGCTTTTCGCATATTCTATAAATTTTTTAGCATCATTTTCAGTATATGGATAAGGAACACTAGCCATCCATTTTGCAACCTCTATATTATTTAATCCTTCTACTATATCTTTTACATCGCTATCTTCCCAATTTCTTAAAATAAGTCTTTTACTTTCAATTTTCATTGCTAACTCACTCCTAACATTTGAAACAAATACTTATCGGTATATTCCTTTAATTTGTCTTTATTATTTTTTAATTTATTCATTAATTGCTTTGCTTCTTCATAAGCATTTTCATATTCTTCTTTAGTCATTTCTCTTTTGTTAAAAGCCTCTTTCAATTCATCTTCATCAAGTAATATAATCTCTCCACTTGGTGTTACAACAACATCAAGATATAGGTCATCCTCATAAGGTATTCCATTATCTTTGCCAATTTCTCTTGCTATATCAAAATACCATTCAATAATTTCACTGTTTTCATCATAAATAGCAGTTAATTTTACTTTTGAAGAATAATCATAAAATTCTAGCCATTTATAATTATTGTCCATTATGCATTTTCCATTTGGTATAAGTAATTTATCTTTAACATCAATAAATTTGTAAAAATAAATATCGCCACTAAAATAGTCATCTGAAATAGATATTATTCTTAAATCGGCATTTGCTCTATTTCCAACAAATCTATCTGCATATCTTTTCTTTAAACTAATCCAATATCTTTGAATTGTTCCTGATTTACTTAAACCTACTTTATCTATAACTTCATTTTCTAGCACACCACCATTTGCTATAATGGTTTTTGCTGATCCTATATTTTCTTTATCACAAGTTAGTAAAACTCTATTAATATTCATAGATTTACATTTAGGTAAAATCTGCTTTAACATTTCTGTAGCATAACCTTTTCTTCTTTCATCTGGAATTACACTATATCCAATATTTCCACCATAATTGTATAAAAAATCTGTTAATCTTTTTCTAATATCAATAATTCCTATAAGTTTGTTATCACTTTTTCTAATCCCCAAATATACATCTGATGGAACATAGTTTTCTCCATATTTTTTAGATAGCCTGTTTTCAAAATTAAGCCATTCTTCGTATGTATTACATTCTTCTAATCCAGCACAACCATCAAAAGACTCCTCATTTTCTAAAAATATCTTTCTGTATTTCATTACTTGCTCTTTATATTCACTTGTTGGAATAATTAATTCTAATCTTTCTTCATTCAAATCAAACACCTTCTTTTTAAATTTTTTATGTTATATTATTTTCTTGAATCTTGTGGAATAAATTGGAAATTATCAAAAACAGATATTCCCTCATCTAGTAAAACTTTACCCACAATATATTTTTTACTGCTTCCAATATTTATTAAACTTTCACATGATGGTTTTGTTTTTCCTCCACTTGTTTTATTGATAAATTCTTGTGGTACAGAATAATATATTTTTCCTATTTTAGCCCATCTTATAGCACCTGAACAAAGAATACAAGGTTCACCTGAACATATTAAAATATAATCTTTTAAATATACAGATTTTATTTTTTGGCAATATTCTCTAATCACAAGAGTTTCCGCATGTGCAGTAGGATCAAATAACTCAATACATCTAGTCGGCGATTTATGACAAAAATTATATTCTGGATCTAACAGTACAGCTCCAAAAGGATTTTCTCCATTTTTCTTTGAAATTTTTGCTTCTTTAATAGCAATTCTCATATATTTTTCAATTATTTCCATTTTGTCTATATTTTTCTCTATTACATTCATTTATAATTCCTCCTACTTTTCAATTCTCAACGTCATTCCATATCCTGTATAGTCAAAAGGTATTGTTCTAAATCCACATTTTTCATAAAATTTTTCTTTTCCTTTCATGGATATTAAATTTATATTACACTTTTGTCCTACATCAGTCCAATTTTCTATATCTTTCATTATTGATTCAATTAATAATTTACCTATACCTTTTTTCTGATAATCTGAATGAACAACAACATCAACAATTAGGTAATATAATATCTCCAATTGCTCTTGCCATTCCTATTGTTTTATTTTCAAAAGATACTTTTTTTATTACAATACTATTTTCTAAGGCCTTTAGTATTATATTTCTATCTTTTGAATCCCAACCTACTGAATTTCTTAATTGATTATACTCTTCTGGAATTATATTACTTTCAATTTTATAATCCATATATTTTCATCCCTTTCATTTTTACATATTAGAAACACTATTTCTTCTTTTATATTCATTATATATTATAAACTTTTAATTAATTTTACATATTTTCCATCTGCATCTTCGCCTATATATTGAATTTTTGTAAATCCTAATCCAACATATAATTTTAAAGCGATATAGTTGTCTAAATTTACACCTAAAGATAATTCCTCATATTTTTGCTTTTTTGCATAATCTATAGCATAATTCATAAGTTTCTTACCATATCCTTTACCTCTTAACCCTTTTTTTACGATTATTCTTGAAATATATAATCGTTTTCCTGGAATTGTATAATCCTCATCATTTTTATTAAAAACTATTGATATTTCAGCTATATATTCTTTATCTTTCATATATACAAAAGTTATCCTATTTTTATTTAATAATTCTTTATAAAATCTATCTTTTAAATCCTTATTTTTTTCCATATTCCAAATATTGTTACATTTCTCAAAATTTTTTATATCCAATTCAATTATTTCATCCATGCGAAATCTCCTTTCATTATTATATTTTAGAAATATCATATTTATATATTATTTCTTCATATTCTTTATTTCCAAATATTATTTTTTCTGTTTTTAATACTTTACCTTCCATTTTCTCATAGAAAGCCCTTCCCTTATAATAAAAAAATAAGCCTCACAAAAGAATCTTTTTTAAGACTCCTTTGCAAGACTTTTATATAATCTCACTTTCGTGTAAACAATCAATATATTTTAATTGTCCTTTATCGCTCGGATTTTGTAACCCTAGATAAACTCTTAAATTATGTTTTCTATTGTAGCATATTTTCTTATTTTTGTCAAGTTTGCATAATTGCTATCTCTAGTTCGATTTCATCTTTTATAGGTAGTCCATTATCTGCATATAAAGGTATTTGTGGTTTTAATTTTCTTGAATACTCTTCAATGCTATTCTTAAATAAATTAGAAAATGTAAAACCCCTTTTTTGATAAAATTCTAATCCTCTAATATTATCATTTGTTGTGATCAACTTAATTCTGCTACAACTATTTTTTTCTGCATATTCTTTAACTTTATTTATTAATGCTGTTCCAATTCCTTTATTTTCAACAAAACTATTTAATGAGCATATTTCACATTCATTTGCTTCTACCATATATGTAATTAATCCAATGATTTCGTTATTTTTTAATGCAATAAAACCATCTAATTTTGTTCCATCAATGACTTTCCCTCTAATTATAATATCAGTTGCTTCCCACTCATTAATTAAAATTGCATTAACTTTTTCTCTATCTTTTTCTTCTAATTTTACTATTTCATAAAAAAATTCTTCGTCATCCTTTAATTGCTTTGAATAATAATTAACTAAAATCTTTTCTGGTTCTTCATTTTCATTTTTAGCAGGATAAATTTCATAAGCTGTTTTTATATAATCTGTAAATCCATAGTTGAAATAAATCTTTATATTCGTTGTTTCACAAGGTTCTACACCTAATGTTAGTTTTGAATATCCTCGTCTTTTTAAATCTTTTTCCATAAAATTATATAACTTTGAAAAATATTTTTTGCCTTGATATTCTTCTCTAGTTCTAAAAGCAGACAAATATGCTGTGTTATCATTTACTAATCCATCGCTATTTTGGACATTTACACTAGTAATAAAGGCAGTTGCCTCTGATATTACTATACCATTAAGTATTCCATAATATACTATTGTATTTCTATTTTTCATATCTTTAATAGCTTTTTCTTTCCAAATTTTCCAAGCATTATTATCTTTATGTATTTCAACTAAATAATTCCAATTTTGTTCCATTTCTTCTATTGTTGCAATCTTACAAATATACTCGCCCATCATTTTCCCCTTCTTAATCCAAATTAAATATTACTAATAATTTTTATTATATTATCTAATTGACTATAATTATACTTTACTTCATTTATTGATTGTATTACCTCATTTTCAGCAAGCTCAATTTCATCTTGTTCATAATTATTCTCTATGCACAATGATCTTTTTAAATTATAATTAAGCCATTCAAGTCCACCATAAATATCTGCATAAACAAGATCTTCTGCATTTTTATCAATATTACTTTTATAATATTTTTTATAACTTTTTATTAGTATTCTAAATTTATTATAGTCTATATTTTCTACATCTCCACCAGACCAATACCAAGCTACTTGTATTAATTCAATAGTAGGATTTATATATCCACTTGCTTCCCAATCTATAATAAATGGGTTATATTCTTGCCACATTACATTTTTTCTATCTAAATCAGTATGACTAATTATTAAATTCTCATTAGCATATTCTAAAGCCTTAATTGATTTTTCATTTAATTTATATAATAAGTCAATATTCTCCTTTAATAAATTTGTATATACTTTATTATGTTTTTCTGCTAAATTACAATATTTATTCCATTCAAAATATTCTAAATCTATATTTTTTCTTTTTTCATCTTCAATTTCAGTAAAGTCTATATTATGAATCTTTGCTAAAATCTCGCCAATAATTTCACAATGTTTTTCTGTAATTTCATCGGCATTTAGTATTCTACCATCTAGCCATTCAAATATCATATAATAGCTATCATCTATTTTTGTTATAATGTCATTGTTTACTTTCATAGCCCCAATTGCTGTAATTTTATTATGTTTTACAATTTCAGCAACTTTTTCTGAAAATATAAAATTTGAAAATGCTTCTGTTCTTTTCATCACACCGCTATTCAGTTCTTTTATGGCATATATTCCTTTATCTGTTGAAACTTTGTACATTCTATGAGATAAGCCACCACTAACTTTATTTATTTCTTTTATACAAGTTCCAGTATTAGTTTTTATTACTAATTTTTCTATATTTTTATTTTTCAATATTACACCTTCTATCTATAAAGAATTACTAAATAAAACCTGTTCCTCTTTATTAGCAAATTTTTGATATACTTTACAAGCTCTTATATTATCATTTTCTGTTAATACAAAAAACTTATAATATTTTCCTTCATCTTTTAAATAATTCATAACATATTCCATTAGTTTTGTACCAATTCCATTATTTTGATAATCTGGGAGTACATCTACTGCATGTATGTAAAACATTGATTTTCCATCTGGTCTTAACATTCCATAACCATATAAAAATGCAACTATCCTATCTTCTAACATTCCAACAAAACAATAATTGTCATCATCAATAACAAATTTTTCTATATCTTGTTTTGAAAGATTTTCATCATCTATTATTATTTTGCTTGGTACAATATCAATATTATTCTGATTTAATCTAATATATTTAATCTTTTCCATTTCATATCCCTTTCACTTATTTACTTTATCTATTATCTTTATATATTGAATGACCAGCTCCAAAATCTATAACACTTGGTCTTTTTAATGTACTCAATACAGTTCCAGTAAGTCCAAATTCAAAATTCTTAAAATTACTAAATCGTTTTCTACGAGCGTATATTACTTCAAGAAATTTTCTGTCATCTAATGAAATTCTATTTCCATTAGATGATAGTAATTTTGCAACTGTACTTTTACCAGTTCCCATTTGGCCTATTAATATTATAGTATTATTTTTAATTTCACCTGGTAGTCTATGTATGTCTTATATAAATCTATTCTAGCCAACAACATTCTTCTTTTTCCAAATATCATATTTCATCATCCTTTTATTTGGTTTTATAAAGCTATTACGACTAGACCTTCAAAATAATTTAATATACAAACAATAACATCATCTATCGGCACTTCTAACCAATTATTATTTGCTGTGTTAATTCTTGACTGAAATCTACTATTATTTAAAATATTTGATAATCTTTTACTAATATCTTCTATTGTATGTTCTCTCATGTTTTCATCTTTGAAAATTAATATATCTATGTACTTTATTAGCTTGTCCTTATCTAGATTTTCATTATTTATTAAATAATAAAAATCAAATATATCTTTAAATCTAGTCGAAGTTATTCCAAATTTCAATAATGATTTAAGTTTTTCAGCAATAATTTGTTCTTTAGAGTTTATAAGTAAACTAACACTCTTATCTATAATGCTAAAATCAAAAAAATATTCATCTTGTTCTATATTAAAATGTTTATGTACTCCAATATCTAATTTTGAGCTTATAGAATATTTATTTTTATCAGTCAATTGTATATAAACTCTTTTTCCGTCATAATCTTGATGATGTAGTGGCTCAATTTTTCCTGTTATTTTAATTTTTATGCCATCATCTGTATTATTTAATTCCTTTATAAATTCACGAATAGATTTATCTTCTAAAGAATATTTTATAAAATCTATGTCCATATCACGAGTTGCACGACGCATATCTTTTGAGATATTATGCATTACAACTCCACCTTTTACAGTTATATTTTTACTGTATTTGCTATTTCCAATTTTAAGCAAAATAATATCTTGTGCAACTTTGGGAATAGCATCATCTTCTGAATAACCTGATTGTACGTATTTATTAACTGCTTCGTATATATTCATTAAAACACCTCATCTTGAATTATTTCAAAAATTTTATCTCCATTTACAAAATATTGTAAATATTCTTCTATCTTTTGTGTATCTAATGTGTTTACTTGTTTTCTATAATTAGATATTATTTCTTTGTATAAATCATATCCTATTTGATTTTTATTTCTTGCTAAATCAATTAGCATTCTTTCTTTATCATAGATATTTATTGTTATTCCTTCATACCCAATTTGAGTTTTTCCTAAATTATATAATTCATCTTTCATACGGATTTGTTGTATTTTATCAGAATGTATAGTAGTAGCATTTCTATTTGTTGCTAAATACATTTTATTAGGAATAACATCTGTTAAATTATGATAATAATAAGCTGAATATGAGGTAAAAATAGCATAAGAATATTTTTTCATTATAACTTCTAAATAGTGAACATTTGAAACATTTGAATATATTCCTTTTTCTATTTTAAAAATCTCTTTATTTTTTAATGCTTTTCGTATTTGATATGTACTTTTATATTTATCTTTTAATTCATTATGATTATATAACATATTTTTCCCTCCATAAACACTTTAACCTAATTACCACCATAAGTCAATAGTTGTGGTGGCAATTAGGTTAATTTTTTATTTATTTTTATCTAGCCAATTACACAATTCTTCCGATGTAATTTTATTTTCTCTATATAATTTTAATTGCTTTCTTGCTTTATCTTTCCATGAGTTAAATTCCATTCTCATCATAGGTTTCACCACTTCACTTGCACGATATACTTTTGTCATTCTTCTTTGATATTCTCTTTTATATGCAAGTTCTGCAGTGTCTTCAACTATTTTTATATCATAAGCTTTTCTAGAGGCATAAGATTTGCAAGTAGGACTTCCATCTTGATTTGGAAGTTCACAATATATTTCTTTTCCAGAATATTGAAGATAATATCTCCCACAATTTTGACATACACTTATATTTCTTTTAGTATTTTGTATTAAATCATTTAATGCAATATATGTAAGAGCAAAGAAAGATGTACTTTCATAAACATATGCTATGCTATTGAGACTTTTCTTATTTGCAATATCTAAAGCAAGTTTTTCTAATTGTTTAACACTCATTTCATTAGGCAATTCTTTATCTAAATTTCTAACTATTCCTAATCTTATACTTGAGGAAAACTGCTCAATCAGATTAATAGCCGAAGAATACGCCATAAATTTTGAATATTTATC
This sequence comes from uncultured Clostridium sp., assembly GCA_930987745.1. Taxonomy (GTDB): domain Bacteria; phylum Bacillota; class Clostridia; order TANB77; family CAG-508; genus CAG-269. The sequence continues at coordinate 62,319 of CAKNKX010000006.1, forward strand.
AATATTTTTTGTGCCTTTATGCTCATGTAAATTAAAAATAAAATCTACAGTTCTTCTTAAATTATTTTGATATTTTATATAATCAATGCTAACCAGTTCATAAACTATAGAATAATAATCTAAGAATTTCTTAGCTGATATATATCTTGTAGAATACTCAACTGGATACTTCCTTTTTATATCATCCAAGCTTCCAATTCCTTCAATTCCATAATATACAAAAAATGTATTATATGCATTTTCAGCAGTTGAAAAGTCTGCATTTAAAAAATCTAGTAAAAATGTTCCATATTTTTGATTGCACATAAATTTTATTATTTTTTCATCCTTATTTTTTTTATCTAAATCCAATACTATGTGTTTTGAAAATTCATTGTTCTGTTCTGCTAATTCTATTTTTGATTTATGCAAAAATATTGTCGTATTATAATTTTCTACATCTCCAGTTGAGTCAAAAATCATTGAAATACTATCTTTAGGAACAGCCATATTAAATAATTTCATAATTATCACTTCCTATTCTGTGAGAAAAATAAAAATATATTTGAGAATTTGTTGACATTTAACAAATATCGATATATAATGTGAGTAACTTAAAAGATATACTTGTTTTTCTCACGTCTATTATAAACTTTTTACTCTCGATAGTCAAGAGGATTACAGAAATCTTTTGAACATTTACAAATATGTTCTAGATTTATGGAACATCATATAATATTTTACTACATTTAATGAAACTTTTACCTAGTCACAGCTTGAGCGTTGAAATCAGAGTAATCGACTGATGAGCCGTCGCACGCAATGAGGGTAACTCGGCAATTAGCGGAGTGGTGAAATTCCAATGAACGATAAAATATCTATCTTTTAGGTATTAATTACTATACTAAACGAAAGGAGTCCTATTTATGAAAACACTTAATGGAATTGTATTTTTAGAAACAAAAGATATTAGACAAGCACTAAAGATAGGTAATCAAACTTGTTTAGAGTTATTTCATAAAAAAGATTTTCCAGCAAAGAAAATTGGCAAGTCTTGGCTTGTTATGGAAGAATCTTTTAAGGAGTATTTTAAAAATGTACAAACAATTGAATAAAAAAGAAGATTTAAATATGGAGCATTTAAACCTTCAAAAGAAACTTTTTATATTTGAATAAAATTACAAGGAAGATCCTTGCTATATGTTTCTTAATCTATTATAATTATAACATAAAATCTTAATATAGCAATAGTTTTCCTTTAATTTTATCATAGAAAGGATTTTTAAAATGAGTAAAATTAATGGAATAACTTATGGTACATACCCTTCAATTCGACCTAAAAAGAATGTTGATAAAAGTGTATGTGAAAAATGCAATATATGTAAAAGCAAACCTTATCAATTAGCAAATAGTTTAGAAAGAATGCATATTTGTAAGAATAGCGGATGTAATTTGTTTTATTTTTCTCAAACCAGTAAAGCTACTGTATTTTTAGGTAGAGATACAATAACGGGAAAAGAATTAAAAAAGACATTTGTTGCAGATACTGAAGAAGAAGCTTTAAGTTTAGCATTGGAAGCAAAGCTTAATATTGATAAAAATGGTGGTCCTAGAATAATTAATAAAACTAATTTATCTATTATCGATATTGCTAAACCACTTTATATGGAAGATTATAAGCTTCATAAAATTAATAGCAATACTCATAGCAAGAACAACACAAACTTGAAAATGATTGAAAAGGAACCTTTTACAAAAAAGCCTATTAATAAAGTTAGTAGAATTGAAATTATTGACTATTTAAACAAGCTTGCTGAATACTCTCCAACTACGATTAAAGAAAGGTTTAGAATTATTAAAAGGGCTTTTGATTATGCTTATAGCCAAAATATGATTAAAGATAATTTTATGAGTGGCTATAATGCTATTGAAAAGCCTAAAACAAAGGTAACTAAAATTGTACAAAATGTTATTGCACTTACACTAGATAAAGAAAAACAATTAATAGATTATCTTGAAACTACACCTATCTATAATTGTAAACACAAATATTTATTTTTACTATTACTTACAACTGGTATGAGAATTGGAGAAGCTTTATCTTTGGATTATAAGAAAGATATTGATTTACAAAATAAAACAATTACTATTTCTAAAACAATTACCAAAGATGAAAATGGGAAGGACTGTATTGGTCTAGATACTAAAACTCCAACAGGCAGAAGAACTATTCATTTAAGCGATATTGCTTTAAAATATCTTAATGAATGTTTAGCTCATGTAAAAAAGAATAAGTTTAATTTACTATTCTACAATCCAGAAAACACTACAGGAGGATTTTATGCAGAAGGTACAATAAACTCTGCTATAAAGAGAATTGCATTTAAATTAGACATTTATTTGTATGTTGATGTGGATGGAAAAACCAAAACTCAAGTTCATACTCATATGCTTCGTGGTACTTTTGCAACAAGATGTGCTGAAGCTAAAATGCCACCAATTGTTTTACAAAAGATACTAGGTCATGCAGACATTCAGATAACAAATAAATATTATATTGATGTTGACCGCCATTTCATTGATTCAGAGAATGAAAACTTTGTTAATTATATGAAAGAACACAATTTGTTTAACGAATATTATTTAAAAGCTTAAAACAAAAGACAACATTGCGGAGAATTTATTAGAATTTTAAGGCTTATAAATTACTTATTATTCCGCAAATTTGCTCCGCAATTCAAAAATGAATAGGATAAATGTTGATAATTAGAGGAATGTAGCATTTTTAGTAATGTTTTCGCCTCGACCAATTTAATAATTACTTAAGAGTATTAATCAAAAAGATTTGATTAGTACTCTTTTTATAATATGAAGCTATCAATCATAAAAAAGCATTAGAATTAGTTTTTAAGAATTTACAAAATAATGAAGGATTTGTGACGAGAGATTTATAAAAAGTTTGAATGAAACTAGAAATAGAGATATTAAAGATACAGAAGGTTATAGAACTGTACAAGTATTTATTCAAGGTAGTGAACATATTCCACCAGAACCTGAAAAAGTACCAAATTTAATGATATATTATATATATAACTATAATCACGATGAACAAGATATTTTTACTAAAATTGCTAAGTATCATATTGATTTTGAAAGAATTCATCCTTTTAAAGATAAAAATGGAAGAACAGGTAGATTACTTATAAATTATGAATTATTAAAAAATGATTTACCACCTGTTGTTATTGCAAAAGAAGATAGGGTAAAATATTTTGAATTTTTAAGAAATAATGAAGTCAATGAATTAGCTAAGTGGCTAAAAGATTTATCTACTAGAGAAAAAGAAAGAATGGAGAAGTTTGGGTATAATGAGTAATTTTGAGTACAAAATATATCGTAAAGTATATGATAATATGATTGCTGGTACAAAGAAAGTTGAAATAAGGTTACTTAATGAAAAGTCAAATAAGATAAAAATAGGAGATAAAATTAAATTTTCAGTAGTTGATGATGAAAATACATATTTAAATGTTAGAGTAACTAATTTATATAATTTTAAAAATATAGAAGATTTATGGAAAAATAAAAATTTTATTGTTCTTGATAAAAACCTTTCAAAAGAAGAATTTGTAAAATTATTTTATGAAATATTTGTAGAAGGCAAAGTTAAAACTCATACTATAATAGGTATTGAATTTGAAATTATAAAATAAAAAACAACCACATTCAAAAAAATTCAAAATACTAGTAAATAAACTAATTCTAGCTAAATTTTTTCTCACTTCTATAGTAAAAAAGTATCAAGTGTTTTAAAATCGCTTGATACTTTTTTTATTTTACTTATTTTTTAACGTCTTTTATATCAACAATTCTATATCTTTTACAACCTATTTTTTCTTTTCCAAATTTTACTAACTTTGAGCTCTATTTAATATTTTAATTATTAATTTTTTACTCTCTAACTTTTAGTAAGTATTTACTAAAAGTTAGAGGGTTTAAATAACTTTAGTAAAGTTATTTAACTTTCATCATCTGGTTCTATTTCTGTCGAATTTGAAAAACCATACAACTCTAAGATGCTTTCTTCAGGTACAAAAAACCTGAATTCCGTTTTTATACCTAGAAAGCCCTCTATTCTCCAGATTTCAAGTCTGGGTTTCTCCCCTTCGTCCAGAGGATACACCACCACCTCTTGGTCGTCTTCGATTGTGATGGAGTCTTTTATAATTCCCCCATCCTCTCTCCTGTAGCAAAACGAATATCTTTCTTGGTATTCTATCGTCTCATTGCTATTAACATATGAGTAGAAAACCAGAAAGATTACATCTTTTTCTTCGTTTTTCTTAAGAGTTTCATCCAGTCTATCTATCTGGACTAAATCATAAGATTCGCCAGGTTCTTCTAATGGAGAGTCTCTAACACTACAAGCAGATAAAGATACTGCGAGTAGAATAGAAACAATTAGACGTAGTACTACCAGATTTTTGTTACTTTTTTTCATGTCTCGAGTCCTCCTGTTATTTAATATCAATATTTTATCATAGTTTACGTAAAAAGTAAAGATGTAGAATTCATCATTGTATTTAATTTATGATAAAATCACCTTAAAAGTTTAGAAACGAATATTTCACCC
>CAKNKX010000007.1 GCA_930987745.1 uncultured Clostridium sp.
GCTTTTCTTACAAGCCTTTTATTATTTAGTAAACATAAAGTGTGTGTGTGTGTGTGTGTGTACTCCCACAAGGCTTACAGCCACTTTGTTTTTCATTACTTTTCTCCTCGTTCTTTCTTTTTCTTTTGCTTTTCTTATGTCTTAGTTATACCATTTATTCTTTTATTTTGTCAAGATTTTTAATATTAAATTACTTTTCTAATTTTCAACAAATGTTGGATAGCCATTTTCTCCTAAAGTCCATTTTTTCCAATCTGTTGGATAATTTCCACTATCATCTTTATAACTATTTAATATATCTACAAATCCTTGTGTTTTAATTTCTTCAAGTGTTTTTGTTTCTACTGTTCCTTCATAACTTCCATTTCCCACTTCTTTAAATCCGTTATCTATATTATACGTATTAATTAGTTCAAGTTGTGAATTTGCAGTATGTCCTATCAGATTTCCTTTGTAAACAGCTACACCTGATATTGTTCCTGTACTAAAACAATTAATAAGTGTTATTTTTGATGTATACTGATTTAATCCAATAATTCCTCCACATCCTGAATAAGATATTCCATAATTAGGAAAATTCAAGTTTCCTAAATTACATGAATTTAAAATTTCTAGATTACCTCCGCTTGTATTATAATTTCCTAAAATTCCTGACAATCCATAATTTCCGCCTTCTATATCTCCATAATTAATACAATTTATTATTTTCATTGTTTTTTCATTAGAAGTTCCTACTATTCCTGCTGGACGGTCATTGTTCTTTACATCCATATAATTGATACAATTTATAATACTAGTTACTCCTATATTAGACCATTCAACACCTTCGATTATTCCAGAACTATTTTGTACACCTTCTACTCCATATACTGTAATATTTTTAATCTCAGAACCTCTTATATTTCCAAATAAAGCACTTTTATATAGATTTTTTATACTATGATTTTCTCCATCAAATACTCCTGAAAATGTTGTACTAAAGTTACTTTGATATTTTCCTATAGCTGGGAAACCAGTACCTGTTGTCATTTCTGTAATTAATGCATTTCCATCTCCCGCATCTCCATTTATATCTCCAAAATCTGTCCTTGTACTATCTATATATGATGCACTTGATTTGAAATTTAAATCTCTTGTTAAAATAATATTTGAACCTGATGCTATTCCTTTTGAATCTACTGCATCTATTAGTTTTCCATCTTGATATACTTTTCCTGTTTTATTTACCATATTTGAAAATGCTACTAAATCTTCTATACAGTTTATTTCATATGGGTGTTCTTCACTTCCGTCTAATACTGTTCCATCTTCTTTTTTAGTTATATCTCCTGGATATGAATCTGTTACACCTGTTATATAATCTAATATATTGCCATTTTTATCTACTGTATAATATCTGTTACTTTCTTCAAACAATACTTCAAATTCTTCTCCTATATCTATTACTTCTACTTTTCCATTTGTATGGCTATTTAGCACATTTTGAAATTCTTCTTCTTCTAAATTTCCTCTATTATTTTTCCCCATTGCTTCTACTGTTGATATATCTATTATTTCTTTCTCTTGTGATATTTCTGTTTCTTCTTTTGCACTTTGTGCCTGTCCTATTATTCCATTACTTCCTGTTATTGCTCCTATTGTTATTCCTGCTAAAATTAATAAAACTATTATTGTTGTTATTAGCGCTATTAAAGTTATTCCTTCTTCTTTTTTGTTTCTCTTTACTTTTAAAAATCTTGACATTTCTTTTTTCCTCCTTAGAATTTTCTTATTTATAGAATTAATAATATTTTAGTTCTTATATTGCTTTTATTTTTTACTTTTAAGCTTGTTTTATTCTTTCAAAAAGCTTTACTTTAAATTTCAAACGCAAAAAAACAGGAAGAAAAACCTATCTTAAGATAGGCTTTTTTTCCTGTTTATATCTCTTTATTTTATTTACTTTTTCTTGTTTTTTAGCTTTTCTTACAAGCCTTTTATTGTTTAGTAAACATAAAGTGTGTGTGTGTGTGTGTGTGTGTACTCCTGCAAGGCTTACAGCCACTTTGTTTTTCATTGTTTTTCTCCTTATTCTTTCTTTTTTCTTTTGATTTCCTTATGTTTTAGTTATACCATTTGTTAGTTTATTTTGTCAAGATTTTTAAATTATATTTATTTTTGCGAGCAAAAATTCATAAAAATTTTGTAAAAGTATTGACAAGTAAAAGAAAATAGTTTATACTTTTACTTGTGCTGACAAGCACAAAGGAAATGTGCTCCTTTAGCTCAGTTGGTCAGAGCAACCGGCTCATAACCGGTGGGTCCAAGGTTCGAGTCCTTGAAGGAGCACCATTTTTTATATTCGGGTAGGTGGCCGAGTGGCTAAAGGCGGCAGACTGTAAATCTGTTCTCATTTGAGTACGAAGGTTCGAATCCTTCCCTGCCCACCAAAAAGTTGAAATTTTAACCGATTTCAGCTTTTTTTATTTTTATTCAAAATTATTTGTAAGCATTGATATTACTTTATTTTAAATACTTTTATTATTCAAATTACATTCAAAATTATTTACCATTTTTTATTGTTTTTTTGCTTCTGCACGGAAATTGCACGGACGAATTGCACGGAAAAATATCCTTTGTAATCTAACAGTACCAGCCGATACAAGACATTACTTAGTATGATTTTTGCACGGATTGCACGGAAAAGATAGAACTGTAAAAAACAGTCCTATCTACTTTTAAAGTTAATCTTATTTATAAATGAATTTACTAATCTTTTTAATCTATCTTTTGAAAAATCAAATAATATACTAACATATTCAAAAGTTTTATCAATATAATCTTTAAAGTGTATATTTTCTTGTTTCAACTTTTCATTTTCTTGCTTTAAATTGTAATTTTCTAATTGTATCTGTTCTGTTTTATACATGGTTTCGTCAACAATATTTTTTATCTTGCTATATCTTTTAGCAAGAGTATTGAACTTTTTAATAACACGCTTATAATCATTTCTCATAATCTCAATATCATTTGTAACTTTTTCTTGTTCATAGTGTTTAGTTTCTTCAAACATTTCTTGAGTTTCATAATTAGTAATCTTTTTTAGCTTTTCTATTGGTATATGTTCATTTTCTTCTTTATTGCCACGTTCTAAATTAAATCCAGATTTTGTCATATATGAATAAAAATTATCTTGTAATTTTCTATAACTGTCTTTACCTTTCCAATACTCACTACAAGCAATTTTTCTAATTTCTTTTCCGTTCTTATCTTTTTTATGAACAACTGGAATAAATACAATGTGCATGTGAGGAGTTGTTTCATCATTATGTACTTTTGCTGATACAATAAAATCTTCTCCAAGATTATTATAATTTGCCACAAAATTATATGCAGTTTCAAAATATCTTTTTGTTTCTTCTTCTCCAATGCTATTAAAAAATTCCTTATCAGAAGTAATTATAAATTCACACATTACATTGCTTACTTTTTTTAGCATGCCTTGTAAATTATATTTTTCTCTTATATCTTTAAAAACTTTTTCGTAAGTAGAATAAGGTGTTTTTATTGAATAATTTAATATTGAATTTTGCTTATTTATATTTTTATTAGAATAGTTTGTATTTTTTCTTTCATTATGTCTATATATGCCAGCTAGATTTTTCATTTTATAATTGGTGTTTCTAATTATTGCATAACTCACATTTCTACACCTTCCTTCCTGTCAGGGTAGTGCTATGTAGCCTTACTTATGTTATAATCCCCATTAGATATTCTAAAAAAAGAGGTACACCTCAGTGTTCTAACATACTAGAACATTAAAAATGTTCTGTATGATTAAGGGGAAAAATCCCCTTAATAAACCCCTATACAAGATTTTTTGGAATTATCTATAATTATTTGTTACTACTATTAACAAATAATATACTATAAATAATTTCTTCAAAAAATCTTGTTTATGGGAAACCTATGTCGGTTTCCCATACCCTTCCCATTGCATTTGTAAAATTGATAAATTAAAATTTGATCAATTTTACAAATTTATCTTTCTTGTTCTTCAAAGTTAGTGTTTTTTCCTTTACATATGCCATCTATAAAAGCGTCTATTTCATCCCATGTTTTAAAGCAATTTTTATCATCAATAGAATACCAGTCTTTATTTTTGCAATTCTTGTCTACCAATGCTATTGCCTTATTATAGGTATAATCATTTGAAATTTTTAATAGTAATAATTGTAAATTACTATCAGATAACATATATTCGTTTAAGCCGTCAATTCTTTTCTTAATATTATCTTTCTTCATTTTGTTTGTTCTCCTTATCTACATAATAATTATTTTTTTCTAATAATTGAAAAGCTGTAGGTTGAAACATATTATTGTTTAAATAATAATCATTTAATTTTTCCAATTCAGCCTCTTTATATTTGTTGAAAACAGATACATAAGTATTCATTGTAACAGAGATATCACTATGTCCCATAAGTCGTTGAAGTGCGACAGCTCGCATACCTGCTTCAATACACCTTGTACCATATGTGTGTCTTAAGCTATGGGTAGTAATGTCGTTTATATCGACTTTTTTTAATGTACTTTTTAAAAATTTATTAGCATTTTTAGGGTCAGCATAATTACCTTGTGAATTTACAAATAAAAGATTTTCTTTATGATTTTTGGCTAATCTCATTTGATTTATTATTTCTTCTCTTATAAATCTAGGTATAGGTACATCTCTAATTCCAGCAAAAGTTTTAGGAAATTCTCCCATAATAAGTTTATGGTCTTTATCAAATGTTAAAGTTCTAGATATATGTATTAAGTTTCTTTCTAAATTTATATCACTTGTTTTTAAAGCTAGTGCTTCTCCAATTCGTAGTCCTAAATACATTTGCATTAAATAAGCGACTTTATATGGTTCGTTTTCAAGAGGAATATTCATTAAATAATTAGTAAGCATTTGTTGTTCCTCAATTTCTAATGCTCTTACAGTTTTAGGTGGTTTATTACTTTTGGGTTCAATAACTTCTATCATGGGATTTTCTAAAATATATCCTTTGTTTAAAGCATATTTAAAAGCTTGTGCAAACTGGTCTTTTTCTTTTGATATTGTTGATTGACTATAATTTTTCAATGAATTAAGATATGCTTGTATTTCGTCGCTTGTTATATCTTCTATATTCTTTTTAGTAAAAGGCTCTTTTTCTAATTTTTTTATTGCTGACAATATCCTACTATATTGAGTTTCTTTAATAATGTTCATATCTAATTTTCTTTTAGCTAAAGCTCGCATAAGTTGATTTAGAGGGATTCCATTATTTTTTATGTATATGTCATTACCTTTTTGACATTGAATTGTTTTAAAAAAGGCTTTTGCTTCTTGTTCAGTAGAAAAAGATTTGGTTTTCCTAATTTCATTTAGAGTATCATTTTCTTTTACATAATAAATACATCTAAATTTCTTTGCATTTTTATCATAATAGACACTACCAGTTTTATTTTTACTGCTTTTCATATTTACCACCGCCTAAACTCTTTTTTGCATTTTCCAAATTAGATAAGCAAGTAACATTATTTGATTATTTTTTCCAATATTTATTGAAGGAAAATCCTCTCTTCTAAAAGTTTTATATGCAATACTTTCACAAATACCTAAATCGTTCATAATATCTTTTACTGTAAGCATTTTAAACGGATTCTTAACTCTTCTGATAGTATCTATTGCCATTCTTTGTTCTGGAGTTAATATTTCTTTTGTTTCAATCACTATATTTTTTGTTTCTGTATTCTGTATTTCATTTATTACTTTTTCACTTATTTTATTTAATTCTTCCATGTTACATTTTCCTTTCTTTTTAATTTTTCTTATTCCTAATAAATTCCAAAATTACTGTTTGAATAGCTAAAATCAAATTTAGAATTTCATCATCTTCCGTTTTTATATTGTCAAAATCTCTTTCCTTATTATTTATTTTTAATTCATTTTTAAAGCTTGTAACAAAATCTTTATACTTTGATTTATTATTTAAACTGTTATAGTGAAAACTTGCATTTTTTAAAAATCTTATATTTTCAATAACTTGTTCTTTACTTAAAGTCTTAAAATTTTGTTCATTTTTAGCAGTTATAATAATATTTCCTCTTACAGTTTCTCCAAGCCCTAAAAATTTTGTATTGATATATATATTAGGTTGTAGATTTTTTCGATTTTCCTTACAAACAATAATTATATTTTCATAGGGAATACAGGTGGTTTTTCCACCAAGTATTTGTTCAAATTCTTGTATATTATTTTTTATCTTTTTTAATTCTGGATTTTTTCCTACTTCTTTGTACATTATTATGATTTCGTCTTTTTTCATCATTATCACCATTTCCAATACTAAAAGTTCTTAAATATATTTGATAAGATAAATTATCAAAATACTTTTCATTTTTCTTGTCGTCTAAACTTATTGTGTCTTTTACAAATAGGTTGTCATGATTTTTTAATTTGTCTTTTTTGATAGGTTTTCTAATTTTTTTCATTTCCCAAATCTCCTAAATAAATTTAGATTATCGATAACCCATTGGGCTTAAGCTTGGTTTAATGATACAATGTTTTATTATTCAAAAGAGAAAAGGTCTAAAAAAAGCAAAGTAAACATAACAAAGACCAAAAAAACTGAAAAATACACTTTCAAAAAATCTTTGAAAGTGTATTAATACTAGCATTTTTTAGCTTTTTAAAAATGTATATGCGTTATTTATATAAAAAGAAAAACTTTGAATATAGTGTTTAACTATAATTCAAAGTTTTATAATATATTATTCTTCTTCAAAATCTTCTTTATTCTCTATATCTGGATACCATATACTTATATCTTGTAATTTTTCTAGTTCTTCATTAGTTATTTTTAAAGCCTCCAACATTTCATCAGTAAATTCTATATCTGTTTTAGAAATAAAACATTTTCTGCAACTAGGCTCATATTGTCCATTAGTACAAAAGAAAACGCCTCGCATTAGTTTATCAGTTCCATTTCCTATATTAACATTTATTTGTGAACATTCTAATCTAGGACTTGTTGGCTTATAATTATTGAATTTTAGAAATGCCATAAAATTATCTGTTTCTATATGACCTGTTAGATATATTTTATTTGTTTTATAATCAACCATTTCTATTGCACAATAGTTTGATTTTGGTATTATATTTATTTTAAATTTACATTTATCAAACTTTTTGCGTGTAGGATAGAAGCCGTTATAATATACATATAGAGTTTTAACTTTAAAAGGATTAGTGCTTCCCTTAGTATGTATTCTTGTATCTATATTAAATAATTCTTGTTCGTCAATTTCTAGTTCATTACACATTAAAAATATTTGTTCTGCGTTAGGAATTAATTGACCATTTTCAAATCTACCAATAGTAGTTGCATTTTTACCAATAACTTTTGCTAAATTTTCTTGGCTTAACCCTTTATCTTTTCTATATTTCTTTAATCTCTCCCCAAAATCTGTTTTATTAAATTCAGCCATAAAACCACTTCCTTTAATAAAATACATATTACACTTATAATTATACCATTTTTTTACATTATTTTCAACTTTCAAATCTTTACAATCATTGCAATTAAAGGGTTACATTGAATTTGACATAAAAATATGGTATAATTAATATAACTTTATAGTAAAAAGAATGGCTAAAATCTTAATTAATTAGTCTATTCCACAGGCGTAATGCTTGCTGTTCAATGATTGAATCTGGGCATTACGACTGTCCAGACTATTATATACAAGATTTAAGTTAATAGCTTATTTTCTCGTATTATCATTGAATTTTTACTAAAAGAATTTATATAGACGGGAGAATACGCTATGAAACATTTAATGTGTTTAGGTGGACGGAAGCCCTGGTGGATAAGTCCATGTATTTTACAAAATAGCCATTCGGCTATTGGGGGAACAGTTACCCCCAATTCTTATGTAAAATTATTGAAAATTAGATAAATTTATTGTATAATTAAATTAGTTAATCTAATCTAGTCGTAATAGTTAGATTAATGAATACTTTAAGGATTAAGACTTAAAGTAAAAAACACGGGGTTAAGCGTATTCTCCCGTGTTTTTTTATGAAATCTGCAATAAGTGCATTATTTTATGAAATATAGTATATTTTTATAAAATTATATTAAAGATTAGTATTTAACTAGTAGTTTACAACAATAAATTTGCATAATGTGCATTTTTTACTGCATATAGTGCAGATTTATTATTTTTGAATAGTTGACATAAATTTGCTATATTAGTATTGTATCAATATTCATTTTAGGGGGAATATAAATGCAAACTAAAATTAATATAGCAATTAAACCTAAACAGATTATAACTATATTTAATATCCTTCGCGATATAGGATTAAATACTAGTCATCGAGGTACAAAGTATATTAATAAAGCTGTTCAAATATTAGTTACTACTGATAATGACATTATAAAAGCAAAAGACATTTATAATAGTATTTCTAATTATTATAGCAATATTACCCCAAAACAAGTGAAAAATGATATATCTTATGCTTTAAATAGTAGAATAGAAGAAAAAGCCAAAAAAAATTTTGAAAAAGTTTTTGGCTTTGAATACGACCAATACTATTTTACAAATAAAACTATCATTGAGGAAATTGCTCGAGTTGTAAAGGTAGAATTTGAAATATAATTATAATTCTTCTTTTATCTTTCTGGCATCAATGTCAAGTATTTTACATATCGCCATTAATTCAAAATCTTTTACAATTCTTTGTTCTTTTTCTATTAAATAAATATCATTTGGATATAAAGTTACACCTAATAATTCAAGTTTATTAGATAATTTTTCAAGTGATAAATTATGTTTAATTCTGCTATCATGAATAACTTTTCCAGAAATATTACTTTTATTTTTATATTTATTCATACAAATTCCACCTTTTTATAATTTTTTTCAATATTTTATTGATATTATCATGGAATCCATGTTAATATATTATGAGAGCCATGATAAAAGAAAGAAGGTATAATATGAATAAAAAAGTAGAAATAACAGATTTTATAGATAATTCATTACTAGATGCAATTTATAGAGAAAGAGAAGATAGTTTATATCAGCATACAGAAATTGATAATGAAAATATAAAAAAAATAACCAAAAATTTACCTATAACGTATGAAGATTTATTAGTATCTATTAAGAATTTACCACCTCATTTTAATAATACTAGAGAATTTATTTTAGAAAGATTAGAAGGTTATATGAAAAGGCAAAACTCTTTAATTGCTTATGATAATGAAAAATTTTACAAAAACGGATTCTGTGATGGTATTAAAATAATATTAGAATCTTTAAAAAATGAAAAATAGAATTTTATTAAAGGCTATAGTTTTGAAAGAGTAGTTATTGACAATTACTCTTATTTAAGATACTATAATGTTAATAAAAATAGTAATTAATAAAGGAAAATAATAAGCTCAAAAATACTCAATGTGATATAAGAAAATTAATAATAAATTTTTAACTAAAGAGGAGGATAAAATGGAAGAAAAAGAAATTCAAGATAGTTCAAAATATAAAAAATTAGAGGATAAAAAATATAAAAAGGGAATAACACTTAAGAGATTTATATTATTAGTGTTTGCAATTGTAATGATACTAATATTAATCATAGGAATTAGGTGGAAAATATTGTATAATATGCAAGAAAGCTACAATACAACAACCCTTGAAGATAATTGGTACTATTATTCAGATTCAGAAGATACAATAATGAATGTATATAGAAAAGGAACAATATGGAAGGTAAACACCAGACAAAAAAATGGCGATGGAAACTTAACATTTTGGAGAGATACAAGCACAGGAGAAGCATATGTGTTTTTTGAAAATTCTGTAAAAAAATATACAGAGGATAAAGGGGGATTTATATCAGATTTACAACCATCTAGTTTAGATACAAATAATAATAGTACAAGGATATTAATGGCAATTACACCTATTGTGTGGATAGGAACAGATAAATATGATGGAAAAGATTGTTATACAATCAAAGCAGAAGGACATGAGGAATATATTGAAAAAGAAACAGGGCTTTTATTGGCAGTTTTTCAAGACAATAAACAAATTAGAAGTATAGAATATGAATTTGGAGAAGTAACAGACGAAGATGTTGCAAAACCAGATTTATCACAATATGAATATATGGAATAAAACTGTAATATAGTTATTATAATATTAAAAGAGTCGATAGAATTAAAAACTAGCGACTTTTTTTATATAAAAAATAAGTTGAAATTATTTATCTTTTCTTATATAATTGTAGAAAAATACAGTAATTTGTATATAGGGAGATTTTTTTATGAAAGAAAAATTAAAAGCTATAAGTATTGCTATAATAATTACAAGTATTTTTTTATGTATTGGCTATTTTCTAAATCATATTTTTGACTATTTTTTAAAAGAAGAAAGACCTGATGAATTATGTAAAAAAATGCAAGAAATTAGTGATAATCAAACTCTTATAGGGTTATCAAAAAAAGAAATTGAAGAAATTTTAGGAAAACCAGAAGAAAGTTATAATGATAAAGACGGAAATATTTATATCTATTATGGTGGAAAAATGGATACAGGATTGTTTTGGGGGACTAAAACTATTTTTTTTGATTATCAATATTCATGTGAATTTAGAATATTCTTCAATGAAAATGATATAGTAAAATCGACTACCATAGAATTAATTCCTTAAAAGTAAAAAATATATTTTTTTGATATATTTGTAATTATTTGTAATTTTATGACAATATATAACATTATATGGTGGTATTTCATATGCACAGATATTGCACAAGTAAAGTAAAAAAATGTTTTGAAATCAACGATTAGCGGGCTTGTACGATTGTCCTGCCCACCAATGACGTATCTGTTCGAACTAATAGAACAGAATTGATACAAAATCAATCAGAAAATAAAATCTGGTTGATTTTTTTGTTGTTTAAAAACAATATCAAAATCATCCAAACGAAAGGATGGTGTGAAAAAATTTATTGCCTCACAGAGTCCCCCGAGTTTTGATGATATGTCAAAACTCATAGGGGGTTAGGACTTATGACAGAGTCAAAGTCCTGTGCTTCGAAGAAAGTTAAAGTAGAATAATTAGGAAAAAAATGATACAAGATTTTAAAATGGAGGTAATTTGAATATATGGAAATAGATAAAATGAGATATAATTAAAAAATATTAATAAATTTGAAAATATTGAAGATCATTTACAAATACGCATAATTTATGATAAAATTTTTATACAATCTACGAATAATAGTACAGTAAATAAAAAAATAAGGGAATGAATTTGAATGCTAGGGTTAAAAGAAAATATTATCAAATTTTTTAATATAATACTTAGAAGAAACACTACTCCCATGATTACAAATGTTACTAAGCAAAACTATGATGAATATAGTAAAACTTATAATACTTTATCCAAAATATTTAGTAAACTAGATGGAGCAAATGCATATCTTATGGGAGGTATTTCTGCAGCCATTCAAACTAATCAAGATTTATATAGGCAAAATAATGATATAGATATTATGTGTAATGAAGGAGAATTATCTAGATTAGTCGAAATATTACAAAAAATAGGATATAGTGTAGATGATAGACGAGGTATAAAAACAAGAAATGTAGTAGATTCACAGGGACATTTCCAAGCAATTGACCATGAATTGAATGCTTATACAAAAAATAAGAATATGTTGGGTGTTGGAATATTTACTTATCAAGTAAAAGGTGTCGAAGTTGTAACTCACTCATATGCTTTTGAAGAAAAAGAAGGAAGAATTGTTGGAACAGAAAAAGTAATCCCTAAAGAATTATTTGATTTGATGTATGATGACAGAATTATTGATTATAAGGGTATGAAACTAAAAACTCAATCCAAAGAATATATTTATATGACTAAAAGTAGAGGTTATAGAGAAAAAGATAAAATAGATGCTTCAATTATTGAATCAACATTAGATGATAAATCTAAAGCAAAGATATATAGAATTAAAGAATTAGAAACTAAAACAAGAACTTATAGACTTTTATATGGTAAAGATGGAAAAGTGGAATCAAGAACTAAATTACCTACACTAGAAGAAAAAGTCAATGCTTATTTGGATTCTTTATTTATGAAAGATACAACTAAAACTTCCGAACAAATAATTTCAGATGTTTTTCAAAGTGATGAATACCATAGAATAGTTGATAGTCATCCTGAAGTTGATAGTTTAATAGAAAGCTGGAAAGAAAGAGCAAAAAACTATACATATAAAGAAAAAGTTGAATTATTAACACATAGTTATTCAAAACGTCTTAAAGACTTTAGCAAAGAATCAATAGATAATGCTTTAGATTTTTTACATAGAAGACAAATAAATCATGGCAAAAGTGATAGTGACATTGAACTTAGTGATGAGGCGAAAGAAATTTTTAAACTAATGCAAGAATATGGACAATCAATAAAGATAATATTTGTTGATAACAATATTAATCTTACTCATATAACTAGTATTGCACCAGAAAAATTAGAAGGTGGAGAAATTAGAAAATCTTTAAATAGAGCAAATAATTATGAAACTGAAAGAGTCGATGGAGTGTTTGCTTCTTCTAGCACTGTTGATGGTAATAATCCATATATAGCACGTAATAATTCAGGGATGATTAGATTGGATAGGTCTACTTATGTTTATGGTAGTGATAATATAACTGTTACTCAAGATTCTGAAGGCAAAAAACATGCAGTATTAAAACAACCTAATTATATTTATCATATTAATCCAGAAAGTTTTACACCAGTATGTAATTTAACTATAAATCCTCACACACATCAACCAGTTTTTGAATTTTCAGAAGAATGGATTTCTGATACAGCAATTGACATATATAATCCAAACCAAATGAGAGGTGTAGATGAAATAAAAGATGTAACAAGTTTATTAGAAAATTACACAATTTTATGTGATATTCGAAGACAAGGTATTGGCATAAAAGCAAGACAGTTAAAAAGCAAAGAAGAAACATTACAATATGTTGCTGAAAAAATTAAAGATGGAAGTGTAATAAATATAAATCAAGAAACAGGAATAAATGATAGAGATTTATCGGGTATAGATAGATAAAACTTAAAAGATACATGTTTTACTAGTAAAAAGGAGAAAATCAATATTTTAGATTTTCTCCTTATATTAATGACTAACATAGCATAGATGCTATGGACACTAATGTAGTAATAGTATATGAAAATTGTAAAATTTTATGCAATATTATTTTGGTTTGAATAGGAAAAACTTAATTTTTTTATTCAATAAAAAACGATAGCCTTTTGAGCTATCGGATTATAATGATTACGTTCTTTTCAGAACGGACACTAATGTTTTATTAATTTAATTATAAACTATTTCATGGCAGAAAGTCAAGCAAAATTCAGAATTTTATTCGTTTTTTAGTGGTCTTAACCTATATAAACTTTCAACTTGTGAATTAATCTTGTCCCAGTCATTTTGTGAAATAGTAACTAATTTTCCTTTTTTTCTATATGGATCTATAATTCTTATTTTGCTAACAACTTTTAATTGTTCAACTAAAACCGTAGAGTCAATTTTTTCTAAATCAATATGAAACCAAAAGTCATCTTCTAATCTTTTTGTTGTTAATGGGAGAATAGTACATATAGGAGAATTTTTAGAAGTTTTTAATATTAAAACCGGTCTTAATTTATTTTGCTCACTTCCAATATTTATTCCAAGATTACACCAGTAAATAAAATTATTATATATTGGAAATTTAGGAAGTTTTCCATTATATCTTAAATTAGCTTTTTCCTTAGTCCATTCAGAAAACTGAATAGCATCAGAATTATTGATACTTTTTAATAAATTCTCAGTTTCTTCAATATTATTGTGAATTTCATCATTCATAATCTCACCTCGCTCTTAAAAGTATAACATATTACAAATTATAAGTAAACAAAAGTTTGTATATTTTGTAAATTATTTTCCAATTTTAATTAGAATATAATTATATGTATGTTTAACACATAAAAAGTTAAAATTTTAGAAAGAGTGTAGCAATTTATGAGAAATATGATATACTTTAATAAATTGATTGATATTTGTATCAATTGTCAAGAGAACCGAAAAAGTTGTAGATAACTACGTCAACCGCACCAAAAAGTTGAAATTTTAACCAATTTCAGCTTTTTATTTTTCTTTTAGAAAATTAGTATATTTTTATAAAATTATATTAATGATTAGTATTTAATTAATATTTTTACGTCAAAAAATCACAAAAAATTTAAAATTATTTCCTTGTAATTCGTAACAAGTTTAGCTCCTTGTTTTATTAAATTATTTGTTCCAACAGAATTTATAGAATTAATATTTCCTGGAACCACAAATACATCTCTTCCTTGTTCTAAAGCAAAATCTACTGTAATTAGTGTTCCACTTTTTTCTTTTGCTTCTACTACTAATACGCCACTACTTATACCACTAATTATTCTATTTCTTGCCGGAAAATTCATTTTTTCTGGCTTTGTACCTAAAGGATATTCTGAAATTACTGCCCCTCCTGTTTTTATAATTTGTTCTTCTAAATATCTATTTTCATCAGGATAAACTCTATCTAGCCCTGTTCCAACTACTGCAATTGTATTCCCTATATTTAACCTTTTTTTGTCTGTGGATAAGTTATCCACATTTTTCGTATTTTCTTCTAGTTTTCCACATATAGCTCCTATATGTGAAAAGCTATCAATTCCTCTTGCTAATCCACTTACTATATTTATTCCTTCTTTTGTAAGTGAGTATGAAAAATATTTCGCAGCCTTTTTCCCATATTCTGTCGCTTCTCTACACCCAACTATTGCTATAGATAAATTATTCAAAATTTTATAATTACCTTTTACATATAGACTAATTGGTGAATCATAAATTTGTTTTAATTTTTCTGGATAATATTTATTATAAATTGAAATTATTTCTATATTATTTTTTCTCATGTATTCTAAATGTTTATCTAAATTTTCTCTATATTTTCTATCTAATATATTATTTGCTAGTTCTTCCCCTATTCCTTTGTTTTTAAGTAATTCTTCTTTTTTTAACATATATATTTTTTCTGGTGTTTTATATTTTTCTAAAAGTTTCTTTTTCCTTATAGGTCCAAGTCCTGGAATTTGTGATAACCATACCCAATATTTCATTTTTCTCCTTTCTGTTAGCCCCTAAATATGATAAAAGAGCATAAATAAAGCTTTTTAGCTTTATTTTATGCCCCTATATCTTTATTTTAATTATATTTCATTTTGTTCTTTTGCTGCTTTTATTACATTATTCATAAGCATAGCAATTGTCATTGGTCCCACACCACCTGGTACTGGAGTAATGTAGCTTGCTTTTTTTTCTACATTTTCAAAATCTACATCACCTGATAATTTTCCATCTTTTCCTCTATTTATTCCAACATCAATTACAACTGCTCCATCTTTTACCAAATCTTCTGTAACAAATTTAGATTTTCCTATTGCAACTATTAATATATCAGCTCTTTTTGTATATTCTTTTAAATCTTTTGTTTTAGAATGACATACAGTTACAGTTGCATTTTTATTTAAACAACAATGAATAAGTGGTTTTCCAACAATGTTACTTCTTCCTAAAATAACTACATTTTTTCCTGTTAAATCTATATTATATTCTTCAAACATTTTTATTACCCCAAGTGGAGTGCATGAAACAAATGTATCTTCTCCTATTGATAATTTACCAGCACTTGTTGGTGTAAACCCATCAACATCTTTTTTATAATCTATTGTTTTAAAAGCTTTGTTTATATCTAAATGTCCTGGAAGTGGACTTTGTAATAATATACCATTAACACTTAAATCCTCATTTAGTTTTTCAATTAAATCTAACAATTCCTTTTGCTTAGTTTCTTTTGGAAGTAAATATTCCTCATATTCTATCCCTATCTCTTCACAAGCTCTGCTTTTATTTCTAACATATACTTTTGATGCTTGATTATCTCCAACCATTATAACTGCAAGCTTTGGATTGATTCCTTTTTTCTTTAATTCATCACATTCTTTTTTTAATTCCATTCTTGTTTTTTTTGCTAATTCTTTTCCATTAATTATTATAGCCATTTCTATTACTCCTTTTATTATTATATTTCATCTCTTCTATATTCAATATCTTCCATATGTGGAAACATTTCTTTTACTCTTTTTAAAGTTAGCATAAGCATACGAGGTTGTGGATTTTTCTTATCATTTGTTATTAATTTTTGTGTATAGCAATTATCAGCAGTTTTGAATAAAAGATATCTATTATTTACATAAGTATAATAAATTTGATAACCATTTTTTAAATCTAGCCACATTTGTTCAAATGTATAATCTTCCATTATTCTCTCCTTTTTTGTAATATTTATTGTTTTATCAATTCATCAAAATCCGCTTCTGACAAAATTGTAATTCCTAAACTTTGTGCTTTAGAAAGCTTACTTCCAGCATCTTCACCTGCTAAAACATAATCAGTTTTTTTAGATACAGAACCTGATGTCTTTCCTCCAAATTTTTCAATTATATCTGAAGCTTCTGTTCTTGTATATTTTTCTAAAGATCCTGTTAATACAAAAGTTTTTCCTTCTAATTTTTTATCTTCTACTTCTTCTTCTAAACTTTCTGTATTTACTCCCGCTTCTTTTAACCTTTTTACTAAGTCAATTGTTTGATCTTGCATAAAGAATTCTCTTATACTATTTGCCATAACAGGTCCTACATCTTCTAAATATGAAAGTTCTTCATATGAAGCATCCATAAGTTTATCTATTGTTCTATATTTCCTTGCTAAGATTTTTGATGCTTTTACTCCAACATGTCTTATTCCAAATGCTGTAATTAATCTATATAAATCATTTTCCTTACTTCTATTTATACTATTTATCAAGTTTTCAGCAAATTTTTTACCATTTTTCTTAAGTGAAGCAATATCTTCAAATTTTAGTGTATATATATCTGCAATGTTTTCTATTAGTTTTCTATCTAATAGTTGTCCTATAATATTTTCTCCAAGACCATCAATATTCATTGCTTCTCTTGATACAAAATGAACTAAATTTCTAAATAGTTTTGCAGGACATTCTATTCCTGTACATCTAACAGCCGCTTCTCCTTCTTCTCTTACCGCTTCTGCTCCACAAACTGGGCAAACTTTAGGCATTTCAAATGGAATTTCATCACCTGTTCTTTTTTCTTTTTTTACACCTACTACTTCTGGAATTACATCTCCTGCTTTTTGAATTTCAACAATATCACCTATCATTAACCCTTTTTCTTTTATAAAGTCTTCATTATGAAGTGTTGTTTTAGATATTGTTGAACCAGCTACTTTTACTGGCTCTAGTATCGCCATTGGAGTAATAACCCCTGTTCTTCCTACTTGGCAAATTATATCTTTTAATTTTGTTTCTTTTTTCTCTGGTGGATATTTATATGCAATTGCCCATCTAGGACATTTTGCAGTTGCACCTAAACTCTCTCTAAATCCTAAATCATCTACTTTAACAACTGCACCATCAATTCCAAATGTTAATTTTTCTCTTTCCTCACCTATTTTTAAAATTGCCTTTTCTATCTCTTTTATATTATGGCATTCTATTCTTACTGGATTTACATTAAATCCAAGCTTAGCTAAATATTCTAATTCTTCAAAATGTGAATTAAATGTTTTTCCTTCTATTTTTTGTACATTAAATATATAAATATCTAGTGGTCTTTTAGCTGTTATTTTACTATCCAACTGGCGAAGTGAACCAGCTGCCGCATTTCTTGCATTTGCAAAAAGTTCTTCTTCATTTTCTTCCCTTACTCTATTCATTTCTTCAAAATCTTTTTTGCTTATAAATACTTCTCCGGCGAACTGTTATATCTATTTTTTCTTTTAATTCCATTGGAATTGTTTTTACTGTTTTTAAGTTTTCGGTTACATCTTCTCCAACTAAACCATTACCTCTAGTTGCACCTCTTACAAATTTTCCATTTTTATATTCAAGTGCTGCTGATAATCCATCTATTTTTGTTTCTACAACATAATTTTTATTTTCTATTCCAAGTTCTTCTGCTTTTTCATTTATTTTATACACATAGTCTCTTACTTCTTGCATATTAAATACATCTTGCAAACTTTGAAGTGGAACTTCATGTGTTACTTTTTTAAACCCTTCTTTTACTTTTCCTCCAACTTTTTGGGTTAAAGAATCTTTTGATTTAAATTCAGGAAATTCTTTTTCTAGATTTCTTAATTCAACCATTAACATATCATATTCATAATCAGACACTTTTGGTTTATCATCATCATAATATGCTTTTGCATATTCTTCTGTTTTATTTCTTAGATATTCAATTCTCTCTTTTGCTTTAGCTTTGTTCATTACAATTAGCACCTCTTTTAAAATTTAATGCGTTTAAATATATTTTCTTTTGGTATTATATACAATTTTACAAAAAAAATAAAGGGATTTTTTAAATTCCCTCTATTTCTTTTTATATTATTTTATATAACATTTTTAATATAAATTATTCTGCTCTTGCTAAGATTATTAATCTTGCTGAACTATCATCTGTACAAGTTGATAATGTTACTTCTGGAACTCCTCCTGTATCTCTTTGATAGAATGATGTATCATTTTGAGATGTTTCAAATTTATCATATATATTATATGTAAGTTCATTACCAGATAAATCTCTTATGTATATTTTATCTCCTATATTTAGTCTTTTATTATTAGAGAAAAATGCTCCATTTCTGTAGTTATGTCCTATAATTACAGTATTTCCTGGTTCATTTAATCCTGCACCACAAAGAAAAGCTACTGATGTTTCAATCGATTTTTTAGTTACTTTTTCAAGTACAGGATAACTAAAATCTATAGCTGGAATTTCCATTGTTCCTAGAACTCCAAACCCCTTATATGTTCTATTTTGATTACTTACTGTTACTGTATTTGCATCTTGCAACCCATCTGTTAAGCTACCTGTATCTGTTGAGTTGTCTGTTGTATTTGTATTTGTTGTTTCTCCATCTGCAAATTGTCCTTTAAAATCATCTACGAAATTATTTGCATCACCTGAGATAACATATTTTTGGTAATAATCATATGCTAAAAAGCCAAGTAGTCCTAAAATTGCAATTATTACTATAACTAGTATTACAGTTAATACTTTACTATATTTACTCTCAAACATATCTTTTACCTCCGTATTTTTTCATCTAATAATATTATAGCACAATCAGTGTGTTTTTTCAATTTATTGACATAATTTATTGAACATTTTTTTCTTATCTTTTTCATAATATTACTATATTTATATATTTTCATCTTTAGAATCATCTTGTACAATTTTATATAAATTTATATAATTTTCTCTCCTAAATCTTTACCAGCTAAAATGTGGAAATGTAGATGTTTTACTGTCTGACCTGCTTTTTCTCCACAATTATTTATTACTCTAAATCCTTCATCTTTAAAACCTTTTTCTTCTGATATTTTCTTTATTGCTGAAAATATCTTTCCAACTAATGCCTCATCTTCTTTTTCTAGTTTTGCAACAGATTCAATATGTTTTTTAGGCACAACTAAAATATGAATTGGAGCTTGTGGATTAATATCTGTAAATGCCAATATCTCCTCATCTTCATAAACCTTATTTGAAGGTATTTCTCCTTTTATTATTTTACAAAATAGACAATCTTCCATAATTCAAACCTCCTATGAGAATTTTGGGGACGGAGCATTTTTGTCTCATTTTAATTTTTTAGAAATGTAAGACGATTTTGCTCATATCCCTTTTTATTATTTTTCTAATACTGCCTTTATTCTTCTTACCCCTGATGAACTTGATTCTTCTTTTTTGATTTTGAATTTTCCAAGTTCACTAGTGTTTTTTACATGAGGTCCACCACATAATTCTTTTGATACATCTCCTATTGTATATACTGTTACAACATCTGGATATTTTTCAATAAACATACATTCTGCACCTGATTTTATTGCATCTTCTTTCTTCATCTCTTCTTTTGTGACTGGCAAACCTTCTTCTATCCATTTATTTACTAAATCTTCGATTTCTTGTTTTTCTTCAGGTGTTAATTTATGGTCACAGTTAAAGTCAAATCTCATTCTATCTACAGTTATATTTGACCCTCTTTGATGTGCATCTTTTCCAATTACTTTCTTTATCGCTGCATTAAGTAAATGTGTTGCTGTGTGGTAAGCTATTGTTTCTTCTGTTGTTTCTGCTAAACCACCTTTAAATTTTTGTTCTGAACCTGCTCTTGATTTTTCTTGATGTTCTTTAAATAATTTATTAAATTCTTCTAAATCTATTTTATATCCATTTTCTTGAGCAAGTTCTTTTGTTACTTCTGGTGGAAATCCATAAGTATCATATAGCTTAAATACAACTTTTCCTGGAATTATATTTGTATTTTGCTCTTTTAATCTGTTTATTTCTTTTTGAAATTCTCTTTCTCCATTTGCTAAAGTTTTTTGAAATTTATCTTTTTCTTCTAATATTACAGTTTTAATTATTTCTTTGTTTTTTACAAGTTCTGGATACATTTCTCCTAAATTTTCGACATTTATATCTATTAATGTTAATAACTCATCTAAATTAATTTGTAGTTTATTCATATGTCTAATTAATCTTCTAATTAATCTTCTTAAAACATATCCTCTATCTAAGTTACTTGGTCTTCCACCATCTGCAATAATCATCATACTAGAACGTAAATGTTCTGCAATTATTCTTCTACTCTCTATTGAATCTACTTTTTGTAATTCTTTTAATTTATCCATAACAGGACTAAATAGTTCTGTATCAAATGGTGTTTCTTTTCCTTGAAGTAACATTGTCATTCTTTCTAATCCAAGTCCAGTATCCACATTTTTTTGCTCTAATTTTCTATATCCATTTTTGTCTTTGAAATATTCCATAAATACATTATTCCAAATTTCGACATATTTACCACAATCACAACAAGGTTCACAATCAGGTCCACATACTGGTTTTCCTGTATCATAGAACATCTCTGTATCTGGTCCACAAGGTCCTTCTTCACCTGCTATCCACCAGTTATCATCTTTTCCATAATAATATATATGATTTTCTGGAATCCCCGCTTTTTTCCAAGCATTTGCTGCTACTTCATCTCTTGGACAATCTTCATCTCCTGCAAAACATGTAACTGATAATTTTTCTACTGGAATCCCTAATTCTTTTGTTAAGAACTCAAAACTCATTGCTATTGATTCTTCTTTAAAATAGTCTCCTAGTGACCAATTTCCAAGCATCTCGAAAAATGTCAGATGACGGTTATCTCCTACCTCATCAATATCATTTGTCCTTACACATTTTTGATAATCTGTAAGTCTTTTTCCCTCTGGATGTTTTTCTCCTAGTAAGTATGGCACTAGTGGTTGCATTCCAGCTGTTGTAAATAGTACTGATGGGTCATTTTCCGGAATTAAAGGTGCTGATGGGATAACACTATGTCCATGTTTTTTAAAGAAGTCTAAATATTTATTTCTAATTTCTATTGCTTTCATATTATTTTTGTATGATATATTTGAAATTATTTGTCAAAATATGTCATACTCTCCTTTCTCTTAACATTTATTTTATATTTTTTCTTACAAAATTATACTTCAAAACAAGCAAAAAATCAAGGATTTTTGTCGAGCAGTATGAACTCTTTTCTTTCTAATCTCTTTTATGGAAAAAATGAGACGGTTTTGCCCGTCCCCAAAAGTCTCATTAAAATATTCTTAAAATATCGTTATAACAAACATATATTGATAATGCTATTAATATTGAAAATCCTAATAATTGTATATTAATTTCTGTTTCTTGTTTTAGTGGTTTTCTCCTTATTGCTTCTATAATTAGTATTAATAATTTTCCACCATCTAATGCTGGTATTGGTAATAGGTTAGTTACTCCAAGTGACAATGAAATTAATGCCATAAGTTCAAAAAATTCTCTAAAGCCATCTGTTCCTGCAACCGCTTCTGAAATTCCAACAGGTCCCATCATTTGGTCTAAACCTACTTGACCAGTAAATAACTGTCTTAAGCTATCTACTATTGAGAATAAAAATTCTCTTGTTTGCATTCCACCATTTATACATCTATTTATAAATGTATCTTCTGCATATTTCATGTTTACTCCCAAATAATAGCTAGATACTGTGTCTGGAACTAAATTAATTGTAACTTCACCATTTTCTCTTTTTAATGTTAGTTCTATTGTTTCCGCTTCTTTACTTTGAGATATTATTTCTACTGCTTTAGAAGTATCTCCATTTATATCTTCTCCATTTATTTTTATTATCTCATCATTTGTTTGAACACCTTGTCTTTCGGCTGAGCTTTCTTTTTCTAATGTTACAATTTTTGCCTTGTCATTTAAATATATTCCTGTTGATTTTGCTTTTACTTCTGTTGGTTTAATATTATATTCTAATATCTCTCCATTTCTATCAACTTTAACTTTTAATTCTTCTCCATTTGCACTTTCTAATACTTCATCTAAATCATATTTACTTTTTATTTCTTCATCATTTATTTTTACAATTTTATCTCCTGCTTGTATTCCTGCATCTTTTGCTGCATATCCATCAATTAGACTTTCTACTTCATTTGAAATAAATGTTCCAGATGTAGCAACAAGTGTAAAATATAGGATAGTTGCAAATATGATATTTACTAATGCTCCTGCAACAACAATTGCAATTCTTTTTGGAATACTTGCTTTAGAAAAAGAACGATTATCTTCTGATTTTTCGTCCTCTCCTTCCATACTAACAAAACCACCGAAGTGGTATTAGTCTTATTGCATATTTTGTTTCTTTTCCTTGCTTTTTCCAAATAGTTGGTCCAAATCCTATAGCAAATTCATTTACCTTTACTTTACATAGTTTTGCTACAGTAAAATGACCTAATTCATGTATAAATATTAGAAAACCTAATAATATTATTATTTTAATAGCTGCTATTAAAAAAGAAATCATTTTTGCTCCCTTCAGGATTTATCATAGTCAAATGACAAAACTCTACAAAAATGAGAGAAAAGAGAACTGTCCCCTATTCTCTCAAATTAGTGTAAATAATGCATAAGCAAATGGTGCTAAAAATATTAGACTATCTATTCTATCTAACATTCCACCATGTCCTGGTATTAAATTACTAAAGTCTTTTATATCTACAAATCTTTTTATACTAGATGCTGCAAAGTCTCCAATTTGACCTATTAAACTTAGTATTAATCCTATGCCGGCAAAATATAAATATGAGTAATTCATACCAAAGAATGTATTTACAATATATGTGTAAAGTAGAACTAATAAAACTGCGCCAATTGTTCCAGCTATACATCCTTCTATTGATTTTTTAGGACTTACTTTACTAAATTTATGTTTTCCTATGAGTAATCCTACAAAAAATGCGAATATATCTGTTCCCCATGCTGCTATTATTGCATACCAAATTAATATATTTCCATTTGGCATTCCATTTATAAATGCCACAAACATCATAAAAAATACTACATAAAATATTCCTATAAAAGTATATACTATATCTTTAAAATTTGTTTTCATTTCTGTTGCAATTACTTGTGCAAATAATATTAATAATATTGTTGGTGCAGAAAGTGTTACAACCATTTTTAAATATTCTTCTGGTACTACATGTATTAATGCTATTGCAAAACAACTTAAGTATGATATCCATCTTACTGGTTTTGCAACTTTTGACACTGCATTTAAATATTCATTCATTGCAAGTAGTGCAATTATTGCTAATGCTATATCTACTACATATTTATCTCCTATTATTAAAATTATCAATACTATTGGAAATCCTAGTAATCCAGATGTAATTCTTTTAATATCCATTATTTTTCTCTCCTATATTTAATTTGCTCCAAATTTTCTTGTCCTTTTTTGATATTCTATAATTGCATCATCTAAATCTTCTTCGCTAAAGTCTGGCCAGTTTTTATCTATAAATAATAGTTCTGAATATACTGATTGCCAAGTTAGAAAATTACTTAATCTTAATTCCCCACTTGTTCTAATTACTAAATCTGGGTCTGGCTCTTCTTTTGTATAAAGATTTTCTGATATCATTTCTTCTGTTATATCTTCAGGGTTTATTTCATTTTTCTTTACTTTAACCGCAATTTGCTTTACAGCTTTTAGTATTTCATCTCTTCCTCCATAATTTAATGCAATATTAAAAGTAACACCAGTATTATCTTTTGTTCTTTCCATACATTTTATTATACTTTTTTGCATTCCTTCTGAAAGTGCTGAAATATCCCCTAAAATTTTAACTCTTATATTTTCTGTATCTGCCCTTTTACTATAATCATCTAAGTAACTTTGAAGTAACATCATAAGTGCTTTTACTTCATCTTCTGCTCTTTTCCAGTTTTCTGTAGAAAAAGCATAAACTGTTATATATTCTAGTCCTATTTTATTTGCATATCTTACTATATTTTCTAATGTTTTTGCACCTTCTTTATGCCCATAACTTGCTGATCTTCCTTGTTTTTTTGCCCATCTTCTATTTCCATCCATAATAATTGCAATATGCCTTGGCATATTTTCTTTATTAAATTCCATTTTGTCTCCTTTTATTTACTCCTATTTTTTATATATAAAGCAAGTTCTTTTAAAAACTCTGCTTTTTTACCATATTCTTTTAATTCTTCTATTGCTTCATTAGTTATTTTCTCTAATATTTCTTCTGCTCCTTTTAATCCATATTTAGAAACAAAAGTACATTTTTTCATTTCTTTATCTTTTCCAACAGGTTTTCCTAAAACTTCTACATTTCCTATTTCACCTAAAATGTCATCTTTTATTTGAAATGCAAGACCTATTTTATCTGCATAATTTGTAAGTTTATTTAAATCTTCTTCATTTACACCTGCTAAAATTGCTCCCATTCTAACTGAAAGTTTTAAAAGTGCCCCTGTTTTGTTTTTATGAATATAGTCTAGATATTCTTCTGTTATTTCTTTTCCCTCATATTCAGTATCTACATACTCACCTGCAATCATTCTATCAACAGCCATAGAAAATTCACTAAATACTTTTAATTTTTTTTCTAATTCTTCTTTATTGTTTGTAGTTTTTAAATCATCACTTATTACAATATATGCTCCATTTAATAACCCATCACCCGCAAGTATTGCTGTTGCTTCATTATATTTTTTATGATTTGTAGGTTTTCCATGTCTTATATCATCATTATCAATCCCTGGTAAGTCATCATGTATTAAAGAAAAATTATGTATCATTTCTAAACTAAGAGCATATGGTATACATTTTTCTATATCATTTTTAAAAATCTCATAAGTACTAATTACTAAAATTGGTCTTAATCTTTTTCCACCTGCCATTAAAGAATATTCCATTGATTCATTTAATATTTTTTCTGGACATTCTTTTTTCCTTACTACTTTTCCTAATGATTTATTAACTAGTTCTTGATATTTTTTTAGTTCTTCTTTAAAGTCCATTGCTTCCTCCAAATATGATGTTTAATCTATTAAAATGATATTCAAATTTTATATTGACATTACTTCTTTTTCTTTTACTTCTAATATTTTATCGATTTCTTCGATATTTTTATCAGTCATTTTTTGTATTTCTTCTTCTGCATGTTTTAAATCATCTTCTGTCATTGTACCTTCTTTTTGCTCAGCTTTTGCAATATCCATACCTTCTCTTCTAATACTTCTTATTGCAACTTTTGCATCTTCTGCCATTTTTTTAATATCTTTTACTATTTCTTTTCTTCTTTCTTCATTTAATTCTGGGAAAGCTAGTCTTATTACTTTTCCATCATTATTTGGATTAATTCCAATGTCTGAAGCAAGTATTGCTTTTTCTATTTCTTTTAATACACTTAAATCCCATGGTTGTATAACTATTAATCTTGCTTCTGGAACTGAAATTCCTGCTACTTGATTAATTGGTGTTGGTGTTCCATAATAGTCTATTTTTACTTTATTTAGAACTGCAGGATTTGCACGACCTGCTCTTACCTCTGCTAATTTTTCTTGATATACACTAATTGATTTTTCCATTTTTTCTTTTAGATTTGTATAATCCATAACTTTTTCTCTCCTTTTTTAAACATTATTTTTAAATATTATTTTATCATCTTTATCTAAGATTTTTCTTGCTTTTATAGCTTTTTCAAGCTTTAAAATCAAATACGAATTTGCCATTATTGTTATTACATATAAAATAAAGATTAAATATACTCTTATTTTAAAATATATAAATTGTGTCATATTTTCTTCTATAAAGACTTCTCTTGCCGATTTTGTTTTTACTTCTTGATTTAAAAACGTTTGCCATAAATCGACATATTCTTCATCTGTTTTTTCTTCTAATTTTGTATCATAGAAGTTTCCAAATGTTTCTTCATTATTATATGTTTTATCTAAAACACTTTCAGTATAGAAAAAAACCACCAAAAGAACTATGCTGCAAAATAACAAAATTTTCAACAAATTATTTAATGTCTTTTTTTCTTTTATAAAAATTTTGGCAAATAATATTGAAAACATAATAATTCCTAAAATGACGACCATTCCGATTGTAAATGTATTTTTTATTTCTTCTAAAAAATCTGTCCAATTTGGCTTTTTAAAAAATATTAGAAAAATTAAAATAAATATTACAATTAAAGCAATAAAAACATAATTTACTCTTCGTTCATTTTTCTTCTTATTTATTTTTTCAATTTGTTTAGCAGTCTTTTTATTACTAAACTCCCCCATTTTATTTTCCTCTTTTAATAAATTTTATCTTATGAAACTATTGTACCGATTTTTTCTCCTTTAACAGCTCTTACAATATTTTCTGGGTCTCCTATACCAAATACTAATAATGGCATATTATTATCCCTACACATTGCAGTTGCTGTTGAATCCATTACTTTTAAGTCCTCTTCTAAAACTTTCATATATGATATTTTCTCATACTTTTTAGCAGTTGAATCTAATTTAGGGTCTGCTGAATATACAGCATCTATTGATTTTCCAAGTAATATTATATCAGCATTTATCTCTGTTGCACGAAGTACTGCTGCTGTATCTGTTGTGAAATATGGATGTCCTGTACCACATGCAAATATTACAACTCTTCCTTTATTTAAATGTTTTTCTGCTTTTCTTTGAATAAATGGTTCTGCAATTTCTCTCATCTCAATTGCTGTTTGTACTCTTGTAAATACTCCTCTTGCTTCTAATGCATCTTGAAGTGCTAATCCGTTCATTGCAGTAGCAAGCATTCCCATATAGTCTGCTGTTGTTCTTTCCATTTGATGTCCATTTCTTCCTCTCCAGAAGTTTCCTCCACCTACTACTATAGCAACTTGTACACCCATGTCTACAACTTCTTTTATCTTATCACATATTTTTCCTACTGTGTCTACATCTACTCCTGTTCCTTTTTCTCCGGCTAGTACTTCTCCACTTAATTTTAAAAGTACCCTTTTATATTTTACATCTGCCAATATTTCCACTCTCCTTAAATTTATTTTGGTCACGGCTATTTTATCATATATTGCAAAAAAAAACAGTACTTTTTTAAGATTTTCTTAATTTTTCTTGTGAGTATAGGCTTAAATTCCTTTTTTAATCCATTTTTTTAAGATACAGTTTTTTAGCTACTTAGTAAAATTTTTATTAATCATTTGAAAAGGTCCTAAAATCCAATTCAAATTAGATTTTAAGACCTCTTAATTTATATACTAGTTACCATTCTTCTTATTCTCTTATTTACCAATATGAATCCTATTTTTTCATAAAATTCTATTAGCTTTTCGTTTTTAGCAAGTAAAGCTGCTTTTCTATACCCTTTTTGTCTTGCCATTTCATAAGCTTTTTCTATCATAATTTCAGAATATCCATTTCCTCTAAATTCTTTTTTAATAGCTAAGTTTGAAATATAAAATTCATCTTCTTCACATTCTTTACAAAACAACTTGTCTTTTATGTCAGAATATATTATACCTAATTTATTAAAAAATCCTTGTTGAGTTTTAACAATAAATTTTTCACTATTTCTTGTTAATTTATCAATATTCTTACCATTTAGGTATAAAAGCATACCAACTAATTCTTTTCCTTTTCTTGCTACTATAATATTTTCTATTGAGAATCTGTTATTTCTCATAGATAATAACTTTCTTAGATTTCTTTTCATTTCTTTTTCTGAACCATATCCCCATTCTTCTTGAGGTTCTGGCTCTGTTATGTAAATTAAATCTACTAATTCTTTAATATCTTTTCTTTTGGCTCTTTCAATTTTGAGCACGCCCGAGGCGCTTTCCATTTTTAACACTCTCCTTATCTTTAATTATTCTGCTTTTTACTTTTGTTATTTGAATTTGATAACCAACCTTCTTTCTTTTGAACTAGTACATTATAATTATACCACATTTTATGTCAATTGTAAAATTTCATAAAACAAAAAAGGACCATCTTATAAATTCATAGATGTCCTTTTTTATCTTTATCTAAATAATAAAAGTTCTAAGGTGTGTCCCTAAATCCATAAAAGAGGAATTTAGAGGACCGTCCCCTAATCCCTTTTATAGTCCTGCTTGTTTCATAACTTCTTCAGCAAAGTTTTCTTCTTTTTTCTCGATTCCTTCACCTTTTTCAAATCTTGCAAATTCTACTACTTCTGCATTTTTTTCTTTTAATAATTGAGATATTTTCATATCTGGATTTTTAACAAATGCTTGGTCTACTAAACATACTTCTTCAAAGAATTTTCTAATTCTTCCTTGAACTATTTTTTCAGCTATTGCTTCTGGTTTTCCTTCATTCATTGTTTGTGCTTTTAATATTTCTTTTTCTTTATTTAATCTATCTTCTGGAACTGATGCTTCATTTAAGTATTCAGGTCTTGCTGCTGCAATTTGCATACATACATCTTTTGCAACTTCTTTGTCTCCTGATTTCATGTTTACTAAAACAGCTATTTTTCCATCTCCATGAATATATTTTTCAACTAATCCTTCAGATTCAAATCTTTCGAATCTTCTAATATTCATATTTTCTCCGATTGTTGCTATTTTATCAACTAAAACTTCATTTACTGTTTTTCCTGGTACTTCAATTGAATCTTGAGCAAGTAATTCTTCAACTGTAGCTGGATTTTTTTCAACTACTTGTTTTGCTACATTCATAACAAAGTTTTTAAATTCTTCATTTTTTGCAACGAAGTCTGTTTCTGAGTTTACTTCTACAACAGCTCCTATTTTTCCATCTTCTGATACATAAGCTTCTACTAAACCTTCTGCTGCTACTCTTCCTGATTTTTTAGCAGCTTTTGCAATTCCTCTTTCTCTTAATAATTCAATTGCTTTTTCCATATCTCCATTTGTTTCTGTTAAAACTTTTTTGCAGTCCATCATTCCTGCACCTGTTTTTTCTCTTAATTCTTTTACTAAACTAGCTGTAACCATTAATTTTTTCCTCCTTTTATCTTTATATTTAAATTAAAAATCAAATTATTAAAATAAAAACATTCCTAGAATTAAGGAATGTTCTTTTTATTATTCTTCTACATTTTCTTCAGCATTTTCTACAACTTCCTCAATACTTGTAGCTTCTTCTTGTTTTGTTTGTTCTTCTGCTTCTGGTTCAAAGCTTTCACCTTGTTTACCTTCGATAACTGCATTTGCCATTACGTCTGCTATTAATTTAACAGCACGAATTGCATCATCATTTCCAGGTATTGCATAATCTACTTCTTCTGGATTGCAGTTTGTATCAACTAATCCTACTACTGGAATTCCTAATTTTTTAGCTTCTAATATAGCTATTCTTTCTTTTTTAGGGTCTACTAAGAAGATAACTCCTGGTAATTCTTCCATTTCTTTGATTCCACCTAAGTTTCTTTCTAGTTTTTCCATTTCTTTTTTAAGTAAGATTACTTCTTTTTTAGGTAATCTGTCAAATGTTCCATCTTGTTCCATTTCTTCTAAGTCTTTTAATCTTTGTACTCTTTTACGAATTGTTCCAAAGTTTGTTAGCATTCCTCCTAACCATCTTTGGTCAACATAGAACATTCCACATTTTAATGCTGCTTCTTTCATGCATTCTTGTGCTTGTTTTTTAGTTCCTACAAATAGAACTGTTTTTCCTTCTTCTGCTTGTTCTTTAACGAAAGCATATGCTTCGTCTAATTTTTTTGATGTTTTTTGTAAATCGATGATGTGAATTCCATTTCTAGCTTGAAATATATATTCAGCCATTTTAGGATCCCATCTTCTTGTTTGATGTCCAAAGTGAACACCTGCTTCTAGTAATTGTTTCATTGCAACTACTGCCATTTTAAATTCCTCCCTTTTTGTTATTCTTCCACCTTAAGTTCCTTGCGTTTTTTTAGGACCAATTCCTTGGCACTCCCCTCAAAAACTTCCTTAGGTGTGATTAATACGCTAACTATTGTACCAAATTTTTTCCTAAAAATCAAGCTTTTTTTGAATTTTTTTATTCACATTAATATTTTTCACTATGTTTTCAAATATTTAAGTTTTTTATTATTTTTCTTGCAAAAAATATAGTAGTAGATTATAATTTGTATATAGATATATAAATCGTATTTTACAAAAGAGAAGGGAGATGTAAAAATGGAAGAAAAAAAATCTATAAAAATTAAGTTTTCTACAATTTTGATTATTATTCTAATATTATTAGCTATCGTTCTTGGCGGTCTTTCTTATTTTTTTTATAATCAATCTACAACTTTTAAAAATGCATATTTAGATGCTGTAAATGGATTAATAGATATGACACGTAGTGGAAGATATCCAGATGTATTTTATGCTACAATAGAAGATATTTCTACAAATCAATCTGTAAATGGTATAAGTGTTATAAAAGTTAAAGGTTTAGATATAAATGAGGCAAGATATAGAGGAGAATTTTCTTTTGAAATAATATTAGACAACATAGGTGATAATTTTAAAATTGAACATAATGGAGAAGAAATTCCTTTTTCAAGTTTAAAGACTGGACAAACTATAGCTGTATATGACTATTCTAATACTTCTGCAAACTCACATACTGGAAGTAATGATGAAGGATATTTGAGTGTATATAAAGTTGTTGTTTTAGATGATAATTTATAAGAAAATCGCACGGACATAGGTAACTTAACCTTGTTACGTAATAAAAAAATATGTGAAACATTTTTGCTTAAATTTTGCAATTTTGTTTCACATATTTTTTGCTATACTTCCACTTCTCTCATGATTTCATTTACTTTTATAGTAAGTTCTGCAACAAATTTTAAAGTTGAATAATATACAAATAACAATTCTTTATCCATAGAATCGCCAAAAATTTTAGGTTCAAACATTGGACCTGTAAAAAATCTTAAGTAAATTGTATTATTCACAAATACTATCTCAAAATCCAATTTATATTTTTCATAAAAATCTAATAGAATTTCCATTATATCACTTGTTAACAACTGCATTGTAATTACATCATTTTCTGAATATACATCAAAATATTTTTCAAATTCCTGACTGTCCATTTCTACTCTATTTTTTCTGTCTAATATTTTAAGCTTATTTTTTGAGATTTTTACAAATGTTTTTATGTCTTTGTTACATTTTGTGCTTGCAAATATTCCTTGAAATATTTCTTCTACATGTCTACTTCTTCCGCTTCCTGTTTCATTCTGAATATGTAAATCAACTGCTTTTATAAATATGTCATCATTCATAAATCCTTCTATGTAGTCATCTGCATAAAATCTATTAAATCTTTTATTATCAAATTTTGCAAGTTCATAATCCATCCTCATTCTGCCAACTTCATCTGCAATTGGTTTATATTCTAATTCTGGATTTACTAATTTTATAAAATTTGATACTATTTCCTTTTTGTAAGTTTCATTATATTTTCTTTCATATTTACGATTACTAAATACAAATACTAACCAAAGAACAAATGATATAATACCTATTATTCCTAAATATAAATCTATTTCTTTTGAAATAATTTCTGTTCTGGTTTCTGAAACAATATATCCTATAAAAAATAATATTATAAAAATATATTGAAAAATTTTTCTAAATCTTACCTTTTTTCTCATTATTTCTAATGAATATATATTTTCAGCATATAGTTTTTGATAAATCTGCTCAAAATCATTTGGAACATTATCTAATGTTATATTACTTTTATATGAATTTCTTTTTATCTTTGTAATGTATTTTTTCCCTAATATTAATCCAAATGATAATAATAATATCACAAGATATATCATCATTGTATCCATAACTAACTCCCCCTTTTTTTTATTTTTCAACTTCAATTTTTCCCATGATTTCATTTAATTTTTTAGTAACTTCTACAACAAATTTTAAAACTGAATACGTTCTAAACAAATCTTCGTTTATAGAACTACCTATAAGTGGAGCTGCAAATATATCACCTGAAAAGAATCTTAAGTAAATTGTATTATTTACAAATACTACCTCAAACTTTAATTTATATTTTTTATAAAAATATAGTAAGCTTTCCATCATCTCATTTGTTAATAACTGCTTTGTAATTACATCATTTTCAGAATATACATCAAAATATTTTTTAAATTCTTGACTATTCATTTCTACTTTATTTTCTTTTTCTATTATTTTTCGCCTGTTTTTTGAAATTTTCACATATGTTTTTATATCTTTGTCACATTTTGTACTTGCAAATACCCCTGCAAATACGTCTTGCGGATTTATATTTTTTACTCTTTTTTTAGCAAATATATAAACTAATTTTATATAAATTTTATCGCTTATAAAACCTTCTATACAATCAGTTATAGAGAATATCAAATATGGTTTATTAAACTTTGCACCGTTGTAATCCTTTTCAATTTCAGATATATCATCCTCTGAAATTGTTTTATATTTTAATTCTGAGCATACCAGTTTTAACAAAGGCTCCAGTATTTTATTTCTATAAAGTAAATTATATTTTCTTTCGTATTGAATATTACTACGTATATAAAATAACATAGCAAATGTTGATGCCAAAATTAACATTGAAAAACCTGCCAAAATTATTCGTGATATATAATCACTAACACCTGCTATATCCAGTCCGATACATCATTAGCACTAATGCTGGAAGATATAATACAAAAGGAATATATTGTATTTTTCTTCTTCTGTATGCCTCTTTTCTTATTTTTTCTAAAACTTCTATATTTTCATCATATAATTTTTTATAAAGTTTTTCAAATTCACTTGGCACGTTATCCTTGAATAAGGCATTTCTGTCTTTTATTTTTCTAAAGTTTATTTCAGCTACAATATATGGAGCTAGTATTAATAATGTAAATAGTACTATTACTATTAATAAAAAAATTAAATTAACTACATCTATTATATCCATAACTACCTCCCCTTTTATTTTATTTCTCAACTTCAATTTTAAATTGTACTTCCAATTATTCCTGCATCATTCCCAAGTATTGCAGTCTCAATAACTATATTTTCTCTTGGATTAAATAACATATTTTTTTCTAATAATTTTTCCTTTAATCTACCTAATAGTTCTTCTTCAAAGTATACAAAACTTCCACCTATTCCTATTACCTCAGGTTCAAAAATATTTATTAGATT
This sequence comes from uncultured Clostridium sp., assembly GCA_930987745.1. GTDB lineage: Bacteria > Bacillota > Clostridia > TANB77 > CAG-508 > CAG-269. The sequence goes on from CAKNKX010000007.1 coordinate 33,775, forward strand.
AGCTAACCCTAATGCTAGATAATTTATATATTTATTTATTACTTTTTCAATAACTTTATATTTTTTACTTTCTTTATTTTTACTACTTTCTCTTATAATATTTAACAAATCTTTTCCACTTGTTTTTTCGTCTAAGTTCAATTCTTTTCTTAAGTTATTTTTAAAAACTTTCATTGATGCATATTTCTCAAAACATCCTTTTCTTCCACAATTGCATAATACTCCATCATTTTCTACAACCATATGTCCAATCTCACATCCTGGAAGTTTTCCTGTGTCTAACAATTCGTTATTTATAATAACAGCTCCTCCTATTCCTGTACCTAATGTCACAAATACTGCTCTTTTGTATTTCTTTAGAGAGCCATATTCATTTTCTGCTATTGCTGCACATTTTGCATCATTTTTAATTTTTATTTTATAATTTAATTTTTCGTTTAATTTATCAACTATATTATAATTTTCTATTCCAAGATTTACTGATTTTATAATCATCCCATTTGCCACAGTTCCAGGAATTGCTATTCCAATTTCAGTTATTTTATATTCTTTTTCAAATCTTTCAACAGTTTGTACAATATATTCTTCAATTACTTTTTTTATATTTTCTTTATCTTTTTTTAAAAGTCTTTTTTCTTGCTTTTCTATTATTCTTCCTTGATTATCTACTACTCCTATTGCAATATGACTTCCTCCTAAATCTATTCCTATTTTCATCTTTATTTCTCCTTCCAGTATGATATTATGTGGTCTTGCTTAAATAAATATTGCTATAATAAAACTTAGAATTTTATCTCTTATTTAAATTTTAACATATGTAAAATTTAAAATCAATTTATATTTTTATTGAATTTGCTTTTAATCTATTGTAAAATATAGATGAAATTTAGAAAACTCAAGTTATATAGTAAACAAAATATGAAAAGAAAAGGGAGATTTTTATGGTCGTATTTTTTATAATTTTAGCAGTAATAATTATTTTTATAATATTTATGTTTAATAGTGTAATAACTTTGAAACAGCATGTAGACAGAGCAAAAAGTCTTATAGATGTATATTTACAACAACGTTTTGACTTGATTCCAAATCTTGTAAATGTAACTAAAGAATATATTCATTATGAAAGTAACATATTAGAAAAAATTACTGAACTTAGAAGTTTATATACTAAAAACAAAGATGAAAATGCAAAAAACGAACTAAATTCTCAATATAAAACGATAATGCTTGTATCTGAAAATTATCCTCAGTTAAAATCAAGTGAACAATTTTTAAATTTACAAAAATCTTTAATAAAAATAGAAAGCCAGCTTCAAGCTGCTCGTAGAATTTATAATAATGATGTAACAAAATATAATACTAAAATTTCAACTTTTCCTAATAATTTTATTGCAAAATTGTTTAATTTTAAACCAGAAGAATTATTCCAATTAGAAGGAGAAGATAATGTAGAAGTTAACTTTTAAAAAAATATCCGGTTAGAGATTTGTTCCAAAATGAACAAAATGTCCAAATGGGGTTGTTCCCCAACTGGACATTTTTTCTTACACTCCATAAGCATCAAATAAGAAGTTACCCATATATAATTGAACACATGGTACTAATACTACTAATACGAAGAATATTAATACTACACCAACTATTGCATAAACAACTTGTGGCAGAGCCTTCATAATCTTTGTCATAATATTATCTATATCTATTTCCATATATTCTAGTAATTTTTCCATCATTTCTGTTAAGTCAGTCTGCATACCAATTTTAAGCATTTCTGTTGTCATTGGATTTGCTAATCCTGATTTTTCAAATGGCTCTATCCATGATTGACCTATTAATATATTATTTATTGATGTTTCTATTATTGACAACATAACATAGTTTTGTATTACATTTTTACTTACTTCTAATGCTTCTTGTATTCTCATACCATTTTTTAAGTTTAAAAGCATCGCTTTCATTAATCTTGAGAAATCTAAAGCATATATTAATTCTCCAAATATCGGCATTTTATATTTAAAATAGTGGAAATTATATTTGCCTTTTGGCGTATTTATATAAAATAGTATTAATCCAACTATTGCCACAATTATAAATGTCGGGATATACCAATATTTTATTACATTATTGATAAAGTCTGCAAACCATAGTGTTATTCCTGGTAGTGTTGCACTTGATCCAACTTCATCAAATACATTTTGAATTGCAGGTATTGCAACTAATGTTCCTACAACTAACATTACAATTAATAATATAAATTGTATGATATTTGGAATTAATATTGAACGTAATTTTCTATTTAAGCTTTCTGTGTCATCCAAGTATTTTACTGCTTGTTCTAAAGAGTTTGTAAGTGAACCTGATAATTCTCCAACTTTTATCATATTTATATAAATATATGGGAAAATATTTGAATAATATTCCATTGTTGTGTACATATTTTCTCCGGCTTCTACACCAGCTAATATATCTTCTAATACACCTCTAAAAGATATATTTTCTGTACCTTCTATCATTGTATTTAAAGCATGAATATTATTAAAGTTAGCCTTTTTTAGTAGATAAAAGTTTTGTGTAAATACAACTATATCTCTTTGCGTTATTTTTTCTGTTTTTGCAAAATATAGGTTTATTTTTTCTTTTGCTGATAATGTTTTACTTTTTTTATCACCTAACTGAGTTGTATTTACATTTTTCATTATCTCTTCTATATTAGTTACATTTTTCTTTTGCTTTTTTTGCTTATTTAGAGAACGGTATGAGACTTGTTCTATTGATATAGGTGTTAAGTCATTATTTTTTATTGTTTTAATAAGATTTTGTCTACTTGCTGATTCTACTTTATTCCTAACAATCAAGCCTGTTCTTGTTACCGCCTTATAAATATAAGTAGGCATTATTTTATCCTCCTATTTTTTATTAGTTTCCTTTTTCTTTTTTGATTTTTAACTGCATTATTGTTCTATTTAATGTTTCTAAATTCTTTTCTTCTATTTGTGCTTTTGCTTGGTCTAATGTGATTTTATCTTCTACAAATAATTTTGCTAAAGAATTTATTAAACCGATACTTCCTTTTTCTAAATTACTTTGTATTGCATCTTCTATTTCTGAAACACTTAGTTTTTCTTTACGAATTATACCTGCAACAATATTATCAACTACCATTACTTCAGGAACTAGTACTAATTTTCCATCTCTTCCTTTTAGCAATCTTTGTGACACAACAAGTTTTAGTAATGCTGATAATAGATACTTAATAGTTGCTTGGTCTCTTACTTCATAGAAGTTTATCATTCTGTCTATTGTTTCTGCACATGATTTTGTATGAAGTGTTCCTATTACTAAGTGTCCGAGATTCTGCCATCTCTATTGCTGCTTCCATTGTTATTTTATCACGAATTTCTCCTATTACTAAAATGTCACAGTCTTCCCTTAATGAGTTTTTTACACCATCACTAAATGTTAATATATCTCTTCCTTTTCCAACTTCTTTTTGGACAATTAATGATTTTTTAGAATGATGTTTATATTCTATTGGGTTTTCCAAAGTTAAAATCTTTTTATTTTGATTTTCATTTATATAATTTACTAATGCATTTAATGTTGTACTTTTACCAGAGTTTGTTTTACCAGTAACCAATATCAATCCTTGTGGTTGATATGTCATTCTTCTTACTATATCTGGTACTCCTAAAGATTCATAACTTGGAAGTTCATTTTTTATTAATCTTAATGTACAAAGTGGTATATCATCTGATAGCGATATATTTACCCTTAAACGAATATCACGATGTGTATATGACATATCCAATTTTCTTGTTGCATTAAAAACTTCATCTTTATCAACATTTCCTTTAACTAAAGTATCATATACTTCAAACATATCTTCTGGTGTTAATATTTTACTTTCTGGTACTGGAACTAAATCTCTTGCTATTCTTAGCATAGGCTTATTTCCACTTATTAAATGAACATCTGATGCATCTTTCTCCATAGCTATATCTAAAATTTTCTCTAAGTTCATGTTGCTCCTCCTTAGTATATCAATATTTTTTTATTTAACTCTTCTAAAGTTGTTTTCCCTTTAATAACCTTGTTTATTCCATCTATCAATAGTGGTTTATAATTATGTTTTAAAGCTTCTTGTCTAATTTCTAAGCTTGATTTACCACTCATAATCATTTCTTTTAGTTCATCTGTTAAGTCTAATATCTCAAAAATTCCTGTTCTATCATAATAACCTGTATTATTACAATGTTTACAACCTATTGCATCATATGTTTTTCCTGATAAATCAAATTCTACACCATATTTTTTACCTATATTTGTAATAATTTCTTTTTCTTCTTCTGAGAAATCTCTTTCTCTTTTACATTCTGGACATAATTTTCTAACTAGTCTTTCTGAGATTGAAGTAGCAAGTGTACTTGCTATATCATAATCAGATAGTCCCATTTTCCTTAGTCTTGTGATTACTTCTACTGCGTCTATTGTATGGATTGTAGATAAAACATAATGACCTGTTTGTCCAGCTTGAATTGCAATTTCTCCTGTTTCTCTATCTCTTATCTCTCCTACTAAAATTATATCAGGGTCTTGTCTTAAAACTGTTCTTAATGCCCCTGAGAATGATGATTTACTATCAATTTCTATTTGATTTAAACCTGAAATTCTTATTTCAACTGGGTCCTCAATTGTTGTTATATTTATTTCTGGACTATTTAAGTAGTCTATAATACTATATAATGTTGTTGTTTTACCTTCTCCTGTTGGGGCTGCAATTATTGTTATACTATTTTTCTTATTAATACTTTTCTTTAGTTCTTCTTCTGTACTTGGAAATCCTAATTCAAAAATATTTCTTATATCTTCATTTTTCTTTAATAATCTTAAAACAAATTTTTCTCCATATACATTTGGTTGTGAAGACACACGAATATTGTAATCATCATATAGTAAAATTCTACCATCTTGTGCTTCTTGTTTTTCTTGATGCATATTTGATATTGCTTTTAATCTTCCTATTATTTGATGTTGTTTTTCTTTACTTATTTTTGCTGCTGTAAATAGCTCACCATCTATTCTGTATCTTACTCTTACCATATCTTGCATCGGTTCAATATGAATATCACTTGCTCTTCTTTTTATTCCTGTTTTTATAATACTATCTACTAGACCAGTAATTGTATCATTTCCACTCTCATTTTCTAGAGTTGTTGTTTCTGTTCCTTCTAGAGATTGTAGGATTCTATCTATATCACTTTCAAAAGTAACATAGTTTTCCATAACTAGTCCTCTATTTAAGAATAAAAGCCTTACTGTATCCATATTTCTATTATTGGCTGTATCTGCAAAACATACTTTTATTTTTCCGGCTGATACTTCAAATGGCACTACTTTATTCTTTTTTGCAACATCTAATGAGATATAATCTGTTATTTTTATTTTTATCTTACTATGTGTAAGCAAAATACCTTTTGTTCCAATTATATCTCCTATTGCTTCTATTAATTTATTTGGTTCACTAGCATTTAAAATATATAATATATCCCCGATTTTTTTACTAGGATGGTCTTTTTGATATTCTAATGCATTTTCAATGTCATTTTCTGTTACTATCCCTCTTTTTACTAATTCAACCCCCATTGGTTGCCTTCTTCTCATACTCATGGCACAGCTTCCTTTCTTTAGTATTATTATATATAAAATTTAATAATTTACTTATCTATATTGTAATTTCATTATTTTTCTAAGATTGTAAACCATAGGTCGTAGACATTGTTCTTCCACCTATATTCATTTCTACTGTAATTGTTGTCTTTCCATTTTGCTCACCTTTTGTAAATACACAGCGTTCTACTTCTCTACAAATTTTTACTCCATTTCTATATACACCTTTATTTTCTTCAACAAAAGTATATTCAGCATCATTGCTAAATACAACATAAGTACTATTACAAGCAAGTACTTTTATTCCTGATGTGTTTACTTCATTTGAGAAAAATCTATTAAATTGTGTATATTCTTCTGCTGGAATTACCTGATTTGCATTTTCTATACTGTTATAGAAAAATCCACTGATTACAGCTATAATTCCTACAACTATTGCCATAACAATTACATATATTGTTACTGAAATTAAAGTTATACCTTTCTCATTTTTCATTTACTCGCTCTCCTTTGAAAGTACTGTTGATAATTCTACTGATTGTGGCTCTCCATTATGCATATATGATATTGTAACTGTTGCTTTTTTTACTATTCCTGCAGTTTTATCTTCATTTCCTTCTAAGTCAGTATAATCTATTACTGTTATTGTTTTATAATACCCTTCTTTAACCATTTCATTGTCTACAACAACTCCATTATTTACACTTAAGTTAGAATCTTTATACATATCATATCCATCTATTTTTAACCCTTCAATTTCATTTATCGCTATATATATTGCTTCTGACATTCTTTCTTGACCTACTGTTAGCAAGTTAATATTATATATCAACATAGATATTAAAGATACGAATATGAAAATTACCACAACTGATATTGCAATATCTGCTCCAACTATTCCTTTCTCATTTTTAATTTTCATAGAATTTCTCCTTTAACAAATATGATTTGTGTATAACATTACTAATATAAATATAACTAAATTACTTACTCCTAAATAAAATCCAATACTTATACTATTAATTGCTTGCTCATCTGTTTCTAATTTTTGGGCTACTTTTTTTAGTTTAAATAATAAGATATAAATTGCCATAGATAAAAGTGTTAATATTACTGAATTTGCTGTTATGTATTCACCTGTAAAGAATACCATTACCATAAGCATTAAAAGTATCCCATAAGTATAGCTGTCTTTTTGGAATTTTTTTAATGTTATTGTATCTAATATTAATATCAATAATATTAAGAACATATATATACCATATCTATATATATTAGCTTGTTCTACTATGCATAGATATACCATATACATAATAGATATTACAATTCCATATATATTTACTGGCTTATTCATATTTCTATTTTCTTTGTCTATTCCAGAAATTAAGAAAATATATGTTACATATAAAGCCATAAAACTATATTCTGCAATTTTAGTTATTGTTAGAGTTTCAATTCTTATGTTCATTACATATGCAATTAAAATAAATACCAATCCTGACAAACATTCTAATATAAAATATCTTGGTCTTATTTTCTCTTTGCAATATCTACATTTTCCTCCTAGGAATATATAACTAAATATTGGGAACAAGTCTAATAAGCCTAATTTATGATTACAATTAGGGCAATATGAATGTGTATGTGTAATATCTTGACCTTTTGGAATCCTATATACTGCTAATGTATAAAAGCTTCCAAATAATGTTCCTATTATAAATAATATTATATATAAAAATATGTCCATATTTATTTCCTATCTTTTATTAATCTTAAGTACTTATTTTTAAATTTAGCCATACACACTTAGTGTGCGTATGGCTTATTTATTTTAATTTTATTTTATGAATCTTAGTTCTTTGTTACAGCTCCTGTATCAATGTCAACTGTCCAAGTTCCTATTGTTTTTGGAGCTGTATCTTTTGTTTTAACTACTACAGTTAAATCTGTTCCAGTAGTTCCTCCTGATGTTTCAAATGTATAATCTGTATTAATGTCTGTTACAGCTGCATCAAATAAAGTTTTTGTATATCCCCCAGATGGTGTTCCTTCATTTTCAGCTATAATTTGAGCTACTGTTAGTTTTATAGCTTCTTCTGCAGCTCCTACTTCTGTGTCTGTTACTGCATTTGTTGCTTGTGTTAATATACCATTACTTCCTGTTAACATTGCAATTGATACTCCTGCTAATATTAATAGAACTATAATTGTTATAACTAAGGCAATTAAAGTTATACCTTTATTATTTTTTATCATTATATTTTCCTCCTCTTAATATAAATTTAATTTTTTTATTCTGTTGTCGCTGTTGAAGAAACTGCTCCCGTTGTTTTATTTATATAATAAGTTGCAACTGTCGTTGCGTTTTCTTGAGCTTCTACTTTTATATCATTAGTTTCTGGAGTAGTTTTCCATGTATAGCTTTTATTAACTGATTCCAATGCAGTTTTTACATTAGTATCTGTATATCCTCCTGATGGAGTTCCTTGATTTTCTGTAATTAAAGCAGCCACTGCTAATTTACACGCTTCTTCAACTTCTCCTTGAACCGTTTGTGTTGTTGCATTTTGTGCTTGTGTTAATATACCATTGCTACCTGTTAACATTGCAATTGATACTCCTGCTAATATTAATAGAACAATGATAGTTATAACTAAAGCAATTAAAGTTATACCTTTGTTATTTTTCATTTGTTCTCCCTCCTTTTCTTTTGAATTAATTTATTTATTGAACTATATCCCCTTTTAGGTGAATATAATGTTAATAACTAATTTATTTTGTACCAGTTTCTGGGTAGAAGCTTTCTCCTGATGATGTTTCTGCATCTGGATTATATGTTGTATTTGAGTTTGTATTTGTGTTTGTTGTACTTCCACCTGTAGTTGTATTTCCTGTATTATTGTTGTCATCACTTGTTGTTTGTGCTGGTGCAAATGGATTTGCTTTTCCTGGTTGATAATCATTTATTCTTCTATAATTATTTAAATCTGTTGAATCTACTTCATAAGTCATAATAACTTGTTCTTCATTTAAGTCATCCATAGATGCTAATTCTTCTTGTACCTCTGCTGGTGTTGTATAAGATACAGCATTTGGTACTGTTTTTGACATTGGTATATATTCATATAGTAATATTCCTAATATTAATATTATTGCCAAACATAGTAACAGAAAAATAATTATTTCTTTAAATACTGATTTTGCCATACTATATACTCCTTTTTTCTTTTTATCTAGCTATTAGCTAGCTGTGTTTGCAGTGTTGGTTGTATTTGTAGTATTAGTTGTGTTTGTTGTATTAGTTGTATTAGCTGTATTTGAATTTGTATTTGTTGTATCTGTAGTTTCTTGTGTTGTTCCAGAAACTCCTGTTATTGCTATATCATTGCACATAAATGTTGCTTGTAAGTCACTTGTGTCACTTCCTGGTTTCATACTAAAACTTTCTATTTTAAATCCTAAAATACTATCATTTTCTATATCTGATATAAAGTCTGTAATACCAACATAACTTCCATTTACTGTTATTCTTAAGTTGTATGTGTCTTGTGTTGTGTTTGTTCCTTTTAGTACATCCATTTTTAAAGTAGTTCCTTCTTGTGTAGCATAATTACCTAATTTCACTCTTAATGTGTCTATTGTATATCTTTGTAATTGGTTTGCTGCTTGTATATCTCCTTCAGAACTTACAGCTGTCATATCTTCATATTCTTGTTTTTTTGTTTGTAATTCTTTTGCACTTGATTCTACTTGACTTACTGCTTGTTTATAATCTTGTTCTGCTAGTCTACTTGCTTGCTCTACTTGTTGGTCTAATTCTGCATTTTTTTGTCTTATTCCATTTATTCCAAGTATCTCAATCTTTCCTAGAGTAAGTCCATTCATTACAATAAATATTGACAAAGCAACTAGTAATGCAATAAGAATTAAAATTAATAGTTTTTTCATGGCAAGTCTCCTTCTATTTGTATAGTAACAGTATCATTGTCTTTTTGTCCTGCTGTTGAAATTACATTTGTTAAAATTGACTCTACTTTTAGTCTTGCTGTAAAGTAACCTAATTGCTCATACTTATCTGATTGTGCATTAATAACTATATGCGTATCTGTTGTATTTTCAATTGATGTTAATTGAACATCTACTGGTATTACTGTCATTATTTGATTTAATAAATTTGGTATTGCATTTCTTGTTCTATTTCTATCTGTGATTCTATCATTTGCTTCTTGAAGATATTCTATCATGTTTGTATATTCATTTGTTTTTGATTTTATTTTTTCATTATCTTGATTTGCAAGTGATATTTGTCCATTAGTTGAAGCTATTGACTCTTGTGCTTCTTCTGACTTTTTATCCATTTGATTTGATAGTGCTGCTGAAAAAGTACTATAAATTATTGTCAATAAAAATAATGCAACTGCCACTCTAATTAAACTAATTTCTGTTTTGTCTAGTTTTTGACCTAAATCCCAAGTAAAAAATCCACCAAGATATTTTCTTTCTTTTTTAGATTTATCTGGATCTATCTCTAGTTTTAACCAATCAGGAACCTTATCTGCAAAACCTAATTTCTTAAAGTTCATTCCTGTAATTCCTTCACCTAATCCCATTAAAGCTAAAGATATTGCTGAGTTTACCTCTATATAGTCTTTTATGTTTATATCTTGAACATTTTGTATGAAATATGGTTTTAATATCTCACAATCTATTTCAGACAAATATTCTTGGAAGTATAAATCAACATTGTTTATTAACGCTGCTGTACCTGTTATATATACTTTGTCTATTTTTTCTGTTGAAGCATTTATTGCTTTTCTTATTTGTCCAACTATATTATTTAATGTTGGCATAACATCATCTAGATAGCTTGACATTTCAGCATCAAGTTCAGTTCCTGCTGATGTGTATATAGTTGTATTTTTACAAATTTCATAAGATTTTGAATAAGAATTTTCTTTTAAGTTTATCCTACTTAAAATATCTCTGCTTCCTTCTTCTATTATTTGTACATCAAATATTTTATTGTCTAAAATTGTAGTTATTGTTGTTTCATCTTCAATATTTACTACTATTGCATTTTGTTTTTCACTAGTATCAATCAAATTTGGTATTGACATTGATATTGGAGAAATATTTGTCAATTTATATCCTTCTATTTGTTGAATCCTTTTGTTAAGTTCTATTTTATTTGCTGCTATATGAATTATTTTCAGTTTGTTTTTATCTAGTTTGTTATCAACAACCGCATATCTACTTTCAAACGCATTTGGATTATAGTTTTTATCTGTACAATAAGATTCAAATTCTGTAACTACAGCTCTTTGTAAATCTTTTTTTGTAAGTAGTGAAAACATTTCAAAATAGTTATACATTTGCTCAGACAAATTGACACTTATTGGTGTCTTTTGGCTGTAAGTTTCTTGTATAACTTGGTCAATTGCTTCACCTAGTTTATCATAAAATTTGATTCCAAACGATTCTACCTTTAAAACATCATGGTCTTTGGATACTTTTGCATATTTAATTAAGTTTTCACATATATATAGTCCTAAACAACTTGACATGATTTTCTCCTTATTATTTTTATATTTTTATTTTTTACTTTTTTCAAAAAACAATACTTGAATTAATTCTACAAATTTCCTTAATTTTCTTTTCAAATTAACGTTTATACACGTTTATATTTTATCGTTTCAAGGCGAAAAGTCAATAGATTTAACATAACCGTAATAAAAATGTAATGTTTTTGTAATATATTTTTACGAGTTAAATTTTATGTAAATTTTTATGTTGTTTTTGTTGTTTTTTTATCATTTTACAAATAAAAAATCCGTCACTTTTTTCACTTTGATAAACTTGTAAAAATTTATTGTTTTTACAAAATTTTTTAAAATAGTTGTTTTCTTCTAATTCTATTTTTTCCATTTCAAAATTTTCATTTTCTTCTAAAAACTCATTTACAACATCTTCATTTTCTTCTTTCAAAATACTACAAGTTGAATATACTAAAGCTCCGCCTTTTTTCAAATATTTAGAACAAGTATCTAAAATTTGTTTTTGAATTTTTGAAATTTCTTTTATATCTTCTTTTTTTCTTTGCCATTTAATGTCTGGTTTTCTTTTTAAAACTCCTAAACCTAAACATGGAACATCAAGCAAGATTTTATCAAACTTTTCTTTATATTTTTCATCATATATGCTTGAATCTTTTACATCTGTTTTTATAGATTTTAAATTCAATCTTTTGCTTACTTGTTCTACTAATTTTACTCTATGTGGATGAATATCAAAAGCTATAACTTCTCCTTTGTCTTTCATAATTTCAGCTAAATATGTAGTTTTTCCTCCAGGGCTACTACAAGCATCTAAAACTGTATCATTAATTTGTGGATTTAATATTTTTGCAGTTAGGCCTGCTGCTTCATCTTGAACTGTAAAAAATCCATTTTTAAACTCTTCAATATTTTCAATGTTTTTTGCATTTTTTAAAATCAAAAAATCTTCTAAAACTCCATTTTCAACCTTTATATCTTTTTCTTCTAGTTTTTTCTTTAGCTCTTCTTTAGAAGTTTTTAGGTTATTTACTCTAATAGATAATTCTGGCTTTAAATTAGAATTTTTACAAATTTCTTCTACTTTTTCCAATGTATTTTCTTTTAATAAAGTTTCAACTATCCAAACTGGCATAGAAGTCGTTTTTGAAATTCTTTCGACATTATTTTCTATATTAAACATTTCTTCATAGTCATTTTTAGACACTTTTCTAAGTATTGCATTTACAAAATTAGAACTTCCTTTATGTCCATACCTTTTAGCTAGGTTTACACTTTCATTTACTGCTGCAGATTTTGGAACTTTATTTAAAAACACTATTTGATAAATTCCCATTCTTAAAATATTTAAAATCCATGGAGAAATTTTCTTTAATCTTAAATTAGAATATTTTTTAATAATTTCATCAATTGTTAATTTCCAAGTTATGACTCCATATGTAAGTTCTGAAATAAATCCTATATCTCTATTATCTAAAATTTTTATATTTTTATTTATTTCTTCATCTAATGCAATATTTGAATATGCCTTATTTACTTCAATATTATATAGCACTTTTAGTGCAACTTCTCTTACTTTATCTACCATGATTTTCCTCTTTCTTTTAAATACTTTTGTTATTATTTTTTCAATTTTGTTTATTATACATTTTTTATTTCTTTTTTTCTACTTTTGTTTGTATATTTTTTCTAAATTTGGAAAAGATATTTTTGAAAAGAGATTTAGGAGGTAATTTATGGATATAAAAAAACATTTAATTATAACTGGAAATTCAACTGTTTCTTGGAAAGATGCAATTGTAAAAGCAATTGCTGAAGCATCAAAAAGTATTGATTACATTACAGATGTAAGAATTTTAGAGCAAAGAGCTTCTGTTGATGGTGGAAGAATCTCAGAATATTTTGTTGATTTAGACCTTAGTTTTATTATTGACTTAAACCGTAAAAATAATTAATAACTTAATAAAAAAGAAATTAATTATTAATTATTATTTATTACAAATTATATAAGGAGGTATTTTATGAATCCTACTGAATCAAAACAAACTTATCAAGAATATGTAAATAAAAAATCGCCAAACTCTCCAATTTTAAAAAACTGTTTTAATGCATTTTGGGTTGGAGGTCTTATTTGTACAATTGGACAGATTATTCTTAATATTTGTAAAGAAAGAGGTTTTGATACACAAATTTCAGGTACAATTGTTTCCATTTTATTAATTGGTATCTCTGCATTTTTAACAGGTTTAAACTTATTCAATAAAATCGGAAAATTTGCAGGAGCTGGTTCACTTATACCAATCACAGGATTTGCAAACTCAATCGTATCTCCTGCAATGGAATACAAATCAGAAGGCTATGTAATGGGTGTAGGTGGAAAAATGTTTACAGTTGCAGGCCCTGTACTCGTATTTGGTATTTCAACCTCTATAATCATTGGAATCATATATCTAATATTTAACACACAATCCATAACTTTAGTTTGAGAAAAATTAAGGAGATGATATTTTTTGAAAAAAATAGGTAAACAAACAATTGCTTTTGATAATCCTCCAACTATTACTGAATGTAGTAGTATTGTTGGTCCAAAAGAGGCAAAAGGCCCTCTTGCTAAATATTTTGACCAAACTTTGGAAGATGAATTTTGGGGAGAAAAGTCTTGGGAAAAGGCTGAAAGCAAAATTATAAAAGAAGCTACTAATATGGTTATTGCTAAATCTGGAATTGCAAGTCAAGATATTGATTTAGTGTTTGCTGGTGATTTATTAAATCAATGTATTTCTTCTTGTTTTGGTCTAAGAGATGCAAATATTCCTTTTTTTGGAGTATTTGGAGCTTGTTCAACTTTTGTTGAATCTCTATCTTTAGGTGCAATTGCTGTTGAAAGTTTTGCAAACAATGTACTTTGTGCAACTTCTAGCCATTTTTGTAGTGCTGAAAAACAATTTAGATTTCCATTAGAATTAGGAAATCAAAGACCTCCAACTAGTCAATGGACAGTTACTGGTAGTGGTGCAGCTATTTTATCTAAAAAGGGAAATCGGTCCATACATCACTCATATTACACCAGGGAAAATTGTTGACATGGGAATAAAAGATGCAAATAATATGGGTGCTGCTATGGCACCAGCTTTTGCTGATACTTTAATCACACATTTTCAAGACACCGGAAGAAACCCAAGTTATTATGATGTTATTGCAAGTGGTGATTTAGGATATATTGGAAAAGATATAGCAATAGATATTGCAAAATCTAAAGGTTATAATATTAAATCTAATTATGATGATTGTGGAGTTTTAATCTTTGATAAAAACGCTCAAGACACACATAGTGGAGGTAGTGGGTGTGCTTGTTGTGGTACTGTTTTTTCAGGATATTTCTTTAAACAGTTAAGGGAAAAAAAGATTAAAAAAATACTTTTAATTGCAACTGGTGCTCTTATGAACTCTACAAGTTCTCAACAAGGAGAAAGTATACCAGGAATTGCTCATGCAATCAGCATAGAGCTTTAAGGAGGAATATTTATGGATATTAATTGGGCAAATGTTTTTGATTTTTCTATGCTTTTAAAATGTTTTATAACAGGTGGACTTATTTGTATTATTGGACAAATTCTAATTGACAAAACAAAACTTACTTCTGCAAGAATTTTAGTTATATTTGTAACTGCTGGTTGTATTTTGGGTGGACTTGGAATTTATCAACATTTAGTTGATTTTGCAGGAGCAGGGGCTACTGTTCCTCTTACTGGATTTGGCTACAATTTAGCAAAAGGTGCAATTGAAGCAGTTAAAGAATTTGGTTTAGTTGGAGCATTTATTGGAGGAGTTAAAGCTGCAGCTCGGTGGAATTGCAGCAGCTGTATTTTTTCGGATATTTAGCAGCTCTTATCTCAAAACCAAAAATGAAAAAGCAATAATTTAATATATACGAAAAAAGACCATTAATTGGTCCTTTTTCTGTTTTCTCTATTTATATTTTATCTATCTATATTTTTATATCTGAAATATGCAAATCCGCCAAAAGCAATTATCGCTATTACTAAAGCAATTACAATGACAGTACTTCCTGCATGTGGTAATGCTGTAGGTCTTTGTGAATTATTAGTATTTTGTACTCCGTTTCCTGTATTTCCACTGTTTACGTTATTAACATTACCATTAATTGTGTCATCTATTACGTCATCTACTCCACCAACTAATTCTCCATCTACATATCCTTTTATATCTGCATCTTCTGCTATATCTAATACTAATTCTGATATTTGTTCTACACTTTGATTTCCTGCTGTTGCAACTTCTCTTACATATAAATATAGATTTTCATAGTCTATTAGGTTTTCTATCGCTAATATTTCGTCTTGTTTTATAGTTAATGTGATTGAATATGTTCCATCACTTTCTTTAACCATTTTTGGCATTTCTTTCCAATTTGTTATATTTTTATCTCCCTGTGTTCCTGAAATATAGTAATAATGAGTATATGAATTAGTTTCATCTCCTATTTGTATTCCTGAAACTTTTATTGTTATAGTTCCTTGTTTAGTTTGTTCTGCATTTTCTGTATAAAAATGTATTTCTGCTTTTGTAATTTGTGAAATAGCATTTCTAAAGTTTGATGATACAGGTTTATTATCTTCTGGCTCATCAGTATCTGTACCTGGATTTTCTGGCTCTTCTGGGTCTGGGTTTTCTGGTTCTTCTGGTGTTTCAGTTTCTTCTGATAAAGTTGTATATCCTTTTATACATAAATTTCCTTTTAAATCATCTTGAATTGTTGCCAAATCTGTCCACACATTAGCTGAAAAACCATCTTCATTTGCACAGAAACTTTCCCCTTCATTTACTATTGCATCTTTCCAGTAAGAATCTTCAGTTCTACTTTCTAGTGCTACTTGTTTTGGAGAAGAATCTGAAGTAACTTCTAATACTACTACAAATTTATCTCCTGTTAGTCTAACTGGTTCTACAAATTCAATTGTATGGAACCCAGGTTCAACAGAAACTGTATCCCCCTCTTTTAGTCTTACTTCTTGTAAATCATCTATATTTTTACTATCCCCATTAGGATTTACTAAAACTTTACAATTATATCCTTGGAATGTATATACACTTATTTTATCTAGAACTTCTTGTACACTTGAATCTCTTGTAAATACATTTGCCAAATATACTTTTCCTGATTCAAATACAGCTATATTATTAGATACTCCTAAAATATCATTTTGATACACATTATCATAATCTTTTGAATTTGTTGCCTTTTCAATTCCAGACAAAGTTGTATAAACATTACAATCTTCGTAAGAAACATACATATATCCGTCATTTCCTATTTTTATAACTAGATTATCGTCTCTTACTTCTACTTTAGATTCCCCATATATTTGTTTATATGCATTAACAACTATATCTGTTGGAATTTTTTCAGGAGAATCATATGTTAATTCTTCCCAATATGATGGATCTTCATTAAATAACATCTCTTTTATTGTTAGTAAATTTTCTGTTATTTCTTCTCCCCATGAATTTTTTACAATCCATGCTCCATTTGCTGTTGGTCTATTATTTTCATTAAAATTATCCAAACTATAATTGTCATCCCAACCTATAATTGTAACAGCATGGTCAATTGGATTTGAAAAAGAATCTGAGCAATACATAGCTCCTGTTTCGTTGTTATAATTATCTCCAAATATTGATGCTCCAGATATTCCAGCATATATTCCACCATAATTAGCAATATGTTCTTTCATACTGTCCATTACAACTTCTTTTTCTGAAGAATCTACTGATTCAAATTCTGCTGTGTCATATAATGTCGTTTTTACCTCTTTATTTTGTATTTCAGAAATGTCTATATCTTCTTCACTATTCTCAAATGGTAAATCTTCTTCATCTATTGCGCCTAGTCCGTTTGTCAAATATTGAATAGCCATATAGAAATTTCCACCCTCACTTACTTCTTTTGAAAAACCATATTCATTTGTTTTATTATCTAAAAATGAAGATTTTGCTGTTGCATAGTTCATATGTTTTTCTGAAAAATCATATACTACTGGACCTTTTGAAGAATTATAATCCCTCATTGCTAAATTTGTCTCTAAAGCACCTAGTGAAGCAAATGCCCAACAACTATTTGTATTCATTTGATTTTTTATTGTCGTATTTTCTGGAATTACGTCTTTTAAATTATATGAATCCATTAATGGACCTTTTAATAGCATTTGCATTCTAAAAATATTTTTTAAATTTTTAAGATATGTTGCATTATCTTGTGATTTTATTATGTCATATTTTCTTGGCATAATTGAATTTTCTTTTTCTTCGTCACTTAATTTTTGCCATTCTTTGTATTCTTCAGAATAGTCAGTTTTCGATATTTGTGACTCTAACTCATTGTTTGCATAAACAAAACTAAAAGAAAAAATCATAAAAATAGCTACAATTAAACTAAATAATTTTACAATATTCTTTTTCATTTTATCTTAACCCCTTTTATTTTATTTATCTTAAGCTTATCATTACTATTTATTTTTTTCAATATAAGTTATATATGTCATTAAATTTTAATTCTATTGTAATATTTCTGACATATTTCTACAAAAAAAGAAATAACCAGAAAGTCTAACTAAATATTAGTTAAATTTTCTGGTTACTTCTGTTTTATTTATGCTTTTTTTGCAATTTCAGCTATTTCTGTAAATGCTTTTGGGTCATTTACTGCTATTTCAGCTAACATTTTTCTGTTAATTGTAACATTTGCTTTTTTTAGTCCTGCAATCATTTTGCTGTATGTTGTTCCATTCATTCTTGCTGCTGCATTTATTCTTGCAATCCATAATTTTCTAAAATTACTTTTTTTATCTTTTCTTCCTACATATGCATATGATAAAGATTTTAATACAGCTTGGTTTGCATTTCTAAATCTATAATGTTTTGCTCCATAATATCCTTTTGCTTGTTTTAATATTTTTTTATGTCTTGCTCTTGTTGTTCTTCCTGATTTTACTCTTGCCATTTATTTTCACCTTCCTTAATCCTTGTTTTAATTAGTTACCATATGGTAATAGTTTTTTGATTGTTTTTTCACATGTTTTATCAGCATAAGCATTTTGAATCTTTCCTGATTTTTTTTGTCTTTTTGTTTTATTTGCAAGTAAGTGTCTTCTGTTTGATTTTGTTCTTTTTACTTTTCCTGTAGCTGTTAAAGAATATCTTTTTTTAGCAGCTTTATTTGTTTTTAATTTTGGCATAATAATATACTCCTTTCATTTTTTCTATATCTATCTTAAGCGTTTTTCTTTGCTAAGATTGTAAACATATTTCTTCCTTCCAATTTAGGCGCTTTTTCAACTACTGCAACATCTTCTAAAGCTTCTATAAATTTATTTAAAACTAATTCTCCTGCTTTAGAATTATTTACTTCTCTTCCCCTAAATCTTACAGTGATTTTAACTTTGTTTCCATCTTCTAAAAATTTTCTTGCATTTTTAGATTTGAATCCAAAGTCATGTTCTTCAATATTTGGAGTTACTCTTAATTCCTTTACTTCTAAAACTTTTTGTTTTTTCTTAGCTTCTTTTTCTTTTTTAGCTTGCTCAAATTTATATTTTCCATAGTTCATAATTTTACAAACTTGTGGATTTGCATTTGGTGCAACTAAAACTAAATCTAAGTTTTTTTCTTCAGCTTTTTCTAAAGCTTCTCTTAAAGAAACAACTCCCAATTTTTCTCCTTTGTCCCCGATTAATTGAACTTCTTTGGCTCTAATTTGTCCATTTACTGGTAATTCTTGTTTTATATAAAACACCTCCAAAATAAAAAAATTTGACTCTTGTTACAAGCCAAATTAAAACACATTTAGCATTATTACTAAATCTTATTTAATTCTAACCCTTTTCCCTATTTAGATTGGGTGAGAAGATTTAACTTCTTCTTGTAACGAATAATATTATATACTATTTTTCCCCTTGCGTCAAGGGGTTTTATAATTTTTTTACTCAAGTGTTGTAATATTTTGCAGATAACTTTTTATAATATCTTCTATTATTATAAAAAGCCTTACTTAAGAAGGCCCGTTTTAACTATCATCATCAATGATAAACATCCCTATTATTAATATTAATAGGAACATTGCAAAATCATTTGTCACAATAAAAACTATGACACTGATGACAGCAAGAGTTACTAACTCCTTCTTGTTTTTTCTCATTCTGCATCCTCCTTCTTAAGCTGGCTCACAGTTTGCAAAAAAGCAATCTGTAAAGCTGACAAGCTGTCACTAATAATTATATCACACTTGCAGTGAATTTAGAACAATTTTTATATTTATTTTAAGAAACTATTTGGGTTTTTATTTAATTCTTGATATTTATTGCAAAATATTATATAATCACCTTAAATTTTATAAAAAGGAGCGATGTTTAATGAATCAAGTTGAAATAGGAAGAGTTTATCGTCATTTCAAAGGAAACTACTGTTTTGTAGAAAATATTGCCTATGACTCGGAAACACAAGAAAGAATGGTTGTATATAAACCACTTTATCCAAGAGAAGATGGTCGTTTAATTTGGGTAAGACCTGAAAAAATGTTTTTAGAAGAACTACCTGAAAGACCAGATAATATAACAGGTCAAAAAGTAAGATTTGAATTAGTAAAAGATATTGAAAAAGATTATTTAAAATAGATTGTCGAAAAATGTCCATTAGTGACAGGTCCATTTGGACATTAGTAACGGAGGAAATTTATGATAGATATTAAATTTTTAAGAGAAAATCCTGATGTAGTTAAAGAGAACATCAAAAAGAAATTTCAAGATAATAAACTTCACTTAGTTGATGAAGTAATTGAACTAGATGTAAAAAATAGAGAAGCTAAATTAAATGGAGATAATTTAAGGTCTGAAAGAAAACATTTAAGTAGCCAAATAGGTATACTTATGAGAGATGGAAAAAAAGACGAAGCTGAAAAAATAAAAGCTGAAGTTAGTGAAATAAACGAAAAGCTTGAAGAAAATGAGAAATTAGAAACTGAATATAGTCAAGCAATCAAAGAAAAAATGATGAAAATACCAAATATTATGCATCCTTCTGTTCCAATTCGGAGAAGATGATAGTAAAAATGTCGAAATCGAAAAATTTGGTGAACCTGTAGTTCCTGACTATGAAATTCCTTTTCATGGTGAAATTTTAGAAGGATTAGGTGGATTAGACTTAGATAGTGCAAGAAGAGTCGCAGGACAAGGGTTCTACTATTTAATGGGTAATGTTGCAAGATTACATTCAGCAGTTTTAACATATGCAAGAGATTTTATGATTAACAAAGGTTTTACTTATTGCATACCACCATATATGATAAGGTCAGATGTTGTAACTGGTGTTATGAGTTTTGAAGAAATGGATGCAATGATGTACAAAATTGAAGGCGAAGATTTGTATTTAATAGGTACTTCTGAACATTCTATGATTGGTAAATTTAAAGACCAAATACTGAAAAAAGAAGATATGCCATATACTATGACATCATACTCTCCTTGCTTTAGAAAAGAAAAAGGAGCTCATGGATTAGAAGAACGCCGGAGTATATAGAATACATCAATTCGAAAAACAAGAAATGATAGTTGTATGTGAACCAGAAGATAGCTGGAATTGGTATGAAAAAATGTGGTCATATACAGTTGAATTTTTCAGAAGTATGAACATTCCAGTAAGAACTTTAGAATGTTGTTCTGGAGATTTAGCAGACTTAAAAGCTAAATCTTGTGATGTTGAAGCATGGAGTCCAAGACAAAAGAAATATTTTGAAGTTGGAAGTTGTTCTAATCTAACAGATGCACAAGCTCGTAGACTTGGAATTAGAATCAAAGGAGAAAACGGAACATATTTTGCACATACTTTAAACAATACTGTAGTTGCCCCACCTAGAATGCTTATTTCTATTATGGAAAACAATTATCAACCTGATGGAAGTGTAATAATTCCAGAAGTCTTAAGACCATATATGGGTGGATTAGAAAAAATCGAAAAAATTTAAAATGAGAAAAAGGAGAACTTTTATGCTAGTTAAAAATCCTAAGTTTGAAGTTTCAGCAGTTAGTCCTAAGCAATATCCAAAGTTAGGACTTCCTGAAATTGTTTTAGTTGGAAAATCAAATGTTGGAAAGTCGAGTTTTATAAATACATTAATTAATAGAAAAAAGTTAGCTAGAACTAGTAGTGAGCCTCGGAAAAACTCGTCAAATTAATTTTTATAATATTGATGAAAAGTTTTATTTTGTAGACCTTCCTCGGCTATGGTTATAGCAAAATGTCTAAAAAGGAACAAGCTCAAGTTGGAAAATTTATTGAGGAATATTTATTTAACCGAAATGAAATTTCTTTAATTATATTTTTAGTTGATATTAGACATAAACCAACTGAAAATGATAAATTAATGTATAATTATGTTATTTCAGCAAAACTTCCTTTTATTATTGTTGCAAATAAGGCTGATAAAATTGCTGTAACAAAAGTAGATGATTCTGTAAAAGCTCTACAAAAAGAATTAAATCCTATTGGTGATATTCCCATATTTCCTTTTTCTTCTGAAAGAAAAATATATACTGATAATATGTGGAAATATTTAGATGAGTTTTTAGAACAATTACATTAAAATAACTAAAATTTGCAGGTGTTGTAAATAATAATTACAATACCTTTTTTGTTTCTATTTTTCTTATTTTGCATATAATATATAAATATTTTAAAAAGGAGACGTTTGTTTATGTTTGAAAATTACCCAATGATTCCATATTTTGGTTTTAAAGGCGAAAATGTAAGAACACCTATTACCTTTCCTGCTCAGCATCAGCCTATTCAACCTGGAATGGAATTTGAAATGAATCCACTACCTATTTTTGAAAATCCTAATTACACTCCAAGTGGAAAACTTCAAGACAAAGTAGTTATTATCTCTGGTGGCGATAGTGGAATTGGAAGAGCTGTTAGTGTTCTTTTTGCAAAAGAAGGAGCTGATATTGTAATTAGTTATTTAAACGAACATGAAGATGCAAATTACACAAAACAAATTATTGAAAATTATGGAAGAAAATGTGTACTAATTCCTGGAGATTTGCGTGATGAAAATCTATCAACATATATAGCAGAAACTGCAATAAATACTTTTGGAAAAGTTGATATTTTAATTAATAACTGTGGTGTTCAGTTTCCGCAAAACAGTATTTTAGATATTTCTAGCAAGCAATTAAAAGATACTTTTGAAACAAATATTTTTACATTTTTCTATTTAACAAAAGCTGTTTTACCTCATTTAGGGGCAAATAGCAGTATTATAAATACTACATCTATTACTGCTTTTGATGGCAAGAAAAATCTAATTGATTATTCTGCAACAAAAGGTGCAATTACTGTATTTACTAAATCTCTTGCATTATCTTTAGCAGACCAAGCAATTCGTGTTAATGCTGTTGCTCCAGGGCCTATTTGGACACCTCTTATTCCTTCTTCATTTACACCTAAAGAAGTAGAAATATTTGGAACTGAAACTCCTCTAAAAAGAGCTGGAGAACCTTTTGAACTTGCACCTGCTTACCTTTACCTTGCAAGTGACGATTCTAGATATGTTACAGGTCAAATTATTCATGTAAATGGAGGAACTATAGTTTAAATATTTTAAAGGTCATATGATAATTAAATCACATGACCTTTGTTTTATCTATTAATCACACTTACAACAGCAAGAATGTTTTTTATTTTTCTTTCTATTGCAAAGCATTAATATTACTGTTAATAACAATAATAAACCTAATATAATTGCTAAAACTATAATAGCAGGTAATGCAAGTAATACAACTAAAGCTAAGGCTGCACCAATTAATATTCCTATTGTGAAAGTAAATGCTGTTAATAGTATAACTGCTACAATTCCTAAACAATTTTTCTTTTCTTTACATTTATCTTCTTTGTTATTATAGCAATAGATTACTTTTTCTTGTGGCTCCATTTTTAAGTCACCTCCATATAAGTGTACTACCTTACACTTATATTATATATTATATATTATGCTTCTTTTTCAATTTTTGTTATTGCTTTTTTTGCTTTTTCTCTTTCTAATACCACTATATGTCCACAACCTTGACATTTTAACTTAAAATCTACACCTATTCTTGTTATTTCCCAAAGTTTACTTCCACATGGATGTTTCTTTTTTGTTCTTACAATATCTCCTATTTTGTATTCCATATAATTTTTTTCTCCTTTTGTTTTATATGAATTATAAGTTTTCTATTGCTTCTGTAAATCTTTTTTCCATTCTTTCTTTTCCTAATATTTTCATAATTTCATACATATCTGGAGTATTTGTTCTCATAGTTAATGCTACTCTTAAAACTGTACTTACATCTCCAACATGTGCCTTATACATTTCAGGATTTGCTTTAAATTCTTTTACTTCTTTTGCATATCCTAATTTTCCTGAAAGTTCTTTTATCTTATCAAACCAAGTTTGTTTGTCGTCATTTTCATCATATATATTCATATATTCTTCTAAGATTTTTTTAATATCTTCTTTTTCATTTATTACTTGATATGGATATTCTTTTTCTTGTTTTTCAAATATATCGTCATACATGTATGAAATATTTTCTTTTACATCTGACCATTTAGCAATGTCTTTACGAGGTTTTTTATTTCCTCTTTCTATTCCGAAAACTTTAAGTGCATATTCTTTATCTTGTAATATATTTTCTAATTCTTTATCATATTTTTTAGCCCATTTTAGAGATTCTTCATATACTTTTTCTGCAGTAAACATTGATATTACAGTTTTTCCAACATCATGTAATTTTACCATGTCAAAAAGAGCTCCACTTACACTCATTTTGTTTAGTTGTAATTCAAAATCTTCTATTGATTTTTCTTTATTTTGTTTTCTCCAGTTTTCAAAGTTTGAGTTAGCAATATTTAGCAAGTATTCTTTTACTGCTTCTTTAGGTATTCCTTGTTCATCATAATAGCTTACTGCTGCTTCTGGGTCTTTTCTTTTACTTAGTTTTCTTTTATTTCCATTATCATTTTTCATAATTGGTGCAATATGTGCATATTTAGGTGCTTTAAAACCTAATTCTTGGAATAATTGTAAATGTAATGGAACTGATGATAACCATTCATCTCCACGAATTACATGTGTTGTTCCCATTAAGTGGTCATCTACTGCATGTGCAAAATGATATGTAGGAAGTCCATCAGCCTTTATTATTACAATATCTTGGTCATTTTCTGGGAAAGTAACATTTCCTTTTATTACATCATGATGTTTTATTTTCCTATCTTCTCTACCTGGTGATTTGAAACGAATAATATATTTTTCTCCATTTTTTATTTTTTCTATTGCTTCTTCTACAGTAATATTTCTACATTTTGCCCAAACTCCATAATATCCAGGTCTTATTTTTGCTGATTCTTGTTTTTCTCTTATTTTATCTAATTCTTCTGGTGAACAAAAACATGGATATGCTTTTCCTTGTGCTATTAAATATTTTGCATAAGCCTCATATATTTCTTTTCTCTTACTTTGTCTATATGGACCATAGTTTCCTTTTTCTTCTGTTTCAGAAACCATACCTTCATCTGGTTCTAATCCAAAGTTTTTTAGAGAATTTACTATGTCTGTTACTCCATTTTCTACTTCTCTTTTTTGGTCTGTATCTTCTATTCTTAAGAAAAATACTCCTTCTGTTTGTTTTGCAAGTTTTCTTGCAATTAAACTTTGATATAGTCCACCAATATGCACAAACCCTGTTGGACTTGGTGCAAATCTTGTAACTACTGCTCCTTCTTTTAAATCCCTTCTTGGATATTTTTCTTCATAATATGAAATATCTTTTATATCTGGAAATATTAAATTTGCTAAATCTTTATAATCCATCTTTTTCACTCCTGTTTCTTTTCTAAAAATTGACATTGCTATTATACCATAAACTTATTAGAAAAGCAAAGTGTATATTTCACTTTGCTTTAAGTTAAAATTATTTCTTTTCTTCTTTTTCTCCATAAAACCAATCCATACTTTTTATGTCTTTTTTGCTATATGTATTTCCAAATACTTCTGGACTTTGTTTTTTTATCATAGTTCCTGCTTTTAGATATAACCCACAGGCTATAAATACTGTGAATAATGACAAAAATCCTACTGGTAGTAATTCGAGTATTATTGCTCCTAAAAAAACTAGATAACCTGGCATTACTTGTGGCTGTTCTTTTGCATTTAATATTAACATTATAATTGAAGCTACTCCAAATGCTAATACTAAAAAGCCTATTAATTGAGAGATTATCCCATAATATCCAAAGTCTACTGCTTGTCCATTAAATGCTCTATTTACATTTGATATAGTTGTGAAAAATACTAATATCATATATATTATTCTTACTGTACCTAATGTAAAGAAAGCATATCCGAAAAATGCATTTGCTTTTTTTAATCCCATTTTCTTTACCCCTTTTATTTTTTCTTTTGATTTTCATCAATTTAGTTATATCACAAGGGTTTTGTTTTTTCAACATTTTTAGTTATTTTAAATTCTAATTTTGAACAAATACTGGATATTTATTTTCCCCTAACATCCATTTTTTCCATTGACTTGTATCAATTTCATCTGTGTTATTTTCTATATAATTATTTAAATCTGTAACTAAGTTTTCTGAGTACATATATTCTTGGTCCTTTTTTTCTACACCCTGAGCTGAAGAAAAGTTACCATAACCTAATAAATAGCCATCTTCTTTGTAATAAGTATTTATTAATGTTGCTGTATTAGCTATGTTACCATACCAATATCCTCCAACAATTGCTCCATATCCTCGTGTAGCATTATTTATTTTACCTAGATTATATGCATTAATTATCTTACAATTTGTTCCTGTTTGCCAAGAACTGCCTAAAATTCCTCCAGCAGACACATAAACATTATTCCCTGTATTATTTGATGTAATTTCTCCAATATTAAAACAATTATATATTGAAGATGCTGAATTTATTCCAGCTATTCCTCCAACTGCACCATAATTAGCCCCTCGTCCTCCTGTTATATTTCCAAGATTATAACAATTAATTATACTTCCATCAATATTGCCTGCAATTCCTCCTGTTTGAAAATCTCCTTTTACATCTCCTGTATTACTACAATTAATAATTTCACAATTATTTGAAGTAGCTCCTATTATTCCACCTATACTTGCATTATTTCCAGAAACTACTCCTTCTTCAGTTATATTTGCTTTATTATGACAATTTGTTAGCTTAGTATTTCTAGCCGTAGCACAAATCCCTCCAACAGAATAGTTTGTTGAATTTATATTTCCTGTTATTGTTATATTTTTAATTTCTGCATCACTTGCCCCACCAAATAACCCTAAATTGCTAGCTTTATTTTGGAATATATTTTCAATAACATTATTCTTACCATCAAAAATCCCTTGAAATGATGTATCATATGCATTTATTCCTATGGACTCAAATCCCGTTCCTGTTGTCATTTCTGTAATTAGTGCATTTTCATCTCCTTCATTTCCATTTATATCTCCAAAATCTGTTCTTTGACTATCAACATATGATGCATTTGATTTAAAGTTTAGATTCCTCGTTAATACTATATTTTTACCACTAAAATTACTTTTGGTTACACTAGTTAACTTACCATTAACAAATACTTTTCCTGTTCCATTTACTGTATTGGAAAATGCAACTAAATCTTCTATACAATTTATTTCATATGGTTTGTCTATACTTCCATTTAATACTGTTCCATCTTCTTTTCTTGTTATATCTCCTGGGTATTGGTCAGTAACTCCTACTACATAGTCTAGTATATTTCCATCTTTGTCTACTGTATAATATCTATTTGTTTCTTCAAAAAATACTTCAAATTCTTCTCCAGAAGTTGATACCTCTACATTCCCATTTGTGTGACTATTTAGTGCATTTTGAAATTCTTCTTCTTCTAAAT
Source organism: uncultured Clostridium sp. (assembly GCA_930987745.1). Classification (GTDB taxonomy): domain Bacteria; phylum Bacillota; class Clostridia; order TANB77; family CAG-508; genus CAG-269. The sequence goes on from CAKNKX010000007.1 coordinate 61,001, forward strand.
TTCCTCTATTATTTTTTCCCATTGCTTCTACTGTTGATATATCTATTATTTCTTTTTCCTGTGATATTTCTGTTTCTTCTTTTGCACTTTGTGCCTGTCCTATTATCCCATTACTTCCTGTTATTGCTCCTATTGATATTCCTGCTAAAATTAATAAAACTATTATTGTTGTTATTAGTGCTATTAAAGTTATTCCTTCTTCTTTTTTATTTTTCTTTACTTTTAAAAATCTTGACATTCTTTTTTCCTCCTTAGAATTTTCTTATTTTAAAACACAAAAAAACAGGAAGAAAAACCTATCTTAAAAATAGGCTTCTTTTCCTGTTTATATATCTTTATTTTATTTACTTTTTCTTGTTTTTTAGCTTTTCTTACAAGCCTTTTATTGTTTAGTAAACATAAAGTGTGTGTGTGTGTGTGTGTGTGTACTCCTGCAAGGCTTACAGCCACTTTGTCTTTC
>CAKNKX010000008.1 GCA_930987745.1 uncultured Clostridium sp.
AGGACAACAAAATACACAAGATGGTCAAGAACAACAAAACTCACAGGGTAATGAAGGACAACTAAATCCGCAAAGTAGTGGAGAACAACAAGGGCAACAGAATAGTCAAATGCAACAAAACTCACAGGGTGGTAAAGGACAACAAAATACACAAGATGGTCAAGAACAACAAAACTCACAGGGTAATGAAAGACAGCAAAGTCAACAGAATAGTCAAAGGCAGGAAAGTTCTCAGGTTGGTCAAGGACAACAACAGAATATGAAAGAGAAAACAGAAAAACAATCAGATGTTGTTATTGATAGCCATGAGTTATGGGATAACAAAATTGAAGAAAGAAAAAAAGAAGAATTAGAAAAAAATCAAGGACAACAAAACTCACAGGGTAATGAAGGACAACCAAATCCGCAAAGTAGTGAAGAACAACAAAATTCAAATGGGAGTAAAGGGCAACAAGGCCTACAAAAACAGCAAGAACAACAGAATTCACCAAGTAGTACGAGAAAGAAAAGCTCTCAGACTGGCCAAGGACAACAACAGAAGATAAAAGAGAAAATAGAAGAACAAGAAGATATTGGTCATGATACTCATAGTTTATGGGATAAAGCGATAAAAGAAAGACAAAAAACAGAAAAATTTGTTGAAAAAGGAGAAAAAGAAACATTTAAACAAAACAGAATAGAAAGAAGAAAACAATTACAAGAACTAAGTAAAGAGTTGGTAAAAGAAGCAACATGTGGAACAGAAATCCAAAGACAAAAGGAGAAATTACCCGATATAGGTATTGGTACTCCTTTAATCGATTGGAGAAGAGCTTTAAGACAAGCTATAAAGCATAATGAAGAATGGACTAGAAAAAATGCTAGAATGAGAAACGGATATTTTAGATATAGATTAGAGGAAACTCCTATGCCAGAAACAGAGATTATATTAGATACAAGTGGCTCTGTAAGTGAGATTTTGTTACGAAACTTTTTAAGAGAATGTAAAAATATATTAATTCATTCAAAAATAAAAGTAGGATGTTTTAATACGGAATTCCATGGATTTACTGAATTGAAAAGATTAGAAGATATTGATAATATAAGATTACCAATTGGAGGAGGAACAGATTTTGATGTAGCGGTAAATGCTTTCTCGAGAAGAGTGCCTAACAAAATTATATTTACAGACGGTCTGGCACCAATGCCAGAAAAGGTTGTAAAAAATGTAATCTGGATTGTATATGGAAATAAAGAAATACATCCCAAAGGTGGAAAAGTAATTAATGTTAATGATGAACAATTAAAAAAATTATGTCACTTCGTATCAAAAGATAAGTCAGAAGAGATAAGTAGGTAAAGTCCTATGAAACCTTTAAACTAATTAGAGAGTTAAATTAAAAGTTATAAGACTATAAAAAATAAGAACCTGACCCGACATAGCAATCAAAGATTGCAGTCCTAGTACCCCAGAACCTTGTTGTCTAAGACAATAAAAAACGGCAGATTGATGATAAATCAAATCTGTCGTTTTCCATTGCCATTAACCAGTGTATCTGGAAATGACAATGCCATAATCAGACAAGACATAGTATAACCTTGTCTGACAGAGGAATCTCTGAAGTTCCAGAAGAATGAATTTGTATTTCTTTGGAACATATATTGTAAATTCCTCATTTTCCGGCTTATAAAAGCCAAAAAGTCTTTGAGAGTCTGAATATGCTATATCCGTTGTTTTTTCTAAATTGGATATAGCATATCCGTTACGTACGGGAAATAACCGTAGCCTACAGCCTTTTACCTCATAAATTTTTGAACCATCGCCAAGACTGGCAAAAGACGACTCAAAAATTGCAGAGGAGACATTTTGGTAATCTACCAATTTTTGTTGGCGATTATTACCAAGCTCATTACCGAGACCTAAAGACAGTGAAACTATCTTAAAATCTTTAGGAATATACACTCTTTCTAGAAGAGTTGTTGGCCCCAAGGAAACCTTCCTTGGAGAAGACGAAAGTGCGTCAATAATGTACATTGACACACTGAAGACCGGTATAGTCTTCATATTACCCCTCCTTTAAGTATACATAAACATTATACACTCTTTTATACAATTTTGCAAGGAATTTACGAAAAACCACCGAAATCGGTTGAAGTTTTTCTAAAATATGATATAATGCTAACATATGTATTAAAAAAATATTAAAGGGGATACAAAGGAGTAAATATGTTTAATTTTTCATATGACAAAAAAGTACTTTATATAATAATTGGAATATTAGTATTAATCTCATTAACAAGTTTAATGACAAATCCAGATTCGTTATTTTCTATACTATTAGGAATACCAGGAGTGTTAATTGCAATAACATTTCACGAATTTGCCCATGGAATAGTTGCATATAAATTAGGAGATAATACTGCAAAAATGGAAGGAAGACTGAGCCTAAATCCATTTGCACATTTAGACCCAATAGGAACTCTAATGCTTGTATTTGTGGGTATTGGTTGGGGAAAACCAGTACATGTAAATCCAAGTAATTATACAAGAAAAATCTCAATGGAAAAAGGAGAAGCAATAGTCTCAGCAGCAGGACCACTTATGAATATACTTCTTGCCTTTGTATTTGGAATTATATATTGTGTAATATTAAAATTTGCAGGATTAGAATTTTTAAATTCAACTGTAGGATTTGTAATAATGTTAATGATACAATCAACAATAGTAACTAATGTTGGACTAGGAGTGTTTAACTTAATACCACTTCCACCATTAGATGGTTCAAAAATAATTATGCCATTTTTACCATATAAAGCAAAAGAATGGTTTGTAAATAATGAAAGAATCTTTTATCTTGTATTCATAGTTTTATGGATTTCAGGATTAGCTGGAAGAATTATATCACCAGCAATAGTTTGGCTTGCAAATGGAATAATGAGTATTTGCAGTTTTATATTATAATTTTTTTAGCAGGTTTTAAATGCTTCAAATTTTAAGTATTTAAAACCTCATTTAATATAGGAAGGAAATAGAAATGGAAAAAGATATACTAACAATGCGGAATCGAATCAAGTTGTGATGAAACATCAGTAGCAATAGTAAAAAATGGAAGAGAAATACTATCAAATGTAATAGATACACAAATTCCAATCCACGAAAAATATGGCGGAGTAGTACCAGAGATAGCATCAAGGAATCATATAGAAGCAATTTCGAGAGTGGCAAATAAAGCACTAAAAGATGCAAATATTACTTTAGACCAAGTAGATGCCATAACTCCAACATATGGACCAGGATTAGTGGGAGCTTTACTTGTTCGGAGTATCTTATGCAAAAGCTTTATCATATGCGAAAAATATACCATTAGTGGGAGTAAATCATATAGAAGGACATATTGCAGCAAATTATTTAACATATAAAGAACTAGAACCTCCATTTTTATGTGTAATGACATCAGGAGGAAATACACGGAATAATATTAGTAAAAGATTATACAGAATTTGAGGTTTTAGGAAAAACAAGAGATGATGCTGTTCGGAGAAGCATTTGATAAAGTTGCAAGAGTTGTAGGTTTAGGATATCCTGGAGGACCAAAAGTTGATAAACTAGCAAAAGAAGGAGAGCCTAAAATAACACTTCCTAAAACTCATTTTGAAGATGAATCACTTGATTTTAGTTTTAGTGGAATAAAAACAGCTGTAATAAATTTACATCATAAAAATCCAAATGTAAATAAAGCAGATTTATGTGCAAGTTTTGAAAAGACTATAACAGAAGAATTAATGGAAAATGTAGAAAAAGCAATTAAAAAAACAGGAGTAAAAGTAGTTACCTTAGCAGGGCGGAGTATCAGCAAATAGCTATATCAGAAAAGAATTTTTAAACTTAGAAAAAAAGAATGTAAAAATATATATGCCAGACTTAAAACTATGTACAGACAATGCAGCTATGATAGCATCAAGTGGTTACTATAACTATATCTCAGGAAAAAGAAGTAATTTAGATTTAAATGCAATACCAAATTTAAAATTGTAAATAAAAGGAGAAAATGATGGAAGAAGAAAAGAAAGATACTAAAGTAGAAAACAAAAAATCAAATAAAAAACTATTAGTAATAACACTAATAATAATTTTAGTTATAATCTTAGGAACAATTGGAGTTTTAGCATATATAAATGGAACAAATGATGAAAAAAGAGCATCTGAAATATTTGGGGATGAATATTGTGATGCAATAATGCATATTGCAACAAGAGACTTAGCACCACATATTTGTAAAATCTGTGGAGTAGAATTTCAAGATTCATCTATGAGAGAAGATATATGTGATGAATGTGCCAAAAAAACTAATAGATGTAATTTTTGTGGTAAAAAATTAACAGATGAAATAAAAGCACAAAGAGAAGAAATGCAAAATAGTGGAATAGAATAAAAGGAGAAGTTTTAAATATGTCAATATATACAATCCGGAGATTTACATTTGTCATTTCATGAGAAAAAGCCAATGAGTATTTTTGGCGAAAATTGGAGAAATCATGAAGAGAAAATAAAAAAAGACTGGCAAGAAAAAGTAAAAGAAAATGACTTGGTAATATTACCAGGTGACTTTTCATGGTCAATGTATCTAAAAGATACCTTGGAAGATTTTGCATATTTGAACTCTTTACCGGGTAAAAAATTATTACTAAAAGGAAACCATGATTATTGGTGGACAACACTAAGTAGTATGAGAAAATTCTTAGAAGAGAACAACTTCAAAAATATAGACTTTATATATAACAATTCATATGAATATGAAGGAAAAATAATAGTAGGCTCAAGAGGATGGGCACAAGGAGAAGATGAAGAAAGTAAAAAAATATTAAAAAGAGAAGCAATAAGGCTAGAATTATCAATAAAAGATGGAATAGAAAGGTTTGGAGAAGATAAAGAAATAATAGCATTTATGCATTATCCTCCAATTAGTTATCATGATATAGAAAAAAATATTATGAATGACTTTATAAAAATTTTAAAAAAATATGATATAAAAAGATGCTATTATGGACACTTACATAGTCAAGCAATAAAAGAAGCAGTAGAAGGTAATCATTATGGAATAGAATTTAACTTGGTCAGTGCAGATGGCTTAGACTTCAAACTAAAAGAGATTTAGGGGATGGACTCAATTTCCCCTTTTTTAGAACCAATTATAGAGGTAGAAAAATGGTAGATTTATACAAAGATGTAAAATATATAAAAGGTGTAGGACCAAATAGAGTAAAATTACTAAATAAAATAGGTATCTTTACACTAAAAGATTTAATTACATATTATCCAAGAACTTATGAAGATAGAAGTAAACCAAAGAATCTATATGAATGTCAAGATGGAGAAGAAGTTTTTGTAAGAGCTATTGCATGTTCTAGATTGTCAGATATAAGATTAAGAGGAAGAACAATGCAAAAACTTTTAATTAGAGATGAAACAGCAACTGCAGAAGCAATGTGGTTTAATCAAAGCTATTTAAAAAGTAAATTTGAACAAGGCAAGGAATATGGCTTTTATGGAAGAGTAAGTAAAAAATATGGAAAAATAGAGCTTATGTCTCCTCAATTTGACGAAGGAAATAGCACAAAAAACACAGGAAGGATAATTCCAATATATCCACTAACATACAATTTGTCACAAAATAACTTAAGAAAAATAATGGAAAATGGAATAAAAGAAGTATATGGAAATCTAGAAGAAACTTTGCCAAATTATATATTAGATGAATATAAATTAGAAAAAATCAATAAAGCTGTAAAAGACATTCATTTCCCTGAAGGTTTTAATGATTTTAATACTGCAAGAACAAGATTAGTTTTTGAAGAGCTATTATCAGTACAACTTGCATTATTAGAATTGAAAAATAGATATATGAATGAAGAAAAAGGTATTATATTTGATAAAAATGTCAAAATATCAGATGTAATAAATAGTTTACCATTTAAATTAACTGGTGCACAAAGAAGAGTTTTAGAAGAAATTGAAGGAGATATGGAATCTGATAAAACAATGAATAGACTTCTTCAAGGAGATGTTGGATCAGGAAAAACAGTTGTTGCAATGTGTTCAGCATATAAAGCAGTGAAATCAGGATATCAAGCAGCAATTATGGCACCTACTGCAATACTTGCTAACCAGCATTTAGAAAATTTTAGAAATATTTTAGAAAAATTTGATATAAAAATGGAACTTCTAATTTCAGGAATTACTAAAAAGAAGAAAGAAGATATTTTACAAAGACTAGAAAATGGAGAAATAGACATAATAATTGGAACACATGCTTTAATTGAGGATAATGTCAAATTTAAAAATTTAGGACTAGTTGTAACAGATGAGCAACATAGATTTGGAGTAAAACAAAGAAGTAAGATTGCAAGTAAAGGAAATAATCCAGATGTATTAGTTATGACTGCAACTCCAATTCCAAGAACACTTGCTTTAATTTTATATGGTGACTTAGATATTTCAATAATAGATGAACTTCCACCAAATAGGAAGAAAATTGAGACATTTGCTGTAAATAAAAATATGACTGATAGAGTAAATGCTTTCATAAAAAAGCAAATAGATGAAGGAAGGCAAGCATATATTGTTTGTCCATTAGTCGAAGAAAATGAAGAAATGGATCTGAAATCTGTCGAAAAATTATATGAAACATATAAAACTGAAGTTTTTCCAGAATATAAAGTAGAATATATACATGGAAAACTAAAACAAAAAGAGAAAGATGAAATAATGGATAGATTCAAAAAAGGTGAAATTGATATTTTGATATCTACAACAGTTATAGAAGTAGGTGTAGATGTTCCAAATAGTAATATAATGGTAATCGAAAATGCTGAAAGATTTGGACTAGCACAACTTCACCAATTAAGAGGAAGAGTAGGTAGAGGAGAATATAAATCATATTGTATCTTAAAATATGAGGGAAAAGGTGAAACAGTTAGAAAAAGAATGAAAGTTATGTGTGATACAAATGATGGATTTATAATTTCTGAAAAGGACTTAGAATTAAGAGGTTCGGGAGATTTCTTTGGAACTATGCAACATGGTCTTCCAGAGTTTAAGATTGCAAATTTGTTTGAGGATATGCAGATATTAAAGGTGGCTCAAGAAGCGGCAATAAAAATTTTGTCGAAAGACCCTAAATTAGAAAATAAAGAAAATGTTTTACTTAAAAGATTAATAAGAGATAAATTTCAAAAAAGGATAGAAATATAATACATAAATTTTACAAATTATTGCTTTTTTGTCGAATTTATTATATTATATATGTACAAAATAAAAAGGATGTTGATAGAAATGTTTCAAGTAATAATGAGAATAATAGCTGCCTTAATTCTTTTAGGTGGAGTTATACTAATATATGATGCACGAATGATAACAAAAAAATTTTTCGGATTTGGTGACCAAAATGATGCGTCAAGCGGACTTAAAATTATAGGTTTTATTGCTTTGATTTTAGGCGGATTAATTTTATATTTTAATTTTTAATAAAAATCCCTTCTTATCTTAAGTTTTATTTTAAGATAAGAGGGGATTTTATAAGTAACTATAAGACGTTGAATCAAAAATAAATTGACAAAAAAATAATGCCAAAGCTAAATAATATCAACCTTGGTATTACTTATATTGGTGCCAACGAAGTAGTTATCTACAACTCGTCACTAGCTCTCTTGACGATTGATATAAAATCAATCAAACTATATACAGATTAACAGATTTTTTCAAAAAAATCAAGTATCATTTCTCAAAAAAATTGTATTTTATGTGTATTTATGTTATAATAAAAAGTGATGTATGCAAAGCCTTGTGTCATTTTCCCAGTTTTCACTAATTAGTGAGAGGGATAACCTCTAACTTTTTAGTTTATGCATACAAACACTAATCAACAATAAAGTTTAAGGAGGAAAAAATCATGATTAGTATCAAAGGCAGAGTTTTTTTAGGAAACAATGTAACAATCGTCAATGGACGGGTTATAAGCGGTGGAGGAACTGGCAAGTTCCAGAAATTTGACGAAAGGAAAGTGGAAGATTGTAGCAATATTGAAAAGATAGCAATCAATTCGACATTTGTCGATGTCAATGTTTCCGTTTCCAATTCGTCCAAGGTTGAAGCACATTTCTATGGTAAGGCAAATCTTGATGGAGATGTCAACTTTGATGTTCGGGTGGTAAATCGTGAACTTAGAATTACATTAGAGTTTACTGGCAACTGTTTCAAGGGAAATTTGAAACTCGATGTTACCGTACCACAAAAGATATTCAAAGTTATTTCTGCAAAGAGTTCATCAGCAGACATTACCTTAAATGAAGGTGTCTCAACCGATTATCTCAAAGTGAAGACACAGTCTGGAGATTTGGAGACTAATGCAACAGTCAACACTGTTTCTGTTTCTACAATGAGTGGAGATGTCGAACTTTATATCGATGCAACCCAAGACATTAATGTCGAGATTTCCACAATGAGTGGGGATGTATCAGCGGAATTTAATAACATTGGACACATCAACCTTTCCACCAGTTCTATGAGCGGAGATGTCAGAAATCGCCACAAGGGAAGTAAGGGTTATACCGCAGACGTGGACATCTCTACAATGAGCGGAGATATAAGAATTCGATAACTCTTGATATTAAAGTTTCATGATTTAAGTAAGCTGTGCTATTTTCTAATAACACAGCTTACTTTTTAGTTATTCCTTTTGTACCTATGATTAAATCTTTAAGAAATTCTATTGAAAAGATATAGTGAAACTTTATTTTGTTCTGCTGTTTTCATCTCCATAAGTTTAGCCATTGCAAACATTACAAGTTTATATTTCCAAAAATTTATAAGTGTAGTTCTATATTCTTCATCTATACCTTTTAACATGATATCAAATTTCTCATAATTTACTTTTTAGATTACTAATTTCATCATCTTTTAACTCCAACTGATATTTAAGTGATTGATTTTCTTGTGCCATTTCAAAAGAACTATGCTCAAAATCTTTAATTGCCATATTCAAGTCATTTACACTTCTAAGTGTTTTAGTGATATCTTACATCTTTAGTATAATTTTTAAGTTTCTGGACATTTTCGTTTGAAATAACCATATTATTTTTGTTTAGCTTAGTAGGTTTTAAATTATCTAATATTTCATTTATATCTTTACTTGTATTATCTACTTTTTGAGTCTGCTCATTAGCTTTTACAAGTTTTTGTTCTTTCTGTTCTAGTTGTTTCTTTATTTTTCTATAATCTCCCATATCCTTAACATTTATATCTTGATTTCTGCCTTTTTGTTTTTCTTTTAATTTTGTATCAACTTCATAAAACTTGTTATAGGACTTAATACAAGCATTTCTCATTTTATCTTGTATTTCAGTTAATGAATTTTTAGTAAATACTTGTGATTTTCCCACTTGCTTTTTCATTCCTCTTTTGCAATTCTCAATAATTGGTACTCCAACAATGTGTAAATGAGGAGATGTTTCATCAAAATGTATTGTAGCATTTGCTATTTTAAAAGTTGGTACAATTTTAATTAAGTCCTTTATTTGTTCATTATATACATCAATCATTTTTAATCTATATTCTTGGTCTTTATCATTCCAAAAATCCATATCTCCAAGTTCTACTATAATTTCACAAGCTATATCATTTTGTGAATCGCATACTTTTTTGAAATACTCTTCAATTTTTCTATCTTCACGAGTTTGTTTGCTATTATATTCTAGTTTTGCTTTTTTAAATTCATCTAAATATACTTGCTTAACATCATTTACAATATCATTTGTTCCATAAATCGTTCTAATTAATTCTCTTTGATTGTCATAATCTCTTAAATTATGCTTATTAACTCTTGATAAATCGTTAGCATTTTGAATTGCATTATTAGAAAGAGAAGTAGTACCTGATACATTTCCTTTGGAAACTTTCTTTGCCAATTTGCTTTTGTTTTTATCACTACCCAAGTGAAAAGAATACGCTAATTCTTGCTCCAATAAAACCACCTCCTTGAACTTGCTTCGAAGCACAGGACTTTGACTCTGTCATAAGTCCTAACCCCCTATGAGTTATGACGTACCATCATAACTCGGGGGCTCTGCGAGGCAATAAATTTTCTTACACCATCCTTTCGTTTGGATGATTTTCATATTGTTTATAGACAACAAAAAAATCAACCAGATTTTATTTTCTGATTGATTTTGTATCTAACTGTTCTATTAGTTCGAACAGAAACGTCATTGGTGCGGATGAAGGGACTCGAACCCCCACGCCGTTGGCACTGGTTCCTAAGACCAGCGCGTCTACCAGTTCCGCCACATCCGCATATTTAACTGACAATTAATATATTAGCACACTTTAAATATCTTTGTCAATAGTTTTAAACGTGTTTGTGAAAAAAATTGTTTCAAAAACTCCAAAAATAATAAAAAGTATGGTAGAATAAAAAAAGATTAAATTAGAGAAAATAATAGCATAAGAAGAAAATAATAAAATTGTAGGAGAAAATATGAGCGAAAAAGAAAAAATGTTAAAAGGTGAAATATATAATGCAAATTATGATGAAGAATTGTTTCAAGAAAGACAATATGCAAAAGAACTTTGTTATGAACATAATAATTTAAGACCAAGCGAATTAGAAAAAAGAAAAGAGGTAATAAAAAAATTATTAGGGAAAACAAAAAAAGAGTTTTTCATAGAGCAACCATTTATATGTGACTATGGATATAATATAGAAATAGGAGAAAATTTTTATTCTAATCATAACCTTACAATTCTAGATGCAAACAAAGTAAAATTTGGAGATAATGTATTTATTGGACCTAATTGTGGTTTTTATACCTCAGGACATCCTATAGATAGTAAAACTAGAAATAGTGGATTAGAATATGCAAAACAAATAGTAGTAGGAGACAATGTATGGATTGGTGGAAATGTTACAGTAGTTCCAGGAGTGAAGATAGGTAATAACTCAGTAATAGGAGCAGGAAGTGTAGTAACAAAAGATATACCAGATAACTCTATAGCAGTAGGAAATCCATGTAAAGTAATAAGAAAAATAGAAATTTGAGAAAAAGAGGGACGGGCTTATTTTGTGTCATTTTTACATTATTTGGTAAAATGACACAAAATAAGCCCGTCCCTAAAATTCTCAACTAGAAAGATTAAAAAAAGGGATTTTTAGGTACGTCCCTAAAATCCCTCTAATGTATAAGCATTGGTCCAATTTCTGTAACTGTTCCTGCTCCTAAAGTTAGTACTATGTCATTTTCTTTTACATTTTCTTTTACATATTTTACACATTCGTTAAAGTCTGGAATATATATGGCTTTTTCTTTTAGTGAGTTAATTTTGTTAACTAAATCTACTGAAGAAATGTTATATGTATTTTTTTCTCTTGCTGCATAAACATCTAATACTATAATATGGTCAAAGTTTAATAATGCTTTTGCAAAATCTTCTAATAATAGTTTTGTTCTACTATATGTATGTGGTTGGAAAATTACCCATGATTCATTATATTTTTTATTCATTAATGATTTTGCAGTTGCAATTATTTCAGTAGGGTGATGACCATAATCATCATATACACTTGCAATTCCTTTTATTTTTCCTTTATATTCAAACCTTCTATGTGCACCTGTAAATTTAAGTAGTGCTGATTTTATGTCTTTTTCTTTTATTCCATATTGTGTGCAAACTGCGATACAAGATAGAGCATTTAATATATTGTGCATACCAGGAACTGAAAGTTTAAATCTATCAAGGAATTTATTATCATGATAAACGTCAAATTCAGGGAATCCATCATTATCAAAAGCGATATTTACTGCAAAAAAGTCAGTCTTTTTATTTGTAATACCATATGTAAGAACTTTTGCGTCTGTGAATTTAGCTAAATCTAAACAGTTTTCATCATCACCGTTTAAAATTAATAAACCATCACTTGGAAGTAGTTTAACATATTTTTCAAAAGCTTTTTTTATATTTTCAAAAGTTTTAAAATAGTCTAAATGGTCATTGTCGATATTTAATATAATTTCAGCTTTAGGGTGAAATTTTAAAAAGCTTTCTACATATTCACAAGCTTCTAAAATAAAATGCTCACTGTTTCCAACTTTATAATTTCCTTTTATTGCATCTAAATATGCTCCTACTTGAATACTTGGATTTTTAAGTCCTTCTAAGAAACATAGAGAAATCATAGAAGTAGTTGTGGTTTTTCCATGTGTTCCTGATATACAAATAGTATCTTTATAGCATTTAGTGATTTCACCTAAAAAGTCAGCCCTTTCAATAGTTGGTATATTTAATCTATGTGCTTCAACGATTTCAGGGTCATCTTGTTTTATTGCAGCAGAATAAACCACAACATCAGATTTTGCGACATCTTCTAGATTGTGGCCAATTGTAACTTTTATTCCTGCTTTTTCCAAAAGTGATATTGTTTCAGAGTTATTAGCATCTGAACCTGTAACATGAAATCCCCAATTTTTTAGAATTTCTGCAATTCCGCTCATACTAACTCCGCCAATACCAATCATATGGATATTTTTATATTTTTTTATATTATCTATATTAGGCATTAAAAAAACACGCTCCTTATTTAAAACAGATAAATTATATAATTATAAACTGAAAAATTCAATACTTTTAAGAATTTTTTTTGGGAAATTTAGTAGTTCTAAAATAATATATTAAATAAATATAAAAATGTTACAAAAATTATTAAAAAATTTGAAAAAAAAGAAGGAAAAAAGTTTTTTATGGAGAATAATATAATTGTACATAGGAAACAGATATGAAACAACATGTACAATAATTTTAAAACTTAAGGAAGGCGGTGCATTTAAAAATGCAAATCACAGATGTAAGATTAAGAAAAGTAAATTCAGAGAACAGAATGAAAGCTGTTGCTTCTGTAACATTCGATAACGAATTTGCAGTACATGATATCAAAGTTATCGAAAGCCAAAATGGATTATTTATTGCTATGCCAAGCAGAAAAACTCCAAACGGAGAATTTAGAGACATAGCTCATCCAATCAATGCTGAAACTAGAGAGAAAATTCAAAAAGCTATTTTAGAAGCTTATGAAGCTCCAGAAACAGAAGAATCAGCAGAATAATAAATAAAGTCATTTTAGGAGAACTTACAAATCATTGTAGGTTCTCTTTTTGCATCTGATTAAAAGCAATTGACTATAAAAATATGTTGTGCTAGAATTTATTTAAGTAAAAAAGTAGAAAAGTACATATGAAAGAAAAAGAATGGAAAAATATCGATATACAGCAATTATTAAAAGCTAAGGAGGATTAAAAAATGATAGATGAAAGAAAAGAAAACAATAATAGTAATACAGAAGAAATTACAATAAATGGAGAAAACTATAAAATTACTATTTATGAAAAAGATAAATTACTTCGTTTAGTAAAAATAAATAATGATAATAGTAAATATGAGGATGTTATCTCAGTTATAAATGATGAAGAAGAAAATCGCGTAATGATGTATCATTCAAGTAGTAAAGACAGTATTGAAGAAAAATTTAGTAATGTTGCAATAAAAAGACCAAAAGATAAAAAAGACAGTTTTAAATTTAGATATGCAAACGAAAATGAAGTTCATGATTGGAAAAATGAAGATAGTTTATATGAGTCATATGATTTTATACAAAAAGATGTTAAGTCACTGTTACAAGCAGAAAAGCTATTTGATGAAATGAATAAAGATTGTAAATCGAAAGAAATGAAAGAAGAAAATTATGAAATAACTAAAGAAGATTTGGAAGAAGTGGCAAAAGAACAACGAACAGAAAAAACTAATGAAATAAGTAGAAAAATTAAAGAAGATATAAAAACAGAAGAAAAAGAAATTGAAGAGCAAGGAGATAATGAAAAATAGTATGGAAAATGTAGAATATTTAAATTCACTTTATCAGGTATCAGAGATTATAAATTATCTTTCACCAGAATTAAAAAATAAAATACCCAAAAAATTATTAACATATTTTGAACAAAATAAATCTAAAAACTACAATTGGAATTTGGATAAAACAAAATCATTAAAAGAACAGGATTTACTAGAAAATACAAAAGAAATATTAACAATGATATATAAAGAATATTTATGTGATGAAAAAGAAAAACTAGAAATAGAGAAAGTCTTAATAGAAAATGAGATTAATTATCAAAAGAGCTTATCAAAAAAATATAGTTCAGATGTTTTTAGTAAAAAAAATAGAGTATCAGTATATACTGATAAAACATCTAATGTAGAGCTTTTAAAACAAGAAGAATCAATTTTTAAAAGAATTATAAATAAAATTAAATCTATATTTAAAAAATGATAATTTAAGGAAAGGTGAAAGTGTTAAATTAAATGTAAATTTATTTGGCGCTTTTTTCTTTATAACATTTATGAAACCAAATACTTGAAAAAAACTAGAAAAAAGGTTAAAATATATAATGTTTAAAAGTATTAAATGAAAAATGGGAGAAGAAAAATGTATTTAATAGTAGGACTTGGAAATCCAGAACCAGAATATTCAAAAACAAGGCATAATATGGGATTTGATGTAATAAATAAATTGTCGAATAAATATGAAATAAATGTAAATAAATCTAAATGGAAAGGTCTTGTAGGAACAGGAATTATAGAAAACGAAAAAGTTATACTTTTAAAACCACAAACTTTTATGAACCTTAGTGGAGAAAGTATAAGAGAAGTAATGGATTTCTATAATTTAGAAAATAAAGATATAATTATAATCTATGATGATATGGATATAGAAAAAGGTGAAATAAAAGTAAGAAAAACAGGAGGTCCTGGAAGTCACAATGGGATGAAATCTGTAATAGAAAATTTGCCAAACAACAGATTTAAAAGAGTGAGAGTGGGAATTGGAAAGCCTGAAAATAAATCAGATATGATAAATTATGTAATAGGAAAAGTGTCAGATGAAGAACAAGAAATTCTAGATAAAGGCACAGAAAAAGCAAAAGAAGCAGTAATTGAAATTGTAAAAAATGGTGTAGATAGTGCAATGAATAAATTTAACTAAAAAGGAAGGAAAGATATGACAGAAATATTTATAAAAAAAGAACAAGAAGGAAAGAAAATAGCATTAGTTGAAAATGGAATACTTACTGAATATTATGAAGAAAATACGGAAGATAATAGAAGAGAAGGAAATATCTATATTGGAATTGTTAGAAATATAATAAAAGGGATGCAATCAGCCTTTGTAGACATCGGAACAGAAAAAAATAGCTTTATACATTTAAAAGATGTGCTTCCAAAGGTAGATGAGAAAAAAGAGAAAAAAGAAGATGAAATAAAAGATATTTCTAAAATTTTAAAGCCAAATCAAAAAATTATAGTTCAAGTAAAAAAAGATAGTAATGAACAAAAAGGTGCAAGAGTTTCAACACATATAAATTTACCAGGAAAATATATTGTTCTACTACCAGGAACTGATATTATAACAGTATCACAAAAAATAGAAGACAAAAAAGAACAAGAAAGATTAATAAAAATTGTACAAGAAAATATATCTGAAAATAATGGAGCAATAATTAGAACATCAAGCAAAGGAAAAGAAAAAGAAATAATAAAAGAAATTAAAAGCTTGGAAAATAAATGGAATAAAATTTGTGAAAAAGAAGTTGATGTTAATTCTAAAAAACCAGAATTAATATATAAAAGTGAAGATATAGCAAAAAAGATGCTTATAGATTTAAGTACTAAAGGAATATCAAATATATATACAAATTCTCAAGAAGAATATAACGAGATTAAAGAAATATTGCAAGAAAATGAAGAATATAAAAATATAAAATTACAATTAGGTGGAAAAGATATCCTAGAAAAGTATAATTTAAAAAATCAGATAGAAAAATCTAAAAACAGAAAAATATGGCTTAAATGCGGAGGATTTATTACAATAGACAAAACAGAAGCATTAACTGCAATAGATGTTAACACTGGAAAATACATAGGTGGAGCAAATAAAGTAGAACAAACAATATATAAAGTAAATATGGAAGCAACAATAGAAATTGCAAAACAATTAAGACTAAAAGATATTGGTGGAATAATAATAATTGACTATATTGATATGTTAAACAAAGAAGATAAAGAAAAAATAGAAGAACTTCTAAAAAAAGAACTAAAAAAAGATAGAACAAAAACACAGGTAGAAGGTTTTACAAAACTAGATTTGATGGAATTAACAAGAAAACATATATGCAGTCATAAAGAATGAGAAATTTAGGGACGGAGGTTTTTTCTCATTTTAACAGTTATTTACAATTTGAGACAAAAATGCTCCGTCCCCAAAATTCTCAAAATTTTCATCGGAAATTGAAAAGGAAGGTAAAAATGAAAGTAGGATTTATATCACTTGGATGTAGCAAAAATTTAATAGATACAGAGGTAACAATTGGACTATTTAAAAGAGCAAATTATGAAATTGTAAATGATGAAAAAAAAGCAGAGATTTTAGTAATAAATACTTGCCGGATTTATTGAATCGGCTAAGGAAGAGGCAATAAATACAATTTTAGAAATGGCTAGATATAAAGAAAAGAATTGTAAATATTTAATTGTTATGGGATGTCTAGTGCAAAGATATTATGATGATTTAGTAAAAGCTCTCCCAGAGGTTGATTTATTTATAAAAATTGATGAGTATGATAAGTTATGGGAGAAAATAGATAATTTAATTAAAAAAGGAATTGTAGAAAAGCCAAAAACTAAGAAAATTACAAAAATATCTGAAATACCAGCTATGCCAATGTTAGAGCAAGAAGAGTTTTTAAATAGAGAGATTTCAACTGGTAAAAATTATGCATATTTAAAAATAGGAGAAGGTTGTAGTAATAAATGTACATATTGTGCAATTCCATACATAAGAGGTCCATTTGTAAGTAGGAAAAAAGAAGATATATTAGAAGAAGCAAAAGGACTAGCTAAAAAAGGAATAAAAGAATTAATTGTTATTGCACAAGATACGACAAAATATGGAGTAGACATTTATGGTAAAAGTGCTTTAGCAGAGCTACTAGATGAAATAACAAAAATAAAAGGAATTAAATGGGTAAGATTTTTATACTCATATCCAGAAGGAATAACAGATGAATTAATAGATTTAGTTGCTAAAAATAATAAAATTGCAAAATATTTTGATATACCAATTCAACATTCTAGCAATAAAGTTTTAAAAACAATGAATAGAAGAACAAGTAAAGAACAAATAAC
The DNA here is from genome assembly GCA_930987745.1 of uncultured Clostridium sp. Lineage (GTDB taxonomy): Bacteria > Bacillota > Clostridia > TANB77 > CAG-508 > CAG-269. The sequence goes on from CAKNKX010000008.1 coordinate 17,264, forward strand.
AACTTTGATTAAGAAAATAAGAGAAAAAATACCTGATGTTACTTTAAGAACAAGTTTAATTGTAGGTTTTCCTGGTGAGACCAAAGAGGATTTTGAGGATTTAGAAAATTTTGTGAAAGAAACAAAATTTGATAAATTAGGTGTTTTTCCATATTCTAAGGAAGAAGGAACACCTGCTGAAAAACTTCCAAATCAAATACATGGAAATACTAAAAAGAAAAGATATAATAAAATAATGAGCTTGCAACAAGAAATATCAAAAGAAAAGCAAGAAAAATTTTTAGGAAAAAAAGTCGAAATTTTAGTAGAAGATATATCTTTTGACAATAAGTATTATGTGGGAAGAACTATTTCAAATGTTCCAGATATAGACGGATTAGTATATATTAAAAATAATGGAAAATTAAGGCCAGAAGAAGTCCTAAATAATTTTATAAAAGGAAGAATTATTGATGTAAGTGATTATGATTTAATTGCTGAAATTATATAAATAAAAGTAAGGAGAGAAGATTATGAAAAGATTAGGAATGGTTGATGGGAAAGAATTAATAATAAGAAGAGATGGAAATGGTAAATTTTCATATTATTTAGGAAGTGAAAAAATTGGTATATGTAATCCAAATACAATGGAAGAAAATATTTTGTTTATACAAAATACTAAAGCAAATGAGCTTTCTTCTGAGATAAAAGATCAAATAGAAAACTTGGTAGAAATTCCAGAGATGGAAAAATATTTAATTGATGATAAAAAAATGGAGAATGAACAAGTAGAAGAATTAGAGCATGTATTAGGTTTAGAAAATGGAAAAACAAAAAGAATAACAGAAATTGAGTTAAATCAGGATGTATCAGAAAAAGATGATAAAGAAGATAAAAGTAAGAAAAAAGAAAAAAGCAAAACAGATGAAAATGAAAACAGAGGAAATAAAGCAAAAGATATAAATATAAAACAAGAAATGGACTTAAGTAATAAGACAACAGATATGAAAACTTTAGGAAAAGTTTTGAAAGATGCAGGAAAAATACCAGAAGGAAAAGAATATACTAAATTAGCAGTTGTAGAGTCAGATGAAATAAATGACTTTAAAGATAAAGATGGAAAAGATATAAAAGGGCATACAACAAGATATCAGTTTGTTTTAGTTGCAAAAGATGGAACTTTTGACCCAATTAATCTAGAGCCAGATACACAAGAAGGGGATAATCCAAGAGAAGAAAATTATCAGGTAAAAGCTGATGGAACAGTTAAAGAAAGTGGAGTTTTATCAAGATATAAAGTAGGAGAAGGAACAATAGGAATAGATAATGAAGCATATGGAGAAATTAAAGCATATTATTCTCCAAGGAAAACTTTAGGTGGAAATGGAATAGAAGGAAATAAAAGCCTAGATATGGAACTAGAAACTTCAAATGTTTGGGAAATTGACAAAGATGAAAGAGATTTAGCAGGAGAATATGATACAGGATATCGTTCTGTAGAAAGAGCTTATGAAGAGGGCAAAAACCATGAACCAGACAAATGTGAAACTGAGACAAAAGATGTAGATGGTGATAGAAAAACAAAATCACATATACATATTAATGATAAAAATATCGAGTTATTTGTAAGCAAATTATTAGAAAATGATACAATTGCAAATGTGTATAACAGAGAAGATTTAAGAGAAAAATTAAAAAGTTTAGAAGATAAAGAAATGAATCCTGAAAAATTTGAAAAACTTGAAGAAGAAATTGCAAAAGAAGCAGAAGGAGAACATGTAAGAGGAGATAGAACTGGAGAAAGTGGAACTTAATTAAAGTTCCACTTTCATATATTTTATACTGGTTCTACATGTACCACAGTTTTATAAATTTTATCTAACTTAGTAACAGCTTTTTCTAGGTTATCAGCTAAAGTATGGCTTTCAAAAGTAGACATATTTCCATCTAAATATATTGTAATAAATACTAGATATTTATCTCCAACAGGAGTAGATATAATATCATCAACATTTTTTATTTCTTTAAAACTATGAGTTATATCTAATATACCTTTTTTAGTCTTATCATCTACACTAATATCCATAAGAACATTATAACTTTCAACAAAAATTTTAACACCTGTAAAACAAATCCAAATAGAAATGCCAATACCAACAACACTATCAAAAAAGTAAATTCCAAATAAGCTAAGTATAACAGAAATAAGTGTAAAAGTTGTAATAATCATATCATTTTTATGGTCTTTCATGTTTGCTTCTAATAATATATTTTTACATTTTTTATATGCATTTTTAGTGTAAAAATATAAGCATAATTTTGTTAAAATAGTAGCAACAGATACTATTATTAAAAACCATGAGAATTGAAGATTACTTCCTAAGATTAATGTAGATATAGAGTCAAATAATAATTTGACAGAAACTACAATCATTGAAATACTAATAAACATAGAAAATATATATTCAGCTTTTCCATGACCTAAATTATGGTCTTCATCACGAGGAGCACTTGCTATTTTATTACCTATAAAAGTCATAAGAGAGGCAAAAATATCTCCTGCACTATTTATACTATCTGCTATCATAGCTTGACTTTTTGTTAAAAAACCAACAAGTCCCTTTATTAAAAGTAAAAATACATTTCCAATAATTCCATATATTCCGGCTTTTTTTGTTATCACAAATTTATTTTCTGAACTATTTTCCATAAGATAAATTTCCTCCTTAAATTAATAATATGATTATAACATAAAAAATATAAAAAGTTAAATTTGCAAAAAAAAATACCATATGTTATAATTCATAATATACGAAAGCATAAAATAACTAAAGAGGTGGAAACATGGAAATACTTGCAATAATATACATATTATTATTTGTAATTGTAGCCTTAGCTGCATATGCTGTAATGCAAATTAAATTATTCGGAATGAAAGTTAAAGATTTTTGGTCATTTATAGAAGCAAACCAATTATTAGATAGATTATATGTTTTTGCAAAACAATACGAAAAAATGTCACCACAAGAACAGGTGATTTATCTATCAGAAGCGGAAAAGATTTTTAAAGCATTTGATAAGGTTCCAGATGCTTTATGGGAAGAAGAATATGATAAATATAAAGAAGTTTTAACAAAATATAAAGATATAAAAATGCTTAGATGGGCAGGAGAAAATCATAAATAAAAATAGAAAAGTAGAAGATTTTAAACCTTCTACTTTTTATAGTTTTATTATTATAAAACTTAGGAAAACATAAGCATACCTAAATGCTTTTTTCATAAATAATCTAGATTGCATAATATCAAAACTTTCTTGCATAGCACAATATTTATCAACAAAAGTTAAGATAAAACCTTCTAAAGATTTTGGAAGTCCAATAGTTACAGGCCACATATGTTTAATAATCATATCTTTTTCTTTGTCATTTAAATTAAATAATTTAGATGCATTATCACAAGCTGTTCTTCCATGAGTAAAAGCATGTAAGCCTTTTCTGTCAGGTTGTCTTTTTCTCCAATCATATAAAAACAAATCATGAAGCATACCTGCTCTTGTAGCTGATACATAGTCTAAATTATATTTTTTACAAATTAGATAACAATAATAAGAAACTACATAACAGTGGTCAAAACAACTTGTTTCATAATGTTGCCTGTAGTTTTTCATTTCTTGTACTGTTTCATTTTCTATCAATTCTTTTATAATTTCTTGAAACTCTTTATCATTATCAATTAAATTTCTAATAGAATCTTTCATAAAAACGTTCCTTTTTATTTTCATAAGTTATTACAATATTATTATATCATAGATATAAGTATAATGACAACAAAATAGCCAATATTAAGAAAAGATTAATATTAATAAAAAATTAATATAAAATTCACAATAAATAGTTGCATAATTTTTACAATAATAGTATAATAGTAAATGTAGCATAATAAAATTAAATGAATAATTTTAATAAGAAAGAGGTAAAAAAATGGATTATTTATATATACTAAGAGAAGCTTTAGTATGGCTTATTACTATATTTTGGTTATACCAAATCATGGTAAGTTTATGCTCATTAGTAAAAATAAAAGACAAACCATTAAAAGTAAATAAAAATCACAAATTTATGGCAATAATCCCTGCTCATAACGAAGAAGCAGTAGTTGTAAATTTAATTGAAAGTTTAAAAAAGCAAAATTATGATAAAAATTTATATGATATATATGTAATTGCTGATAACTGCACAGATAATACTGCAAAAGTTGCAAAAGAAGCAGGAGCAATTGTATATGAAAGATTTGACGAAACTAAGAAAACAAAGGGTTATGCATTAGACTGGTTTTTAGATAAAAAAATACAAGAAAATGCTGATTATGACGCTTTCTTTGTATTTGATGCAGATAATATTGTACATCCAGATTTTATTAAAAACATGAATAAAAAGTTATGTCAAGGTGAAGAAGTAGTTCAAGGATATAGAGATATTAAAAATCCATCTGATAACTGGATTACAGCTGGTTATGCATTATTTTATTGGACAATGCATAGATTTTATCATTTAGCAAGATATAATTTAGGACTATCACCATTATTAAATGGTACAGGATTTATGGTAAAATTTGATGTTATAAAACCAGAACATGGATTAAAAACAGTAACATTAACAGAAGATATAGAATTTTCATTAAAAAGAATAATAAAAGGAAAAAGACTAGGTTGGTCAACAGACGCGATAGTATATGACGAACAACCAACAGGATTTAAACAAAGTTGGTCACAAAGAAGTAGATGGACAGTTGGACATATGCAATGTATAAAAGAATATACAGGAGCATTAGCTGAAGCTGCAAAAGAAAATAAAACAATGATGAATTTTGACGGATTGCTATATATAGTAGGAAGTATTCCAATGTTTGTTCTAACAATTGTTTTATTATTTACCAACTTCTTAATGTATGCAGGACATGGAATGACAGAACTAGAACTAATAGAAAATATTTTAAGATATTTAATCCCAACATTCTTACTACCAATAGGAACATCACTAATTGCAATGCTTTTAGATAGAAGACCAATCAAACCAATGCTAAAAGGTTTAGCTTGTTATCCATTATTTATGGGAACATGGCTACTTATAAACTTCAAATGTTTATTTAAGAGAAATACAACATGGGAGAAAATTGATCATGTAAGAAATATAAAAATTGGAGATGTTGGTGAAAATGCAGAGGCAGTAGAAGTGGAAAAAGTTTAAAGTTGACAAAAATGAAAATAAGTTGTATAATAAAAGAGCTCAAGCAATGAGAGCTCTTTTTACAATCTGTTTGACGGATGTAAAAAGACAAACCACCTGAGTTTTTTTTCAGGTGGTAAAAAATACCGTGGTACGACTACTAGTATACCTCTTTAACGTCATATATTTTTTTGTAGAAAAAAATCCACGGTGTTTCACCCATAACTTCTATAGATATGGGTGTTTTTTTTATTACTTCGGAAAAATCTGCTTTTATCTTGCCCTTATGTGGATTTTTCTTATTTTTAAAATAAAAGATTTTTATTAATTTAAAATCATTAAGTGAGTAGAGTTAAATGAAAAAAAAGAAAATCCAGAATTTGTAAAAATTGACAAAGTAACATAAATGTAGTATAATAAAAATACCTGGTCAGAAGATCAGGCATAAAAACCGACTGCTTCGTAGTTACGAAGACAATCGACTTATGCTAGAGAGATTATCTTTAGCATAACCCAGTAGTCATAGTTTCTCGACGAGCTCAAACTATTTTTTAAAACTATACTATTGGTCCAAAACTCACCATGCAAATAAAAAATGCAATCACAAAAACCTGGGCATGGTGAGTTTTTTTGTGCAAAAATACTTGACAAATTTTAAAAATGTGTTAAAATAAAAAAGCTTGAGGATATCTCAAGTATCGACTACCAATAGAAAAATTTTTTCTATTGGACAAATTTGAGGGGAAGTAAGATACTCCGCTTTGTCAACACTTTAAAAAATAACTTCCCCTCACCCCACCGTGAAAAAAAGAGCCCCGGATTTCATTATACATAACATATATATTCACGGTGGGGATTTTATATTTTAATATAAAAAACGCAAAAAAAATAATAAAAATCATATAAATACTTGCATTTATGCCAAAAAATGGGTATAATAATAAAGAAGCTAAAAAGAAATACAGAAGAGTGGGAACAAATCCCACTCTTCTATTGGTAAAAGGAGGGGATAAATTGGCAAATATAGAAGAAAGAGTAGAAAAACTAATAAAAGGAAAAATCGAAGACTTAGGCTATGAACTGTATGATGTAGAATATGTAAAAGAAGGAAAAAACTATTTTTTACGTGTATATATAGATAAAAAAGATGGAATAGACTTAAATGATTGTGAAAAAGTAAATGATGAAATAAATGAGCTTTTAGATGAAGCAGATTATATAAAAGAACAATATTTCTTAGAAGTATCCTCACCAGGAATTGAAAGAATATTAAGAAAAGAAAAACATCTAAAAGATAATTTAGGAGAAGAAGTTTTAATAAAGTTATTTAGAAAAGATGAAAAAGGTAATAAAGAATATCAAGGAATATTAAAAGATTTTGATAATGAAGTTATTACTTTAGAAGATAGAGAAGAAGATATTAAAATAGAAAGAAAAAATATTGCACAAATAAAAACAATATATCATTGGTAAAGGGAGGAATAAAAATGAAAGAACAAGCAATAGACAACAAAGAATTAATACTTGCTTTAGAAGAATTAGAAAAAGAGAAAGGAATTAAAAAAGAATATTTATTAGAGTCAATAGAAACAGCATTAGTTACAGCATATAAAAGAAATTTTGATTCATTAGAAAATGTAAAAGTATCTATGGATAGAAAAACAGGAGCAACACATGTATATGCAGTAAAACAAGTTGTAGAAAAACCAGAAAACTTAGAAACAGAAATAAGTTTAGAAGATGCAAAAAAGATAAATCCAGATGTAAAAGAAGAAGAAACAGTAGAAGTTGAAATAGTACCAAGAAACTTTGGAAGGATTGCAGCACAAACAGCAAAACAAGTAATTATCCAAAAATTAAGAGAAGCAGAAAGAGAGATAATTTTTACAGAATTTAATGACAGAAAAGGTGAAATTGTTTCAGGAATAATACAAAAAGCAGATAAAAATATAGTAATAATGGATTTAGGAAAGTTAGAAGGTGTTATGCCAGCAAAAGAGCAAATTCCTACAGAACATTATCATGTAAATGACAAAATAAAAGGATATGTACTAGATGTTGAAAAAGGAGCAAAAGGAGCTCCACAAGTAATAGTATCAAGAAGTCATCCTGATTTTGTAAGAAAACTATTAGAGTTTGAAATACCAGAAATATATGAAGGGGTAATTGAAATAAAAAGTATTTCAAGAGACCCAGGGTATAGAAGTAAAGTAGCAGTATATTCACCAGACCCAAATATAGACCCAGTAGGTTCTTGTGTAGGACAAAAAGGTGTTAGAATACAAAATGTAATAAATGAATTACATGGAGAGAAAATAGATGTAATAGAATGGAATGAAGACCCTGCTATATATATAGCTTCAAGCTTACTTCCAGCAAAAATCCTTGCAGTTGATGTAGGAATGAAAGACAATGAAAAATTTGCACAAGTAATTGTTCCAGATGACCAATTATCATTAGCAATAGGAAAAGCAGGACAAAATGCAAGATTAGCGGCAAGACTTACAGATTGGAAAATTGATATTAAGTCAGAAACACAATTTAGAAAAATATTAATGGATAGGCAAGAAAATAGTGAAGAACAAAAAGAAGAAACAGAATAAAAATTAAATCAAAACATACAATAAAAGGGGGACAAAACATGAAAGTAGAGCCACAAAGAACATGTATGGGATGTAATTTAAAAAAAGATAAAAAAGACTTAATTAGAATTGTAAAAAATAAAGAAAACGAGATAAATGTTGATAAAACTGGTAAACTTCAAGGAAGAGGAGCATATATTTGCAAAGACGAAAAATGCTTGGAAAAAGCGAAAAAAACAAAAAGATTAGATAGAGTTCTAGAAATGAAAATACCAGATGAAATATATGAAAAATTAAGAGGTGTCATATTTGATTAATAAAAAAATATTAGGTTTAATTGGTTTATCTGCAAGAGCAAGAAAAGTTCTCTTTGGAGCAGATAGTGTAGAAGAAGGAATAAAAAAGAATAAGGTAAAGCTAATAATTATTTCTTGTGAGGCTTCTAATAGAACAAAAGATAAATTTAAAAAAATAGCAGAGCAACATCAAAAACCGGTGATTGTTGCAGGAACAATAGAAGAATTAAGTAAAGCGATTGGGAAAAATAATAAAGCGATTCTAGGGATTTTAGATGAAAATTTATCAAACGAAATACAAAAAATAAATAATGGGGGTGAAGTTATTGGGTAAGATAAAAATACATGAAATAGCAAAAAAATTAAACTTAACCAGTAAAGAAGTGTTAGAAACAGCAAAAAAATTAAATATTGATGTGAAAAGTCACTTAAGTGGAGTAGAAGAAGAAGAAGCAAAAAAAATAGAAAAAGCTCTAACAAAAAAAGAGGGAGTAAAAAAAGAAAAGGAAACAAAGCCTAAAGCAAAAGAAGAAAAAGCACCTGTTATTATCAGAAGAGAAGTAATTATAGCTGAAGATGAACCTGAAAAGAAAAAAGAAAAAGTAAAAAAAGAAGAAAAGAAAAATAATGTTGGTTTTGTAGAAAGAAAACAAAATAAGGATTATAACATTGTATATAGAAATAAACCAAACAAACCAATGACTGTAAGCGAATTATTCGGATTAAGCAGTAAAGAAGAAAAGAAAGAAGAGAAAAAAGAAGAAATAAAAAAAGAAGAAGCAAAAGAAACAAAAGAAGTAGCTCGGAACTAAAGTTCAAGTTAAAGAAAAAGAAGAAGCAAAGGTTCCAGCTAAGGAAGAAAAAACAAATATCAAAAAGGAAGTAAATACGCAAAATATGAAACAAAAAACTACAGATAGACCAAATAAATTTAATCAAAATAGAGATAATAGGGATAATAGGCAAAATAACTCTAATAGATTTGGTAATAATAGAAATAATAATTATAATCATAATGGAAATAATAGATTTGGAAAAAGACCATTAGATGAAAAAGGAATAGAAAAAAATATCAAAAATATAATGTCTACAGAAACTGCAGAAAGAGAGCCTGTAAGAGAATATAATAAAGCAATTGATAAACAAAAAAGTAATAGTAAATTTGATGAAAATAGAGGTCAAAAGAAAAATAAATCAAGAAAAAATCGTTCTCAAGGCGAATTTGATGAAGGAAAATTAAAATCTCTAAAACAAGCAAATCGTTTATCAAATATGTTTGATGACCAAGATGGTGGAATGTTAGATTATTATGATTTAACAACAGAAAGAGGAAGACGTGGCAAAAAGAGAAAAAATCAAAATAACGAAGAAAGAACAAAACAAAAAATATTCCAACTAACAGAAATAGAAATTCCAGAAACTATTACAGTAAAAGATTTTGCTGCAGAGATGAAAAAAACAACAGCAGAAGTTATCAAAAAATTATTAGGATATGGAATTATGGCTACTATAAATCAAGAAATTGATTTTGATACAGCATTCTTAATTGCAGGAGAATTTGGAATAACAGCTAAGAAAAAGGAAGTAGTTACAGAAGAAGATATCCTATTTGATGAATCAGAAGATAAAGCAGAAGAATTACAAACAAGACCACCAGTAATTGTTGTTATGGGACACGTAGACCATGGAAAAACATCACTTCTAGATGCAATAAGAAAAACAAATGTAATAGAAGGAGAAGCAGGTGGTATTACTCAAGCAATAGGTGCATATCAAGTAAAAGTAAATGATAGATTAATAACATTTTTAGATACACCAGGACATGAAGCATTTACTGCAATGAGAGCAAGAGGTGCACAAATTACAGATATTGCAATATTAGTAGTTGCTGCAAATGATGGTGTAAAACCACAAACTATAGAAGCTATAAACCATGCAAAATCTGCAGGCATACCAATAATTGTAGCAATAAATAAAATAGACTTACCAGATGCAAATGTAGAAAAAGTAAAACAAGAATTAATGGCTTATGACTTAGTTCCAGAAGAATGGGGTGGAGATACAATCTTTGTTCCAATCTCTGCTAAAAAGCATGAAAATATAGACCAATTATTAGAAATGGTATTACTAGAAGCAGATGTACTAGAATTAAAAGCAAATCCACATAAACAAGCAAAAGGTGCAGTAATCGAAGCAAGACTTGATAAATCAAAAGGTGCAATTGCAACAATGCTTGTACAAAGAGGAACTTTAGATGTGGGTGATACTATTGTTGTTGGTTCTTCAATAGGAAGAATAAGAGCAATGAGAGATGATAAAGGAAAATCTGTAAAAGCTGCTGGACCTTCAACACCAGTAGAAATTATGGGACTAACAGAAGTTCCAGAAGCAGGAGATACTTTCTATGAAGTTAAAAATGAAAAAGTTGCAAAACACTTAATAGAAAGAAGAAAACGTCAAGCAAGAGAAAAAGCAATAAATCAAGTAAATAAAGTAACATTAGACAATTTATTTAGTCAAATGGAAGAAGGAAAACTAAAAGTATTAAACTTAATTGTAAAAGCAGATGTACAAGGTTCTGTTGAAGCAGTTAAACAATCATTAGAAAAATTAGCTAATGAAGAAGTAAAAGTAAAAGTAATCCATGCAGCAGCAGGAGCAGTTAATCAATCAGATGTAACTTTAGCAAAAGTTTCAAATGCAATTATTATAGCATTTAATGTAAGACCAGATAACTTAGCAAAAGAAATGGCAGAAAAAGATGAAGTAGAAATAAAACAATACTCTGTAATCTATCAAGCAATAGATGATGTAGAATCTGCTATGAAAGGAATGTTAGAACCAAAATACGAAGAAAAAGTAATTGGAAATGTAGAAGTAAGACAAACATTTAGAATTTCAAATGTTGGAACAATTGCTGGAGGTTTTGTAACATCTGGAAAAGTAGAAAGAAATGCTGGAGTAAGAGTAATACGTGATAATGTAGTAATTCATGATGGAAAACTAGCAACACTTAAGAGATTTAAAGATGATGTAAAAGAAGTATCAAAAGGTTTTGAATGTGGAATGCAAATTGAAAACTATAATGATATTAAAGAAGGAGACATCATAGAAGTATATATCATGGAAGAAATAAAAAGATAGGGATTAGGGGACGGTCCTAAAAATCCCTAAAAAGGGGGATTTTAGGACCGTCCCCTAAATCCACTGAAAGGAGAAAGAAATGCCAGAAAATAGGACAAGACTAGGTCGTATAGACGAGGAATATAAAAAGGAGATTAGTCATATTATTAGTTATGAACTAAAAAATCCTAATGCAACAGGGTTAATTAGTGTTACAAAAGTAAAAGTAACAAATGACTTAAAATTTGCAAAGGTATATGTAAGTATTTTAAATTCTAAAAATATTAAAGAAACATTAACTGCATTAAAAAAATCATCTGGATTTATTCGTTCAAAATTAGCAAGTAGAGTAAACTTAAGAAATACACCTGAACTTATTTTCGAACTAGATGATTCTCTAGAATATGGGGCAAGAATAGATAGTATTTTAAAAGAAATAATGCCAAAAAAAGAAGAAGAATAATTTTATATAAATTTAAAGAAAGGAGAGTATGATTATTTAATTTATTAAATATGTCATACAAGGAAAATATGACTTTAGATGAAATTTTAAAAGAAATAAAAAATGCAGAAAGTATAGTTGTTTTAACACATGAATCACCTGATGGAGATGCTGTTGGAAGTAGTACAGCAATGAGACTATTACTTAAAAGTCTAGGTAAATCTTCAGACGTAATAATTCCAAAATTTGCAAGAATATATAACTTTTTGCCAGGAATTGAAGAAGTAAAAACTATGTCAGATGTGGAAAATTATGATTTGGCTATTTCTTTAGATTGTGCAGATGTAAAAAGACTAGCAGGCAAAGAATATTTTGAAAATAGCAAAAAGACAATAGTTATTGACCATCATGGAAGTAATAATATGTATGGAGATTTAAACTATGTAAATCCAGTAGCGCCAGCATGTTGTGAAATATTAGCAATGATGGCAAACTATTTTGAGGTAGAAATAACAAAAGAATTAGGAACTTGCATTATGACTGGAATAATTACAGACACAGGTGGTTTTAGACATACAAACATAAATGCTGAAACTTTTGAATTTACAGCAGAATTAATAAGAAAAGGTGTAAATATTCCTGATATATATAAAAGAACACTAAGAACAGTAACAAGAGCGAATTTTGAATTAACAAAAAGAGTAATGAGTAGAATGGAAATGTTAGAAGATGGAAAAGTAACATTTACATATATCACAAAACAAGATGAAAAAGAAGTTAATGCTGAAGAAGGAGACCATGAAGGTTTAGTAGATGTAGGACGCGATATTGAAGGTGTTAAAGTTTCTATATTTATTAGACAAAAAGAAGAAGGAGAAGATTTATATAAAATCTCTTTAAGAACAGATAATGATGTAAATGCATCAGATATTTGTATGATGTTCGGTGGTGGAGGACATCCAAGAGCGGCAGGAGCAACTCTTCAAGGAAATATTGAACAAGTAAAAGAAAAAGTAATGAAAGAAGTAAAAAAAGCACTTGTCTAAATAGGAGAAAATTAATGAATGGAATTATAATAATAAATAAACCTATAAAAAATACATCACATGATATTGTATATAAAATAAAAAAAATAGTAAAAGAAAAAGTAGGTCATACTGGAACATTAGACCCTATGGCAGAAGGAGTGTTACCTATCTTAGTTGGAGAAGCTACAAAATGTTCCAAATACTTAATAAACCATGATAAAACATATATAGTAGAACTAGAACTCGGTAAAAGAACAGATACTTTAGATAGTGAAGGAAAAGTCCTGGAAGAAAAACAAGTAGACTCAAATATATTAGAAAAAGAAAATGTAGAAAGTGTATTAAATACATTTTTAGGAGAGCAAAAACAAATTCCACCAATGTATTCTGCAATAAAAGTAAAAGGCAAAAAACTATATGAATATGCAAGAAAAGGTGAAAATGTAGAAATAGCACCAAGGAATATAACTATTTATGATATACAATTATTAGATGTAGATATAAAAGAAAAGAAGATATTATTTGAAGTTAGCTGTTCTAAAGGAACATATATAAGGTCATTATGTGAAGATATAGCTAAAAAACTAGGAACAATAGGTTATATGACAAAATTAAAAAGAACAAAAGTAGGAGATTTTAAAATAGAAGATTCTGTAAGTATAGAAGAATTTGAAAAAAATCCTACAAAATATATAATTCCACTAGAGAAAATTTTCAAGGAAAATGAAAGTATTTCTTTAACTGATAAAAAACTAGAGTTATTTTTAAATGGAGTAAAACTAAAAGAAAATAAACAAGATGGAGTATATAAAATATATAATAATAATCTTTTTATCGGGACAGGTACAGTCAAAGAAAAAATATTAAAAAGAGATATTATAATTAAAGAATAAATAAAAAATCACACTCATATATTTAAATAAAAGTATATGAGGAGTGATTTTTTTGTATTATATTCAAGAAACTGACAAGCCTCGGCTTGTTCTATAAATTATTAAATGTAATTCAAATTGAGGGAGACAAAATAAAACTTCCAATCGAAAAAGGTGAAGAAATTGATTTAAGAAAAGCTGATAAATTAGCTAAAAAGACTAAAAAACTAATGGAAAATACAAGTTGTAAGAAAATAGTTTTAAGTAAAGAAATAAAAAAACAAGAACAATATAGAAACTTATTAGAAACAGAAGGATTTCAAGTAATAGAAGGTAATTGGCTTGAAGAAATATTAGTTAACGAAATAATTACATATATTATAAAAAAGAAAAACATGAAAAAAGATGAAATACAAATTTCTATCTTAGTAAATGATATATCAGAAAATATGTTAGAAAACTTAAGAAAAATAATAAAAGAATACAAAAAAGTAAATATAATAACAAATCATCTAGAGAAGTTTAAAAATATCGAGGAAAAGTTTGAAAAGGAAGAAGGAATAATGATAGTAGTAAACAACAATAAAAGGAAAAGCCTAACAAAATCAGATATAATAATAAATGTAGATTTTCCAACAGAGTTATTAAATAAATATAAAATTTATGATGAAGCAATAATTGTAAATATAAAAACTAAAGCAAAAATAAATAAAAAAAGATTTAATGGACTAGTTATAAATAATTATGAAATAAGCTATAAAAATGATGAAGCCTTTGATTATGAAAAATCAATTCTATATGATAAAAAAGATATATATGAATCCATGTTTTATAAAAAACAACCATATGATGAAACAATTAAAAAAATAAAAAAAGACAAAGTGAAAATTAGTAAACTCATGGGAAACAAGCAATCTATATAATTTATTAAAATTTTATTTAAATACTTTCCTTTTTTTAGAAAATATAATATAATGTATCTATGTAAATTTTCAAATTGGCAAGGAGGTAAGAAAATGCCAAGTAGTAACGGAAGAAGTAGTAAAAATAATAAGGATGATAGGACTAAAAAATATAAAAATCCGACAACAAAAACAAAGAAAACAAATAATGATATGGCGACCAAAAGAGTAGATACTACTAAAGTTAATAATAAAAATAATAGTAGTAAAAATAAAAAAAATAAAAAAGTTAAATTTTCAGAAAAACATCCAAAACTTATGGTAGCAATAAAAGTATTTATAATAATATTTTTATTAGCATGTGTAATAGGTGCAGGAATTATTGCAGGAATGTGTTTTGGATTATTTGGAGATGATTTTTCAATAACTGAAGAAGAACTTCAAGTAGGAGCATCAAACTCAGTTGTAGTAGACCAAAATGGAGCAGTTATAGCAAACTTAAGTGGAGATGAAAAAAGAAAAGTAATTACATTAGAAGATATGGCAAAATATCTACCAAAGGCATATGTAGCAATAGAAGATGAGAGATTTTATGAACATAACGGAGTAGATATAAAAAGAACAGCTGGAGCTATACTTCAAACACTTTTAGGAAATAGTTCATATGGTGGAAGTACAATAACTCAGCAATTAGTTAAAAATATAACTAAAGATGACGAAACAGCAGGATTAGCTGGAATTATGAGAAAAGTAAAAGAATGGGCAAAAGCTTTTCAAGTAGAAAGAATGATATCAAAAGATCAAATTCTAGAGTTATATTTAAATATTCTATATGTAGGTGGAGAAGGAAACTTACATGGAGTAGAACTTCGGTGCAGAATATTATTTTAACAAATCAGCAAAAGATTTAGATTTAGCAGAATGTGCATTTATGGCAGGAATTAACCACTCTCCAAGTGCATATAATCCATTTGACGGAAGCGATAATAGTGAAGATATAAAAAATAGAACTTTAACAGTTTTAGCAAAAATGCAAGAATTAGGATATGTCGAAAGTCAAGAAGAATATGATGCAGCTGTTGCTAAAGTTGAAGCAGGATTACCATTTAGTAAAGGTGATGTGGGAACTGGTTCAAGTTACTCATATCATACAGATGCAGTATTAGAGCAAGTAATAAATCAAGTAATGGAAGAAAAAAATATAACAAGACAACTTGCAGAAAACTATGTATATAGTAGTGGACTTACAATTTACTCAACAGTTGATGCTACAATTCAAGCAAGAGTAGAAGAAGAAACAGCAAAAGAAAAATATATAAAATCTGGTAGAGAAAAAGATGCAAATGGAAATCTTTTAAATACACAAACACAAGCAGCATTTGTAATAATTGACCATAAAACAGGAAATGTTGTTGGTGTATCAGGAGGATTAGGAGAAAAAACAGAAGCACGTTCATTAAATAGAGCAACACAAACAACAAGACAACCAGGTTCAAGTATAAAACCAATTGCAGATATTTCGCCTGCATTAGAAGAAGGCATAATTACTGCAGCAACAGTATATGATGATAAACTTACAGAATTCGCAAATGGAACATATAAACCTAAAAATGAAAACGACGATTATGATGGATTACAAAACATCAGATATATAATCGCAAAATCAAAAAACGTTCCTGAAGTAAAAATAATGACAGAATTAACACCAACAAAATCAATAGAGTACCTAAGAAATTATGGTATATCAACATTAGTTACATCAGATGAAGATAAGAGTCATAATGATGAAACATTAGCATTAGCAATAGGTGGTATAACAAATGGAATAAGCCCACTTGAAATGGCGGCAGCATATGCAGCAATTGCAAATAATGGTGTATATATAGAACCAACATTTTATACAAAAGTAGTTGACTCAAGTGGAAATACAGTACTTACTCCAAATCAAGAAACAAGAAGAGTAATTTCAGAACAAAATGCATATATAACAAAATCTATTTTACAAGAACCAGTAAAATCAGGAACAGCAACATATTGTGCAATATCTGGAATGGATGTAGCAGCAAAAACAGGAACAACAGACAATAACTATGATAGATGGCTTTGTGGATTTACTCCATACTATTCAGCAGCATGTTGGTTTGGATATGATAATCAAGAAGAAGTTATATGGTCTGGAACAAACCCAGCAGGACAAATTTGGGATGCAATAATGACAGATGTACATTCTGGATTAGCAAGTGCTACATTTGAAAAACCAAGTGGAATAGTAGAGCAAACAGTATGTAGAACAACAGGATGTTTAGCAACATCAGCTTGCACAAATACATATAAAGAGATATTTACACAAGACAATTTACCAGAACAATGTGAAGGTCATGGAAGTCAAAGAATATGTTCAGAATCTGGAAAAGTTGCAACAGACTATTGCTCACAATACTGTAATGTTACAACAAACTATTATGGGGCAGTTATACCAAAAGAAAGATTAAATTTGTGGAAAACATTAAATCCATCAAGTGCAGGAAAAAATAAAGTTGAAGAAACATGTACACTTCATACAAAACCAAAAGAAGAAGAAAAACCAAAAGAAAATACGACAAACACAGCAAACAACAAGACAAATACAACAAATAAGACAAATACAACAAATACAAATAGTAATAAAAACAATACAACAAATACAAATACATCAAAACCATCAACAAACACAAGTGGAGAAAACAAAACAAACACCAAGAAAAATAGCTAAGACATAAAGGAGGGAAAAATTTGGACATTTACTTTTATAATACTTTAACCAGAAAAAAAGAAAAATTTGTACCTATAGATGAAAAAGAAATAAGGATATATTCATGTGGTCCGACAGTATATAAAGATGCAACTATTGGAAATATGAGAACAAATATATTTCAAGATGTTTTAAGAAAAGTATTAAGATATAATGGGTATAAAATAAAACATGCAATGAATATAACAGATGTCGGTCACCTTGTCTCTGATGGAGACGAAGGTGAAGACAAAATGTTAAAATCAGCAAGAGAAGAAAATAAGGCACCAGAAGAAATAGCTAATCACTATACAAAGCTATTTTTCGATGACCTAAAAAACTTAAATTTGGAAACACCAGAAATTATATGTAAGGCAACAGACCATATACAAGATATGCTTAAATATGTAGAAAAGCTAGTAGAAAAAGGTTATGCGTATGCAACATCAACTGCAATATATTTTGATATATCAAAATTAGATAAATATCCTGTACTTTCAAATCTTAATTTAGAGGACCAAAAAGCTGGAGCAAGAGTTGAGGTAGACCCAGAAAAGAAAAATCCACAAGACTTTGCACTTTGGATAAAAGCACCTGAAAATCATTTAATGAAGTGGGATAGTCCATGGGGACCAAGTTACCCAGGGTGGCATATAGAATGTTCAGCAATGGGACAAAAATATTTAGGGGAGCAATTTGATATCCATACAGGTGGAATTGACTTAATTCCAACACATCATGAAAATGAAATAGCACAAAGTAAAGGATATTGTGGAAAAATTCCTGCTAAGTACTGGCTACATGGAGAATATCTATTAATAGATGGCGGAAAAATGTCAAAAAGTTTAGGAAATGTTTACCTAATAAAAGACATTATAGATAAAGGATATGACCCATTAGTATATAAACTATTTACATATTCTTCTCATTATAGAAATAAACTAAACTTTACATGGGATGGAATTGAAGCAACTTCAAAATCACTAGAAAGACTAAAAAATGGGTATAAAGCACATTTAGATGGAACAGATAAAATAGAAGACAGTAAAATAATAGAATATGAAGAAAGATTTCATAAAGCAATAAATGATGATTTAAATATGCCTTTTAGCATGGGAGTTGTATGGGAAGTTGTAAGAAACGAGAAAAAATCTCCAAAACTTGCAGAACTATTATTAAAATTCGATACTATTTTAGGATTAAAAATAGATGAAGAAACAAAACAAGATAAAGTACAGGATGAAATACCAGAAGAAATCTTGAAACTAGTAGAAGAAAGAAACATAGCAAGAAACAATAAAGATTGGGCAAAATCAGATGAATTAAGAGACAAAATACAAGAAAAAGGCTTTAAAGTCATAGACTCTAAGGAAGGAACGAGAATCGAGAAATGAGACAAAGAGGGACGGAGGTTAATTGTCTCACTTTAAAAAATTGTTTTAAGTTGATTTGAGACAAAAATGCTCCGTCCCCAAAATTCTCAAAATTTACAAATGTAGGAGGAATTGTTATGGCAATATTATTACCAGGTGGAGCAGGATATATTGGAAGTCACACTGCAGTTGAACTATTAAATTCAGGAAAGGATATAGTTATAATAGATAATTTTTCAAATAGTAAACCAGAAGTATTAGACAGTATAAGAAAAATAACTGGCAAAGATTTTAAATTTTATCAAATAGATTATTTGGATAAAGAAAAATTAGAAAAGGTATTTGAAGAAAATAAAATAGACGCAGTATTAAATTTTGCAGGATTTAAAGCAGTAGGAGAATCTGTTCAAAAACCATTAGAATATTATCATAATAATATATCAGGATGTTTGGTTTTATTAGAAACAATGAGAAAATATGGAGTAAAAAAATTCATATTTAGTTCTTCAGCTACTGTATATGGTGACCCAGAAATAATACCAATTACAGAAGAATGTAAAATAGGTGGAACAACAAATCCTTATGGCTCAACAAAATTATTTATAGAACAAATTTTACAAGATTTATATAAATCAGATAATACTTGGGATATATGTATTCTTAGATATTTTAATCCAGTAGGAGCACATGAAAGCGGACTAATTGGAGAAGAACCTAAAGGTATACCAAACAATTTAATGCCATATGTAGCAAGGGTGGCAGCAGGAATACTTCCAGAACTTTCAGTATTTGGAAATGATTATGATACACCAGATGGAACAGGTGTAAGAGATTATATTCACGTAGTTGATTTAGCAAAAGGACATGTTTGCGCTTTAGATAAATTAGACAAAGAAGAAAAAGGTTTATTTATATATAACCTAGGAACAGGAACAGGATATAGCGTACTAGACATGGTAAAAGCTTTTGAAAAAGCAACTGGAAAAAATGTGCCATATAAAATAGCACCAAGAAGAGCAGGAGACATTGCAACATGTTATGCAGACCCTAAAAAAGCAAAAGAAGAATTAGGATGGACTGCAACAAAAACATTAGAAGATATGTGTAAAGACTCATGGAATTATATTGTAAAAAATAGTTAGAAATTGAAAATAGTTATATATAAGTACAATTGAGTGTTAAGTTAAAAATAAAAACTTATATTCAATTGTACTTTTTAAATAGCTGGTTTTGTTGACTTTTAGCCCAATAGATAATATAATATATGGGAATTTTATATTAAGAAAGGACGAAAAAATATGATACAATTTAAAACAAAAATAGCAGAAGATATATCAAATGCAATAAATATAAATAAAGAAGAATTAGAAGGATATATAGAAATGCCAAAAGATTCAAAAAACGGAGATTATGCATTTCCTTGTTTTCGTTTGGCAAAAGAGCTAAAAAAAGCTCCACCAATGATTGCAAATGAAATAAAAGAAAAAATTAAAATAGATGAAGAATTAATTGAAAAAGTGGAAGTAGCAGGTGGATATTTAAATTTCTATATTAAAAAAGATAAATTAGCAAATGAAGTATTAAAAGAAATGCAAGAAGCTAAAGAATATGGAAAAATGGATATAGGAAATGGAAAGAATGTTGTAATAGATTATTCAGCACCAAATATTGCAAAACCATTTCATATAGGACATTTGCGTTCAACAGTAATTGGTGCAGCACTATATAAAATATATAAATACTTAGGATATAATGTGATTGGAATAAATCACTTAGGAGATTATGGAACACAATTTGGAAAACTAATTGAAGGATATAAACTATGGGGAAATGAATATAATATTGACGAAAACCCAATAGAAGAACTAACAAAAATATATATAAGAATAAATAATCTTTGTAAAGAAGATGAAAAAGTACTAGAAGCTTGTAGAGATAACTTTAAAAAACTAGAAGACAAAGACCCATATTGTGTAGAACTTTGGGAAAAATTTAGGAAAGTAAGCTTAAAAGAATTCCAAAAAGTTTATGATTTATTAGGAAGTAAATTTGATTCTTGGAATGGAGAAGCATTTTACTCTGATAAGATGCCAGAGGTAATAGAAAAACTAGAAAAAACAGGAAAATTAGTAGAATCTCAAGGGGCCAAAGTGGTTGATTTAGAAGATAAAGGAATAAACACACCTTGTATAATTATAAAATCAAATGGCTCTACAACTTATGCAACAAGAGATTTGGCAGCAATTCTATATAGAGCAAGAACTTATGACTTTGATAAAGCATTATATGTTGTATCATATGAACAAACACTTCACTTTAAACAAGTATTTGAAGTAGCAAAATTATTAGGAATAGACGAAAAATATACAAATGGATTAGAACATGTATCATTTGGAATGGTACAACTTCCAGAAGGTAGAATGTCTACAAGAGCAGGGAATATGATAAAATTAGAAGATTTACTACAAGAATCAATTGATAGAGCAAAAAAAATAATAGAAGAAAAAAATCCTGATTTAGAAGAAAAAGAAGAAACTGCCAAAAAAGTTGGAGTTGGAGCTGTAATATTTAACGATTTAGCAAATAGCAGAATAAAAGACGAAATATTTGATTGGAATACAGCATTAAACTTCCAAGGAGAAACAGGGCCATATATTCAATATACTTATGTAAGAACAAAAAGTGTTCTAGAAAAAGCAGGAAAATTACCAAGCCTTAAAGAAATTAAAGTAGAGAATCTATTAGATGAATATTCACAAGAGGTATTAAAATTAATATATAATTTTGATGATATATTAATTCAAGTAACAAAAAAAGAAGAACCATCAATACTTTCTAGATATCTAATAGACTTAGCAAAAGCATTTAGTAGTTTTTATAATGAAAATAAAATAATTGTGGATGATAAAGATGTTCAAAATGCAAGAGTATTTTTGACATATAGTGTAGGTCAAGTGCTAAAAATTGGAGCCAGTCTACTTGGAATGGAAATGCCAAACAAGATGTAATGAAACATATAAGTAAAACTGAATGTACAAATTCCAAAATAAAGAGAAAACGAGAGAAAAAACGCCAATGAATGAGAATTATATACCAATTTTGCCCATAATCAACTAATTATAGGTTTGTAAACAAAATAAATAAGTGGTAATATCTACCTAGTAAAAATTCGAATTTTTGATTCTTAGGCTAGGTAGGAGGTGAAGGATATGGACATTAAAGAACTTTGGGAGAACATTCAGGGCGAATTTTCAAAAGTGAATAATAGGCTAGATAGAGTAGAAAACAGACTAACTACGGTAGAAGAAGACGTATCAGGCTTAAAAAATGATGTATCAGTATTAAAAGAAGACGTATCAGGTCTAAAAAGTGATGTATCAGTATTAAAAGAAGATGTATCAGGTCTAAAAAGTGATGTATCAGTATTAAAAGAAGACGTATCAGGTCTAAAAAGCGATGTATCAGTATTAAAAGAAGATGTATCAGGTCTAAAAAGTGATGTATCAGTATTAAAAGAAGATGTATCAGGTCTAAAAAGTGATGTATCAGTTATCAAAAAAGAACTTAAAGAAGCGAATATAAGACTAGATGGAGTAGAAAACAGAGTTGGAGTATTGGAATCAGAAGTAAAGGGAATAAAATATGAAACAAATGGTATGAAGAAAGAAATGCAAAAAATGAATGAAAGACTTGATGTAATGCAAAATGTAAATTTAGTACATATTTTACAAAAGCAAGACCAAATATTAAAAGAATTAAATACATCAAATAGAATGAACGAATTAGAGCATGAAGTATTTAGAGAAAAAATTGAAAAAATTGAAAAGGCTTTAAATATAGCCTAAGAAAAATAATAAAAGGGAGTATGAAAAATACTTCCTTTTTTCTAACCCTTAAAAATTTAAAATTTCCTTAAAAAACTTGTAAAAAAAAATATAAAATAGTATAATGAGGTGGCAAAAGAAAAACAAATGGAAAATAAAATAGAGAAAGGGACGATAGAAGAATGAAAGGGAAAAGAGTAATGACAAAAGAAAAAAAGAAAAGAAAGGGATTAAAAGTATTTGGAATAACAGTATTAGTACTTATTGTAATTTTATTAGCAATTGTTGGTGCTATTGCAATATTCATAAATAGCAAAATAGGAATGATGCAACAAGTGGAATTAGATGAGGCTGATTTAGGAATATCAGAACAAGCACAAGAAAATTTATCAGGTTATAGGAATATTGCTTTATTTGCGGTAGATAGTAGAGATGATAATTTAGAAAAAGGAAATAGAAGTGATGGGATAATAATTGCAAGTATTAATAATAATACAAAAGAAATTAAATTAATTTCTGTATATCGTGATACATATGTACAAATAGAAGGACATGGACTAGATAAAATTACACATGCATATTCATATGGTTCAGCACCACTTGCGGTTAAAACTTTAAACACAAATCTAGACTTAAATATTACAGAATTTGCAACAGTTAATTTTGATGCGGTTGCAGAAGCAGTTGATGCTTTAGGTGGGGTTACAATAAATATTGAATCACAATCTGAATTAAATTATCTAAATAGTTACATAGATGAAACAGCAAGAGTAACAGGAAAATCAAATGCAAAAGTAACTTCAACAGGAAAACAAAATTTAAATGGTGTACAAGCCGTGGCATACGCTAGAATCCGTTATACATCAGGAGGAGATTATAAAAGAACTGAAAGAATGAGAACAGTTCTAGAAGCAATGCTTACAAAGTTAAAAACAAAAAATATTAGTGAGATTAATAACTTTGTAGATACAGTCTTGCCAGAAGTTTATACAAATATTACAGCAGGAGATATATTTGGATTAGTTCCAAGCTTGATGGATTATAAAGTTGTAGAAAGTATAGGATGGCCATATGAAACAAAAGGAATTACTTTAGATAGATGGTATGGAGTACCTGTAACACTAGAAAGTAATGTAAAACAATTACATCAAGAAGCATTTGGAGAACCAAATTATGAACCATCTAGTACTGTGAAAGAGATAAGTAATAGTATAATAAGTAAAACAGGATATAGAAACTAGATTATTAATGATATCAAAAGTTATACGAAAACTTAAAAAAATAAAATAATAGAGGAAAATATGAAAATTAATTTATTAAGAATTGTACTTCTTATTCTTCTATTTGGAACATTTTATATAATATTTGGTTTTTCCAGCCAAGATGGAGAAGAATCGGGAGGCATAAGTGGTAGAGTAACTGAATTTATATTAGAAAAGAGTAATACATATAAAAATATAGAAGAAAATAGACAAGATGAAATATTTGAAAGAACAGAAAAAATAATAAGAAAGATTGCACACTTTTCAATATATGCTTTAGTAGGTTTCTTACTTATGGGGCTAGTTAGTACATTTAAATTAAAAGAAAAAAATAGAATATTAATTAGTTTGATTTTAGGAGTATTATATGCCACATCAGATGAAATTCATCAATTATTTAGTCCAGGTAGAAGTGCACAAATTACAGATGTATATATAGATACTTTAGGCATTTTAGTAGGGATTTTTGTAATCTTATTATTTATAAAAATTTTTGAGAAAATACAATTACAAAAAGTAAAATAAATAATAATATTTTAATAAAAGAGCAAAGATGTTGAATTTCAATGTTTTTGCTCTTTTTCTTGTGTAAAAGATTCAATAAAAAATTGTAAATAAAAACATAAAGAAAAGTTGACAAAAAATGAGTATTATAATATTTTATATTAGAATAGTCGTTCATACAAAATGTTACAAAAATATTACAACAATATGACGAAAAATGTCATAATTTGACTATTGCAAAAAAACTATATATGTTATATAATATTAATTGGTTATAACGGAAAATTAAGGAAAAAGATGAAAAATAAGAGATTTGGGGGATAAAAATGGGTGTGAAAAATGATGCTATTTCTTATGAAGATGAAGAAATAGAGCTAATGATAACATCTAAAGTAATCGATAGAAGTAAAACGATTGTTACA
This sequence comes from uncultured Clostridium sp., assembly GCA_930987745.1. Classification (GTDB taxonomy): domain Bacteria; phylum Bacillota; class Clostridia; order TANB77; family CAG-508; genus CAG-269. The sequence goes on from CAKNKX010000008.1 coordinate 41,870, forward strand.
GTAGAAAAAGTAATTAAAAGATTTGTAGATTTTATAGGAGGTCTAGTAGGAACAATAATGCTTGTTCCTATAACAGCTGTTGTTTTTGTTGCAAATAAAATATCACATGAAGATGGACCAATATTTTATACACAAGAAAGAATAGGAAAAGACGGAAAAATTTTCAAAATGTATAAATTTAGGTCAATGGTTGTTGGGGCAGATGAAAAACTATTTGAATATTTAAAAAACAATGAAGAAGCCAGAAAAGAATATAAAAAGTATAAAAAATTAAAAAATGACCCAAGAATTACAAAAATGGGAAAATTTTTAAGAAAAACTAGTCTAGATGAATTTCCACAATTTATAAATGTACTAAAAGGAGATATGAGTTTAGTAGGACCTAGACCATATTTAGAAAGAGAAAAAGAAGAAATGAATGGGTTCTTTAAATACATAACTTCTATAAAACCAGGAGTTACTGGATTCTGGCAAGTCCATGGAAGAAATGAGGTTACTTTTGTGGACAGGCTTGATATGGATATGGATTATTACTATAATCATTGTTTAAAATTAGATGCAAAAATATTATACAAAACAGTTAAAAAAGTTGTAAAAAGAGAAGGGGCTATTTAATGAGAATCTTACTAGTTAATAAATTTCACTATCTTAAGGGTGGAAGCGAAAAATATTATTTTGAATTAGCGAATTTATTAAAGGAAAAAGGGCATCAAATAGCTTTTTTTTCTATGCGAAATGATAAAAATATATCAACAGGTGAAAAAGAATATTTTGTAGAAGAAATAGACTTAAACACCGGAAGTAAATTAAAAGCATTAGATGTTATTTATTCAAAAGAAAACAAAAAGAAAATGACAGAAACATTAGAGGATTTTAAACCAGATATAGTGCATATAAATAATTTTCAAAGACAACTTTCTGAATCTATAATAGAAGCAATAAAAGAAAAAAATATACCAATTGTTTTTACTGCACATGATTTAGAGGCAGTATGTCCAAATAAAACAATGCTTGATGAAAATAAAAATATTTGTGAATTGTGTAAAAACGGGAATTATATAAATTGCATAAAAAAGAAATGCATAAAATCATCACTTTTAAAGAGCATATTAGGGGCAGTTGAAACTAAATATTATAGAAATAAAAAAGTTTATACGAAGAAAATAGATAAAATTGTTACACCATCTAAATTTTATAAAAAACAGCTAATAGATTATGGAGTAGATGAAAATAAAATAATAGCTATGCCGAATTTTTTAGATATAGATAAATATAATATTGAGACTAGAGATGATGGATATGCATTATATTTTGGCAGATTATCAAAAGAAAAAGGCATTTTAAATTTACTAGAAGCCTTTTCATATATTGAAAATCAAAAACTATATATAGCTGGTGATGGACCAGAAAAAGAAAAGATAGAAAAAATAATAAAAGATAGACATTTAGAAAATAATGTTAAACTTTTGGGTTTTTTAGATGAAAAAGAAATGCAAGAAGCAATTGCAAATTCTAAATTTGTCGTTTTACCATCTATTTGGTATGATAATTGTCCGTATTCAATATTGGAAACACTTACAATTGGAAAACCAGTAATAGGTTCAGATATAGGTGGAATTCCTGAGCTTGTAAAAAATAAACAAAATGGTCTAATATTCAAGCATGATGATATAAGGGAGCTTGAAGAAAAAATGAAACTATTATTTGAAAATAATGAGTTAGTAAAAGAATACAGTAAAAATGCAAAGAAAATAGCACAAAAAGAATATTCAAAAGAAGAATATTATAATAAAATGATAAAAATATACAAGGATGTTTTAGGTGATAGAAAATGAGCAATAGATTAATAAATAAGGTAATTACAAAAATAAAAAAAGAACCATATGAAATAGATGAAGCAATTACAGTTGGAACAATGTTTGGTATTATATTCGAAAGAGGAATGATGGTACTAAGAGGTATATTTAGAAAACCATTTTTCAGAAAGTCAAAAGGTATATTATTTATAGGAAAAAGAGTAAAAATAAAAAATAAAAAGAAAATTTCTTTTAATGGTAGTGCAACAATAGAAGATGGATGCTTTATTGAAGCTTTATCAAAAGGTGGAATGAAGGTAGGAAATAATTTCTCTTTAGGAAAAAACAGTATTATAGAATGTACAGGAGTTATAAGAGAATTAGGAGAAGAATTGGTAATAGGAGACAATGTAGGAATTGCAGCAAATGCTTTTATTGCCATGAGAGGAAAAGTCGAAATTGGAAGTAATACAATTTTTGGACCAAATGTAAGTATTCATGCAGAAAATCATAATTTTTCTGATACAGATAAACCAATAAAACTTCAAGGAGCAACAAGAAAAGGCATAAAAATTGGAGAAGATTGTTGGATTGGAAGTAAAGCAGTTATATTAGATGGAGTAACTATTGGAAGTCATTCAATAATAGCTGCAGGTGCTGTAGTTACAAAAGATGTACCAGAATATTCTATTGTAGGAGGAGTACCTGCAAAAGTTATAAAAAGTAGAAAGGAAGATTAGGAATGCCAGAGAAAAAATTAAATGGAACAGTAATAGTAACATATAGATGTAATGCGAGATGTACAATGTGCAATAGATATAAAGCACCATCAAAACCGGATGAGGAAATAAGCTTAGAAACAATAAAAAAATTACCTAAAATGTATTTTACAAACATTACAGGTGGAGAGCCATTTATAAGAGAAGACCTACCTGACATAGTAAGAGAATTATATAAAAAATCTGATAGAATAGTAATTTCAACAAATGGATTTTTTACAGATAGAATAATAAAATTATGTGAAGAATTCCCGAATGTAGGAATTAGAATTTCAATAGAAGGATTAGAAGATACAAATAATAAAATAAGAGGACTTGATGATGGATTTAATAAAGGATATTCAACACTTAAAAAATTAGTTGAAATGAAACATCCTGATGTTGGATTCGGTATGACAGTTCAAGATGCTAATGCAAAAGATTTAGTACCACTATATGATTTATCTAATGAATTAAATATGGAATTTGCAACAGCATCATTACATAATAGTTTCTATTTTGTTGAAGCTAAAAATATTATTCATGATAGATTAATGGTAGCAAAAGAATTTGAAAAACTAATTAATAAATTATTAGAATCAAATTCACCTAAAAAATGGTTTAGAGCATACTTTAATCATGGTTTAATAAACTATATATTTGGACAAAAAAGACTTCTTCCATGCGACATGGCTTTTGATACATTCTTTATAGATCCATATGGAGATGTTATGCCATGTAATGGAACAAAAGAAAAAGAAGTAATGGGTAATTTAAATGAAGAGTCTTGGGATGAGTTATGGAACTCTGAACAAGCTGAAAAAGTTAGAAATAAAGTTAGACATTGTGATAGACAATGCTGGATGATAGGTTCTGTAAGTCCTGCAATGCATAAATACATTTGGGTACCTGCTCTATGGGTTTTAAGACATAAATTCTTAAGATTTTTCAAAAAACAAAAATATTCTATGTTTGAAAATAAAATTGTAAGAGACTATAGAGATGGAAAAGTATCTAAAGAAGAGTTAGATAAATGTTCAACATGTGATATGAATTGTGTAATAAACGATGGTTTATCAGAAGCTTCAAGAGAACAATTAAAAAATAAAACAGGTGAAGAAATAGTAGAAGAAGATTTAAAAAGTCAGATGAAAAAATAAAGGTGAATCAATTATGAAAATAGCAATGATAGGACATAAAAGAATACCTTCACGAGAAGGTGGAGTTGAAATTGTAGTAGAAGAATTAGCAACGAGACTAGTAAAAAAAGGACATCAAGTAGATGTATATAACAGAAAAGGTAAAAATGTCCAAGATAAAAATGCAGATAAAGATAAGAAAAAATTAAAAGAATATAAAGGAGTAAAAATTATAACTATTCCTACAATAAATAAAAAGGGGATAGATGCTCTTTTATACTCTTTCTTTGCTAGTATAAAAGCATTATTTGGGAAATATGATGTTCTTCATTATCATGCAGAAGGTTCATGTGCGATGTTGTGGATACCTCATTTATTTAAGAAGAAAATAGTGGTAACAATACATGGATTGGATTGGCAACGTTCAAAGTGGGGTGGATTTGCAACCAAATATATTAAGTTTGGAGAGAAATTGGCTGTAAAATATGCAGATAAAATAATAGTACTTTCAAAAGGAGTACAAAAATATTTTAAAGATACATATAATAGAGATACAGTATTTATTCCAAATGGAGTAAATAAACCTGAGATGAGAGAAGTAGATATCATAAAAGAAAAATATGGATTAGAAAAAGATGGTTATATATTATTTTTAGCAAGAATTGTACCAGAAAAAGGGTTACATTATTTAATAGATGCTTTTAAACAAATAGATACAGACAAAAAGTTAGTAATAGCTGGGGGAGCAAGTCATACAAATGACTATTTAGAAAAAATAAAGAAAATGGCAAGTGAAGATAAGAGAATAATAATGACAGGATTTGTTCAAGGGCAAGAATTAGAAGAACTATTTAGCAATTGCTATTTATATTGTTTGCCAAGTGATGTTGAAGGAATGCCACTTTCTTTGCTTGAAGCGATGAGCTATGGTTGCACATGCTTAGTAAGCAATATAGAAGAAAATACACAAGTAACAGGGGAATACGCAAAAACTTTTAATAAAAGTAGTATTGAAGATTTAAAAAATGTTTTATATAATATGTTAAATACTGAAAGAAGAAAAAAAGAAGAAATTAGTAGATATGTATTGGATAAATACAATTGGGATTCAGTAGTAGAAAAGACAGAGAAACTTTATAATTAGAAATAAGTTGGAGGAAAAAATGAAAATTCTTATAGTTAGATTATTCCCATATGAAATAAATATAAATAACTATAATGTTCAAGAAATAGGGCTAGCGAAAGCATTGGTAAAAGAAGGAAATCAATGTGATATAGTTTTTTATACAAAAGGAAAAGAAAAAAGAGAAATTATCAATGTTGATAATAAAAAAATAAACATTTTTTGGATTAAGGGTTATAATATTTTAAAAAATGGTTTATATGGAAAAAAATTGTTAAAATTAGCACAAAATTATGATATAATTCAAAGTAGTGAGTACGATCAGATTTACAATTTGAAATTAACTAAAAAATTCCCCAATAAAGTTGTTATTTATCACGGCCCATATTATAGTGAATTTAATAAGGGATATAATTTAAAATGCAAATTATTCGATAAATTTTTTCTTACAAATAGATATAGAAAGGTACCTTTTATAACTAAGAGCGAACTTGCTTCAGAATTTTTAAGAAAAAAGGGATTTGAGAATGTAACTACTGTAGGAGTAGGACTAGATAAAGATAAAATTCAAGATTCTAACAATGTTGAAAGTTTGATTTCAAGAACCAATAATAATGAAAAATGGTTACTATATATTGGGAAAATAGAAGAAAGAAGAAATATAATATTTCTAGTAAAAGTTTTAAAAAGATTGAAAGATGAAAATAAAAATGTAAAGTTGATTTTAATAGGAAACGGAAGAAAAGAATATAAAGAAAAAGTATTTGATTTTGCGAAGAGTCTCGGTGTTTTTGATAGTATTATATACAAGGAGAAAATTCAGCAAAATGAGATTTCAAAAATATATAAAAAATGTGATATATTTTTATTACCAACCGAATATGAAATTTTCGGCATGGTATTACTAGAAGCAATGTATTTTAATTTACCAGTCATTACAACATTGAATGGAGGTTCGAGTGTTTTAATAAAAAACAGAGAAAATGGCATTATTATAAATTTAAATGAGGATGAATGGGTAAAGAATATAAATGAATTATTAGAAAATAAAGACTTTAGAGAAAATTTAGCTAAAAAGGCTAGTTTAACTATAAAAGAAGAATTTTTATGGGACAAGTTAGTTTATAGATTTATTAATATTTATAAACAAACGAAAGAAAAAATTCGGAGGAATAATAGATGTTTAAAAAAATAAATTTTTATTTGATATTTTTTGTAACTATGACAATGTACTGGTTTTTGACCACAATTATAGCTGCTTCGGGAATGGATATAAGTATAATAAAAATCGTATTGTTGATTATAGGTGGATTATCTTTTTTTATACATTGGGTAATAACTAAATTTACGATAAAAGAGTATATTTTACAAATTCTATTTCTAGGATTTTTAATATTTGTTTATGTAAAATCTGGATTTGAGAACGAAGGAGTGTTATTAATATTTCCTTTAATAATAGGATTAAAAAATGTAAATATAAAAAAAGCAACAAAAACAATGTTTTTTACACTCCTAATATTGGAGATTTTAACAATATTATTTACTTGTATAGGAATAATACCATATGAAGTCGATACAAAGACTGATGCATTTGGTAACACATATAAAATGATAAGAATCGCAAACGCACATGGAAATTCAAATTATGTACCTATATTTACAATGATTGCATTATATTTATATACATATTATTCAAAGATAAATTTGAAGAAAGCATTAATATTACAAATTATAGCTATTGTTTTTTATATATTTTTTGGATGCAGAACTGGTTTGATATTAAGTTGTTTGACTATTTGGAGCATATATTTATCAAAAAAAATAAAATTAAGGGAAAACAGTATAATTATAAAGATTACAAAGAAACTCGTTCCATATTCTCAACTGTTTTTATTTGTATTTGTTTATTTTGTTGCTATGTATATGACAGATACAGCATTTTACGACTTCCTAAACAAGTTGGTTTCTTCAAGAATTTTAGAAGCATATACATATATAAATAGATACAAACTATCTCCATGGCCTAGAAATGTGACTTATTATATATGTGATAATTCACAAACATATATAATGTTAAGTTTTGGATTAATATATACACTAATAAATGTAATAGTTTATTATCTCGCTATTAGAAATTTACTAAAAAAAGGAAAAAATATAGAAGTATTTTTTATAATAATATATATATTATATTCATATGCAGAAATAAACTTCATAAAACCTATTCCTAATTTTAGTATGTTATTTTTGATATATGCTTTTTATCCCAACAGAAAGGTGGACGATTTGAATGCAGAAACAAAAGGAAATACCTAAAATATGCCTGATAAATGTTTATATAGGAAAATTACCAAATTATTTTCAATTGTGGTTAGATTCATGTAGATATAATCCTAGTATAGATTTTTTACTTTTTACAGATGATAAAACAAAATATGATTATCCAGAAAATGTTAAGGTTAAATATATATCATTCCAAGAGATAAAAACATATATACAAAATAAATTTGATTTTGCTATTTCACTAGATGCACCATATAAATTTTGTGATTATAAGCCAGCATATGGATATATTTTTTCGGATTATTTAAAACAGTATGATTTTTGGGGACATTGTGATATAGATCTTATTTTTGGGAATATTAGAAAATTTTTAAATGAAATAGACTTAAATAATTATGATAAAATCTTCAAATGTGGACATTTTACTTTATACAAAAATAATGAAAAAATGATAAATAGCTTCAAAGAAATGATTGTTGATGGCAAGCCAATGTATTTAAATGTGTATTCAACTAAAGATTCGTTTTTCTTTGATGAATGGGGAAAGAACCATGATGGACTCTTAAATTATTGGATTAATAACGATAAATATAGAGTTTATACTGATGATAGTTGCATTGCAGATGTTTCAACTAAATACAATAACTTAGTACTGACTAAATTTAAAAAAAGACATATATTTCAATGGAATATAGATAGAAAAAATAATTGTCATCTAGCAGGTCTTTATTTACAAAATGGAGGAGTACATAAAAAAGAATATATGTATGTACATTTTCAAAAGAGATCTATGAGTTGTGATTATAGATATGCTAATGATTGTAGTGAATTTATAATGATACCAAATAGTATTTTATTTAATAAAAAGATAGGAAAAAAAGCTGACTTTAAAAAGTATATATATCCTATAACCATTTATAATAAAAAATACATAAAAAGTAAGATAGAAAAAATAATTGAAAGGAAAATTAAAAGGAAATGAGCAAATTAAAATCGAACTTTATTTATAATGCTATATATCAAATTTTAATATTAATAATTCCTCTCATAACAACGCCATATGTTGCAAGGACAATTGGAGCAGAAGGTGTTGGAACATATTCTTATACTTATTCTATTGTTCTTTATTTTATGATGTTTGCTTTATTAGGGATGAACAATTATGGAAATAGAGAAGTTTCAAAAGTAAGAGATGACAAAGAAAAGTTAAATAGAACATTCTCTAGTATATATTATTTACAGTTAATAGTTACTTTAATAGTGTCAATTATTTATATAATATATGTGTTGCTTAATAGTAGAGAATACTTTACTATTCAAATTATCCAGGTTTTGTATTTAGTTTCTGTAGCTTTTGATATTAACTGGTTATTTTGCGGATTACAAAAGTTTAAAATGACAGTAACAAGAAGTGCAATACTAAAAATATTAAATCTAGTACTAATCTTAATTTTTGTAAAAGATGCAGAAGACTTAAATAAATATATATTCATATTAGCTTTTATGACATTATTAAATCAACTTATTTTGTGGCCATTTAGAAAAAAAGAAGTAAGCTTCATAAGAGTTTCTAGAAAAGAGATTTTTAAACATTTAAAACCAACTATAATATTATTCATACCTGTATTAGCCTCAAGTGTTTATAGAACAATGGATAAAATCATGATTGGAAAAATGGCTAATATGTCAGAAGTTGGATATTATGAAAATGCAGAAAAAATGTTAAATATTGTATTATCAGTTATAAATGCATTAGGAACAGTTACATTGCCTCAAATGACATATTTATATAGTAAGGAAAATTTAGAAGAATTTAAAAGAATTTTTAAAAAATCAATATCATTTGTTTTCTTTAGTGTTTTCCCTGTGATATTTGGATTCCTGGCAACTGCGGACATATTAGTTCTATTATACTTAGGCGAAGGATTTACTGAATCTGCTGTATTACTAAAAGTTTTAAGCATATCTTTAATATTTACTTCAGTGGCTTCAATTATAAGAATGCAATTATTAATTCCTAGAGGAAAAGATAAAGAGTATACAACTTCCATTCTTATAGGTGCTATTGTTAACTTCATTTTCAATATGATTTTTATAAGAAGATATGGAGCAATTGGAGCTACTATAGGGACAATATTAGCAGAATTTTTAGTATGCTTTTTCCAATGTATGGCTATAAGGAAAGATATAAATTTAAAGGAATATTTACCAAGTTGTTTAAAATTCTTTATAACGAGTTTAGTGATGTTTATAATAGTATATTTTGTAGGAAAAAATATGGAAAAGACACTATTAACTTTAGTTATACAAGTGACATTAGGTGTATTTATATATTGTATATTAAATTATAAGTATATAAAAAGCCAAATTGCTATGTTTATAAATAGGAAAAAAGGAGTTGTGAATAATGAGTAATTATATTTTTTATCAGACAAAAACGGAGTTTAACAATACAGGAGATACTCTTATTAATAAAGCTTTACTTGATACATTAAGAGAATATGGTAAATTGCAATGTAATTGTAGTAAAGATATACCAGAACGATTTTTAAAACAATTACAAATTAAAGAAGATGAAAAAATTCATTGTAAAAATGAATTGCAATTTGTTTTAAATATATTATTGAAGTCCATAAAAAAAGATAAAAACGATAAAGTCTATATAGTTTCTGGGCTAGGACATAATTTTGGAGGCGGATTAAAAAAAAGTGCTAGGAATATCGTAGCATCAATATTATTTATGATTTATAGACTATTTGGAGTAAGGATTGTAAGAATTGGATCATCAATAGGACCGATTACTAAAGTTTTAGGGTTCACTGAAAAAATAAGATCAATTCCTATAAACGAATATTTTGTTAGAGATACACAATCATTAGAATTATGCCACAAAATAGGAATAAAAAAAGCAAAATTGTGTCCAGATATGTCATGGCTATATTTAAAAAGTCAAGAGCGTAAGATAAATGAAACTACAACAGTTATTTTAAATCCTAGAGATTGGGGGAACAAATCCCAGGAGAATGAAACAATTTTAAGAATTGGGGAAATATTAAAAGAATTCAACAAGAAAATGAATAAAAAAATGAAGCTAATTTTCCTTTATCAAGTGAAAAAAGATAAAGATATATCAAAAAGAATGTATGACCATTTTAAAGATACATATCAATCAGAATTTGTAGAAGAACAAGTAAATTTAGATACAGCTAAAGAGTATTATTGTAAGGCATCATATAATATAAGTGATAGAATGCATTCTTTGTTGTTAGGATATAAGTACGGAGCATTACCTGTAGCAGTTATAGATACAGACAAGAATGTGAAGATAGGACAAACATTTAAGGATGCAAATCTTGAAAAATTAATTATAGACATATATAAGGGAAAAACTGAGAATGTATTGCAAATACTAGAAAATAAAGATATGTTAATGAATAAGCTATTAGATGTAGAGAAAGATAAACAAAAAGAAATAACCAATATTTTAGATAAAATATTTTAAAAGGAGCAAGATATGATAAAGAAAGTAAAAGATTTAATCAAAAGAGGATTAACCATTATTTCACCTAAATTAGAAACGCAAATAGGTTTTAAAATTAGTTTTAAGAAAAAACTGGATTTAAAGAATCCAAAAGATTTGAATGAAAAAATTTTATGGCTAAAGTTAAATTTGTATAATAATAATGATATAGTAACTAATTGTATTGATAAGTTTAAAATAAGAGAATATTTAAAGAAAAAGAATCTTGAAAATTTATTACCTAAATTATATGGTGTATATAATAAGCCAGAAGAAATAATATGGGATAAATTACCAAATTCCTATGTTGTAAAATGTAATCATGGTTGTGGCTATAACATAATAGTTCCTGATGCTAAAAAGCTTAATAAAGAAAAAGCTGTTAAGCAACTAACTAAATGGTTAAAAGAAGATTATTGGAAAAAGTCTGCTGAAATACAATATAAGTATATTAAAAAGAAAATAATAATTGAAGAATATTTGGGGGATGTTAAAAACTATAAATTTTATTGTTTTAACGGAGAGCCTAAATTACTATATATAAGTACAAACGAAACGTTAAATGGAGAAGTTTTGGAAAAGGATAAATATATTGACTATTTTGATATGGATTTTAAGCATATAGATTGTCAATTAAAAGAACATCCAAATAATGACAAAGAAAAAATAGATATGCCAAAATGTTTTGAGGAAATGAAAACTATTTCACGAAAATTGAGCGAAGATTTTCCATTTGTTAGAGTTGACTTATATGATGTAAGTGGAAAGGTATATATTTCAGAATTGACATTTATTCCAACAGGAGGATATATGCATATAACACCAAGCCATCTAATAGATGAATGGGGAAGTTGGTTAAAATTGGATGTAAAAGGAGATAGATAAAAATGAAAATAGTAGTAGCAGGAACAGGTTATGTAGGACTAGTTACAGCGGTATGCTTATCAGAAGTTGGACATACAGTTACATGTGTAGATGTAGTCGAAGAAAAAATTAAGATGTTAAACGAAGGAAAAAGTCCAATATATGAGCCAGGTTTAGAGGAATTAATGTTAAAAAATAAAGAAAAGCTAACTTATACTTTAGATAGTAAAAATGCATATAAAAATGCAGACGTAATATTTATAGGTGTAGGGACCCCTGAAAAAAAGGATGGCAGTGCTAATTTAAAATATGTATATCAAGTTGCAAAAGAAATTGCAGAAAACATAGAAAAAGATACCATTATAGTATTGAAATCAACAGTTCCAATTGGTACAAATAGTAAAATGGAAAAATTTATAAAGGCAAACCTAAAAAATAATGTAAAAATAGAAGTGGTATCAAATCCGGAATTTTTAGCTCAAGGAACAGCAGTAAGAGATACATTATATGCACAAAGAATAGTTATTGGCGTTAATTCAGAACATGCAGAAAAAGTAATGAGACAAGTATATAATGGGTTTGATATTCCATATGTAATAACTAATAGAGAAAGTGCGGAAATGATAAAATATGCATCAAATGACTTTTTAGCTCTAAAAGTATCATACATAAACGAAATAGCAAATTTATGTGAGATAGTAGGAGCAGATGTCTCAGACGTAGCAAAAGGAATGGGAATGGATTCAAGAATAGGAAATAAATTCCTACAAGCTGGAATTGGATATGGTGGCTCTTGTTTTCCAAAAGATACTAAGGCATTGCATTGGTTAGGAAATTTTTATGACTATGAATTAAAAACTGTAAAAGCTGCAATAGAAGTTAATGCAAATCAGAAATTAAGACTAATAAAAAAAGCTAGAAAATATTATGAGACATTTGAAGGGCTTAATGTTGCCGTGTTGGGCTTAACATTTAAACCGAATACAGATGACTTAAGAGAGGCGCCTTCTTTAGATAATATTCCTATATTATTAGATTACGGAGCAAAAGTTAAAGCTTTTGATCCTGTTGGAGAAAATAATTTCAAAAAGTTTTATCCTAATGAAATAGAGTATTGCCAAACAATAGAAGATACAATAAAAGATGCTGATATTTGCTTTATTTTTACAGAGTGGGAAGATGTTAAAGAATTTGATATAAATAAATATAAAGAATTAATGAAAAAACCAATAGTTATAGATGGTAGAAACTGTTATGACTTAAGTTCCGTAGAAGGAAAAGGTATCATATATGAATCTATTGGAAGAAAAGTAATTAATATTAAAAAATAAAAACAAAAGAATAAAGAGGAGGAATTATGGAAGAGATTGATTTAAAAGAAATATTTTCAATATTTTGGAAGAAAAAAGTAGAGATTATCTTAATAATTGCAATTTTTGCAGTACTTGGATACATATATACAACTGTATTTACAACTCCAATGTACACTTCATCAACTACTTTAGTATTAGCAGGAACAAATGATGAGACAGCAGAAGGAGAACAAGATTCAATAACTACAACAGATTTAACACTTAATTCAAAATTAGTTTCTACATATAGCCAATTAGTGAAAAGCAATAAAGTTGTAAGACAAGTTATTTCGAATTTGGGAATAGATATTTCTGAGGAAACATTAAGAAATAATATAAGTGTAAGTTCAGTTTCAGATACAGAATTAATTAGGATAACGGTAACAACAGATAATCCTCAATATTCAGCAGATATTGCAAATGAAACGGCAAAAGTGTTTACAGATGAAGTAGCAGAAATATATAATATAAACAATGTTCATGTAGTAGATACTGCCGAAGAATCACAGACACCATCAAACATTAATCATAAAAAAGATGTTGTTATGTTTGTTGCAATAGGAGTAGTTGTGGCAATAGCTTATGTTATCATTGTTAATATGTTAGATACTACTGTTAAGACTGAGGAAGAAATAGAAAGTTTAGTAAAATTACCAGTACTTGCATCTATTCCGATGTATGATGTAGCAGAAAGCAAAAGAAACAGAAGAAAAAGAGGAGGGAAAAGAAGAAGATGAGAGAAAATTTAATAGTTCATCAAGACCCAAAGTCTCCAATATCAGAAATATTTAGAACATTAAGGACTAATATTCAATTTATGAGCATGAAGAAACAACTAAAATCTTTGCTTATTTCATCAACATTACCGGGGGAGGGCAAAAGTTGGGTTAGCTCTAATTTGGCAGTTGCATTTGCACAAGCAGGGAAAAAAGTTATATTAGTTGATGCTGATATGAGAAAAGGAACACAATATTCAATATTTGGAGTTTCGCCAATACCAGGTCTTTCAAATTATTTATCAGGAATAGGTCCAACTTCCAGAAATGCATCATCTGATTTATCTGATTATATTCAAGAAACTGAAATTGATAATTTATATGTTATGTCAGCAGGAAATGTTCCACCTAATCCATCAGAATTATTAGTTTCTCAAGCAATGATAGATTTGTTAGAAAGTTTAAAGCAAATTTGTGATTTAGTAATAATAGATGGAACGCCAAACGGATTAGTAACAGACTCACTAATATTAACTGGAATTGTAGATTCAACAATTATTGTTACAGCAAGTGGTTATACTAAAAAAGATGCGTTAAAGAAGATTGTAAATAACATTAAAAATATTGGAGGAAATATAGCAGGAGTAGTTTTAAACAAAGTGCCTACAAATGCGAAAAAATATGAAGAGTCATATTATTACGGCTCAACAGCAATGAATAATATTCCAAAAAGCAGAAATGCAAATAGGTGGGAAGGAGAAACTAAAAAAACTACCACAAGAAATTCGAATTATGCTAATAATGTAAATACAAGAAAAAATCCTAATATGCAAGAGAAATCAGTAGCCAATCAAAAAACGGCAAATAAAGTTGAGAATACAGGAAGAAAGACAAAACAATATACAGGGAAAAGTGAGGTTATTTCAAAAAGAATAAATGAAAATAGAGAAAATGATAGATTGAAAAATAATTTGAATTTTAACAAAGTAGATGAAATTTCAATCGATAAAACAGCTGATATTCTAAAACAGGTAAATGAGTATTTAGATAAACAAAAAGAAAGTTTAAAATAATAATTTATATTTAATAAACCAAAATAGCTATATGATTTATTTCATATAGTTTTTTTGCATTTTAAGAAACTTTTTGTCGAAAAATGCGATGAAAAGTGCCTGCAAAATACCAAAAAAGTATTTACAAAAATTAACAGTTATGATATAACATATTCATATTTAAAGCCAAGGAAGTTTGGCTGTTCAAATTTTATTTTAGAGATATAAATTTATATTAATTCTAAATAAATTCCAAATGAAATTAAAATTAAAAATATTTTCAAATTTATTTTTATCTTTTTAAATTATTTATTTTAGATTTTAAAATTAATAATTTCAAAGGTTTATTAATCATGGGAAATTTATTCTAAAAAATATCCATACTAAAAGGCTTTAAATAGAGAAACTAAAAACTAAAAAATTATATCAATTTATATTGATTTTTTACTTATGAGTTGATATAATAGAGGAGGTAAATATATGAGCAATAAATTAAATTTAAAGAATGACATTGTTTTCAAAGCATTCTTTTCTAAAAAAGGAAATGAAAAATATTTAAAAGAATTTTTAGAATCATTGTTAAAAATACATATAGAAGAAATCGAAGTAAGAAGCGAAGTAAGCCTTCTAAAATTAGATGAAAAAGAAAAAGGAGGAAGGCTAGATATAGAAGCAAAATTAAATACAGGAATAATAAATATAGAAATGCAGGTAAATAATCTAAAAAATATAGAAAAAAGGACAGCATATTATGCATCAAAAATAATGGCAAGAGAAGTAGGAATAAGAGAGAAATATGAAAATATAAAACCAGTAATAATGGTAAATATATTAGATTATGAATTATTCGGATTTAAGGAATATGTGTCCAAAACAGAAATAGTATTAAAAGAACATAAAGACTATGAAGTAATAAAAGACTTGCAATGGTATTTTATAGAATTACCAAAGTTTAGGATGTCAAATCCAAATATGGAGGACAAACTAAATCAATGGTTAGCATTAATAGATAATGAAGATAGGGGGATGATAAAAATGGCAGAGGAGAAAAACAAAACAATAAAGGAGGCAAAAAAAGAAGTAGAATATTTAACAGGAGAAGAAGAAATAAAAAGGTTAGCAGAACTAAGAGAAAAGTGGGCAATGGACAGGAGAAGTGAAATAAGTGATGCAAGAGAAGAAGGGAAAAAAGAAGAAAAACTAGCTATAGCAAAAAATATGTTAAATAAGGGGAAAAGTGAAGAAGATATACTAGACTTTACAGGGATTAGCAAAGAAGAATTAGAAAAACTAAAAGAAGCAATTTAAATAACAATGTTAAAAGGGAAATGCAGATTTTGCATTTCTTTTGTTTTCTTACAAAAATGTAAGGTAAATGTAAGGAAAATCGATTGTAGAAAAAATAAAAACTTTTTATAATATAATTAACAAAAAGAAAGGAGAATTTATATGAGTAATAAAAATGTATTAGAAGTAAAAAACATTGAAAAATATTATGGAAGTAAATCAAGTTTAACAAAAGCAATAGATAATATTAGCTTTAATGTTGAAGAAGGAGAATTTGTAGGAATCATGGGAGCAAGTGGTTCAGGGAAAACAACTCTATTAAACTGTATTTCTACAATAGATAGAGTAACATCAGGAAAGATAATAATAAATGGAGAAGACATAACAAAATTAAGAGGAAATAAGCTAAACAAGTTTAGGAGAGAAGAATTAGGATTTATATTCCAAGATTTTAATTTATTAGATACATTAACTTGTTATGAAAATATTGCTATTGCTCTTACAATTCAAAGAGTAAGTCCAAACAAAATTGATGAAAGAGTAAACAAAATAGCTGAAAAACTGGATATAAAAGATATATTAAAAAAATATCCATATCAAATATCAGGAGGACAAAAACAAAGAGTGGCATCTTCAAGAGCAATAATTACAAATCCAAAGCTAGTTTTAGCAGATGAACCAACTGGAAGCTTAGATTCAAAATCTGCAAGACAATTATTAGAGACATTTGATACATTAAATAGTAACTTAAATGCAACAATTCTTATGGTAACACATGATGCATTTACTGCAAGTTATGCAAGTAGAATTTTGTTTATAAAAGATGGAAAAATCTTTAATGAATTAATAAAAGGAAATGACACAAGAAAAGAATTTTTTGAAAAAATAATAGAAGTTCAAACACTTCTTGGAGGTGAACTTGGAGATGTTATTTAAATTAGCTTTTAGAAATATGAAAAAAAGTATAAAAGATTTTGCAATATATTTTCTAACATTAGTTTTAGGTGTTGCAATATTTTATATGTTTAATTCACTAGATAGTCAAGAAGCTATGATGCAAGTATCTAATTCTACAAGAGAGCTAATTCAGCTTATGATTGAAATGATGGGAATGGTATCTGTATTTGTAGCAGTAATATTAGGACTCTTAATTGTTTATGCAAATAACTTTTTAATAAATAGAAGAAAAAAAGAATTTGGAATATATATGACTTTAGGAATGCGGTAGAGGTCAAATTTCTAAAATAATATTACTAGAAACAATATTTGTTGGGATTATATCATTAGTAGTAGGTATAGTAGTTGGAGTGTTTGGATCACAATTTATGTCAATACTTGTTGGAAAACTATTTGAAGCAGATATGAGCAACTTTACATTTGTATTTTCAAGTGATAGCTGTATAAAAACTTGTATATATTTTGCAGTAATGTTTATTGCGGTTGCAATATTTAATACAATCACAGTATCAAGATATAAATTAATAAACTTACTTACAGCTACAAAAAAGAATGAAGAAGTGAAAATAAAAAATCCAATTCTTTGTATTATTATATTTATAATAGCAGTGGGAATACTTACATATTGTTATTATAAAGTAACAGCAGGAGTATCAACAATGGCTACTGCAGACCAAATCTTACCAGTAATATTACTTGGAATAATATCAACAGTTCTTGTATTTTGGTCTTTATCAGGACTTATATTAAAAATAGTACAATCAAGAAAAAAGACATATTTAAAAGATGTAAATATGTTTGTTCTAAGACAGTTAAATAACAAAATAAATACAACAGTAATTAGTATGTCAGTAATATGTTTAATGTTATTTATGACAATATCAATACTTTCATCATCATTATCTTTAAATAGTACTATGAGAAGAGATATGCAAGAAATGACACCAGTAGATATAAATTTATATAAAACAGCAAACTTACCAGAGAGTTATCAAAACCCTTACACAGGAAGAATAGAAGAATATACAGAAGCTCAAATAGAAGATTCTAAAAAATCAATGGAACAAACATTAATAGATAATGGATTCGATATGAATAACTTCAAAGATACAGTAGAAATTCCAATTTATACAACACCAGAATTAACTATGGGAGACTTATTAAAAGGAATAGAAGATATGGTAAGAATGCAATTTCCACAACTTCAGTATGATGCGCCAAAAGAAATAATTAAAGTATCAGATTATAATAAAATAGCAAGACTATATGGAAATGAAGAATATTCTTTAGCCGATAATGAGTTTATAATTCTTTGTGATTTTGAAAATATGGAAAATTTAAGGAACCAAGCGTTAAAACAAGATGACACAATAACTTTAAAAGGAAAAGAATATAAAGCAAAATATAATGAATGTAAAGAAGGCTTTATAGATATGTCATCAAGCCATATAAACACAGGGATAATACTAGTACCAGATGATGTAGAATTTGAAGAATCTGAGAAAGAAAGAGTATTTTTAGCAGCAAACTATAATGCAGAAACAGAAGAAGAAAAAGAAAATATAGAAAAATTATTTACAGATGCGGAAGATTCTGAACTTTATAAAAATGTATTAGCAAAAGGATTAGATTTTGATGGTATGACAAAAATATCAATAATAGAATCAAGTGTTGGAGTTTCAACAATGGTGTTATTTATTGCAATATACTTAGGAATAATATTCTTAATTGCAAGTTCAGCAATCCTTGCTTTAAAACAATTAACAGAAAGTTCAGATAATAAAGAAAGATATATGGTTTTAAGAAAAATAGGTGTAGATGAAAAAATAATAAATAAAGCATTATTTAAACAAATAGGATTATTCTTTATATTCCCTCTAATACTTGCAATAATTCATTCAATATTTGGAATTCAATTTGTAATGACCCTTATGTCTGTTTTAGCAAGTAGCGAAGAATTATTACCATCAATAATTGCAACAGTTGGAGTAATGGGAGTAATTTATGGATTATATTTCTTAGCAACATACTTAGGAAGTAAAAA
>CAKNKX010000009.1 GCA_930987745.1 uncultured Clostridium sp.
GAGGATACTATAACGAACCTGGTGCAAATAGTGCGAATCCTAGTTCAAGAGTGAACAATGTATATCCACAAAATAATGGAACATGGCCATATCTTGAAGATACAGTACTTTCATCAAGAATTACACTATTTATAAAGCTATAAGACTAAAAAAGTTAGTGTAAAATTAATGTAGGCAAAATATAAAATGCCTACATAATTTTTATCTAAAAAATATTGAAAAAACATAGATAATCCTTTAAAATGTGAATTGCAAACCACACAAAAGAAAGGAAAATATCTATGTTTGAAGAAATTGTAACAGAAGAAGAAATAAAATTCAATAATTTAGAGAAAAAAATATTTAAATTTGTATGTAATTTTGGATGTTTAATAATAAAATTAATTTTAGAAAGTTATGGCAGAAAGATAATGAAAGCCAGAGATACGAAGAAATATAGGCATAAAGGATTAAGAAAAAATACAATAAAAACAGTAATGGGAGAAGTAGAATATGTAAGGGCAATGTATGAGGTTGAGGAAGAAGGAATTAAGAAAAGAGTGTATTTACTAGATGAAAAATTGCATATTATGATGAAGATAGAAATGTAACAGAAGTAGGAATAAGTTTTCATATGAACCAGCAAGTACTAAATGCAATACAAGATGGAGATACAACATATACATGGTATGATTATTCAAATAAAATATGGGCAAATATAAAAACTACAGCAAATGATTATGAAGCATGGTGGGTATGGATTCCACGTTATGCATATAAAATAGAAGGAACATCAGCAAGTGAAATTGATATAATCTATGTGGATTTAGATGGAAATCCATTAGACAAGGAAAAATATGGAGAAACACTTCCAGAAGGATATATAGTTCATCCAGCTTTTAATCAAGGAAAAGCACTAAAAGGAATTTGGGTAAGTAAATATAAGCCAAGTTATGGAAAATATAAAGAAGATGACCTAGAGATGACAAATCAAGTTTCAATTCCTGATATGGATGGATTTGATAGTCAAAATACATATCTTATAAAATATTCAGAAGATGGAAGTACAGTAGAAAGTGAGACAAAACTAGCAGATGTAACAGATTTATCAAATTTCAATTCAGACGGAAAATGGTATAACTATGAAAACAAAATATGGGCAAATGTAAAAACAGTTGCAAATAATTTAGAAAGTTGGTGGGTATGGATACCAAGATATGCATATAGATTACCAGATAATCCAAATGATGACACAGAAATAATATTTATAGATACAAATAATAGACCATTAGATACAGAAAAATATGGACAATCTCTTCCAGAAGATTTTATAGTTCATCCAGCTTTTACCCAAGATACAACACAAGATGGAGAACCACTTACTGGAATATGGGTAAGTAAATACAAACCAAGTCATGTAAATGATACAAGTGATGACTTAGAACTTACAAATGTCATATTAGAACCAGATTTGAGTGGATTTGATGAAGAAAATACATATTTAATAAAATATTCAGAAAATGGAACACAAGAAAGTGAAACAAAATTAGCAGATGTAACAGATTTATCAAGTTTTAATTCAGATGGAAAATGGTATAACTATCAAAATAAAATATGGGCAAATGTAAAAACAGTTGCAAATGGATTAGAAAGCTGGTGGGTATGGATACCAAGATATGCATATAAATTGCCAAGTAATCCAAATGATGATACAGAAATAATATTTGTAGATACAAATAATAGACCATTAGAACCACAAAAATATGGAAGTACATTACCGCTAGGATTTACAGTACATCCAGCATTTAATCAAGATACAGATTCAGGTGGAAGCCCACTTTCAGGAATATGGGTAAGTAAGTATAAACCAAGTAAAGTAGGAAATTAAGGAGGTAATTTTGATGAACAAAATAAAAAACAAAATGGCTATAATATTTATAAGTTTTATATTTTGCATAAGTATAAGTACCATGTCTAATGGAGCAATAGAAATAAAATCAGGAACAACAGCATATACAAGTATAAATATTTCAGAAGCATTTGACGAATGTTATAACTTAAGAGATTCTTCGTCAACACTTGGAACAAACAGTTTAGACCCACATATGGCAACATCTTTAGATTGGGGAGCAGTAGCATATCTAGCACAAAGTAGATATGGTAGAAATGGACCAAATCTAACTGATATAACAGCAAATACAACAGGAAATAATTCAGGTGTTATGAATATGAATAGTTATACATTTACTGCAACAATGTATGAAAATAGAAATACAACATCTAGTTGGGCAACTAATTATAGGTATCGCTTAGAAGAAGCAATTGCAGACCCTAATATGAGTAAATATGTTGATTTAATACCAAGTTATACAACAATAAATGCAGAAAATACGGTTGGAAGAGCTATTGTGGAAACAAGAAACTGGTATGGGGCAACATATGCCATTACTAATAATGCCGATTACCCAATTATAACACACAATAGTCTGTTCGGCGTTATCTTCAACAACCTCAACACGTACACAACTGGTCAGGCGATATCCTCAGTTTCATTCAGGCCAATAATATGGAATTAGGCTGAAATTAGAACAAATGAGTCTTGAGTTCTGGTTCTCTGTAGTATTGGTTGTGGTTATAAGTTTGAAATGTAAAAAAATTGTGAATTGATAGCTAAATTTCAAAAAATCATTAAAAAACTATTGACTTATTAAGTAAATTTTGGTATAGTTATATAAGTTTTACAAAAATGGATTTTTATACCCAAAATTTAAGGATTAGGGTGATTAAAATAAAAAAGGTAAATGAAAAGTAAAAATTTAATAAAATAAAAAAAGTAGTTGAAAAACAATAGGTTTTTTGGCAGCTTTTTTGTTGTCATTTTTAAAGATAACATAAAAACTAAAAAATCCATTTCAAATTTTAAATTCAAAAGTTAAAAAATTAAAAGAAGAGGAATTAAATATAACTATCCGTAAGAAATTTTAAAATTGTAAGAGCAGTCAATTTTAAAAACTTATTTGGAAGTTATAATTTAAGAAGGACTTCTTTTAAATCAAATATCTTATCAACTATTTAAGTTGATATTCCAATCTGCTTAAATTTAATATATGGGGTGATTTTTTTGAAGATTAAAGAAGTGAACTATGAAAAAGCTTCTAGAAAAGACTTTGCAAAAGTTGGCGATTATATTGAAATGCCAAACCTTATCAAAGTTCAAAAAGATTCTTATGATTGGTTTATTGAAGAAGGTTTAGGAGAGGTATTGAGAGATATTTCACCAATTGAAGATTATTCTGGAAATTTAATCTTAGAATTTTTTGATTATTACATGGAGGACAAGACAAAATACACAGTAGAAGAAGCAAAAGAAAGAGATGCAACATATTCTGCAAGATTACATGTAAAAGTAAGACTAATCAATCGTGAAACAGGAGAAATCAAAGAACAAGAAATTTACTTAGGTGATTTTCCACTTATGACAGATAGTGGAACATTTGTAATTAATGGTGCAGAAAGAGTTGTTGTAAGCCAGTTAGTTCGTTCACCAGGATGTTATTATGGAGAAGAATTTGACACAAAAACAGGAAAAAGAACATATAACTCAACAGTTATGCCACTTCGTGGAGCATGGCTAGAATATGAAACAGATGGAAATGATATATTCTGGGTTCGTGTTGATAGAACAAGAAAAGTTCCTGTTACAACTCTTTTAAGAGCAATTGGTTTAGCAACAGATAGTCAAATATTAGATTTATTTGGCGATGAAGAAATGTTAAAAGCAACAATTGCAAAAGACACAATAAAAGACCAAGATGAAGCATTAATTGAAATCTATAAAAAATTAAGACCAGGAGAACTACCTACAGTAGATGCTGCAAGAAACTTATTTAACGGTTTATTTTATGATAATAGAAGATATGACTTAGCAAAAGTTGGACGTTATAAATTTAATCAAAAATTAAGTTTAGCAACAAGAATTAAAGGAAAAGTATCAGCAGGAGATATAGTAGATAGCGAAACAGGAGAAGTATTTGTAAGTCAAGGAGAAGTAATCTCTGAAGATGTAGCAGAAGCTATTCAAAATTCTGGAATAAATGTTGTTGATATCATTTTAAATGATAGAACAATAAGAATAATCGGAAATAACACAGTAAATATTCACAAAGTATTACCAGATGTAGATTTAAGCAAATTACATTTCAAGGAAAATGTTAATTATACTGTACTTAAAAATATAATAGACAATACAGATAAAAAAGACTTAGTAAAAATAATTGAAGAAAGATATGATGAATTAGTACCAAAACATATTACAACAGAAGATATGATAGCATCAGTAAACTATTTATTAAATCTTTCACATGGTTTAGGAGAACCAGATGATATAGACCACTTAGCAAACCGTAGAATTAGATGTGTTGGAGAACTATTACAAAATCAATTTAGAATTGGTTTAACAAGATTAGAAAGAGTAGTTCGTGAAAGAATGACAATTCAAGACTTAGATGTTATTACACCACAAACATTAATTAACACAAAACCAATAACATCAGCAATTCGTGAATTTTTTGGAAGTTCACAATTATCACAATTTATGGACCAAACAAACCCATTGTCAGAATTAACACATAAAAGAAGAATTTCAGCATTAGGACCAGGAGGTTTAACAAGAGAAAGAGCAGGATTTGAGGTTCGTGACGTTCACTATACACACTATGGTAGATTATGTCCGATAGAATCTCCAGAAGGACCAAACATTGGTCTTATATCAGCACTTTCATCATTTGCACAAATTAATGAATATGGATTTATTGAAACACCATATAGAAAAATAGACCCAGAAACTCATAAATTAACAGATATTGTTGAATATATGAGTGCAGATGTAGAAGACAATTATATAATTGCTCAAGCATCTGAACCAGTTGATAAAGATGGTAGATTTGTAAATGACAGAATTAGAGTTCGTTACAGAAATGAAATTATAGAAGTTGACAAAGATAGAGTACAATATGTTGATGTATCACCAAAGCAATTAGTATCAATTGCTGCAGCAATGATACCATTCTTAGAGCATGACGATGCAAAAAGAGCTCTTATGGGTGCTAACATGCAACGTCAAGCAGTACCACTTATGATTACAGAAAGTCCAATTGTTGGAACTGGTATTGAATACAGAGCAGCAAAAGACTCAGGAATATTAGTTCTAGCAGAAGATGATGGTGTAATTGAAAAAGTTTGTGGTGACTCAATTACTGTAAAATACAATAATGGAAAAACAGTAGTACATAAACTTCGTAAATTTAAAAGAACAAATGGTGGAACATGTATTAACCAAAAACCAATTGTTAAAAAAGGTGAAATTGTTAAAAAAGGCGATGCCATTGCTGATGGACCATCAACAAAAAACGGAGAAATGGCACTTGGTAAAAACGTATTAGTTGCATTCTCAACATGGGAAGGATACAACTACGAGGATGCTATTTTATTAAATGAAAGATTAGTAAAAGAAGATGTATTTACATCAATTCATATTGAAGAATATGATTGTGAATGTCGTGATACAAAACTTGGAGCAGAAGAAATCACTCGTGATATTCCAAACATTGGTGATGATTCATTAAAAGACTTAGATGAAAACGGAATTATTAGAATTGGTGCAGAAGTAAGACCAGGAGATATATTGGTTGGTAAGGTTACTCCAAAAGGAGAAACAGAGCTAACAGCTGAAGAAAGACTTTTAAGAGCTATCTTTGGTGAAAAAGCAAGAGAAGTAAGAGATACATCACTTAGAGTACCACATGGAGAAGCAGGAACAATAGTTGATGTTAAAATCTTTACTAGAGATAATTCAGATGAATTAGGACCAGGGGTAAATCAAATAATTAGATGTTATATAGCAACAAAAAGAAAAATATCAGTTGGAGATAAAATGGCTGGTCGTCATGGTAACAAAGGTGTTATATCAAGAGTATTACCAGAAGAAGATATGCCATTTATGCCAGATGGTACACCAATAGATATTTTACTAAACCCACTAGGTGTTCCTTCTCGTATGAACTTAGGTCAAGTTCTAGAAGTTCACTTAGGAGGAGCTGCAAAAGCTTTAGGATGGCATGTATCAACACCAGTATTTGATGGTGCAACAGAAGAAGATGTAAGAGAACTTTTAGCAAAAGCCGGAATGAGCGAAGATGGAAAAACAACTTTATATGACGGTAGAACAGGAGAACCATTTGCAAGTCCAATTACAGTTGGCGTAATGTACATGTTAAAACTACATCACTTAGTAGATGATAAAATCCATGCTCGTTCAACTGGACCATACTCATTAGTTACACAACAACCACTAGGAGGAAAAGCTCAATTTGGTGGACAACGTTTTGGAGAGATGGAAGTTTGGGCATTAGAAGCATATGGTGCTGCATACACATTACAAGAAATGTTAACAGTTAAATCTGACGATGTTGTAGGAAGAGTTAAAACTTATGAAGCAATAGTAAAAGGTGAAAATGTACCAGAACCAGGAGTTCCAGAAAGCTTTAAGGTATTAGTAAAAGAACTTCAATCATTAGGATTAGATGTAAGATTATATTCAGAAGACAATCAAGAATTAGAACTTAAAGAAAATATTGATGAAGGTATTGAATATGACCCAAATCAAGACAAAAAAATCCTAGCAGAAGATGAAGTTATAGCAGATGGTGACTTAGATGACGGTTATAACGAAGAAGATACAGATAATGACATCTTATTAGAAGATGAAGTAGATGCATTAGACGATGGTACAGATGACTTATTTGAAGGTCTAGATGACGAAGGAGACGAAATGTTATTTGACAATGACCTAGCAAATGACAATCTAGATAATGATGATGACATAATAGAATAAAAATTAACTGAATAAATTCTAAAAAGGAAAGAGGCGACTCTATGGAATTGCAAGAGCGGTGGCTAGTCCTCTTAACCTGTTTTAGAATTACCCAAATAAAAATTTAAATTAGGGGGAAAAAGAGTGGACGAATTAGATATTTTTAATAAGTTAAAAATAGGTATTGCATCAGATGAAAAAATAAGGGAATGGTCAAAAGGTGAAGTAAAAAAACCTGAGACTATTAACTATAGAACATTAAAACCAGAAAAAGATGGTCTATTTTGTGAGAGAATATTTGGACCAACAAAAGATTGGGAATGTCACTGTGGTAAATATAAAAGAGTAAGATATAAAGGAATTGTTTGTGACAGATGCCGGAGTTGAAGTTACAAAATCAAAAGTTAGACGTGAAAGAATGGGACATATAGAACTTGCAGCACCTGTTGCACATATTTGGTATTTTAAAGGAATCCCAAGTAGAATTGCCCTACTTCTTGATATTTCACCAAGAAACCTAGAAAAAATCATATATTTTGCTTCATATGTTGTTATAGACAAAGGAAGTACAAATTTAGAAAAATGTCAAGTTTTAAATGAAAAAGAATATCATGAAGCTGAAGAAAAATTCGGAAAAGGTTCTTTTAAGGCTAAAATGGGAGCTGAAGCTCTACTTGAATTATTAAAAGAAATAGACTTAGATAAATTATCAAATGAAATTAGAAAAGAAATAGAAACAGCTAGTGAACAAAGAAAAGGAAAATTAATCAAAAGATTTGATACTGTAGAAGCATTTAGAATTTCAGGAAACAAACCTGAATGGATGATTATGAATGTTGTACCAGTAATTCCACCAGATTTAAGACCAATGGTACAATTAGATGGTGGTAGATTTGCAACATCTGATTTAAATGACTTATATAGAAGAGTTATAAACAGAAATAACAGATTAAAAAGATTGTTAGAATTAGGTGCACCAGAAATAATTGTAAGAAACGAAAAACGTATGCTTCAAGAATCTGTAGATGCATTAATTGACAATGGTAGACGTGGAAGACCAGTAACAGGAGCAGGAAACAGACCTTTAAAATCATTATCAGATTTATTAAAAGGAAAACAAGGACGTTTCCGTCAAAACTTACTTGGAAAACGTGTTGACTATTCAGGACGTTCAGTTATCGTAGTAGGACCAGAACTTAAAATTTATCAATGCGGACTTCCAAAGGAAATGGCAGTAGAATTATTTAAACCATTTGTAATGAGAGAATTAGTAGGTCGTGGAATTGCTCAAAATATCAAAAATGCTAAAAGAATGGTTGAAAGATTAAGACCAGAAGTATGGGGAATATTAGAAGAGGTTATAAAAGACCACCCTGTAATGTTAAACCGTGCTCCAACACTACATAGACTTGGTATTCAAAGCTTTGAGCCAGTACTAGTAGAAGGTAGAGCAATCAAACTTCACCCACTTGTTTGTGAAGCATTTAATGCTGACTTCGATGGTGACCAAATGGCAGTTCACTTACCACTATCACCAGAAGCACAAGCAGAATCAAGATATTTAATGTTATCTACAAATAACTTGCTAAAACCACAAGATGGTAAGCCAGTTGCTACACCAAGACTTGATATGATTTTAGGTTCATATTATTTAACAATGGTATTAGATGGACAAAAAGGAGAAGGAAAATACTTTAAAGACCCAGATGAAGCAATAATGGCATATGAAAACCATGATGTCGGAATACATGCTAAAATATTTGTTAGAATAACAAAAGAAATAAATGGAGAGTTAAAATCTAAAAAAATAGAAACAAGTGTTGGAAGAATCATTTTCAATCAAGGAATTCCACAAGATTTAGGATTTATTGATAGAAAAAAAGACCCATTCCAATACGAAATTGATTTCCCAGTTATGAAAAAATCAATGGGAACAATAATTGAAAGAGTAATTAGAACTCATGGACTAACAGAATCAGCAGAAGTAATTGACTATATCAAAGCATTAGGATTTAAATATTCAACTTTAGCAGGTATTACATTCTCAATGGATGATGTTCAAGTACCAGAAGCTAAAAAAGGATTACTTGCAGAAGCTGATAAAAAAGTTGAAAATATCAGAAAACAATATGCAAGAGGTTTAATTACAGATGAAGAAAGATATAACGCTGTAATTGATGTATGGGAAAATACAACAAAACAAGTAAGTAATGCAATGGAAGATAATTTCGACGAATTAAACCCAATATATATGATGGTTAAATCTGGAGCCCGTGGTAATATGAACCAATTAAGACAAATTGCAGGTATGCGTGGTCTTATGGCTAGTACTACAGGTAAAGCAGTTGAAATTCCAATTAAATCTTCATTTGCAGAAGGTCTAGATGCCCTAGAATACTTTATTTCTGCCCATGGAGCTCGTAAAGGACTTTCAGATACAGCTTTAAGAACAGCAGACTCTGGATACTTAACAAGAAGATTAGTTGACGTATCACAAGATATAATTGTTAGAGAACATGATTGTGGAACAGATGATGGAATCATTGTTTATGACATTAAAGATGGACAACAAGTTATTGAAAAAATGGAAGAAAGACTACTTGGAAGATATGTCGTAGAAAATGTATATCATCCAGAAACAAAAGAATTAATTGTAGATACTGATACAATGATTACAGAAAAAATAGCAGAAGAAATAGTAAACGCAGGAATTGATAGATTAAAAGTACGTTCAGTACTTGGATGTCATTCAAAACATGGTGTATGTCAAAAATGTTATGGTATGGGACTAGCAAGAAGAGACTTAGTATCAATTGGTGAAGCAGTTGGTATTATTGCAGCACAATCAATTGGTGAGCCTGGTACACAGCTTACTATGAGAACAATTCACTCTGGTGGTGTAGCTGGTGTTGCCGATATTACACAAGGTTTACCAAGGGTTGAAGAGCTATTTGAAGCTAGAAAACCAAAGGGACTTGCAATTATTACTGAAATAGCAGGAAAAGTTAAAATAAAAGAAACTAAGAAGAAAAAAGAAGTAATAGTTAAAGGTGAAGATGAAGCAAAATCATATACAATACCATTTGGTTCTAAAATGAAAGTTAAAGATGGAGATATGGTAGAAGTAGGAGAACCTTTAATCGAAGGTTCTATAAACCCAGCGGAAATCTTAGCAATAAAAGGACCAGAAGGAGTATATGAATACCTAATTTCTGAAGTACAAAAAGTATATAGAAATCAAGGTGTTGATATTAATGACAAACATATCGAAGTTATCGGAAGACAAATGCTTAAAAAAGTTAGAATTGACGATAATGCAGATACTGATATGTTCCCAGGTTCATTAATAGATATGTATGAATTTGAAGAAAGAAATAAACAAGCAGTAGCAGAAGGAAAAAGACCTGCAACAGGAAAAAGAGTATTACTTGGAATTACAAAAGCATCACTTGCAACAGATAGTTTCTTATCTGCAGCTTCATTCCAAGAAACAACAAGAGTTCTTACAGAAGCAGCTGTTAAAGGTAAAGTAGACGACCTAGTAGGATTAAAAGAAAATGTTATCATTGGTAAATTAATCCCTGCTGGAACAGGAATGAAAAGATATCAAAACATACACATAAACACAGAAAAAGAATCAGAATGAGAAAAATAGGGACGGAGCAATTTTGTATCATTTGAGACAAAATTGCTCCGTCCCCTTTTGTCTCATTTTTGCTTTCAGGTTGACAAAATGGCTAAATCTTAGTAAAATATAATAGGAGAAAGTTTAAGGAGAAAACCATGCAAAATAATAATAGAAAAGTATTTGAAACGATAATTTCAAGAACTAAAATTTATTTAGCAATAATTTTAGTTCTATTAGTTGTGATTTGTTTTGAAAGACCTGAATTTATTATACCGTCAATCCTTTTATATATAGCAATAGTGGGATATACATACTATGCAAATAATAAAAGAAAAAGTGAAATTTCTGAGACTTTGCAAGATTTAACATTAACAGTAGATTCAGCTGCAAAAACAAGTTTAATAAATTCACCTTTTCCACTTATAATATTAGAAACAGATGGTTCAGTAATATGGAGAAGTTCAAAATTCATATCAGAATTTGCAAATATTGATATAAACACATATATTAATGATTTAAGTATAGATATTATTGATGAGATTAAAAACAAAGAAAAAATAGTAGATAAAGACAAAAAAGATATAGTAAGGAAATTAAAAATTGGCGATAAAATATATAAAATCATGGGTAGATATGTTAATGTGAAAAATAAAGACAAAGATAAAAAAGCCAAAAAAGAGTATATGATAATTCTTTACTTTATAGATGATACAGAAAATGTAAAATTACAAAAAGAATATAAAGACTCAAAAACATGTGTTAGTATAATAATGATAGACAATTATGAAGAAACACTTCAAAGAGTTGAAGCAGAAGAAAAAGCACAAATAACAGCAGAAATTGATAAAACAATCTATGAATGGGCAGATTTAACAAATGGTGTTTTAATAAAATCTGATAGAGATAGATATATTTATCTTTTTGAACAAAGATATCTAGAAAAAATAAAAGAAGATAAATTTAGCATATTAGATAAAATAAAAGAAATTGATACAAAAGAAAAGGTACAATTCACATTAAGTATTGCAATATCAAATGAAGGTATAACAGATAAGGAAAAATATAAATCTGCAGAAGCTGCTATGGATATAGTACTTGGTAGAGGTGGAGACCAAGCAGTAATTAGAGAAAATGAAATATATAAATTCTTTGGTGGAAGAGCTCAAGAAATGGAAAAAAGAACAAAAGTTAAAGCAAGAGTTGTGGCACATGCATTAGAGAATTTAATAAAAGACTCAAAAAAAGTTATGATAATGGGTCATACAAATCCAGATATGGATGCTATTGGCTCAAGTATGGGAATATATAGATTAGCCAAAACATTAGATAAAAATGCATATATAGTAATTAGTGAAAATACTCCAACAATTGCATCTTTCAAAGCTTCAATTGATAAAGACCCAGAGTATGAAGATGTAGTTATAAATAAAGAAGTAGCATTAGAAAATATAGATGAGGAAACATTGCTAATAGTGGTAGATACTCATAGAACTAACTATGTTGATGCACCAGAACTATTAGAAAAAACTAAAAATATTGCAATAATAGACCATCACAGAAGAAGTGCAGACTTTATAGAAGATGCAACATTAATATTCCAAGAAGTTTATGCATCATCTGCAGCAGAGCTAGTTACAGAATTATTACAATATTCTAGTAAGAAAATAAAACTAAAAACAATTGAAGTTGAAAGTCTATATGCTGGAATCATGATGGATACAAAAAACTTTACATTTAAAACTGGTGTTAGAACTTTTGAAGCAGCTGCATATTTACGTAGATGCGGAGTAGATATTATTAGAGTAAAAAAATGGTTCCAAAGTGATTTAGAAAGCTATAACAAGATTGCTGATATTGTAAAAAAAGCAGAGATTGTAAATGATACTATAGCAATTTCAATAAATGAGGAAAAAGGAAAAGATACTAATTTAATTTGTGCTAAAGCAGCAGATGAGTTGTTAACAATTAGTAATATTACAGCATCATTTGTATTAGGATATTTGGGAGACAAAATTTGTATTAGCGGACGTTCTATAGGAGATATAAATGTGCAAATAATACTTGAAAAACTACGGCGGAGGCGGACATATTACACTAGCCGGAGCACAAGTTGAAGGAATGACAATGGAAGAAACAAAACAAGAACTAATAAACAGAATAAATGAATATTTTTCAGAAATAGAAACTTAAGAATGAAAATAAAAGCCTAGATTATAAATTAATCTAGGTTTTTAAAAATTTAATTAATCATCAAATCTTCTTTCCAGATTGACAAATTTAGTGTAATTTCCAAGCCATAGAAGTTCTACTGTTCCTGTTGAACCACCTCTATGTTTTGCAATAATTACTTCTGCAATATCTTTTTTCTCACTATCTTTGTTATAATAATCATCACGATATAAAAACATTACAATATCGGCATCTTGCTCAATCGCTCCAGATTCTCTTAAGTCTGAAAGCATTGGTCTGTGGTCAGGTCTTTGCTCAGCAGCTCTTGATAGCTGTGATAAAGCAATTACAGGAACATTTAATTCTTTAGCAAGTATTTTTAATGACCTACTTATTTCTGAAATTTCCTGTTCACGGCTACCATTTCTTTTATTTGTTCCTTGAACTAATTGCAAATAGTCGATAACTACCATACCAATGTTTTTTTCAAGTTTTAATTTTCTACATTTTGCTCTTATTTCATTTATATTAATACCTGGTGTATCATCAATATATATTTCAGCTTCTGAAAGTGGCCCTATTGCTTCTGCAAGTTTTGCCCAATCATTTTCTTCTAATTTACCAGTTCTTACCTTATTACTATCTACCATTGCTTCACTACATAAAATTCTGTTTACTAATTGTTCTTTGGACATCTCTAAACTAAATACTGCAACTGGTACATTTGCTCTTACAGCGGCATTTGTAGCAATATTTAAAGCAAAAGCTGTTTTACCCATGGCAGGTCTTGCAGCAATTAAAATTAAATCAGAACCATGAAATCCAGCAGTTCTAAAATCTAATTCAGAAAATCCTGTTGGAACACCTGTTATATGTTGTTTTCTATTATATAGTTCTTCCAATTGATTAAAACTTTCAACTAAAACATCTTTAATTGGACTATAACCTTTTTGATTTTTTTCTTGCATAATATCAAAAATCTTTTTCTCTGCACTTCCCATAATGTCATCTACTTCTTCTGTTTGGTCATATCCGAAGCTCTATAATTTCATTTGCAGTTTTTATTAATCTTCTCAAAGTCGATTTTTCTTCTACAATTTTAATATATTTAATAGCATTTGCCGTTGTTGGAACTTTTTCAGGAAGTTCTGCTAAATATTCTAATCCTCCTACTTGTTCAAATTTTCCCATAGATTCTAATTCTGCTTTTACAGTAATTATATCTATTGGTTCAGCTCTATTATATAAATTTAAAATTGCTTGATAAATAAGTTTGTTATCTTCACGATAGAAATCATCATCTTTTAAAACTTCAATTGCAGAGATAACAGAATCTTTATCTGTTAACATACTTCCAATGATTGCTTGTTCTGCTTCTATATCATGTGGTGGTACTTTGCCTAGCTCCATTTTTATTCCTCCTATGCCCAATTGGACCTGGCCCTTTTGGACATTACTTACTTATTACATCTATTCTTAATGTTCCAATTACCCCTTCAAAAAGCTTTATTGAAACTTGTCTTTCTCCTAATGTTTTTATTGGTTCTTTTAAGTCTACTTTCTTTTTGTCTACACTTATCTTATAGTTGTTTTCTAAAAGTTCTGCAATTTCTTTTGCTGAAACTCCTCCAAATATTTTTCCATTTTCTCCTGCTTTTACTGGTATTTTTAATAATATTTTTGAAAGTTTATCTGCTGTTTTTAAAGCTTCTTCTTTTTCTTGTGATTTTTTGAAAGCTTTTGAATCCTGTCTAGCTTTTAATTTACTCATGTTTTCCGCATTTGCTTCTACTGCTAAGTTTTTTGGTAAAAGAAAATTTCTTGCATATCCATCTGATGCATTTACTATTTCATCTTTTTTTCCTACCCCTTTTATATTTTCTTTTAAAATTACTTTCATATTATCACGCCTTTCTTTCATTCCTTATTTTATACTATTTTGACTAATTTTTCAATGTTTTTTGACTAATATATTAGTCAGATTTATATAATTACATAAAAATATAAAAATTACAAATGAAAAACTACTTTAAAATTTGAAAAGTTTTTTAGTAGGTACTTTAAAACCTTGAAAACTACACAAAAATGTAGTAAAATAAATGATATTTAAAAGTAATATAAAAAGATTAAGGAAAATGAAAAATGAAAGAAGAAGTATTAAAAACAATAAAAAAATATAATTTAATAGAAAGTGGAGACAAACTAGTATTAGGTGTGTCAGGTGGACCTGATTCTATTTCTATGTTAAATGTATTAAGAGAAATAGATGAAGATGAAACTATAGATTTAAAATTCCAAATAGTAGTTTCACATATAAATCATAATATAAGAAAAGAAGCAAAAGAAGACGAAGAATTTGTAAAAAAATATTGTGATGAAAATAATATCAAATTTTTTTCAAAAAGTATAGATGTAGAAAAAATTGCTAATAATAGTAAAATAGGAATTGAAGAAGCAGGAAGAAAAGTTAGATATGAATTTTTTGATGAAGTTTTAAAAGAAACAAATTCAAATAAGATTGCAATAGCACATAACAAAAATGATAAAGTAGAAACAATGATAATGAATGTATTAAGAGGAAGCGGACTCTTAGGGCTAAAGGGAATTGAGCCTAAAAGAGGTAAATATATTAGACCACTTATTGAAATAGAAAGAGAAAAAATAGAAGAATATTGTGAGGAAAAAAATCTAAATCCAAGAATTGACAAAACAAATTTTGATAATACATATAGCAGAAATAAAGTAAGAAATGTGGTTATTCCATATATAAAACAAGAATTTAATCCAAATATAATAAAAACATTAGACAGACTTTCAGAATTAGTAAAAGAAGAAGATACATACGTGGAAAAACAAGTAGAAAAAGCATATAAAGAGATTTTTATAGAAGAAAATAATGAAGAAATAATATTAAACTTAAAGAAATTTAATAATTATGAAAAAGTCATAAAATCAAGGATTGTATTATATACTATAACAAGGCTTTTTGGGAGTAGTAAAGGAATAGAAAAAATACATATAGATGATATTTTAAAACTTTGTAAAAACAATATTGGAAATAAATTCTTAACACCAAATAAAAATTTAAAGGTTTTAGTAAAAAATCATAAAATTTATTTTTCAAAACAATAGGACGGTAGGGTCTGAGTATCCGTAACAAAAGCACTTATATGAACGTTTTTGTCACAAAAAAGTCATAAAAAAAACATTTACAAACCAAAATTATTATGGTATAAATTCAAAGTGAAATAAACAGGGGTAATAAAACAACTTAGAATCAAGGAGGAATTAATTTGAAAAACGGAATAAAAACATTAGCCATGTGGTTAATAATAGGTGTAATATTTATAGTTGTGTTATCTTCAATAATTGAAAACAGTGATTCGAAATTAAAATATTCAGAATTAATTTCAAATATTAATAGTGGAAATGTTGAAGATATCGAAATCCAATCAGATGGAACTTCAGCAATTGTAACTCTAAAAGATGAACAATTAAAAAGAGAAGTAAATATTCCAGATATGGAAAGCTTTATGTCGTTTGCAGAACCATTTTTAAATGATGGAGCATTTACATTAGAAGAAAAATCAGAATCAATATTTATGGTATTACTTACATTGTTAACACCATTTGGATTATTAATTATTTTCTTTATATTCTGGTTCTTTATGATGGGTGGCGTTGGAAATGGAAACGCAGGAAACAAAACAATGTCATTTGGTAAAAGTAAAGCTAGAATGATGACACCAGCAGAAAAGAATAAAATCACATTTGATGATGTAGCAGGTGTTGATGAAGAAAAAGAAGAATTAGAAGAAGTAGTAGAATTTTTAAAAAATCCAAAGAAATTTACAGATATGGGAGCTAGAATCCCTAAAGGTGTTCTACTTGTAGGTCAACCAGGAACTGGTAAAACTCTTTTAGCAAAAGCAGTTGCAGGTGAAGCAGGAGTACCATTCTTTATAATAAGTGGTTCAGACTTTGTTGAAATGTTTGTTGGTGTCGGAGCATCAAGAGTAAGAGACCTATTTGACCAAGCTAAGAAAAATGCACCATGTATCATATTTATAGACGAAATTGACGCAGTTGGACGTCAAAGGGGTGCAGGTCTTGGTGGTGGACATGATGAAAGAGAACAAACATTAAACCAATTATTAGTTGAAATGGATGGATTTGCTGCAAATGAAGGTGTAATAGTATTAGCTGCAACAAATAGACCAGATGTATTAGATAAAGCTCTATTAAGAGCTGGAAGATTTGATAGACAAATAGTAGTAGGAATGCCAGATGTAAAAGCAAGAGAGCAAATATTAGAAGTACATTCAAGAAAGAAAAAACTAGCAGATGATGTTGATTTAAAAGTAATTGCAAAAAATACATCAGGATTTGCTGGAGCAGATTTAGAGAATGTATTAAATGAAGCAGCATTATTAGCAGCAAGAAGAAACTTAAATGAAATAGGAATGCAAGAAATAGAAGATGCCATGGTAAAAGTAACTATGGGACCTGAAAAGAAAACAAAAGTAAGAAGTGATAAAGAAAATAGACTTGTTGCATATCATGAAGCAGGTCATGCAGTTGTAAGCCATTATCTAGAAACACAAGATCCAGTACATCAAATATCAATAGTACCAAGAGGTATGGCTGGTGGATATACAATGTATAGACCAACAGAAGATAAATCATTTATGTCAAAAACAGAAATGGAAGAAAATATTGTTTCACTTCTTGGAGGAAGAGTTGCAGAAAGCTTAATTCTAAACGATATATCAACAGGAGCAAGTAATGATATTGAAAGAGCAACAAAAATAGCAAGAAGTATGGTAACTCAATATGGAATGAGTGAAAGAATAGGAACATTAACATTAGGTCAAGGTCAAGAAGAAGTATTTTTAGGAAGAGACTTTGGTCATACAAAAGAATACTCTGAAGAAACAGCAGCAGTAATAGACGAAGAAACAAAGAGAATAGTAGACACAGGATATAATAGAGCAAAACAAATACTTAGCGAGCATTTAGACAAATTACATCAAGTAGCAGGAGTTTTACTAGAAAAAGAAAAAATCGAAGCAGATGAATTTAAAGCAATATTTGAAGAATAATTGGGAATTTGGGGCCAGACCCCATTTTCCCTTTTTGAGAATTTTGGGGACGGAGCAATTTTGTCTCACATAGCAGAAATGACAAAAGAACTTTGCTTGTGAGACAAAATTGCTCCGTCCCCAAAATTCTCAAAATTCTATTGCTATTTTCTTTGTTTTGATATACAATAAAAACACAAAATAAAAAAAGAGGAAAGAATTATGAAAAATTATTATGATATATTAGAGGTGAATCCAAAAGCTTCAAAAGAAGTGATTGAAAAAGCATATAAGGTATTAATAAAAAAATATCATCCAGACTTGTATACTGGAGCAGAAAAAGTATATGCAGAAAATCAAACTAAAGATATTAATGAGGCATATAGGATATTATCTGATGATTTTTTAAGAGCCCAATATGAAGAAGAATTGAAAAAAGAAATAGAAAGACAAAATAATGAAAGATATAATAACCAAAATCAAGATGGACAAGAACAAACTAATTATTGGGACAAAAGAAATCAAAAAAGAAATGAAAGGAAAAACCAGAAAAAAGAAGCGAAAAGCAATAAAAATGATGTAGGAACTTTAATGGGAATCATCGGAGTAGTAAAAGAAATATTTAAAGCAAAACCAAAAGGTGTAGATAGAAGAAAAATAGATAAAAAAGATATAATTGCTTTAATTTCAGCAATTGTAATTACATTGATTGTCTTAGTAATAATGTGGTTTATACCAGCAACACAGAGTTTTGTAAAAGGAATATTATTCATGGATTAAAGAAGGGAAATATTATGAACTATGCAGATATAAAAAAAGCAGATGTAGCAAATGGACTAGGAGTAAGAGTTTCTTTATTTGTAAGTGGATGTACACATCATTGTAAAAATTGTTTTAATAGAGAAGCTTGGGACTTTAATTATGGAAAAGAATTTACTGAAAAAGAAGAAGAAAGAATATTAAATGAGCTTGACCACTCATATGTTGCAGGACTTAGCTTACTTGGTGGAGAGCCTTTGGAACTAGTAAATCAAAAAGGACTTTTGCCATTATTAAGAAAAGTAAAAGAAAAATTCCCAGAAAAAAATATTTGGTGTTATTCTGGATATACTTTTGAAAAAGACATATTAGACAAAATGTGTAAAAGTTGGGAAGAAACACCAGAGTTGTTATCATATATTGATGTATTGGTAGATGGAAAATTTGAAGAAGATAAAAAAGATATAAAGCTAAGATTTAGAGGTTCTAGTAATCAAAGGATAATAGATGTACAAAAATCTTTAAAAGAACGGAAAAACCGTATTATTTGACTTATAGGTATTGACAATTAATCACTTTATAAGGTATAATGGATATCGTTACAAGGGTTATCCCACACATACAAACAATCGTGTATGGACCGGAAGGAGGGAAATTTAAATGTCAGAGATAAAAGTTAATAATGGTAATATAGAAGATGCTTTAAAAAGATTTAAAAGGCAATGTGCTCGTAATGGAGTATTACAAGAAGTGCGTAAAAGAGAACACTATGAAAAACCTAGTGTAAGAAGAAAGAAAAAATCAGAAGCAGCTAGAAAAAGAAAATTTTAAGAAAAGTATTATTGGGAGTTTTATAAAAATAAAATTAAAACTTCCAATTTTTTATTTACAAAAGATAATAAAAATATTAAAATTGGAAAAGATATAAAAAAGGAGGTTAAAAATGGAATATAATCAAACTGAAGTAAAGCAAGGAATCAAACTTCATACAATAAAAACAGATAAATTTAAAACTAATTTAATAGCAGTTTTTCTTACAACAAGTTTAACAAGAGAAAATGTTACAAAAAACTCTCTTATACCTGCTATTTTAAGAAGAGGTAGCAAAAAGTTAAAAACTCAAGAAGAATTAAGTAAAACTTTAGAAGAAATGTATGGAGCAAGTTTTGACTGTGGAATAGACAAAACTGGTGATAATCAAGTAATTAGATTTTATATTGAAACTGTAAATGATAATTACTTACCAAAAAAAGAAGAAATATTACAAAAATCAATTGAAACATTACTAGAAATAGTATTTAATCCATATGAAGAAAATGGTGGTTTTAAAAAAGAATATGTATCTCAAGAAAAAACAAATATGAAAAAAAGAATAGATGGAAGAAAAGATAATAAAGCAAGATATAGTTTAGATAGATGCATAGAAGAAATGTATAAGGATAAGCCATATGGGTTATATAAATTTGGATATGTAGAAGATTTAGAAAAAATAGATGAAAAAAATCTTTATGAATATTATAAAACTCTTATACAAAGTTGTAAAATAGATATATTTGTATCTGGACTTGTTGATGATAATGTTTTAAATTCTGTAGAAAACAATGAAATTATAAAATTATTAAACGAAAGAAAGGCAGAATTTAATGAATTAAGACTAGAAGCTAAACCAAAAAAAGAAAAAGAAACTGTAGTTATAGAAAACATGGATGTAACACAGGGAAAATTATTAGTTGGTTTAGATGTAGATATTGATAATATTGATCTTAAATATGTGGCTATGATATATAACAGTATTTTAGGTGGTTCTGCAAATTCAAAAATGTTCCAAAATGTAAGAGAAAAAGCACATTTGGCATATGTTGCAAATTCTATGTATTTTAAATATAAAGGAAATATAATAGTAAATTGTGGTATAGAAATTGCAAATTATGAAAAAGCATTAGACCTAATTAAAAAGCAAATAAAAGATATGGAAGCTGGAAGTTTTACAGACGAAGAAGTAGAAAATGCTAAAAAAGGGTTAATAGCAGCAATTAAAACAATAGATGATGAACAAGACTCAGGTATAACATACTATTTTGGACAAGAATTGACAAATATAAATGTAAGTATTGAAGAATATATGAAAAAAATAGAAGATGTAACAAGACAAGAAGTCCAAGATATTGCTAAAAAAATTAATATAAATACTATATATTTCTTAAGAGATTAAATTGAAAGGAGAAAGTCAATGCAAGTAATCGAAAATTTAAAAGTAAAAGAAAAGATATATAAAGAAAAACTAGAAAATGGATTAGTTGTAATGGTAGTTCCTAAGAAAAATGTCACAAAAAAATATATGATTTGGGGAACAAATTATGGTTCAAATGACAGTCAGTTTATTGTGCCAGGAGAAAAAGAAATCACAACTGTGCCAAATGGAGTTGCACACTTTTTAGAGCATAAATTATTTGAACAAGAAAATGGAACAAATAGTTTAGATGTCTTAACAGCGCTAGGTGTTGATGCAAATGCCTATACTACAAATGACCATACAGCATATCTTTTTCAAAGTACAGATAACTTCTATGAAGCAATGGATGAATTTATGAATTATGTACAACACCCATATTTTACAGATGAAAATGTCGAAAAAGAAAAAGGGATTATCGGTCAAGAAATAATGATGTATGATGACTATCCAGATTGGAGGGTATATATAAATACACTAAATGCGATGTATTATGAAAATCCAATAAAAATAGATATTACAGGAACAATCGAAACAGTAAATAAAATAGATAAAGAGATTTTATATAAATGTTATAATACATTTTATAACCCATCAAATATGCTACTTGTAATATGTGGTGACTTTGAACCAGAGAAAATAATAGAAGAAGTTAAAAAAAGACTAATTGATAAAAAACAAGCAGGAGAAATAAAAAGAATTTATCCAGACGAAAAAGAAGAGATTGTTCAAGAAAAAATAGAGCAAAAACTAAGCTTAAGTGAACCTCTATATATGATTGGAATAAAAGATAAACAAAATGATACAGCAAGTAGTGAAGAAAAAGTAAA
This sequence comes from uncultured Clostridium sp., assembly GCA_930987745.1. Classification (GTDB taxonomy): domain Bacteria; phylum Bacillota; class Clostridia; order TANB77; family CAG-508; genus CAG-269. Next base: position 21,548 of record CAKNKX010000009.1, read on the forward strand.
AAAACATATAGCAATTCAAGCTTTACTAAATTTAATATTTGGAAGAAGCTCTAAATTATATCAAAGACTATATAATGAAGGTTCAATCTATGGACTTCCAAGTTTAGATTATGAATTTGGAAAAACATATTCACATATTTTAATTACAGGACAATCAAATAATCCAGAAAAAGTATTTCAGGAGTTTAAAAAAGAAGTAGAAAATTTTAAAAATAATGGAATAAACAAAGAAGATTTAGAAAGAATAAAAAAGATGATGTATGGAGATTATGTAAGAGAATATGATGATGTTGCAGATATTTCAAGAAATATTTTGTCAGACTATTTTAAAGGAATAAATAGTTTTGACTATTTAGATGAAATTCAAGGCATTAATGAAGATATTTTAATGCAATTTTTAAAAGAAGTATTTCAAGAGGATAAAATGGTGATTTCTATTGTTAGAAATTAGCAAAAAAGTGGATAATTTTAAGAAAATAAATTTGTAGTAAAAACAGTATTTATTAATAAATAAAGATAATACTGTTTTTAAATGTCTTATTTTGTCGAAAAATGTAAAATTAAGTCGCACGAAAGTTGACAAAAACCCTTGAAAATACTTGACTTGAGACAATTTATGTGTTAATTTATAAATATACGAAAGAAAAACTAAGGAAAAGGAGAGATTTGTATGTTAAATGATGAAATTTGTAAATTAAGAGATAAATTAAACAAAAGCATAGAAAATGGAGATGACTATAAAACCACATATAAGCTAAGTGTTGAATTAGACGAATTAATAGCTAAATATTATAGAAACCTAAAAACAAGTAAAAAAAAACCGGCAATGGCGATAACATAAAATAAAAACCCCTTATGAAATTAAGGGGTTTTGTTGTGCCTATGCCAATTTATAGACATATCTATTACTAATAAAAAATATAATTAGTATATTTTAAAATAATGATAAATATCTTGAAATATATGTAATATTGTAATATAATTCTTCTACATAGCATTATCTATAATTAGATAGAGCTTTTAAAATAATAAAGGTGTGAGATGTCAAATGATTAGCACAGTAGTTTTAAAATTTGGTGGAAGTTCTGTCGCAGATAATATCAAATTAAATGTGGTGGCAGAAAAGATTATTAGCATGAAAAAGGAGGCTAAAAATATTGTTGTTGTTGTTTCAGCACAAGGAAAAACAACAGACAAATTATTAAAAGAGGCACAAGAGTTATCAGCAATACCAGATGAAAGAGAGTTAGATGTTTTAATATCTACAGGAGAACAAATAACAAGTGCAAAATTAAGTATATTGTTAAATAGGATGGGATATAAAGCAGTATCTCTAACAGGTTGGCAAGCTGGAATTAGAACAAATGATGTACATAAAAGTGCGAAAATTGAGGAAATTTATACAAATAGGATTACAAAAGAATTGGAAAAGGGTAAAATCGTAATTGTAGCTGGTTTTCAAGGAATAGACAAAAATGGGGAAATAACTACACTAGGAAGAGGAGGTTCTGATACAACAGCAGTTGCTTTGCAGGCAGGACTTGAAGCTGATAAATGCTATATTTTCTCAGATGTAGATGGAATATATTCTTCAGACCCAAATATGATAACAGTTGCAAAAAGGTTAGATGAAATTTCTTTTGATGAAATGCAAGAAGTCGCAGATGCAGGTGCAAAAGTATTACATAATAGATGTATACAATTAGGTAAAAAATTTGATTTAAAAATCACAGCAAAATCTACTTTTACTGATGAAGGCGGAACAGTAGTAAGAAAGAAAATAGAAAATTCTGAAGTAAAAAGTATTGTAAAAAATGATAATTTAATGAAAATAAAAATAACAGGAGAACTAAAAAAAGAAGATACAATAAAAATATATAAAAAATTATTACAAAAAAATGTTATTGTAGAAGATTTTGAACGTAATGACTGCAAAGAAATAGAATTTAGGATATTAAAATCAGAACAAAACAAAGTGCAAGAATTGCTAGAAAATGAATATCCAAAATTAGATATTTCTCAATCAAATGTGACAAAATTAGCAATAGTAGGATATGGAATTACACAAGATAATAAAATATTAAAAAAAGTAATAAAAGTTTTGGAAAATGATAATGTGGAAATAACTGATATTTCATTAAATCAATCTAAAATTGAGATTTTATCTGATGAAATTGAAAATGAGACAGTAGAAAAATTACACAAAGAATTAATTTAAAAAGAAAGGAAGAGATAAAATGAAAAAAGTAATATTTGAAGGTTGTGGAACAGCCATATCTACACCATTTACAGAAGATGGGGTTAATTTTGAAGAATTTGGAAAGTTATTAGAAGACCAAATAAAAAATGAAGTTGATGCAATAATTGTATGTGGTACAACTGGTGAATCTGCGACAATGAGTGAAGAAGAGAAAAAAGAAGTAATAAAATATGCAATAAATAAAGTTAATAAAAGAACAAAGGTTGTAATTGGAACAGGAAGTAATAATACAAAATCTGCAGTAAAAATGTCAAAATTTGCAGAAGAGGCAGGAGCAGATGCACTACTTGTAGTAACACCATTTTATAACAAAACAACACAAGAAGGATTAATTGTACATTATAAAACTATAGCAGAAGCTGTAAAAATTCCAATAATAATGTATAGTGTACCTAGCAGAACAGGTGTAAATATTACTCCTGAAACTTGTTTAGAACTTTCTAAAATAGAAAATATAGTGGCTATTAAAGAAGCAAGTGGAAATATATCACAAGTTGCAAAAATTGCAAGTTTATGTGGAGAATCTTTAAGTATCTATTCAGGTAATGATGACCAAATAATTCCTTTGCTTTCTCTTGGAGGAAAAGGAGTAATATCAGTTTTGTCAAACATAATGCCAAAATATACACATGATATGACAAAAGAATTTTTTAATGGAAATATTGAAAAAGCAAGAAAAATGCAATTAGATGTATTAGATTTAGTAGATGCACTATTTTCAGAAGTAAATCCAATACCAGTTAAATATGCTTTAAACCTAATGGGATATAATTTTGGAAAACCTAGATTGCCATTAATAGAGTTATCTGATAAAAATAAAGAAAAATTAAAAGAAGTAATGAAAAAACATGATTTAATATAGAGATAAATATAAAAAAGGTTTATAGGTAAATCCTACAAAAATCTAAATATATTATACAAGGAAGATATGAAAAAATGAATATACTACTAAATGGTGCAAGTGGAAGAATGGGAAATGAAGTAGCAATGAGAGTGGAAAAGGAAGAAAATATGCAAATTGTTGCTGGTATAGGACTTGAAGAAGATTTGACCGGAAAATTTCCTATTTATATTAAAATAGAAGATGTAAAAGAAAAAATAGATGTAATAATAGACTTTTCTGTGCCAAAGGCTACATTTAAAGTACTAGAATATGCAGAAAAAGAAAAAACACCAATTGTTATTGCAACTACAGGTTTTTCTAATGATGAGTTAGAAAAAATAGAAGAATTATCAAAAGAAATTCCTATTTTTAGAAGTGCAAATATGTCATTAGATATAAACCTGATGGCAGAAATAGTAAAAAAAGTTGCAAAAGTGTTACAAGATACAGATATAGAAATTATAGAAACACATCATAATAGGAAAATAGACGCTCCTAGCGGAACTGCAATTCTTTTAGCAGATGCGATTAATGAGGTTTTAGAAAATAAGAAAGAATATGATTTTAATAGAATGCAAAAAAGAGAACCTAGAAATAAGAACGAAATAGGATTTTCATCAATTCGTGGAGGAAATATTGTAGGTGAACATACAGTAGCATTTTTTGGAGAAAATGAAACATTAGAAATAAAACATACATCATATTCAAGACAAGTGTTTGTAGAAGGAGCGATAAAATCAGCTAAATTTATAATAACAAAAGAAAACGGATTATATGATATGAATGATTTAATAAATGAATAAATAAAAAGTCTAGCTGGGGATAGCTTACCCTAGTTAGACTTTTTTCTATTTTATAATAATTCTTTTAGTATTTCATCATTTGATTTTGGTAAAAGGTATGAAACTGGAATGTCTAAAACAGTAACAGCCCCTGTTTTTCCTTCTTTACTTAATCTATGTACACCTCTTGCATAAGCGACTAATACACTTGCAGTAAATTCTGGGTTAGAATCAAGTTTTAAAGAAAATTCTGCGACTTGATTTACACCTTCACTTGTATTTCCACTTCTTAAAACAAATCCTCCATGTGGCATTCCACTGTGATTTTTATGAAGTTCTTCTTCAGAAATGAAATGTACAACAGTGTTATATGGTTCAAAATAGTTTGGCATTTCTTTTATTTCTTTTTCAATTTCTTTTTCATCTGCACCATCTTCTAATACGACAAAACATTCTCTCCACATAACTTCCCTTACAGATTCGAATTTTGGATTTTCTCCATTTCTAACTTTTTCAACTGATTCATCGTAAGGAACAGTGTATTGCACGGCATTTTTAACACCTTTGATTCTTCTTATTGCATCAGAATGTCCTTGACTTAATCCCCTTCCATAAAATACATAATTTGTACCATTAGGAAGGATTGACTCTAATAATGCTCTATTTAATGAAAATAGTCCTGGGTCCCATCCACAAGAAATTAGAGATAAATGGTTTGCATCTTTTGCTTCTTTATTAACACTTGCAAAATATTCTGGTATTTTTGCATGTGTATCAAAACTATCTACTGTATTAAACATTTTAGCAACTTCTGGTGTTTGTTCTGGTAAATCTGTTGCAGAACCACCACATAAAATCATAACATCTATTTTGTCTTGCATATTTTTTGCATCATCAACATGATATATTTTAACATCGTCATGTAATGCTTTCACACTACTTGGATTACGTCTTGTAAAAATTCCTACAAGTTCAATATCTTTATTGTTATAAATTGCAGTTTCTACTCCTTTACCTAAATTTCCGTACCCATAAATTCCAATTCTTATTTTTTCCATTTAATTTTTCCTCCTATAAAAATTATTTAAAATATTATAAACTAAAAAGTTACGATTAAAACAGACAAAAAGGGAAAATAAAGTTTGTTCCTAAAATCCCTTTTCTTCGATTAATTTTTCGACAATTTGTACTGCATTACTTGCAGCTCCTTTTCTAATATTGTCAGCTACAACCCAAATGTTTAATCCATTATCTATACTATAATCTCTGCGGATTCTTCCAACAAATACCTCGTCATGACCATTTGCTTTTGTTGCAATTGGATAAATATTACTTTTTACATCATCTTCAACTATTAAATTTGGAAATTGTTTAAAAGTATTAATTACATCTTCTAAGTTAAAATCTTTTTTTAGTTCTATGTTAATAGATTCAGAATGTGAGTTTTCGACTGGAACTCTTACAGTTGTTGCAGTAACTTTTAAGTCTGGACGATGTAGAATTTTTCTTGTTTCATTTATCATTTTTAATTCTTCTTTTGTATATCCATTATCCATAAATATATCAATGTGTGGTAAACAATTATTATATATTGGATGAGGAAATTTTTTTAAAGGTTTATTTCCATCAGTATTTTTTAAATCATCTAATCCGTTTCTTCCGGCTCCTGATACTGCTTGATATGTAGAATATACAACCCTTTTTATTCCGTATTTATCTTCTAGAGCTTTAAGAGGAAGCATTGCTTGAATTGTAGAGCAATTTGGATTTGCAATTATTCCTTTGTTTTTAAATGCATCTTCCATATTTACTTCTGGAACAACTAATGGAACATCTTCATCCATCCTAAATTGACTGCTATTATCCACTACAATACAGCCTTTAGACACAGCAATTGGAGCATATTTTTGGGCTGTTTCTCCACCTGCTGAAAATATTGCATAGTCAAAACCAAAATCAAAAGAATGCTCATCTAATTCTTCTACTATACATTCTTTACCTAATACAATAAGTTTTTTTCCTTTAGATTTTTTACTAGCAAATAAACTAACACTTTCTAAAGGCAAGTTTTTTTCTTCTAATACTTTAATAACAGTTCTCCCAACAAGACCTGTTGCGCCAACGATGGCAAGTTTTATTTTTTTCAAAGTTCTTACCTCCTATTCAGGTATTAATATATAGATATGTTTTAATTAAAACTTATCTTTTTGTATTTTACTATATTTTTTCGAAAATTGCTACTAAATAATATAAATATTATTATAATTGAGTGTTTTAGATTAACATAATTTGAAAAAAGTGACGAAATGTGGTATAATAGAAGGTGAATAGCCATTTTTGATTTTGTCAACTTTTACTAGAAAGTACGCTTAAGAGAACTAGCGGAAACTAGTAAACTAAAGTTGATAAGACGTCAGGCTAAGGAGGAATCCAGTATGGAAAACAACAAAAAAATGCCCTTCACCGACTTCAAAGAAGCTGTAAGCATTCCGCAAGATAGCTGGGAACACTTCTTTTGTGACAAAACTATTGTAGAAGAAATTTTACAGGATGTTGAGAAACAAATTCATTCCCAATTTATTTTAGCTAGAGCGGACAAAACATTTTTCGGAAAATCTTTTATTCGAAGAACTAAGCATGAACTGGAAGAAAGAGAAAAGATTTTCCTTAAGGCAAAAATTTATGGATACTGGGGAAGGAAAGTGTTTTTTACCCGACATTTTTACTTTGTTAGTAAAATGATCTGGGGGTTGGAAAACCTTCTTGAACTTGAAGAAGACTAGAATCTAGTCTTCTTTTCATATATATAAAAGATAATTTATGGTTCTAAAATTATTAATAATTTGGGATTTTGTAATTCAACGACCTTGCTTTTTCCATGAAAGTACGATATAATATTTAGCCAGGTGAGGGATGGCTATGGTTGTAAATAATCTAATTATAGAAGACTTAAGTAAAGATGCAGGTAATGCAAGATATGAAAAAGCAAAAAACTATCAAAAATCAAATAAAGTAAGAATAAAAAAAGTAGAATATATAGATAATAAAAACTTTGAAGTAAGTGCTATTGTTATAGGAACAAGCCCATATAGAACATATGTAGAAGTAAAAAATGGTTATATAGAAGATATATCTTGTACATGTGAAGATTATTATAAACATTATGGAGTTTGTAAACATACATTAGCTACTGTGTTGGAATTAAATAATAATCCACAATATAAAGAAGAATTTGGGGATAATGAAGAAGAAAATGAGCTAAAAAGTGAAAAAGTAAAATATAGAAATTTCAAACAAATTGTAAACACTTTTTATAACGAAGAATTAGAAGGATTATCAGAAGTAGAAGAAGAAAAATTAAAAAATAAAGGGACAATAAAAATTGAACCAGAGATATATTATGACAAATTCTCAGGAGATATGAGAGTAGAATTTAAAATTGGAAACAAGAGAATGTATAAAATTAAGAATCTAGCAGAATTTTATACAAGAATGATAGATAAAGAATTTTACAAATATGGTGAAAAGTTGCAATTTGTTCACACACCAGATGTTTTTGACCAAGATAGTCAAGGGTTATTGCAATTTATATTAAAATATGCAGAAATTATAAAATATGCAAATTCAAACTCAAATAGTAATTATAGATATTATGGAAAAGCTTTGAGTGAAACGAGCATAATACTAGGAAATAGCGGAATTGATGATTTATTTGAAATACTGAAAGGAAAAAATGTATCAATTCAAAAAGATTATCATAAAGAGATTATTGAATTTACAGAAGAACAACCAAAAATAGAATTTATACTAAGAAAAAGACCAGATGAAACTTTTGTTATATTTCCAAATACAGAGATATATGAAATAACAATTATTAAAGGAAAAGAGTACAAATATATTTTAGATGATAAGAAACTATATCGCATAACAAAAGAGTTTGAAAACTCTTCATTAAGATTATTAGAACTATTTAAGCAAAATTATTTAACAGAAGTAGAATGTAGTGTAAAAGAAATACCAGAATTCTTTTCAATAATTATGCCAAAAGTTAAAAATGGAATAAAACTAGAAAATATATCAGAAGAAGAAATAGAAAAATATAAACCAAAGCCATTAGAAGTAAAAGTGTATCTGGACTTTGATAAAAACAATTATCTAATTGCAGATGTAGAATTTATATATGGAGAAAACAAGATAAATCCGTTAGATGAAAAACAAAAAACCGATTTTCCAAGAAATATGATTAAAGAGACAAAATCATTAAATCTTTTTAGACAAAGTGGATTTATGTTAGATGTTAAAAATTTAAGATTTATTTTACCTAATGATGATAAAATATATGAATTTTTAACTGAAGATATAAATATATATATGCAAAAATTTGATGTAATGGTAACAGATAATTTTAAGACAAAACAAATAAGAATGCCTAAAATGGCAGGACTAGGAGTTAAAGTTGAAAATGATTTATTATCAATTGACTTAAGTAAAATAGATATAGACTCTAATGAATTAAAAGATATACTTGATAAATATTCATTAAAAAAGAAATATCATAGACTGAAAGATGGTAGTTTTATAAATTTAGAAGATAATAAAGAAATAGAATTTTTAGATAAATTAGCTACTGGTATGGGAGTGGATTTTAAAGATTTAGAAGAAGGAGAAATTAAACTTCCAGTAAGTAGAACTTTGTATTTAGATAGATTACTTAAAGGAATAAAAGGAACAGAAATTATAAAAAATGACGAATATAAAAAAATAGTTTCAGACTTAAACAAAGAACAATTAGAAGGAGATATAAAATTACCAGAGAAACTTGATAAAACTTTAAGATATTATCAAAAAACAGGTTTTAAATGGCTAAAAACATTAGATTACTATCATTTTGGTGGAATTTTAGCAGATGATATGGGACTTCGGAAAGACAATTCAAATATTATCAGTTGTTTTAGACTATGTAGAAAATGTAAAAGAAAACAAGAGAGTGAGTTTAGTAGTGTCACCAAGCTCACTTACATTAAATTGGCAAAATGAAGCAAATAAATTTGCAAGTAATCTAAAGACTTTAGTAATAAGAGGAAGCCTTCAAGAAAGGAAAAGTAGAATCAAAGATATAGAAAATTATGATTTAGTAATAACTTCTTATGATTTATTAAAAAGAGATATAGAATTATATGAAGAAAAAGGATATAATTTTAGATTTATAATTGCAGATGAAGCACAATACTTAAAAAATAGTAATACACAAAACGCAAAATGTATAAAGAAAATAAATGCAGATACAAGATTTGCTTTAACTGGAACACCAATAGAAAATTCTTTAGCAGAACTATGGTCAATCTTTGATTTCATAATGCCAGGATATCTATTTACTTATAGAAAATTTAAAAATGTGTATGAAACACCAATAGTTAAAGAAAATGATGAATATTCAATGAAAAAGTTAAAAACACTTATTGAACCATTTGTTTTAAGAAGAACTAAAAAAGAAGTTTTAACAGAATTACCAGATAAAACTGTAACAGTTCTAAATAATGAGATGAATGAAGAACAAAAGAAACTATATTTAACATATTTGTCAAGGGCAAAAGAAGAAATATCAGAACAAATAGATTTAAATGGATTTGAACAAAGTCATATTCAAATATTAGCTGCACTAACAAGATTAAGGCAAATATGTTGCCATCCAGGGTTATTTATTAGTGATTATAAACAAGGAAGTAGTAAATTAGACCAATGTGTAGAAATCTTAGAAGAAGCGACAGAAGCAGGACATAAGATTTTGCTATTTTCTGGTTATACATCTATGTTTGAGTTTATAGAAAAAGAATTAAAGGAAAGAAATATAAAATATTTAAAATTGACAGGAGCAACAAAAGTTGATGAAAGAATTGAGCTAGTTGATAAATTTAATGAAGATTCAGATGTTAAAGTATTTTTAATTTCTTTAAAAGCAGGAGGAACAGGACTTAATTTAACAGGTGCTGATATGGTAATTCACTATGACCCATGGTGGAATATATCAACAGAAAACCAAGCTACTGATAGAGCATATAGAATAGGTCAGAAAAACAATGTGCAAGTATATAAATTAATTACAAAAAATTCAATAGAAGAGAAAATTTATGAATTGCAAGAGAAAAAAGCAAGTTTAGCAAATAGTATGTTAGATACAAAAACATCATTTATTAATAAACTTTCTAAAGAAGATATCATGAAATTATTTGAATAGGAGGTATTTTATGGCAAAATGGAATGAAAGAATTGCAGATGAAGAAGACAAAAGGAGAGAAAGAGGTTTAAATAGACGTTTAGAAGAATTTGAAAGTGAACTAAAACAAGAAGAAAACTTGGGAAAAAGAAGAATATTGATTAATAGAATTTTACATATTTTAGATGAACTAAAAACAGAAGCTTTTGAATATGATGAAAATAAACTCTTACTTTACACTGAAGAATATGAAAGAATTTTAGAAGAATTAGATAGAAAAAAAGAAGAAGAAAGAGATGAAATTGAAAGACACCATTCACAAGATACTTCATGGCAAGAGTATAGAGATGAAGAAGAAGATTTTGAAAGATAAAAATATAGTTAGGATTGATAAATTATGAATGATTATATAAGTATAATTGGTGGAGGTCTGGCAGGAACAGAAGCAGCATATCAGATCGCTAAAAATGGGATAAAAGTAAAATTATATGAAATGAAGCCAATAAAATTTTCTCCAGCACATTCAAATAAAAACTTAGCAGAGATAGTTTGTAGTAATTCTTTTAAATCAAATTTATTAACAAATGCTTGTGGGTTGCTAAAAGAAGAATTAAGAAAGTTAGATTCTTTGCTTATAAAAATTGCAGATGAAACCAAAGTACCAGCAGGGCAAGCTTTAGCTGTGGATAGGGAAGAGTTTTCTAAAAAAGTCACTGAAGAAATAAGTAAAAATCCTTTAATAGAAATAATTTATAAAGAAGTAGAAGATATTGAAGAAATCTCAAAAGAGGGTATTGTAATTGTTGCAACAGGACCTTTAACATCAGAAAAGTTAGCAGAAAATATAGGTAAAATAACCGGACAAGACGAACTATATTTCTATGATGCAGCTGCACCAATAATTGCAAAAGACAGTATAGATTTTAATATAGCATTCTTTGGTGATAGATATAGTGAGGAAAAGAAAAAAGAAGAAACTGTGGAAGAGTGGTTAAAAAGATTAGAAAATCAAGAAAAACAAGAACAGAGCTATATTAATCTTCCAATGAATAAAGAAGAATATGAAAAATTTGTAGAAGAGCTTGTAGAAGCGGAAGTTGTAACTCTGCACGATTTTGAAAAAAGAGAAATATTTGAAGGATGTATGCCAATTGAGATAATGGCAAAAAGAGGATTAGATACTTTAAGATTTGGACCACTAAAGCCTGTTGGTTTTGATGACCCAAGAACAGCTAAAAGACCATATGCAATAGTTCAATTAAGACAAGATAATGCAAATGGAACAATATATAATATGGTGGGATTTCAAACAAATTTAAAATTTGGAGAACAAAAAAGGGTATTTAGTTTAATACCAGGACTTGAAAATGCAGAATTTGTAAAATATGGAGTTATGCATAGAAATACATATATTAATTCTAGCAAACTATTAGATGAAACATATTGTTTAAAGAAAAATCCTAATATATATTTTGCAGGACAAATTACAGGTGTAGAAGGATATGTAGAATCAATATCATCAGGATTAGTTGCAAGCTTAAATGCAATAGAAAAGTTTAAAAGACTTAATGATAATAGAAAGAATACTGATAATTTAGATGAAATATCTATTAAAAATGCAGATTTTCCTAAAATTATATTTGATGAAGAGACTGTAATAGGAGCTTTGACTAAATATATTTCTAGTGAAAATGAAAAATTTCAACCTATGAATGCAAATTTTGGGATATTACCTCCTTTAGAGGGGAAAAAGATAAAAGATAAAAAACAAAGATATGAACTGTTAGCTAAAAGAAGTTTAGAAAAAAGGTGGACCTAAATAAGGTTCACCTTAGTTGCTAAGTAGGCAGAAAGTATAGTGCCTACTAGCAGAATCGCGCTTCCCAGCTGAAGAAAAAATGGGGGGAGTGCAAGGAGTGTCAGCATCAAAGGGATGCTGACAAAGACGCTGGCTAAACCGATAAAGTTGACCACAGTGTGTCGTCTTCCTCTCCTTTTTACTGTTTTCCTCCGAGCTTTCTTTCTAGGAGGAGTGGCGCTCGTCTTATACTTAGGCATACTTGCTAACATAAGTAGCCTCCTTTCTATAATACTATTTTATAAAAAAATCAAAGAAAAGTCAAATTTATGTAAATTTGAAGCGTTAAATATTAGTAACAAATATTGCAAAAATATTACAATTTCATTAAATTTTAAAGAGTAAACATAAAAAAGTTGAAAAAAAAGTAAAAATATGGTACAATATAAATGTATATGTGAAAATTTGAAAATAATGGAGGAATCATATTATGGAAAATAATCTTAGTTATGAGGAAAAAATTGAGGCAATAAAACAATTAATAAATCAAAAAGAAAGTAAATATAGTTCTACTATAAAGGAATATGATGCACAAAAGGAAAAATTGGAGTTTGAAAATAGTAATTTAGAAAAATTAAGAAAGACTCCTAACGCACAAGGAAGTCACTTAGATGTTATTAGTGAAAACAATAGACAAATTGATTCAAAGATTAAAAATAACAAGATAAAGATAAGAAACATAGAAGAAGCCAAAAAGCAGAAGAAAGAAGAGTTTAAAAATTATTTAATTGAAAATAGAAGAAAATTAGAAAAATATAAAAGTACTAGTTTCTCTAAATTTTCATTATTGCATAAGAAATATTTAAAAGGTATCGAAAAAGGTAAAGACTTAAAATTAAGAGTTAAAGGGTACCAATATGATAAAGATAATAAGGAAATTTACAAAGCTGCTTCAAAAGACCATGCAGAACATATGAAGAAAATGAAAGAAATTGCTAAACAAAGAAATGAAGCATATAAAGCATATGCTGAACTAAATATAGTGAAAGATGAAATCTTTAAATTAACTGATTCACTAGCTGCAAAATATGGAATTTCTCTTGAAAATGAAAAAAATGAAGAAAAATCAGAAGAAGGACCAAAAAAAGATGAAGGAGAGTCTAAGTCTCAATCAACATCAGTCGAGAAAACAGATGAAGACTTTAATCCACCAGCAGTAATAGAAGAGAAAACGGATGAAGACTTTAATCCGCCAGCAGTATCAGAAGAGAAAAAAGGAGGAGATTTAAATTCATTACCTATTCACAATAATGATGTTGAAATAAAAGTTGATGCTGATTTAGGTACTTATACAATTATATTTGATGATGAGCATCAAAAAGTAATACCATTTAAAGATTTATATGATGAAGATGGAATGAGTTATTTTAGTAAAGAATACTTAAAAAATGCAAGAGAAGATATAATGCAAGAGGAAAATATAAATAAGAAGACAGCAAAAAAAGTTGACCCAATTATCTATTATGAATTAGCAGAATTTGATAAAGAAAACGGAACAAATCATGCTGAAAGATATATGGCAGCGATAAAAGAAGACAAAAAAGATGATAGTGTAAAAATTACATATGATTTACAAAAATTAAGAAAAAATAAAGACATGTATTTTAGCGACAAACATAATCTAAAATCAATTGCAAAAAGACAAAGTAATATTGCAACTGTTTTACTAAATAAAATGCGTACAAGAACAAAAGCGATATTAGCAGCTTTAGGAATTGGTGGAGCAGCATTATTAGGAGTTGCAAGTACTAACACAGGAAGAGGTACTGATGACCCTACTCCTACTACTCCTGTAGATACTGCTGAAACTAACAAAGATGACCAAAAAGATAAAGAGAATAAAGATGATAAAAATCCTACAGAGGAAAAACTTGAATTAAAAGATAGGATAAAATTTAATGGAGCACAAAAAATATATGAAACAGGAAAGTTAACAGGAAGAAGTGGTCAAACAACAGGAGAAAAAGTAGTAAATCGTGGAGCAATATATGATGAGAATGGAAAACTAATTGCAAATATTTCGGCTACAGATAAAGATGCTCAAAAAATGTTAGAAGAGATTTTGAAAGAAAATCCAGAATATACAGTATCTTATCATATAGGAGAAGATGAAACTAATAAGGGTGATTTAGGTTGGATTGGAGACCCAGAAGAAAAAATAGAAAACGGAGATATAGAAATAGAAGACGATGAAAATGATAGATAAAAACAAATAAATTACTATCTAGAATTTGTTTCTATAATATAATTTATAATTAGAGAATAAATATAAAGAAAATGAGATACTTAGCAATAGTATAATTTGTTGTTAAGGTCTCTTTTTTCTTAGCAAAAGTGATGAGAAAGATTGTGAAATATGGCAAAAAATTTTGTTTTTTTCTTGACTTATAAATCCAAACATGATAGAATATTAGTCGTTATAGTAGATTGCGTGTATTACGCACTTCCGTAACGATTTTTAAATTTTTTGAAATATAAATATTACATAAGTATTACAAAAAATTTAAGTAATATAAAAGTAGGAGGTGAAATTTAAGTGCCAACAATTAATCAATTAGTAAGAAAAGGAAGAAAAACTGGAGTAACAAAATCAACTGCACCAGCTTTACAACATGGATGGAACTCAAAAAATAAAAGATTAACAAACAATAGAGCTCCACAAAAAAGAGGTGTTTGTACAGTTGTTAAAACAGTTACACCTAAAAAACCTAACTCAGCTTTAAGAAAAGTTGCCAGAGTTAGACTTTCAAATGGTTATGAAGTTACATCTTATATCCCAGGTATAGGACATAACCTACAAGAACACAGTGTTGTATTAATAAGAGGTGGTAGGGTAAAAGACCTTCCAGGTGTTAGATACCATATCATAAGAGGAACATTAGATACAGCTGGTGTTAAAGATAGAATGCAAGCGCGTTCTAAATATGGAGCTAAAAAACCAAAAAAATAAAATATTTCGATTAAAAGCAATAATCTGCACATTTTGGTCATCCAATTCAGATTTCGACGTACCAACGTACGCCTTCAACCTGTCCTGACTAATCCAAAATGCACATCTTATCACTTTTAATCAAAATATTAAATAATTTAGAGAAAATCAAAAATAAAGTGCTTGTAATTCTTACTAAACTTAAGGTACTTAAATTTAGAATAGATTTATATAGCACTATACGGGAGAAGTTAAACTTTTCCAGAGTACCTGTAGAATACTTTTTTAGGTATTCAAAGATTAAATTTAAGGAGGGAAGAATAGTGCCAAGAAAAGGATATATAGCAAAAAGAGAAGTGTTACCAGATCCAGTATATAACAGCAAAGTTGTTACAAAATTAGTTAACAACATAATGATTGATGGTAAAAAATCTGTAGCACAAAAAATAGTATATGATGCATTTGACATCATAAAAGAAAAAGAAGGAAAAAATCCATTAGAAGTTTTTGAAGCAGCATTAGAAAATGTTATGCCAGTTCTTGAAGTTAAAGCAAGAAGAGTAGGTGGAGCTACATATCAAGTTCCATTAGAAATCAGACCAGAAAGAAGACAAACTTTAGGATTAAGATGGATAGTAACATATGCTAGAAATAGACATGAAAAAACAATGGCTGAAAAACTAGCAGGTGAATTAATAGATGCAGTAAACGGAAACGGTGGAGCATTCAAGAAAAAAGAAGATACACATAGAATGGCAGAAGCTAATAAGGCTTTCGCACATTATAAATGGTAATATAAATAGAAAGGGGGACATTATATTATGGCAGGAAGAGCATATCCATTAGAAAGAACTAGAAATATAGGAATAATGGCTCATATAGATGCAGGAAAAACAACAACAACAGAAAGAATTCTATTTTATACAGGAAAAACACATAAAATAGGAGAAGTACATGAAGGTGCAGCAACAATGGACTGGATGGAACAAGAACAAGAAAGAGGTATAACAATCACATCTGCTGCTACAACATGTTTTTGGAAAAATAATAGAATAAATATTATTGATACTCCTGGACACGTTGACTTTACAGTAGAAGTTCAAAGATCTCTAAGAGTTCTTGATGGTGCTGTCACAGTTTTAGCTGCTAAAGGTGGAGTTCAACCACAAACAGAAACAGTTTGGAGACAAGCTGATAAATACCAAGTGCCAAGAATGGTATATGTAAATAAAATGGACATCACAGGAGCAAACTTTATGCTATGTGTTGACCAATTAAAAAATAGATTAAAAGCAAATCCTGTTCCAGTTCAATTACCAATTGGTGCAGAAGACCAATTTAAAGGAATAGTAGATTTAATAAAAATGAAAGCATATATTCATAAAGACGATTTAGGAAAAGAAATCGAAGAAACAGATATTCCAGAAGACATGGTAGACATAGCTAAAGAATATCGTGATAAAATGATAGAATCAGCAGCAGACCAAGATGAAGAATTAATGATGAAATACTTAGAAGGTGAAGAATTAACAGAGGACGAAATCAAAAAAGGATTACGTAAAGGAACAATAGCAAATACAATAGTTCCTGTAACATGTGGTTCTTCATATAAAAACAAAGGTGTTCAAGAATTATTAAATGCAATAGTTGACTATATGCCATCACCACTTGATGTTCCACATATCAAAGGTGTTGACTTAGATGGTAATGAAGTAGAAAGAAAAACATCTGATACTGAACCATTTGCAGCATTAGCATTTAAAATTGCAACAGACCCATTTGTTGGAAAATTATGTTTCTTTAGAGTATATTCAGGAACATTAGAATCAGGTTCAACTGTATTAAATTCAAATAAAGATAAAAAAGAAAGAATTGGAAGGATTCTACAAATGCACTCAAATCACAGAGAAGATATTGATAAAGTATATTCTGGTGATATTGCAGCTGCAGTTGGATTAAAAGATGTTACAACAGGTGATACACTATGTGATGTAAATGCACCAGTTATCTTAGAATCAATGGAATTCCCAGAACCAGTTATTGATATAGCTATTGAGCCAAAAGACAAAGTAGCACAAGAAAAAATGGCAGTTGCTTTATCAAAACTTGCTGAAGAAGACCCAACATTCAAAACATATACAAATCAAGAAACAGGACAAACAATCATCGCTGGTATGGGTGAATTACACCTAGATATCATTGTTGATAGATTAAAAAGAGAATTTAAGGTTGAATGTAATGTAGGTAAACCACAAGTTGCTTACAAAGAAACAATTAGAAACAAAGTTAAAGTTCAAGGTAAATTTATTCGTCAATCTGGTGGTAAAGGACAATATGGTGATGTTTGGTTTGAAATGGAACCATTAGAACCAGGTAAAGGAATAGAGTTCGAAAGCAAGATCGTTGGAGGAGCTGTTCCTAAAGAATATATTAAACCAATTGAACAAGGAATGAGAGAAGCAGCAGAAAGCGGAGTTTTAGCTGGATACCCAGTTATCGACTTTAAATGTACATTAGTTGATGGTTCATACCATGAAGTTGACTCATCAGAAATGGCATTCAAAATCGCAGCATCTATGGCTTTCAAAGAAGGTTGTAAACAAGCTAAATCAGTTATCTTAGAGCCTATTATGAAAGTTGAAATTACAGTTCCTGAAGAATACATGGGAGATGTAATTGGAGATGTAAACTCTAGACGTGGAAGAATGGAAGGTATGGACGGAAATGATGGAATGCAAGAAATCCATGCATTTATACCACTTTCAGAAATGTTTGGTTATGCAACAGAACTTCGTTCTAGAACACAAGGTAGAGGTACTTACTCTATGGAACCATCTCATTATGAAGAAGTTCCAAAATCAGTTTTAGAAACAATAGTTGCATCTCGTGCAAAGAAAGATTAAAAAAAGCTTGCATTTTTGACAGAAATGTTATAAAATGCTTATGCAATTAATTACGTTATTAAATTTAAATTATAATAAAAGGCTAAGGAGCGAAAACCTTAAGCTAAAAAAGGAGGATTTTAAAAATGGCAAAGGAAAAATTTGAAAGAACAAAACCACATGTTAACATTGGTACAATCGGTCACGTAGACCACGGAAAAACAACAACAACAGCAGCTATTACTAAATACTTATCATTATTAGGAAAAGCTAAATATGAAGCATATGATCAAATCGACGGTGCTCCAGAAGAAAAAGCAAGAGGAATCACAATCAACACAGCACACGTAGAATATGAAACAGATAAAAGACACTATGCACACGTTGACTGCCCAGGACATGCTGACTACGTTAAAAACATGATTACTGGTGCTGCTCAAATGGATGGTGCAGTATTAGTTGTTTCAGCAGCTGATGGTCCAATGCCTCAAACAAGAGAACACATTCTATTAGCTAGACAAGTTGGTGTTAAATATATCGTTGTTTACTTAAATAAATGTGATATGGTAGACGACCCAGAATTATTAGAATTAGTTGAAATGGAAGTTAGAGACTTATTAACAGAATATGGATTCCCAGGAGATGAAATTCCAATCGTAAAAGGATCTTCTTTAAAAGTTCTAGAATCTACATCAACAGATCCTAACGATCCAGTATATGCACCTATGAAAGAATTAATGGATGCAATAGATGAATATATTCCAACACCAGAAAGACCAATCGACCAACCATTCTTAATGCCAGTTGAAGACGTATTTACAATTACTGGACGTGGAACAGTTGCAACTGGTAGAGTTGAAAGAGGAGAAGTTAAACTTCAAGACGAAGTTGAAATTATCGGTCTTTCTACAGAAAGAAGAAAAACTGTTGTTACAGGTGTAGAAATGTTCAGAAAACTATTAGACCAAGCAGAAGCTGGAGACAACATTGGTGTTCTATTAAGAGGTATTGATAGAAAAGATATCGAAAGAGGACAAGTTCTATGTAAACCAGGAACAATCAATCCACATACAAAATTTACAGCTGAAGTATATGTATTAACTAAAGAAGAAGGTGGAAGACATACACCATTCTTCAATGGATACAGACCACAATTCTACTTCAGAACAACAGACGTTACAGGTGTTATCGAATTACCACAAGGTACAGAAATGGTAATGCCAGGAGACAACGTATCAATGACAATTGAATTAATTACACCAATTGCTATTGAAAAAGGACTAAGATTCGCTATCCGTGAAGGTGGTAGAACAGTTGGTTCAGGAGTTGTTTCTGAAATATTAGGATAATTTAAAATCGGGAGTTTAGGGACGTACCTAAAAATCCCGATTTTTTGAAAATTAAATTTAAGAAATGTTACCAACAAGTAACCCAGCTATGTTTTTCTATAGCTGGGTCTATTAATATTATACGATGAAAAAGTTAATAAAAAGAAAGAGCAGGTATTGCCTGCTCTAGATTCTGGAAAAGATTACATAATCTTTTCCAGATGAGATAGAATAATCGTGTTTTCTTCCTAATAAGGCTAAAAGTATGTCACCCATCGTCCTGTACAACTCTTTAGAGTTCTTTACGGGGATGAATACTCTGGTAATTAAACCTTCTCTTGTTGTTATAATTCTGTCGGCTGGTGAAATCTTGATAATGATGCGATAGAGAGACCGCAGCTCAATAGTTTCACTAGATCTTATCATATATACATACCTCCTGCATGGCACTTAGCCAGTTGCTAATATTATAGCAGAGTTTAATCAAAAAGTAAAATTTTATACAAGTTTTGGAATTATTTGGATATTAATACTTGAATAAAATTTATATTAGATATAAAAAATAATCTGAAATAGCTTCAGATTATTTTTTGGTTCGTAGCTATTATAAATAACTACGAAGGACGAGGATCTCTTTGTTACCTTCATTTGGGTAAATTAGGCAGCCAGAAAGCTGTCGGAACATACCTAAGAGCGATTCATAGGAATGTTTTACTGAAATAACAACTGAATTTATGCCAATTGTTATTTCATCTGTTGTTTCAGAGGGTTTCACAATGACTTTGTAGCCATTGCCGATATGCTTCTGAATAGTCGAGTTCAATTCTTTACTGCTCATGAAAATCCTCCTTTTCTAAATGAATTGAACTTTATTATACTATCAATCTGGAAATATTTGTATTTTTTATGCAAAATCAAAGTTTTATTTTATCAAAAGGAAAAAACTTCCATTCATATATAATAATTTATATAAAGTTATTATTAATTAAAAATGAAAAACATATAGTTTAATTTAATATATTATTACTAAAAAGTTTAAAAATACCCATTAGAAAAATAGAAAATTCTAAAAATGCTTGCTTTTTTTGATAAAGAATAATAAAATAAATGTGTTAAAAATAAAATATATAAGACAACAAAAATTGGAGGAATAAAAAGTGAAAATTATATTAGATGCAATGGGTGGAGATAACGCGCCAGATGCCAATATTAAAGGTGCAGTAAACGCGATAAATAAAGTAAAAGCAGAAGTGGTATTAGTAGGAAAAGAAGAAGTAATTAGAAGTAAAATAAAAGAATTTTATGGAAAAGAAGTAGAAGAGATTTCAGATAGATTAAAAATAAAAAATGCAACAGAAACAATAGAAATGGAAGATACGCCAACACTTGCAATAAAACATAAAAAAGATTCTTCTATGGTAGTGGGATTTAGAATGCTTAAAGAAGATGAAGGAGACGTATTTATATCAGCTGGAAATTCAGGAGCATTGCTTACAGGAGCAACCTTAATAGTAGGAAGAATCAAAGGGATAGATAGACCAGCACTAGCAGGAATACTTCCTGCATATAAAAGTAGGTTATTGTTAATAGATGCAGGTTCTAATACAAATTGTAAGCCTATTAATTTATTACAATTTGCTCAAATGTCTAGTATATATTTAAAAAATACTTATGGTATAGAAAGACCTGCAATAGGGTTATTAAATATAGGAACAGAAGAAACAAAAGGAAATGACTTAGTAAAAGAAAGTTACAAACTATTAAAAGAAAAATCAGAAGAATTAGATATCAACTTTGTTGGAAATGTAGAGGGAAGAGATGCTTTTTCAGGCAAGATAGATGCAATAGTAACAGATGGATTTACTGGAAATGTATTTTTAAAAACAACAGAAGGTTTAGGAAAATTTGTTAAAAGAAGTTTGACAGAAAGTTTGACAAAAGGATTTTTAACAAAACTAGCAGCATTACCAGCATTGCCAGCTATAAAAAGATTTTCTAAAACAATGGACTATAAATCATATGGTGGAGCTTTATTTTTAGGAGTAAAAAAACCAGTTGTAAAAGCACATGGAAGTAGTGATGAATTACTATTTGAATATACAATTATTCAAGCAGAAAAATTTGTTGAAAATAAAGCGGTTGATAAGATGATAGAAGCTTTTCAAAAACAAAAAGAAAAAGAACAACAAGAAGTTAAAGAATAAAAAATTGACCTGTCAGTATAAAATAAAAATATTTTTATAATTTACTTGACAAATATATAAACATATAATATAAATGATGTATCATCATTTGTTAACTTGAGAGGAGGTGAACTCGGAGGTATGAGTTCAGAAGAGATTTTAGAAAAAGTAAAAGGAATAATTGTAGAGCAACTAGGAGTAGCTGACTCAGCAGTTACTATGGAAGCATCTTTTATAGATGATTTAGGAGCTGATTCATTAGATATAGTTGAATTAGTAATGGCATTAGAAGAAGAATTTGATATTGAAATCCCAGACGCTGATGCAGAAAAAGTTGTAACAGTAGGAGACGTAGTTGACTACATCAAAGAAAACGTAAAATAGTATAAAAAAGAAGTATAGCAACATATACTTCTTTTTTTCTAATATTTAAACTTAAATATATAAATTTGTTATATACTAAATCCATTTAACAAACTAGAATAGTTTTTAAAGAAATCTAAGTAGTAATTCGATATATTCTTTTTAGGAATATATGTTGGAGATAAAATATTAGTAGTAAAAACTTCTTCACCATTACACAAAATATAAAGATTACCGATTTCAGAATTTTCATAAACAGGAGCAGTCAAATTTGTATCTATGTTTATAATAACCTCTATATTATTTTTATCTGCTTTTTTTATTGGAATTACAGAGAAATCAGGGGTTTGATAGTATATTTCAATATTATTAGAAACACCCTTTTTAATGTTAAAATTATTAAAATTCTCTTCTTTCCAGTTATTTAAGTTTTCATCAATTAAATCTGATATATTTAAGTATTCATAATTCTGGAAAGTATATTCAATTAGTTTTATACTATCTTTTGTTCTAAAGTTTTTTGTATCACATCCAAGTACGACACAAATAATGTCTAAATCGTTTCTTTTGCAAGCAGTTACTAAACAACGATTTGCACCATTTGTAAATCCTGTTTTAACACCATATACACCATTTAAAGTTCCTAATAGTTCATTTGTGTTTGTAATGTTTTTTGGGTATCCATTAATTGTTACTGTATAATTTTTAGTTCCTACTATCTTTAAAAAAGTTTCATTATTTAAAGCATAATTTGTAAGTAAGCTTAAATCATATGCAGTTGTATAATGATTATCAGAATCAAGACCATGAGGTGACTCAAAATGAGTGTTTTCTAAACCTAGTTCTTTTGCTTTATTATTCATCATATCACTAAACTCTGGAATACCACCTGCTACAGTTTCAGCTAAAGCAACTGCAGCATCATTTCCAGAGCAGAGCATTAATCCATGAAGAAGGTCTAATACAGAAATTTTATCACCTTGTTTTAACCCAAGTCTTGAGCCTCCAGTTCCTGCAGCCTTTTTAGATATTTCTACAGTTTTAGATAAATCATAATTTTCAATAACAATAGTTGCAGTCATAATTTTGGTTGTGGAAGCCATTTTTACTTTATTTTTTTCATTTTTTCCATAAATGATTCTATTAGATTTTCTATCTAAAACAATACATGCACGAGAATTAAGAGATGCTGAATCAAGGCTAGAAGATGTATCTGAAACTGTTTTGAGAATTTCAGAACTTACATCTATTGTTTCATTATCTAGAAGGTCATCGTCTGCAAAACACATATGGAAAAATGAAAAAATTAGACAAAAAGAAATAAATAGAATATTAATTTTAACTAAATTTTTTTTCATATCAATACCTCTTTATAATTATATAAAAGTTTTGTGAAAATATGATTTTATATTCAAATTTAAGAATGGCTTAGGGAACAAAGAAAAATCAAAGATGTTTTACATAAATTATTGATTTTATTACGAAAATGTAATATAATTGTAATGTAGGGTTTTATATGATTTTACTATTCTTGAAGCCTATTTCCGTAAGTAGAATAAAAGCGACTAAAAAATAGTATAAAATTAGCAAAAATAACCTATTGACTTGAAAGTTGTAATAATAGTAAAATATATAAGAAGTAATATTTTAAAAGGAGAGAGAAAAATGAAGCTTAAAAATGTTATTTTTAGTGTGATTCTTATGCTTGTTGTTTTAACAGTTAGCGGATTTACAAACATAGTAAACGCAAGACAAGAAACAACACCAATTTATTTAGGAATTACTGATTTAAGAAACAATTCAGAACCTAAACCAGCTATGGGGTATTCAATAGGTGACCCAGTTGTAGGAGGAGAAAATGGTGCTGCGAAAATTTGGAATATAGTTCAATATAGCAGTGAATCAGCAGGAGAATATACAGAAACTAATTTCTATTGTGTAAAAGCAGGGCAAGGTTTCTCTAGTACAAAGAAAAGACAAACATATAACGTGTTTTATGACATGAAAACTGAAAGAAACTTAATAGCTAGTGAAGTTCCTATCTTAGAATCATTTATAAATGGAACTATAGATTTAGGTGATGGACAAACTATAAATAGATATGATGCAGTTTTAGCAATGTTTGATATGATGTATATACATGGAGAATCTACAGAATCAGAAAAAGAACAATTATTAGCTGATGCTGGAATTACTGATGCTAATTCAAATTATGCAAAATATCCATTAACAGTTGATGATATAGAAGCTGTTCAACAAGCTGCAATGTGGTACTTTACAAACTATGAAGAAGGTACTAAATATGATAAAACTGGAAATACTTCATGGTTATATTACACATTAACAGGTGATACATATGACCAATTAACAAACTATAATCCAAATAGTGATATGCCATCAGTTGATGAAGGAAGTATAAGAGAAGAACAAGCAAGATTGTTATACAATCATTTAATAAATACAGCTAAAGCAAATGCAAATAACTATAGTGATGGTTCAAATACTGGAGTGCCAGCAACAGTAAGTGGTACTGATATTACAGCTGAACAATCAGGTTCAAACTATATTTTAGGACCAATTAGAGTAAATGAAACAGAAGGAAATACAATTCCATTTGATGTAACTTTAGATGTTGAAAATAACAGTACACAAATAGATGAATATACATTATTAGATAGTAATAAACAACCAGTAGATGAGGGAACAACACCAAGAGACTTAGTAGGACAAGATTTTTACGTACAAATACCAAATACTGGAGTATCTAGTATTTCAAATCTTTCTATTACTGTAAATGTAAGTTATAGTAATACAAAAGTAACATTATGGGCTTCAACAACAGATGACCAAGAACAACCAGTTGCATTACCAGAAAAAGAACAAGTAAATGTTCCAACAGTTTTAAAACCAAATGGAAATTTTGACTTAGCTTTAAGAAAATATATTACACAAATAAATGGTGTAGATGTAGAAAATTCAAGAGTGCCAAATGTTGATGAATCTACATTACAATCAGGAACAACAGCAACATATATGCATAGAAAAGACCCACTAATTGTATCAACAGGAGATACTGTTACATATAGAATTACAATATACAACGAAGGGGATAAATCAGGAAAAGCAACTGAGGTAATTGACCAATTACCAGAAGGATTAAGATTCTCTAGAGTAGTAAGTGGTAATTATGAGTTAGGTTCATATGACGAAGATACAAATACCTTAACATTAAATGCAACAGATGCGTTAGAAAATATACCAGCATATACTCAAGGTAATTTAGCTGGAGAAGCAGAAACAATTGAAATAGAATGTATAGTAGAAGCAACACCTGATAGTTCGGTATCAAAAGTTTTAACAAATGTTGCATGGATTTCAGAAGCATATAACGCAGATGATGATATAACTATTACAAATCAAATTGGAGAAGATAGAGATTCAGAACCAGAAACACATCCAGATGTAAATAAGGACAATATGTCTGATTATAGAGGAAATGGTAATAAAGAAGATTTAACAGATTCAAATTACTACTATAAGGGTGAACAAGACGATGATGACTTCGAAAAATTAGTAATGCTTCCAGAAGCATTTGACTTAAAATTAATAAAAAGAATAGTTGCAGTAAATGACCAAAATGTACCAGAAAGAATAGAAAATGTAGATGTAAGTGACTTAAATACAATAGGTGAAGATGGACAAATGATTACAACAGGTAATTACACTTTAAGTAAAGACCCAGTTGAAGTTAAAAAAGGAGATATTGTTACATATACATTTAGAATATATAACGAAGGTATGATTGATGGTTATGCTGAAGAAATAACAGAAGATATACCAGAAGGATTAGAATTTATTTGGTCTGAATTAGAAGGAGAAGACTTAGCAAATGATACTACACTAACAGACGAGGAAAAAGAAGCTATAGAATTTAACCAAAATTACTTATGGGGAAATTTTGTATATGATGAATCAGGAGAAAGAATAGTTCAAATCTCAACAGATTACTTATCTAGAGAAAATGAACTAACTCCAGGAAGCAACCTAATCCCAGCATTTGGAACAAATGATGGAACAAAAACAGAAGCAGATATTTCATATAAAGAAGTCTCAGTAAAATTAAAAGTTGTAGCTGATAATATTTCAGGAACAATAATTAGAAACGAAGCTGCAATTTCAGAAGATGCAAATGAAAATGGAGAGCCAGTAGACGACAGAGATTCAGATACAGAAGAATGGGTAAAATATGAAGATGATGAAGATTATGATAATATTGTATTACAATCATTTGACTTAGCTTTAAGAAAATTCATTGTAGCAGTAAGTGATGACGAAACTGTAGATGATGATGAATATTTAAGAAATTCAGATGGTTCATATACAAGAGCACCAGTAGTAGATACATCTCTATTAAATACTACTGATGAAAATGGAAATATGATAACAACAGCAATATATAACCATACAAAAGAGCCAGTGTTAGTACAACCAAATAACTATGTAATATATATGTTAAGAGTATATAATGAAGGAGATATGGATGGATATGCATCAGAAATAAAAGACCATTTACCACCATACTTAACATGTGTAGATAGTGAATTTAATAGAGAATATGGATGGGAAGTATCAGAAGATGGAAGAACAGTAACAACAAAATATCTAGAAAATTCACTAATAAATGCACCAAGAGAAAATGCAGAAGGAGAATTAGTGTTATCATACATGGAAGTACCAATCATGTGTAGAGTAAATGAAAATGCAATACCAGATGAAAACATAACAAATATAGCAGATATAACAGAATATCAAGATGAAAATAAGGAACCAGTAATAGATAGAGACTCTAGTGAAGATAATGTAAACTTACCAAGTGATGAAGAATTACCAGGATACAAAGATGATGAAACAGGAGAATATATACCAGGACAAGAAGATGATGATGACTTTGAAAAAGTAGTAGTAAAAATATTTGATTTAAGTTTAAGAAAATGGGTAACACAAGCAATAGTAATAGATGAAAATGGAAATACAACAATAACAGAAACAGGACATCAACCTTATGATGACCCGGAAGACATAGTAAAAGTAGAAATCCATAGAAATAAACTAAATCAAACAACAGTAAAATTTAGATATTCAATAAGAGTAACAAATGAAGGTGGGGTTGCAGGATATGCTGAAGAAGTAACAGACTATGTACCAGAAGGATTAAGATTTATAGCAGAAGATAATCCAGGATGGACAGATGAAGGAGAAAACATAATATCAACAAGATTATTAGAAAATACATTATTACAACCAGGAGAATATGCAGACATAGAAGTAGTACTTACATGGATAAATGGAGAAGACACAATGGGAGTAATGACAAATACAGCAGAAATCTCAGAAGACTACAATGACTATGGAGTACCAGATATAGATTCAACACCAGACAATAGAGTAGATGGAGAAGATGATATAGATGATGCGCCAGTAATGTTATCAATAAGTACAGGTCAAGCAAGAATATATTTCACATTAGGATTTACAATACTAATTACAATAGCAGGAGGAATAGTGCTAATTAAGAAATTTGTAATATAAAAAAGGAGGAGATAATTTCTCCTTTTTTTTCGGTTATAATTAAGTAATAAAAAAGTAATGAAAATGTAACAAAACCTGTAAAAAAAGCTTCCGTAAGTAGCTTCAAATTCTTAGCAAAATACTCATAAATTACCAACATTTAAACTACTTTATATGTGCTATAATTATTATATATAAGGTAGGGTGATTTTTAATGAGAACTAGATATAAAATACTTTTTACATTAATTTTAATTATATTATCATATATGTTTATTGGGATAAATCCAGTGCAGGCTAATAATAGTTACGAAGTACCATCAAAGTATTTTGGAATAACTGAATATAGAACGCTATCTGAGCCAAACTTTGGATATTCTTTGGGAAATCCTGTTACAGGAGGGGCAAATGCGGCCAAAATATGGAATATATCTCAATATAATAGTAGTACATCAAACAATCCAATAGAAGTAAATGCATATTGCTTAAAAGGTGGTTTTGGATTTACTGATGAGGGTGAAAAGGTAGAGTATAACTTAGGATATGATATGTATGATGACAGAGGAGTTTTAGAGTCTCACGAATATGAAGTAGTGAGAAATTTAGTTGGTGGAGACCATTATAATGAAATACTTGCTTTAGCAAATTTAGTATACTTACCTGGTGTTGATTCTGAAGAAGCTCTTGATACATATTTAGCAAAAGCAGGAATAGATCCAGAAAATCCAAGAGGAGTTATAACACTAGATGAGATAAAAGCGGTGCAACAGGCAGCTTTTTGGTATTTTACAAACTATGGAGAAGGAAATGGAAAATATGATAAATTAGGAAAAGAAGGATGGCTATATTATGCCGATTCACAAGATGGAATATATGATTCTTTATCAAACTATAATCCAACAGGAGAATTACCTTCAATAGATTTAGGAAGTACAAGACAAGCACAAGCAGAAACACTATATAATTACCTTGTAACAACAGCAAAAGAAAATGCAGTTAATTATGCGAACACAGCAAACAAAAATTATAAAACAAAATTAACAATGTATTTATCTTCATATGGTAGCCAAGAGCAACCAATTATAGTAATAGAAAGAGAAAAACAATTTGACTTATCATTAAGAAAATATATAACAAAAATAAATAATCAAAATATGTCAGATTCAAGAACACCACAGATAGATTTAACAAATTTAAAAAATCTAACAGATACAACAGCTATTTATAAACATAGAAAAGACCCTGTGCTAGTAAAATACAATGATACAGTAACTTATCAAATACAAGTATATAATGAAGGAAATGTAGCAGGATATGTAAATGAGATAAAAGACCAATTACCAAGTGGGTTAAAATTTTCTAGGTTAATTACTGAAGGATATACATCAACTTATGATGAATCAAGTAATATTGTGACTTTTACAAGAAATGATGATAATGATGATAAACTTTCTGCATATGATGAAGGAAATACTTTAGATTCAACAATATTAGAATTTGAATGTATAGTAAATACAAATGAAGCAGACAAGATTTTAACAAATGTTGCATGGATATCAGTAGAAGAGACAGAAGATGGAAAGATAATAACAGATGAAATTGGAGATGATATAGATTCAGAACCATCAAATGCTCCGGGAGTAGATAAAGATAATATGGAAAATTACAAAGGAAATGATACAAACCAGAGTAATTTAGATGATTCAAATTATTTCTATAAAGGTGAGCAAGATGATGATGACTTTGAAAAATTAACTGTTATAGCGATGACCAGTATAGATGTTAGCAAAAAATGGGATGATGAAGAAAATCAAGATGGAAAAAGAGTAGAAACAGTTACAGTAGAACTATTAAGAGATGGAGTAGCGACAGGACAAACGATTACTTTAAATGAAAATAATAACTGGTCAGGAAAATTTGATAATCTGCTAACAAAAATAGACGGAAAAGATGTTACATATTCTGTTAAAGAGACGACTAGTATTAGTGGATATAATACAGTAGTAAGTAGCGAAGACAGTACAAATGGGAAAAGTTTTACAATTACTAATTCATATACACCAGAAACAACAAAAATAACAGCAACAAAAGTATGGGAAGATAATAATAACCAAGATGGAAAAAGACCACCAAGTGTAGAATTTGAATTATATAAAAATGGAACAGCAACAGGAAACAGAAAAACATTAACAGAAGATACATGGACAGCTACATTTACAGATTTACCAGTATATGAAAATGGGCAAAAAATCACATATACAGTAAAAGAAGTAAGTGAGCCAGAAGGATATACATCAAGTGGAGAAGGAACAGAAGAAAATAGCTATACAATTACAAATAGATATACACCAGAAACAACAGAAATAACAGCAACAAAAGTCTGGGAAGATAATAATAATCAAGATGGAAAAAGACCACCAAGTGTAGAATTTGAATTATATAAAAATGGAATAGCAACAGGAAATAGAAAAACATTAACAGAAGATACATGGACAGTAACATTTACAGATTTACCAGTATATGAAAATGGGCAAAAAATCACATATACAGTAAAAGAAGTAAGTGAGCCAGAAGGATATACATCAAGTGGAGATGGAACAGAAGAAAATAGATATACAATTACAAATACCTACACACCAGAAACGACAGAAATAACAGCAACAAAAGTATGGGAAGATAATAATAATCAAGATGGAAAAAGACCACCAAGTGTAAAATTTGAATTATATAAAAATGGAACAGCAACAGGAAATAGAAAGACATTAACAGAAGATACATGGACAGCTACATTTACAGATTTACCAGTATATGAAAATGGGCAAAAAATCACATATACAGTAAAAGAAGTAAGTGAGCCAGAAGGATATACATCAAGTGGAGATGGAACAGAAGAAAATAGCTATACAATTACAAATACCTATACACCAGAAACAACAGAAATAACAGCGACAAAGGTATGGGAAGATAATAATAACCAAGATGGAAAAAGACCACCAAGTGTAGAATTTGAATTATATAAAAATGGAATAGCAACAGGAAATAGAAAAACATTAACAGAAGATACATGGACAGTAACATTTACAGATTTACCAGTATATGAAAATGGGCAAAAAATCACATATACAGTAAAAGAAGTAAGTGAGCCAGAAGGATATACATCAAGTGGAGAAGGAACAGAAGAAAATAGTTATACAATTACAAACTCATATACACCAGAACAAACCAGTGTAAATGTTAACAAAGTATGGAATGATAATAACAATCAAGATGGTGTAAGACCAGACGAAATACAAGTACAATTGGTAAAAGAAGTAGGTGGACAAAAAACAGAACTAGAGGACAAAATCATTACTTTATCAGATGATAATCAATGGAAAGGAACATTTGACAATTTACCAGTCTATGAGAATGGAGAAAAAATTACTTATTCAGTAAAAGAAATAACTATTAGTGGTTATTCAGTAAATATTACACAAAATAGTGAAAATAACTTTACGATTACCAATACTCATACACCAGGTGTAACCAGTGTTAATGTTAATAAAGTATGGGATGACCAAAATGACCAAGATGGATTAAGACCAGATAGTATTGAAGTTGAGTTATTAAAAAACGGAGAACCAACAGGAAATATTATTACATTAAGTGAAGAAAATCATTGGACAGGAACATTTAATGACCTACCAATCAAAGAAAATGGAGAAGAGATAGACTATACTGTAAGAGAAATTACACAAATAGAAGGTTACACAACAGAAATTACAGAAAATACAGAAACAGCAAATAATACAAATAACACACAAAATCTAGAAAATGTAGAAGAACCAAAAACTTCAACACAAACCTATGCAACAAAAGATATGGTAAGAGCTACAATAGCTACAGTAGAGCCAAAAAGCTTTAGAATTATTAATACACATCTTGTAGAAGAGGCATTTGACTTATCATTAAGAAAATTCATTATAGCTGTTAGCGAAGATGAGACAATCGAAGAAAGCGATATCTTAATGAATGAAGATAGTTCAGCTTATGAAAGAGAACCAGTAGTGGACGCATCTAATTTAAATACTCAAGATGAAGATGGAAATATGATTACAACAGCAATATACAATCATACCAAAGAACCGGTGTTGGTAAAGAAAAATGATATTGTTGTATATATGTTAAGAGTATATAATGAAGGAGAACAAGATGGTTATGCATCAGAAATAAAAGATTACTTACCACCATATTTAACATTTGTAGATGGAGAATTTAACAGACAATATGGATGGGAAGTATCAGAAGATGGAAGAACTGTTACAACAAGATATTTAGAAAATAGTGTAATTGAAAAACCAGAAATAGATGAAAGTGGTAATAACACATTATCTTATGTACAAGTGCCAATCATGTGTAGAGTATCAGATAGTGCAAATGCAAATGAAGATATAACCAATATTGCAGATATTACAGAATATCAAGATAAAGATAAACAACCAGTAGAAGATAGAGATTCTGAGCAAAATAATGTAGAAATACCAAATGATGAAAATTTACCAGATTACAAAAACGACGAAATGAATCAAGATTATGTACCAGGACAAGAGGATGATGATGACTTTGAAAAAATATATGTAGAAGAGGATAAAGAATTCGATTTGGCTCTAAGAAAATTCATAAGTGAAGTAGATGGAACAACATATAACAGAGTACCAAGTGTAGATTTATCAGGATTAGAAAGTGAAACTACCGCTATTTACAACCATACAAAGGATCCAGTATTGGTAAAAAGAAATAGTGTGATAATCTATACAATTAGAGTATATAATGAAGGAGATATTTCAGGATATGCTGAAGAAGTAACAGACTATCTACCAGAAGGGTTGGAATTTTTACCAGAGCATGAAATTAATATTCAATATGAATGGCAAGTATCAGAAGATGGAAGAATAGTTACAACAGATTATCTATCAAGTGCAAAAGAAACAGGAGATAGACAAAATGAAATACAAGCATTTGATGGACAAACACTAGACTATAAAGAGGTACAAATAGCATGTAGAGTAAAAGATAATGCAGAATCAGATGTAAAATTAACAAACTTAGCTGAAATCACAGAAGATAGTGATGAAGATAGGGATTCGACTCCAGATAATGTAGAAGTGCCAAATGATGAAGAATTACCTGAATATAAAGACGACGAAACAGGAGAATATATACCAGGACAAGAAGATGACGACGATTTTGAGAAGGTAATAGTACAAGATTTTGACTTAGCTTTAAGAAAATTCATAGTAGCAGTAAGTGATGACGAAACTGTAAATGATGATGAATATCTAAGAAATTCAGATGGTTCATATACAAGAGAACCAGTTGTTGATACATCTCTATTAAATACTACTGATGAAAATGGAAATATAATAACAACAGCAACATATAACCATACAAAAGAGCCAGTGTTAGTACAACCAAATAACTATGTAATATAT